>NZ_CM178749.1:5485000-6203443 GCF_024129895.2 Pseudomonas sp. 21LCFQ02
CAGGAAATTCCACCACCCTCTGCCCTACTCTAGCTTGCCAGTTTTGGATGCAGTTCCCAGGTTGAGCCCGGGGATTTCACATCCAACTTAACAAACCACCTACGCGCGCTTTACGCCCAGTAATTCCGATTAACGCTTGCACCCTCTGTATTACCGCGGCTGCTGGCACAGAGTTAGCCGGTGCTTATTCTGTCGGTAACGTCAAAATCGTCACGTATTAGGTAACGACCCTTCCTCCCAACTTAAAGTGCTTTACAATCCGAAGACCTTCTTCACACACGCGGCATGGCTGGATCAGGCTTTCGCCCATTGTCCAATATTCCCCACTGCTGCCTCCCGTAGGAGTCTGGACCGTGTCTCAGTTCCAGTGTGACTGATCATCCTCTCAGACCAGTTACGGATCGTCGCCTTGGTGAGCCTTTACCCCACCAACTAGCTAATCCGACCTAGGCTCATCTGATAGCGTGAGGTCCGAAGAGCCCCCACTTTCTCCCGTAGGACGTATGCGGTATTAGCGTCCGTTTCCGGACGTTATCCCCCACTATCAGGCAGATTCCTAGGCATTACTCACCCGTCCGCCGCTCTCAAGAGAAGCAAGCTTCTCTCTACCGCTCGACTTGCATGTGTTAGGCCTGCCGCCAGCGTTCAATCTGAGCCATGATCAAACTCTTCAGTTCAATACTGCTTGGGTTTTGAGAAAACCCTAAACTTGGCTCAGCAATCTCAAATGACTATGTGATTTCTCGCATGGCCACTTACGTTGCTGATAATCTGTTGACTCTCAGTCTGACAGCGCAAGCACCCACACGAATTGCTTGATTCAATTGTTAAAGAGCGGTTGGTTGAGCCTTTCGCTTCAACCGAGGCGCGCATTCTACGCTAACCTCTTGTTCTGTCAAGCATTTATTTTCAGAAGTTTCAAACTCATTCAAAACTTCGAAACGCTAGAACCGAACAGCGTGCCGAGCATCTTTCGACTAACTCGTCAGCGGGAGGCGAATCTTACAGCATCCTAAGTTGCTGTCAACTGCCTTTTTCACCGCCGGAGCCAGGAGGCTCGCACCGCCTCCAACCCTTTCTGAACTCCTAACTCGTTGATTACCAAGGAGTTTCTCGTTCATTCCGCGTTGGAAGTGGTGCGCATTATAAGGACATCTGAAACCCCGTCAACCGTTAATTCCATTTTGTTTCAAAATTAAATAACTGCGCATTATATTGCGCACTTCTGCATTGTTACGCATCATGCTCATCAGTGATCCATCCTTATCCTGTTCGAGCCTGTCATGACCACTTCATCCCGTAGCCTCGCCCCCCTACTCTTCCCGCTGGGATTGCTGTTGATCGCGATGGCTTCGATCCAGACCGGCGCATCCCTGGCCAAGAGTCTTTTTCCTGCTGTAGGCGCACAAGGCACAACGACTCTACGCCTGATATTCGCCGCCATCATCATGATCCTGGTGCTGCGCCCCTGGCGTGCGCGTCTTACCGCCCAGTCCATTCCGGCCATTATTCTTTATGGCGTGGCGCTGGGCGGAATGAACCTGCTCTTCTATATGTCGTTGCGCAGCGTACCGTTAGGCATTGCCGTGGCACTGGAACTTACCGGCCCGCTAACTGTGGCGCTGCTCGCTTCGCGCAAGCTGGTCGACTTTCTCTGGATCGGCCTGGCGATTCTTGGCTTGCTGCTGCTTATACCGGGTAGCGAGTCAGCCGCCAGCCTTGATCCATTCGGCGCCGCCTGCGCACTGGGTGCCGGCGCCTGCTGGGCAGCTTATATCGTGTTCGGCCAGAAGGCCGGTGAGCATAACGGCGTGCAGACTGCCGCACTTGGGGTAATTGTGGCCGCGATGTTCGTTGCCCCGTTCGGTATCGCGCATGCCGGCTCTGCATTACTGGATATTTCACTACTGCCTGCGGCCATCGGAGTGGCCATCCTCTCCACAGCCCTTCCTTATAGTCTGGAGATGGTCGCTCTGACCCGCATGTCGGCGCGAACCTTTGGCACCCTGGCCAGTCTGGAGCCGGTATTTGCCGCACTTTCCGGCATGGTCTTTCTCCATGAGCAATTGTCACTGCTGCAATGGTTGGCCATCGGCGCCATTATCCTGGCTTCTATAGGCGTCACGCTGTCGACGGCCCCGGACCAGCCCAAACTGGTACCGGCTGACTGAGTGCCGAGCATGCAGGGCTAGTATTTATCTCGCACATGAGACATGTTTAGGCCATCTCTGGTACGGTTTATTCATATGGATGAACTGACCACGGTGAAAGCCATCGAATGTCCACGCCAGCTTCAATGCAGGCTCAACCAGGTGACCGGTTAAGGAGCGGGATGAAATACATCGTTATCGTACTGGCGCTCGTGGCCGTGGCAGGCTGCGCAGCCACCAGCGCACCGGTCAAGAAGACCAAACGCGGCATTCATATCAATTGCTCGGGCCTGTCGTCCTCTTGGGACAGGTGCTACGAACAAGCGACCAATGTCTGCGAGTCGACCGAGTACCGGGTCATCGCCAAGTCTGGCGATGCCGTCGAAGATCCAGGCGATTACCCCTTCGGCCTCAATCCCGCCGGCTACACCAGCCGCAGCATGATCATCATCTGCAAGAAACCCCGCCTTTAGTCTGGCGGTGCCGCTGTCTCAGACAGCGGCAGTACGCGCCCTCAACCATGCCAGCCCAGCCCCCTGCAGCAAGGGGCTCAGCCGCTCGTTAACGTGAGCATGGTAGGCATTGAGCCAGCCTTTTTCTTCAGCGCTGAGCATACCCAGGTCCAGGCAACGGGTGTCGATCGGGCACAGGGTCAGGGTTTCAAAACGCAGGAACTCGCCAAACTCGCTTTGCCCCGCCGGCTGATTAATCACCAGATTCTCGATTCTCACGCCCCACCGCCCCGGCCGATAAGTACCAGGTTCAATGGACGTAATCATGCCCGGCAGCATGGCGGTCTGCGGCGTCGCCGGTGCCTGGTAGGCGATCACTTGCGGCCCTTCATGAACGTTCAGGAAGTACCCGACCCCGTGCCCGGTTCCATGACCATAGTTCACCTCATCAGCCCAGATGGGCGCCCGCGCAATCGCGTCCAGCAAAGGCGACAGGATGCCTTTGGGAAAATGCGCCCGTGACAGGGCAATCACGCCCTTGAGTACTCGACTGCAATCGCGCTTCTGTTCGGCACTCAGCCGACCGACAGGAACCATCCGGGTAATGTCGGTGGTGCCCCCCAGGTACTGACCACCCGAGTCGATCAGCAACAGGCCATCGCCTTCGATCTGCGCAAACGCCGCCTCGCTGGCGCGGTAATGCGGCATGGCCCCATTGCCATTGAATCCGGCAATCGTGGCGAAGCTGGGGCAGATGTAACCAGGACGACGCTTACGGGCCAGACTCAGTTGCTCATCGATATCAAGCTCACTGACCGGCTCACGCCCCAGCGCCCCGTCCAGCCAGGCAAAGAATTCGCACAGTGCTGCGCCGTCCTGCTCCATGACTCGACGAATATGCCGCGTGTCCTCAGCGTTCTTCTGCGCCTTGAACAGGGTGGTCGGGTTCAGCGCTTCGACCAGACTGACTTGTGCATCCAGATAGTCGAGCAGACCGCAGGTCACCTTCGCAGGGTCCAAAAGCAACCGCGCATCGCCCGGCACTTCACGCAAGGCCGCACCAATCTGGGTGTACTCCAGTAACGACACACCGTCGCGCTCCAGGCTTTCGCGCACAAACTTGCTGACCTTGTCGCCTGCGACAAACAGCGTGACGCTGTTCGGTCCGATCAGCGCAAAACAGATGAACACCGGGTTATAGGAGACATCCGAACCCCTCAGGTTAAACAGCCAGGCGATGTCATCCAGGGTCGCAATGAAATGCCAGTCGGCATCGCGTTCGAGCATGCTCTTGCGCAACCGCTCGATCTTGTCGCGACGGCTCTCGCTGGCCTGGGGCGGCAAATGCTCATACACCGGGTTGGCCGGCAGCGCCGGGCGATCCCGCCACAGCTCGTTGAGCAGGTCCATATCGGTACGCAGGCGGGCACCACGCTCATAGAGCTTGCTGGCCAACGCCCGCGAAGAGGCCACCGCCAGCACCGTACCGTCGACTGCTACCACACTGTCGGCGACCGCCTGATCAGCCAGCCACTCCAACGGGCCTTGCTGGCCGGGCAACAGCTTGACCAGTTCGACGCCACTGCCAGCCAGCTCCTTTTCGGCCTGCTCCCAGTAGCGACTGTCGACCCACAACCCGGCGAAATCATGGGTGATAACCAGCGTGCCAACCGAACCGTTGAATCCGCAAAGCCATTGCCGGCCTTGCCAGTAGCCCGGCAGGTATTCAGAGAGATGCGGATCAGCCGACGGCACCAACCACGCGTCGATTCCTTCACGACTCATCAACGCCCGCGCGCTGGCCAGACGTTGCGCCGCCACTCCCTTGGCATGGGTTTGTGTACTCATTGCTACTCCTGCTGACCCGTTCGATTCAGGTCAGATAATGGAGCAGGTCTTAGAGGGTGTCTACAAAATGGCTGCGCTCGCCGATTCTGTAGCCTCCCGCTCAGGCATGGGCAACCGCCCAGAACGGCGCCGGCCGCAACGCATCGCGAATCAGCCCGGCAACCCGTTCGATATCCGCCGCCTGGGTGAAACGCCCCAAGCTCAGGCGGATGGTCTGTGCAGCGCGCTGCGCATCGTATCCCAGCGCCGACAAGACATGGGACGGAGCGCTGCTGGCCGAATTGCACGCCGAGGTCGAAGAAAACGCCAACGATTGCCCCAGTGCGGCGACATCCAGGTCCAGATGAGTAAAGGTCAAGCTCAAGGTATGCGGTATACGTTGCTCGCGGCTGCCGTTAATGACCAGCCCGGGAACGTCTGCCAGCAATTCGCACAAGCGCCGGTTCAACTGCCATGTGTCGGCAATCTCCTGTTCCAGATGTTCGCCAGCCAGAGCGAAAGCGCTGCCCATTCCGGCAATCTGGTGGGTCGCCAGAGTACCGGAGCGCAAGCCCTGCTCATGGCCGCCACCGTGAATCTGCGCCAGTACCCGCTGCTCGGCACGCGGTCCGACATACAGCGCGCCGATACCTTTGGGCCCGTAAATCTTGTGCGCTGAAAACGACATCAGATCGACCTCCAGTACGCTCAGATCAATCGCCAACTTGCCCGCCGCCTGAGCCGCATCGACGTGCAGCAAGGCGCCATGGGCGCGCACCCGGCGACCGGTCTCGGCGATGTCATTGACCGTGCCCAGTTCATTGTTGACCAGCATCAGCGAGACCAGCAGCGTGTCTTCACGCAGCGCGGCGCTGACCGCCTCGGGAGTGATCAGCCCGTCCGCGTCAGGGACCAGGTAAGTCACCTCAAAGCCCTGCCCCTGAAGGTAATGGGCAGTATCGAGAATGGCTTTGTGCTCAATCTGGCTGGTGATGATATGCCCGCCGGCGCGACCCTGGCGCTGACACCAGGCTTGCGCTGCGCCCTTGAGTGCCAGATTGTTGGATTCGGTGGCCCCGGAGGTCCAGATGATCTGGCCGGCGCTGGCGCCCACCAGTGTCGCGACCTGTTGGCGGGCCATTTCGACCGTTTGCCGTGCTGCCTGCCCGAACCGGTGAGAACTGGAAGCCGGATTACCAAAGGTGCCTGATTGGCCCAGACACGAAACAATCACCTGAATGACCCGCTCGTCCACAGGCGTGGTGGCGGCATAATCGAAATACAGTGCGTTATCGCTCATGAACATCCCTCTAGAATGCACGATCTGGCTCGGCAGATCGTTTCCAGGGCCGGCTCACGTTACAGAGGTTGCGTGATACCCGACCCATCTAACCATGGGCTCATGATGCACCAGACCAAATAGAACTAAAAATTATTAATTTGAATTAATTAATAACCAAATCACATATAAAAATACTCATTATCCCGCCAACTTGATCAACAGACCGATTCAAGGCGTACCGCAAGACTGTCAAGTCATCAATAAAACCGGCAGTAAACCGGACAGTTAAAAGTCGACACAGGGGCGCCAAAAAAACAACACATGTTTTTTGACACCTTTAAAATCAATCGGTTACCTGAAAGTCATGTTTTTTATCAGAAACAAAACAGGATTTTGACGAAATAATTTGACAGATCCTCAGACGGCCCCAATATATAGGTCTGTCTGACCACACCTGGCTTGTATGCCAATGCCACAGAGCATTGCATTGATGTGGTCGTATTGACCCCTACATGGTTGTATTCCCGTATTCCGGTTGTTTCCAGGGTGCTATTGGCGCCACTGGATGTCTGTCAACTCGCATACCCCTTATTGAACTGCTGACTCTGTTCGGTGTGGCGGTAGCTTTGCCTGGAGTTTTCCCATTGCTCGGACATTTCTGAGCGATTGACAAGGACTGGTTACACCTATTCACGCCTCCCCCCGAAGCATTGAGCTTCGGGCGGTAGCGTGCCCAGACAAATGCTCGATGAACCAGGCCATGGCGCCAATGTATTTGGTTTTTCGCCTCCTCCTACCCAGAGGTGTGAACGAATGCCGTCTACTTTTGCAGCTGTTTCTGAACCGATCAGACAATTGGCCCGCAGCATTGATACTCAGGGCTACGCCTGTATCGAGAGTCTGTTGAGCCACGATGACCTGACACAACTGCGCGCCTTTACCGACCAGCAGGCCCAGCGGCATGCCGGGGAGTATTTCGCCTGTCATGGAGAACAGGCACTGGCAGGTTGTTCACTGCTGCAGATGTGCTCCAGCCCGACCCTGCAACAATTGCTCGCCGACCTTTACTGCCTGGCTGCCGGCCAGCAAAGCGTAGGCCAGAGCATCTTTCCGGTCTTGCGTTGCGTGCAAGGCAACCAAGGGCGTCGGGAGTCGAACTGCTTTCACTTCGATGCCAGCCTGGTCACGGTGCTCATCCCCATCTACATCCCGGATGAAGGCCAGCAGCGTGGCGACCTGATGATGTTTCCCAACCTGCGCAGCGCCTCGCGTTCGTTGCTGGTCAATGTGCTGCACAAGATGCTGCTGCAAAACGCCATAACCCGCAGCTTGCTGGCATGGGCAATCCGCCTGGGCTGGCTCAAGCCGCTGATCGTGCAATTGGTCCCCGGCAGCATTTACCTGTTCTGGGGCTACCGATCGCTGCATGCCAACCAGCCGTGCAGCCCCGGCGTTATCCGCGCCACCGCCATTTTGCACTTCGGCGACCCGCACCACGGCAGCCTCATTACCCGTCTGATCCGGCGCATTACCGAACGCCGGGCCATGCGGGTCAGCGCTCAGGCCCTCAGGCCTGACGCTTCTTCAGCCCGACAACACGGAGGTTCAGATGATTAACGTGACCAAGACGTACCTTGGCGACATCGACAAGTTCAAGCGCTACGTCGAAGGGATCTACAGCCGTGGCTGGCTGACCAATCACGGGCCACTGCTGATGGAACTGCAAGCCCGGCTGCGCGACTACCTGGGCGTGCGTCACGTGATCCTCACCAACAACGGCACCCTGGCCTTGCAAATCGCCTACCGCGCACTGAACCTGACCGGCAGTGCCGTCACCACCCCGTTCAGCTTCGTCGCCACCACCAGCTCATTACAGTGGGAAGGCATCCGCCCGTTATTCTCCGATATCGACCCACAGACCTGGAACCTCTCCCCGGCGCACATCGAACAAGCCATCGAAGCC
Organism: Pseudomonas sp. 21LCFQ02; assembly: GCF_024129895.2. Taxonomy (NCBI): domain Bacteria; kingdom Pseudomonadati; phylum Pseudomonadota; class Gammaproteobacteria; order Pseudomonadales; family Pseudomonadaceae; genus Pseudomonas; species Pseudomonas sp. 21LCFQ02. The sequence goes on from NZ_CM178749.1 coordinate 5,492,675, forward strand.
GACACCAGCGCCATCGTTGCCACCCATGTGTTTGGCAACCCGTGTGACGTCGAGGCGATTGACAGCATTGCCCGCCGGCGCAACCTGAAAGTCATCTACGACGGTGCTCATGCCTTCGCGGTGCGCCACGCCGGGCAATCGGTGTACCGCTGGGGTGACATCAGCACCTTGAGTTTTCATGCCACCAAGCTGTTTCACACCATCGAAGGCGGCGCCATCGTCACTGACGATGACGAGGTGGCGCGGCGGGTCATGCTGCTGTGCAACTTCGGCATCGCCAATGTCGACCGCATCGAGGGCATCGGCATCAATGCCAAGCTCAACGAATTCTCCGCCGCCATGGGCCTGTGCATCCTCGACGATATCGACAACATCCTTGAAGCCCGTGCCGAAATCGCCTGGCGCTATAACAGCCGCTTGCGCGACTACATGGACCTGCAGAGCGCCCAGGCCGACAGCCAGTTGAACAACAGCTACTTCCCGGTGGCCCTGCGCGACGAGCAGCAACTGCTCAAGGCGCGTACGGCGCTCAACGCCAACGGCATCAATCCGCGCCGTTACTTCTACCCCAGCCTCGACACGCTGGAATATCTCCAGCCACAAGCCGGCCAACCCATCGCCCGCGCCCTGAGCGAGCGGGTGCTATGCCTGCCGATCTACCCAGGCCTGCACCCGCAAGAGCAGCAACAAGTGATCCAGACCCTGCTCGAAACCTGCAGTCCAGAGGCTGCCGGCTCCGCCGTGGCCCAGGTCGGGTGACAGCCATGTCGGTCATGCGCAATACGCTGTTCAACTATGCCGGGCAAGCCTACGTGCTGCTGGTCGGCATTGCTGTAATGCCGTTCTACCTGGCGCATCTGGGGGCAGAGGCCTATGGCCTGATCGGCTTCTTCACGGTGTTGCAAGCCTGGTTGCAATTGCTGGACGCCGGCCTGTCACCGAGCCTGGTACGCGCCGTTACCCAACAACCGGCAGACGCAGCCGGTCGCCAGGCAAGCGGGCGGCTGCTGCGCTCGTTCGAGCTGCTGTTCGTGCCGCTGACCGTCGCTTGCGCGCTGGCCGTGCACCTGGCCAGTGCGTGGCTGGCCAGCCAATGGCTGAACGCACAAGTGCTCTCGGCGCAGACTGTCAGCGACTGCATTAGCCTGATGGGCGTGATTATCGCGCTGCGCCTGTACGCGACCCTGTATCGCAGCGGGCTACAGGGCCTGGAACAGCACGCCTGGCTGAACGCCGCCAATGTGCTGGTCGCGACCCTGCGTTATTTCGGTGCCCTGCTGCTGGTCAGCCTGTGGTCGCAAGAGGTACGCGATTTTTTCCTGTTCCAGGTACTGGTCAGCCTGCTGGAAAGCTTGCTGTTCGCGGTGCGAGCCTGGCGGCAAATGCCTGCCGGCCTGGCCGGTTTCGATGCCGCGCTGGTCAGGCCGCTCATGCCGTTCGCCGCCAGCCTGTCGTTCACCGCGATCCTGTGGATCGTGCTGACCCAACTGGACAAGGTGTTGTTGGCCGAGCGCCTGCCGCTCGATGAATACGGCTACTTCGCGCTGATCGCACTGATCGCCACCGGCCTGCTGACCCTGACCAACCCGCTGGTGCAGACCCTGCTGCCGCGCCTGGCACGGTTGATGGCCGAGAACCGCGAAGCGGACATGCACCGGCTGTTTCTTGATGCCCACCGGTTTGTCTGCACCCTGCTGTTTCCTCTGGCCGGGATCATCGCCCTGCATGGCCAGGCGCTGATCTATGCCTGGACCGGCGACCTGCAGGCCGCCCGCTGGAGCCAGCCGGTGCTGGGCTGGTACGTGCTGGGCAGCGCGATCATGGCCATCAGCGGCTTTCAGTTTTACCTGCAATACGCCTACGGGCAGATCCGCCTGCACGTCACCTACAGCCTGGTTTGCGCCGTCATCAGCGTGCCGCTGACGGTCTGGGCCATCCATGAACTGGGCGTGCTCGGTGCAGCGCTGAGCTGGGCCGGCCTGCGTCTGGTGTCACTGGCGATCTGGCCGCTGATCGTCCACCGCCGCCTGGCGCCTGCCCTGCATGGGCCGTGGCTGCGCGACCTGCTGCGGATCAGCCTGATGACCTTGCTCGGCCTGACGCTGAGTGCGCCGCTGTTCAAACTGATTGCCGGCCCTGATCGTTTCAGCGTGGTCCTTGCGCTGGCGCTCTGCGGTTTGCTGACCCTGTTGCCGGTGACCCTCAGTCATCGCCCGCTGCTGCACAAGATCTATCTAACGTTGAGCAAACCGAGTACCTGAGCCATGGATGCCATTGCCCGTCATACGCGCCACGAATCGTCCCAGCCACCGTTGTTGAGCATTGTCTGCCCGACCTATAACCAGGAAGCGTTCATCGCCCAGACCCTGGATGGATTTCTGGCGCAGCAGACCGATTTCAACTTCGAGATCCTCATCAACGACGATGCCTCGACTGACAACACCGCGCGGATCATCGCGCAATACGCCGAGCGCTATGCGCACATCATCCGGCCGTTTTATCAGAGCGAAAATCAGTTTCGGCTCGGCAAGCCCTGTGTGCCCGAATTGTTTGTCAAAGCGCGGGGCCGCTATATCGCGTTCTGTGAAGGTGATGACTACTGGACCGACCCGCGCAAACTGCAGTTGCAGGTGGATTTTCTGGAGCGCCACCCCGACTACGTGATCACCTACCACGACGCGATTGCCTTCGATGACAAGGGCCAGTACGGCGTGCAACTGCAAGGTAAATTGCGCGGCGATGCCACTGCGCTGGAGCTGCAAAAGGCCCGGCCCATATCGACCCTGACCACCTGTTTTCGCAATGTGCTGAGCAGCATGCCGCCAGAGTTGCAGATGCGCGTCGCACCGCTCAACGACCTGTGCTGGTGGTCGCTGCTCGGCGCCTATGGCAAAGGCAAGTTCATGGCGCAAATCAAACCGGCGGCCTACCGCCTGCACCCTGGCGGGATCTTTTCGATGCGTAGCGACAAGCGCAAGTTGCACATGAGCCTGCAGACCAGCTCAAGCCTGGCCAACTACTACCACCGCCTCGGCAACCAGGCGCTGTATGAGCACTTCCTGATCCAGAGTGTCTGCCTGTCGCTGTCTGCCTTGTCGCCGCGCCACAAGGTCCAGGCCCTGCTGCGGGTGGCACGCAACTTCGTTGTCAACCTTGGCCGGCGCCTGCGTCCACAACCGGCCAAAGCCCATGTTCAGTGAACTGCTGGTGGTCTGCGTCGGCAACATCTGCCGCAGCCCCATGGCCGAGGCCATTCTGCGTGACCGGCTGGCAGACCGGCCGATCTCGATCCGCTCGGCCGGCCTGCACGCGCTGACCGGCGCACCGATCGATGGCCTGGCCAGGGAAGTACTGGACCTTCACGGCCTTGAGTTGCCCGGCCATCGCTCGCAGCAGGTGGACCGGCAAATGTTGCGCCGTGCCGACCTGATCCTGTCGATGGAGCAACCGCACCTGGCCAGTCTGTTTCGTCTGGCCCCGGAGGTGCGCGGCAAGACCTTCCTGATCGGCCAGTGGCAGCACGCGGCAGAAATCGTCGACCCCTATAAGCGCCCCAGAGCGGCGTTCGAACAGACCTACACGCATCTGTCGCGCTGCGTCGATGACTGGCTTCCTTATATTCAGTCAGGAGATCCGAACCAATGACTGTCATGAACCGCTCCACCCTGGACCACTACCAGGACACCCGGATCGACCTGACCACCCTGTTACACCTGTTGCTCGACCACAAGCGCCTGATTTTCTGGCTGACCGGCATGTTCTTCGTGCTCGGCGTACTGTACGTGGTGCTCGCCACACCGGTGTACCAGGCCTCGGCGATGATCCAGATCGAACCGCGCAAGGTTGGTATCGAAGGCGTGCCGGAGGTCAGCAACAAACCGATGTCGGCCTCCCAGGCCACCACCGAGATCGAGCTGATCAAATCCCGCGCGCTGCTGGTCAAGGTGGTCGATGACCTGCGCCTGAACATCGAGGCAACCCCCGACCACGTGCCGGTCATCGGCGCCTGGCTGGCGCGTAATTTCCAGCCCCAGTACCAAGGGCAACTGGCCGAACCGCTGTTTGGCCTCGATAGCTATGCATGGGGCGGGGAGAAGCTCGATATTTTCCAGCTCACAGTGCCCGAGGCGTTGCTGGGTGAGGCATTGAAACTGGTGGCCGGCAAAACCGGTGAGTACAGCCTGTATGACGCCGACGGCAATCTGCTGCTCAATGGCGCGGTACGACGCACCAGCCTGGGCCATGGTGTGATCATGCAGGTCGCCGAACTCAACGCCCGTCCCGGCACCGAGTTCAGCGTGTCGCGTCAGCGCACCCTGAGCAGCGCGCTGCTCTGGCAGGATCGCCTGAAGATCATCGAGGCCGGCAAGGACTCGGGCATCATCTACCTCTCTCTGCAGGACCCGGACGCCGAGAAAGCCAACCGCATTCTCAACGAGGTCAGCCGCCTGTATGTGCGCCAGAATGTCGAGCGCAGTTCGGCCGAAGCCGCGCAGCGGCTGGAGTTTCTTCGCTCGCAATTGCCGATGGTGCGCAAGCAACTCGAAGAAGCCGAGACCGCTCTGCAGAAATTCCAGACCAGCGCCCGCTCGGTGGACCTGTCCATTGAAACCAAAGGCGTGCTCGATCAGGTCGTGGAGATGGACAACCGGCTCTCGGAGCTCAAGCTCAAACGCGTCGAGCTGGAGCGCCTTTACACCCGCGAGCACCCCACCTACCGCAGCTTGATGAGCCAGATCGGCCAACTGGAAGGCCAGAAGCAGATCCTGCTGAAAAAGATCGACAGCCTGCCCCAGTCGCAGCAAGAACTGTTGCGCCTGACCCGCGACATGCAGGTCATCAGTCAGACCTACACCCTGATGCTCAACAAGAGCCAGGAACAGGACATCCTGCGCGCCGGCAGCATCGGCAACGTACGCATCATCGACAATGCCGACACCAACATCGAGAAACCCGTCAAGCCAATGAAGAAACTGCTGGTGCTGGTCGCCACCCTGTGTGGCGCCCTGCTGGCGGTGATCATCATTTTTATCCGCCAGGCGTTCTATCGCGGCATCGAAAACCCCGATCTGATCGAAAACCTCGGCATGCCGGTGTACGCCTCGCTGCCGTTCTCGCGCCAGCAAGAGCGTCTGGATAAAACCGCCAACGCGGCGGGCTTGCCCCGCGAGTCGCGCCTGCTCAGCACCCGCGCCCCGGAAGAACTGGCCCTGGAATCCTTGCGCAGCCTGCGCACCAGCCTGCATTTTGCGATGCTCGAAGCGCGCAACAATGTGCTGATGATCACCAGCCCCCTGCCCGGCGCCGGCAAGTCGTTCGTCTCCGCCAACCTGGCGGTGATCATTGCCCAGACCGGCAAGCGGGTCCTGCTGATCGACGCCGACATGCGCAGGGGCTACCTGCACAAGGTACTGGGCCTGCAACCGCGCCACGGGTTGTCTGACACCCTGGCAGCAAGGCTCAAGTACACCGAGGTCATTCATCACACCGAAGTCCGTCACCTGGACTTCATTTCCTGTGGCTTCGCGGCGCCCAACCCGTCGGAATTGCTGATGCACGACAACTTCAACCGAATGCTCGGCGAGCTATCGCCGCAGTACGACCTGATCATCATCGACACCCCGCCGATCCTCGCCGTGACCGACGGCACCCTGGTCGGCCGCCAGGCCGGCACTTGCCTGCTGGTGGCACGTTTCGGCCTGACCACCACCCGCGAACTGGAAGCCTGCAAACGCCGCCTCAACCAGAACGGCATCGTCATCAAGGGCGCGATTTTCAACGCAGTGGTGCGCAAGGCCTCCACCGCCGAATACGACTGCACGACCTACGGCTACAGCTACCACCCGGTTCAAAAATAAACCGGCCTGCGACGAACAAGGAGCTTTACCATGACCAGGACCATCGCAATGATGCAGCCGTACCTGTTTCCCTATCTGGGCTATTTCCAGCTCATCGCCACCGCCGATGTATTCGTACTGGGCGATGACCTGCAATACATCCGCGCCGGCTGGGTCAACCGTAACCGTATCCTCTGCGAAGGCCAGCCACGGCTGATGACTTTTGCAGTCAAAAAGGACCGCTTCGAGCTGCCCATCATGCAGCGCCAACTGGCCGACAGTTTTTTCGAGAACGACGCGCCGCGGCTGGTCAACCTGCTCGTTCACAGCTACCGCAAGGCACCTTACTTCAGTGAGGTCATGCCGCTGCTGGAGCGGCTGATCCGCTTCCCCCAACACAATCTGGCCCTGTATGCAGAAAACGCCCTGCGTGAAATCTGCGCTTACCTACAGATCAGCACGCCGATCCTGCGCGGCTCAAACCTCACCCTTAGCGCCTGCACGGACAAGCAGGAGCGGGTCATCAACATCGCCCACACCTTTTCGGCAGGCACCTTCCTCAATCCGATTGGCGGCCTTGAGCTGTACGACCGTGAGCGCTTCGCCCGCAACGGCCTGCAACTGCGCTTCTTCACCATGAACCCGATCAGCTATGCACAGCTCAAGCATGAGTTCGTGCCCAACCTGTCGATCATCGATGTGCTGATGTTCAACAGCGTCGAGCAGGTGCAGGCGCTGCTCGGCAACTTCAGTGTGAGTGAGGGCGGTGCTGCTAACGACCCGTGCATGGACGCCGATATCGTGCCGTTCAGCTCACAGCTTGCCGGGGAGTGATTGCATGACGACTCTCGCCGTCCCCGCCCGCTGGTACCTGATCCAGACCCGCCCACGCCAGGAAGCCCGTGCCCTGGAGCATCTGCAGCGCCAGCAGTTCGAGTGCTATCAGCCGCTGACCAATAACACGGCCCGCCCCGAAACCCTGTTTCCCGGCTATCTGTTCATCCGCATGGACCAGATGCAGGACAACTGGTACCCGATTCGCTCCACCCGTGGCGTGTCGCGAATCGTGACGTTCGGTAGCCAGCCGACCCCGGTAAGCGATGAACTGATCGAACAGATCCGCCAGCGCCTGGCCGGTCAGACACCGCACTCAAGCTTCAACCAAGGTGACCCGGTGCTGATCCGCAGCCGCAGCTTCTGTGACGTGGAAGCCATTTTTCTGGCCTTCGACGGCACCGAACGGGCCGTGATCCTGCTTAACCTGATGCAGCGCCAGCACCGGGTCGTCCTGCCGCTCAACGAGTTGGCGCGTGTACCGGCCTGAAGCCTCTGGTTTTGCCGGCTGGATTGCTTCTCTGTAGGAGCGGCCTTGGTCGCGAATGCTATTGGCCAGGCGCCACAAATGTCGTGACTGCAATTGCCTCTTCGCGAGCAAGCTCGCTCCTACAGGCAAATCACCACTCTCGCCTTTACAACGGAATGTCCCATGTCCAAGCAGACCACGCTGGTGACCCTGACCTACGGGGATCGCTACAGCTATTTGCATACGCTGATCAGCCGCTCGCTGGCAAACCCCTTGATCGAGCGGGTCATTGTGGTCAGTAACGCCTCGACGGCGCCGCTGCACAAACTGACCGAACAGTGGCCCGAGCAGGTCCGGGTGATCCACCTTGAGCACAACACCGGCTCGGCCAACGGCTATGCCATAGGGATTCAGGCCGCGCTGCAGGCCGGTGGCGAGTACCTGTGGTTGATGGACGACGACAATGCGCCGACGCCCAATGCCGTGGAAGTGCTGCATGACCGGCTACAACGCCTGATCCAGGCGCACGACGCCGACAACACCGCAGTGCTCGGCTTTCGCCCTACCCATCAGGCCGACATTGCCACCGGCGTGCCGCAGCGTTTTGCCCTGCAGAAGCGCTCAAGCTTTCTGGGTTTTCATGTCGCTCAGGTGCCGTACAAACTCTGGCGGCGCTTGCCGTGGGGACGACCACGGCTCAGTGCTGGCCTGCCTTCGCTGGTGCAACTGCCGTTTGCCACGTACGGCGGTCTGCTGGCCCATCACAGCCTGTACCGCAAGATCGGCCTGCCGCTCGATGCCTTGAAGCTGTACGCCGACGACAACGAATACACCTGGCGCATCACCGCCAATGGCGGACGCTTGTTTCTGGTGCCCGAAGCGCTGCTCGACGACCTGGAGCATTCCTGGAACATCAAGCAACGCACCAGCAATGTCTACGAGAGTTACCTGCTCGGCGATTCCGACCTGCGCGCCTACTACGGTGCACGTAATCAGGCCTGGTTTGACAAGAACATCTGGGTCAGTTCGCCGTTGCTCTACCAGCTCAATCGCTGGTTGTTCCTGCGCCTGCTGCGGGTCTTCGCCCGCCGCTGCGATGCCGGCCCGCGTCTGAAACTGCTCGAACAGGCGATTGCCGATGGCGAGTCGGGGCTGTTGGGCCTGAACCGGTCCTATCCGCTATGAAGCTTCTGTTTCTCAGCAGCCTGTATGCCCCGGACATTGGCGGCGGTGCAGAAATCATCCTGCAACGCACTGTCGAAGGGTTGCAGGCGCGCGGCCATAACGTACGGGTGCTGGTCACGGGTGCCAAAGCCGGCCTGTATCAGGAAGAGGTCAATCAGGTCAGGGTCTACCGCGCCGGCCTGCGCAATTTCTACTGGCACTTCACTCAGCGCCGTCCAGGTCGGCTGGCACGCCTTGGCTGGCACCTGCGTGACCGCTACAACAGCGGCATGCGCGAGCACCTCAAGCGGGTCATCAAGCTCGAACAACCCGACCTGGTGGTCTGCCATAACCTCACCGGCTGGTCGGTCTCGGCCTGGGATGAAATCAGCCATAACAACCTGCCCATCGTTCAGGTGTTACATGACCTGTACCTGCTGTGCCCGAGCAGCACCATGTTCAAGCAAGGCCGTGACTGCCAGCAGCGCTGTGGAATGTGCGTGCAGTTTCGCAAGGGGCACGCCGAACGCTCGACGCAGGTCGACAGCGTGGTCGCGGTCAGCCGCTTCATGCTCGACCGGCTGCGTAACCATGGCTACTTCAAGGGCGCGAGCTGTCAGGTGATCTATAACGCCAGCCCGTTTCCAGCGCCCTTGCCGGCCTGGTCGCCGAGCCGCAGTGCGCAAGCACCGCTGCGCTTCGGTTATCTGGGCACGCTGTCAGAGCCCAAGGGCGTGGGCTGGCTGATCGAGCAGTTCAAGCGCCTGCCGTTCGACGCCACGCTCGATATCGCCGGGCGCGGCCAAGTGGCCGATGAACAGCGCTTCAAGGCCATGGCCGGCAATAGCGAGAGGATCCGTTTTGTCGGCTATCAGCAACCGGAACGGTTCTACGCCGGAATCGATGTGGCGGTGGTGCCTTCGACCTGGAGCGAGCCATTCGGCATGGTCGCCGTAGAAGCCTGCGCTCATTCGCGGCCGGTGATCGCCAGTCGTATGGGCGGCCTGACGGAGATCATCCAGGACCAGCTCAACGGCCTGCTGTGCAGCCCGGACGACCCCGACTCACTGGGCCTGGCGATGCTTAAACTGCACCAGCAACCGCAACTACTGGCCCGCCTCAGCGCTCAGGCGCGCAGCAGCGTTGCCGCGCTACTCGACCTGGAGTTGATGCTCGACAGCTACGAACGCCTGTTCATCCAGACCCTGCAAGGGCGCATGGCCCTGCCCCAGCCACATCCGATCTGACGCCCGCGACACAGCCCGTCAAGGCTCTGACATTCATCCGCTTCATCACTTTGCAGGCCCCTGCGATGATCGTTATCAATGCCCGTTTTCTGACTCAGGACACCTGCGGTGTGCAACGCTACGCCGAGCAGATCTGCCTGGCGCTGCGCCAACTGCGCGACGATCTGGTCTTCGTCGCCCCGCACGGTATCAAAAACCACGCCAGCGCCCAGGCCTTGCAGGTGCAGTGCATCGGCCGCCACCAAGGCCATTTGTGGGAACAGCTTGACCTGCCGCTGTACCTGCGGCGCAACGGCAATCCGCTGCTGCTGTCACTGAGCAACAGCAACCCGATGTTCTACCGCAATCAGGTTGCCACCCACCACGACATCACCTACGTTCGCCATCCGCAAAGCTATAGCTGGCGCTATCGCGCAGCCTACCGGACGATCATGCCGATCCTGCTGTCGCGGGTCCGTGCACTGGTCACCAACAGCGAGTTCTCCAAAAGTGAAATAGCCGGATTTTACCGGCTGCCCAAAGAGCGCATCCTGATTCTGTCAGCCGCCGTCAGCGAGCAGTTCATGCCCGCCGCCAGCCAACCGGAACAGCCTTACCTGCTGGCGGTCTCCTCACCCAATCTGCACAAGAACTTCAGGCGCATGATCCAGGCGTTCCTGAGCCTGCGCGGCCAGCCAGACCTGCAACTGCACATCGTCGGCAGCGCCAACAGCCTGTTCGCTGACCCGGACCTGCAACAACTGGCCTGCCGCGACCCACGCATCCGTTTTCTCGGCCGCCTCGAAGATGCCGAGCTGATCGCCCAGTACCAGGGTGCCACGGCATTCGTGTTTCCTTCACTGTACGAAGGTTTCGGCATCCCGCCACTTGAGGCCCAGGCCTGTGGCTGCCCGGTGCTGGCGTCCAGCGCCGCGTCGATTCCGGAAGTGCTGCGCGACAGCGCGCTGTACTTCGACCCGCTGGATGTCCAACAGATGGCCGCCGCTATGCAGCGGCTGCTCAATGAGGCGGATCTGCGCCAGTTCCTGCGCCGCAAGGGCTTGGCCAACGTTGCGCGCTTCAGTTGGCGCCACTCAGCGCTGCGGCTGTCGCAACGGCTCGACCAGCTCCCCGAACCTGGCGTGCAACGCAGCAGCCTGCCGCGCACCTGACCCCAAGCCCTGAGATCCGGCTGCACGCTGTTCGCATCGCCGCTCACTCGCCACCGCTCAAGGAAGACCCATGAAAATCGCAATCGTCCACGACTGGCTGGTGACCTACGCCGGCGCCGAACGCGTATTGGCCTCGCTGCTCAAGGTCTGGCCGCAAGCCGATCTGTTTGCCGTGATCGACTTCCTCAGCGACCGGGACCGTGCCCAACTGGGCGGCAAAGTCGCCACCACCAGCTTCATCCAGGAACTGCCCGGTGCACGCAAGCACTACCAGCGCTATCTGCCGCTGATGCCGATGGCCATCGAGCAACTGGACCTGTCAGGCTACGATCTGGTGATCAGCAGCAGCCATGCGGTCGCCAAAGGGGTGTTGACCGGCCCGGATCAGTTGCACGTCAGCTATGTGCATTCACCGATTCGTTATGCCTGGGACCTGCAACACCAATACCTGCGTGAGTCAGGCCTCGACAAGGGGTTCAAGGGCACTCTGGCGCGGATGGTCCTGCACTACATCCGCATGTGGGACCAGCGCAGCGCTGCCGGGGTCGATGAGTTCGTTGCAAACTCGGCGTTCATCGGCGCGCGCATCGACAAAGCCTACCGGCGCTCGTCCACTGTGATTTATCCGCCTGTGGACACTCTGCACTACACCCCGCTGGGGCTGCGCGATGACTACTATTTCACCGCCTCGCGCATGGTGCCTTACAAGCGCCTGCCGATGATCGTCGAGGCATTCGCCAACATGCCGGACAAACGTCTGGTGGTGGTCGGCGACGGTCCGGAAATGCCCCGCTGCCAGGCCATCAACGCCCCCAACGTCACGCTGCTCGGCTACCAGCCGACGGCGGTAATGCTGGAGCACATGCGCGCCGCCAAAGCCTTTGTGTTTGCCGCCGAAGAAGACTTCGGCATCAGCCCGGTCGAGGCCCAGGCCTGCGGCACCCCGGTGATCGCCTACGGCAAGGGCGGGGTGCTGGAAACCGTGCTGGGGCTGGACCATCCAACCCCGACCGGGGTGCTGTATGACCGCCAGGACGCCGCGTCATTGATAGCCGCCGTTGGCCAGTTCGAAAGCACTCAGGGGCGGATCAGCGCCAGCGCCTGCCGCTTCAATGCCGAGCGTTTTTCCACGGAGCGCTTTGAACAGCAGATCAAGGCCCTGGTTGACGCCCGCCTGGCCAGTGCCCGGCAACAGCGCCCCAACCTGCTGGACTGGCGCGCAGCTTCGCCTGACAGCGAGCTGGCCGCCCGCGTCGTACCGATCAAATCGGTCTGAGGGTGAACCATGGACACTCCGCTTCGCGGCATCTTACATGCCCATCAATCGCTGCTGTCAGTCGCCCACCGCCTGCTGGATCTGCTGGTCATCGTGCTGATCGGCTATTGGCAACACCAGCAGCAAGCGTTGTTTGGGCCTACCGAAAGCTGGCTGCAGATTCTTATGGCGGTGCTGGGCTTTCACTGGCTCAGCGAATTTCACCAGTTGTACGGATCCTGGCGTGGCGAGCGTATTTTCGGCGAACTGGCCAAGGTCTTCACCTGGTGGTCACTGAGCTTTGTCAGCTTGCTCTCGATGGATTACCTGTTGCTCGACGGCCAGGCATTGCCAACGCCCCAACAGATGACCTGGTTCGCCTTGGTGCTGGCGACCCTGTGCGGTTATCGGGTGCTGATTCGTCAAGTGCTGCACGCCTTGCGCCGACACGGTTTCAATACCCGCCGGGTGGCCATCGTCGGCACCGGCCAGGTCGGTGCCAGCCTGGCCCGCTCGATTGCCGATGCGCCGTGGATGGGCCTGAAACTGCTGGGCTTCTATGACAGCCACCCGCAGCAGATGGACCTCGACAGCAAGGGTTCGCGGCTGCTGGTGCTGGGTGACCTTGAGCAATTGATCATTGATGCCCGTCAGGGCCGCATCGACAAGGTCTACATCACCCAGGCCGAACCCCACCTGCGCGAGCTGATTACCGGGCTGTCCGACACCACCGTCTCGGTGTACCTGATCCCGGATGTGTTCACGTTCGAGCTGTTGCATGCGCGCAGCGAGAGTATCAACGGCCTGCCCACCATCAGCATTTTCGACTCGCCCATGGAGGGAGCGCTGGGCCTGGTCAAACGTGCCGAAGACGTGATCCTGGCCAGCCTGATCCTGCTGCTGATCGCGCTGCCGCTGCTGGTCATCGCCGCTGCGATCAAGCTCACCTCCAAAGGCCCGGTGCTGTTTCGCCAGCGCCGCTACGGGCTGGACGGCCGGCCGATCATGGTCTGGAAATTTCGCAGCATGACCGTCCAGGAAAACGGCGACGAGGTCCGCCAGGCAACCCGCAATGACGCCCGTGTCACGCCGCTGGGCGGCTTTCTGCGGCGCACTTCGCTGGATGAACTGCCGCAGTTTTTCAACGTCCTGCGCGGTGACATGTCCATCGTCGGGCCGCGTCCCCACGCCGTGGCGCACAACGAGCAATACCGCAAGCAGGTCAGCCGTTACATGTTGCGCCACAAGGTCAAGCCGGGCATCACCGGCTGGGCTCAGGTCAATGGCTGGCGCGGTGAAACCGACACCCTGGACAAGATGCGCAAGCGCGTCGAGTTCGACCTGCAGTACATCCAGCAGTGGTCGCTGTGGCTGGACCTGAAAATCATCCTGCTGACCCTGTTCAAGGGCTTTCTCAACAAGAACGCCTTCTGACCCCACCCCACCGCGTATTCTCAGGAAGGAAACCTCCCTATGTATCGATCGCCCGTCGCCGCACTGCTGTTTGCCCTGCTCCTGCAAGGTTGCGCATTCGCCCCCGGCCAGCATATGAGCCTCAGTGATGTCGAAGCCGATGACCCTGACGGCCCCAAGGCCAGACTGGTCAACATCACCCCGCAGAGCCTGGCGCAGCAGCAACAGGTCGCCCTGGCCAATGGCAAGCCGCTACCGGCGCAGCTGTTGAACTACACCACCCCGGAGTATCTGGTGGGGCCGGGCGATACCTTGCTGGTGACCGTGTTCGAACATCCGGAACTGACCGCGCCGGGCTCGCAGGACCAGCTCGATGCCAATACCCGTGAAGTCCAGGGCGACGGTACTCTGTACTTCCCGTATGTCGGGCGTATCCAGGCAGCCGGCAGATCCGTGCGGCAGATCCGCGATCAACTGCGCATGGGCCTGTCGCCGCAGTACACCGAGGTCAAGGTCGATGTGAAGGTGCTGCGCTACAACAGCCAGCGGGTGCTGCTGTCCGGCTCGTTTCGCAATCCCGGGCAACAGTCGATCACTAACATTCCATTGAGCCTGGTGCAGGCGGTCAGTACCGCAGGCATCGACAGCAGCGATGCCGACCTGGCCAGCCTGACCCTGCGCCGTGACGGCACCGATTATCAGATCGACATCGACGCGCTCAACCGCAAGGGCTCGCAACTGGGGCGCATCTATCTCAAAGACGGCGATCATCTGCACCTGAACAGCAACTCGAAAAACCGCATCTATGTGCTGGGTGAGGTGCGCAACCCGCAGGTGCTGTCATTCGGCACCACCCAGGTGACCTTGCTGGAAGCCTTGGGCAACTCCGGCGGCCTGAGCCCGGACAGCGCCGACGGTGATGCGGTGTATGTGATTCGCGGCGTGGACAATCAGGCCAATGCCGAATCGACGGTCTACCACCTCAACGCCAAGAAGCCTACCGCGTACCTGCTGGCCCGCCAGTTCGAACTCAAGGCCCAGGATGTGGTGTTCGTAGGCCCGGCGAACATTACCCGCTGGAGCCGCTTCATCAGCCAGTTGCTCGGCTCGGCGAGTGTCGTGCAGACCGGCGCGGCGTTTCGTAACTGACCGGGCATTGCGTTAGGCGCAAGTGTTGCTGAGGCAACAGTGCTTCGACACTGCTGTGTTGCTCCAGCACCAATCCAGCCTGCAAACAACCCTCCAGCGGTCATGAAATGCCTTGTGTCAGCTCAGTGGCAATGAGTCTCGCAAGCTGGCACACAAGCTGCTTTGCGTATGGACGCTTATTGCAAGGAATCTCTCGATGTTGGTTGTTTCACTCTCAGGCAGTCCCTCTCCTACTTCGCGTTCGGGCGTGGTACTGGCACATGCCGGTAACTGGCTCAAAGCCCACGGCGTGGATGTCACCACCGTACGGGTGCGTGACTTCAATGCTGAAGATCTACTGTGGGCGCGCTTTGACAGCCCGCCAGTGCAGGCCTTTATCGAGGCCGTGCGCCAAGCGGACGGGTTGTTGATTGCCACCCCGGTGTACAAGGCATCGTTTGCCGGAGCCTTGAAGACGCTGCTGGATCTGTTGCCGGAGCGGGCGCTGTTGGGCAAGGTGGTGTTGCCGCTGGCGACCGGTGGCAGTATTGCCCATATGCTGGCGGTTGATTACGCGCTCAAGCCGGTGTTGTCAGCGCTCAAGTCCCAGGAGGTCCTGCACGGGATCTTCGCGATCGACAGCCAGATCAGCTACGGCGATGTGCCTGAGGGCGGCGTGCTGGATGAGGTGCTGACCGGGCGACTCCATGAAGGGCTGGAGCATTTTCTACGCGGCTTGCAGCATCGGTTGCATACGCGCAAAAAGGCGGTTGGCGCGCATTTGCAGCTGGCGCTTTGATTTACAAGAACTCTTTCGATCGATGGAAAATCCTTTATCGCGGTGGCTGGGCTGCAGGTTTCGCCCTGCTGGGCGAGTTCCTTTGTCTTGGCAAAGGAACCAAACCGCTTGCTCCGGTCTTGGCCCCGCCCTTGAGGGCGGGGTTCCCTCGCTCCGGCGCCCCATCACCGGTACGCGCTGATGTGCCCTCCATGGCACAGCAGCGCTTGCCAGGCATCCATGCCTGGCACCCGGTTCTGCGACACCTGCGCTCGGCCAGCGCCAATCGTCGCGTTCGGCGTCGTCTGTGCCATCTCGACTCAAAGATCAACAGCAACAGCAACGAGCTAAAGCCAGGCGTGGATCATCTGAAATGCAATCTCACAGACGCCGCCGAACGCGACGATTGGCGCAGGCCGAACGGAGGTGTCGATTTGGTGGGAAAGCCGGCAGGGAAGCCGCTGCTCTTTCTATAAGAAGCAGGTGCGCTGGGCAGGACGCCCATCGCGCCGACCGCCAAATCGGCCAAAGGGCGGGGCCAAGGCAGGAGCAAACGGTTTTGGTTACTTGCCACCAAGACAAAAGTGACCCGCTGTAAAAGCGGAAAAGTGACTCAAACCCAACGCCCCTGCGGCGAATGCACGCCACTCAAACCGCCAAACCGCCAAACGATCAGTGTTGTACCACCAGCGGATACAACGATAACACCAGTAGCAACGCCATCACGCCATTGAACACCCGCACCCGACGCGGGTCGCGCAATACGTTGCGCAGCAGGCTGCCAAACCCCGCCCAGATCCCCACCCCCGGCAGGTTGATCAAACCAAACACCGCCGTGATCACCAACACATTGGTGAAATACCCCTGCATCGGCGTATAGGTCGTGATTGCCCCCACCGCCATCACCCAGGCCTTGGGGTTGACCCACTGAAACAGCGCAGCGGCAAAAAACGTCATGGGCTCGCCGCGTGACGGCCCGTTGTCACCCACCGGCCCGGACGTCGCGATCTTCCAGGCCAGGTACAACAGATACGCACCGCCGACATACCGCAGCAAGGTATAAAACCATGGCCAGCTCTGGAACACACTGCCCAGGCCCAGGCCTACCGCCAGCACCAACACCATAAAGCCGATACTGATACCGAACATATGCGGCACCGTGCGGCGCAAACCGAAGTTCACCCCCGAGGCCAGCAGCATCATGTTATTGGGGCCCGGCGTGATCGAGGAGACCAGCGCAAACAGGGCAAATGCCAGAAGCAGATCGAAAGACATACGGCAATCCGTGCAAACCAGTGAGACAGGTCGCTCACCCTACCCAGACGGCGTCTGGAAACACACGGACAGCTAGAAGAAAGTTTTACCGGTACAGTTTTCGCAAATCAGAAAATCAGTGGAACTGTCAGAGTCGCATTAGCCCTGACGATCCCGGCTGACGACACCCGCGTCAACATTGACTTCGGCGCTGTGGTCAAACTCGCGCACTTGCTGCAGCTGCGGGTTGGCCAGCAACCGGGCCTTGCGAGCGTGATATTCGTCGAACGACAGGCCGCGACGATTAAGGTCTTCCAGCGCCAGTTGCAGGGTTTCTTCAGCGCTGTAAGGGCGTTGCTCGACGGCATGGTGGGTCGAGCAGCCGCTGATCACGGCAACAGAGAACAACAGGGCAAGAGCAGTAAAACGGTGCATGGTGACCTCCTTGGAAGGTTCGATTCGGGAATGAACAAAGGTTAATCCCGCCCCGCTTCCAGCAGAAATCACCGCAACTGATAGTGACTATCGGTGCATTGATGCCTGTTCGATCAACACCTCACGCAGGGCCTGGGCCGCCACCGACAATTGCTGGTCGGCCAAGGTCATCAGGCCAATGCGCCGCTCGATGCGTGGCCCCACCAGCGGGATGCAGCAGGCGCCCAGTTCGTGCATCTGCTCGATACACAGTGCCGGCACGGCGCTGACGCCCAGACCACTGGCAACCATCCGTCCCACTGTCGCCAACTGATGACTCTCGAAGGCCACCGCCAGCCGTCCATGCTGCGCAGCCACCGATTGCTCCAGCAGCAGGCGCACCGCCGAAGGTCTTTGCAAGGCGATGAAGTCCTCTTTGAGCAATTCACTCCAGTGCAACTCGGTACCTCCGGCCAGGGGGGAATCGGCAGGCACCACGGCAACGAAACGGTCTACGCAGAACGGCGTGAAATGCAGTGAGTGGCCAGGCTCCGGTTCGAAACCGATGCCCAGTTCGACCCGCCGTTGGCGGACCATCTCCAGCACCTCTTCGTTGATCACATCGTGCACCGCGATATTGACCCGCGGGTAACGTTCACGGAACACCTTCAAGGCCCCCGGCAAACGGTTGCCGGCATACGAAGGCATCGCCGCCAATGAAACCTTGCCCATTTGCAGGGTAAAACGCTGGTGCAGCAATTCTTCGGTGTTGTCCCAGTCAGCCAGCAACTGGCGAGCCAGCGGCAGCAGGGTTTCGCCTTCCGGAGTGAGGTTGACGCTGCGTGTGGTGCGAATCAGCAACTGCCCCCCCAGCGACTCTTCAAGCCCCTTGATCGTCAGGCTCAGGGCCGGTTGTGACAGGTGCAGGCGCTCACCGGCCTGGGCAAAGCTCAGGCATTCGGCAACCGCCACGAAGGCGCGCAGGTGTTTGACGTTCATTGTTTTGTCTTTCTTATCAAACCATCAGAAAAACAAAATTAACAAATCATTCGCCAAGACAGAAGATGTCAACAACGCGATTCAGTGACAGAGCAACTAGCCTGTTCATTGCAGCGACAACGACAACAACAATGACCAGAGGCCGACATCATGGCTGGACTCGACAAACGAGTGGCGACCTACGAGCAAGCCCTCGAAGGGCTGACCGACAACATGACCGTGCTGTGTGGCGGCTTCGGGCTGTGCGGCATACCGGAAAACCTGATTGCCCAGATCAAGCGCATGGGCACCCGTGGCCTGACCGTTGTGTCCAATAACTGCGGGGTCGACGGGTTTGGCCTGGGCATCCTGCTCGAAGACCGGCAGATCCGCAAAATGATCTCTTCCTACGTCGGTGAGAACGCGCTGTTCGAGCAACAGTTGCTCAGTGGCGCGCTGGAAGTCGACCTCACCCCGCAGGGCACCCTGGCCGAGAAACTGCGTGCCGGCGGTGCCGGGATTCCGGCCTTCTACACCGCCACCGGCTTCGGCACGCCGGTGGCCGAGGGCAAGCAAAGCCGTCAGTTCAACGGCCGCGATTACATTCTTGAAGAAGCCATCACCGGTGATTTTGCCCTGGTCAAAGGCTGGAAGGCCGACCACTTCGGCAATGTGATCTACCGGCATACCGCGCAGAACTTCAACCCACTGGTGGCCACCGCCGGGAAAATCACGGTGGTGGAGGTCGAAGAAATCGTCGAGCCCGGCGAACTCGACCCGGCGCATATCCACACCCCGGGTATCTACGTCGACCGGCTGATCCTCGGCAGCTTCGAGAAACGCATCGAAAAGCGCACCCTCAAGGCCTGAGAAAGGAGTTGCACCATGGCACTTTCCCGCGAACAAATGGCACAACGGGTCGCCCGCGAACTCAAGGACGGCTACTACGTCAATCTGGGCATCGGCATCCCGACCCTGGTCGCCAACTACGTACCAGACGGCATTGACGTGATGCTGCAATCGGAAAACGGCCTGCTGGGCATGGGCGAGTTTCCCACCGAGCAGACCGTCGACGCCGACATGATCAATGCCGGCAAACAGACCGTCACAGCCCGCCGCGGCGCATCGATTTTCCACTCCGCCGACTCGTTCGCGATGATTCGCGGCGGGCATGTCGACCTTACGGTGCTGGGCGCATTCGAAGTCGATGTGCAGGGCAACATCGCCTCCTGGATGATCCCCGGCAAGCTGGTCAAAGGCATGGGCGGTGCCATGGACCTGGTCGCCGGTGCCGAGAACATCATCGTCACCATGACCCACGCCTCCAAGGACGGCGAGTCGAAACTGCTGGATCGTTGCGAACTGCCGCTGACCGGCGCCGGGTGCATTCGCCGGGTGCTGACCGACCTGGCTTATCTGGAGATCGACAACGGTGCCTTCATCCTGCGCGAACGTGCGCCGGGCATCAGCGTCGAGGAAATCGTCGCCAAGACCGCCGGCCGGCTGATCGTGCCCGACGATGTGATTGAAATGCGTTTCTGAATCATCGAGGCCCCGTCAGGGGCCTCGAACGTTGTGCCTTCAAAAAAACAATAAAGAGGTATTGCTATGTCGTCCGCTTCCCTCCAGGAAAGCCGCTCCGCGCGCTTTGCCCTGCGCTGCTCGGCCTGGGCCGAGCGCTGGTTTCCCGATGCCTGGGTATTCGCCGCCCTGGCCGTACTGATCGTCACGCTTGCGGTGCTGGGCATGGGCGCCAAGCCTGCCGACACCGCCAAGGCATTTGGCGATGGCTTCTGGAGCCTGATTCCCTTCACCCTGCAAATGGCGTTCGTGGTGATCAGCGGCTACGTGGTCGCCAGCTCGCCACCGGCGGTGCGTCTGATCGACCGCCTGGCACGCCTGCCGTCCAATGGCCGCAGTGCGGTGGCCTGGGTAGCGCTGATCTCGATGCTCGCCTCCTTGCTCAACTGGGGCCTGTCGCTGGTGTTCGGCGGCCTGCTGGTACGCGCACTGGCACGGCGCAAGGATCTGAAAATGGACTACCGCGCCGCCGGTGCCGCCGCCTATCTGGGCCTGGGCGCAGTGTGGGCGCTGGGCATTTCGTCGTCGGCTGCGCAATTGCAGGCCAACCCCGGCAGCCTGCCGCCGTCGATCCTGGCCATCACCGGGGTCATCCCGTTCACCGAAACCATCTTCCTCTGGCAGTCCGGGGTGATCCTGCTGGTGCTGATTGTACTGTCGATCATCGTCGCCTACGCCACCGCGCCAGGCCCGGCCAATGCCCGCAGTGCCGAGGACTGTGGCGTTGACCCGGCTTTCAACCTGCCACCGCTGGCGCCACGCACCCGTCCTGGCGAGTGGCTGGAATACAGCCCGCTGCTGATCATCGTGATGGTGGCGCTGGGAGTCGGCTGGCTGATCAACGAGTTCAGCAGCAAACCGGCGATCACCGCCATCTCGGGCCTGAACACCTACAACTTCCTGTTCATCATGCTCGGTGCCCTGCTGCACTGGCGCCCGCGCAGCTTCCTTGATGCGGTGGCGCGTGCCGTGCCGACCACCACCGGGGTGCTGATTCAGTTCCCGTTGTACGGCTCGATCGCCGCGCTGATGACCACCGTCAAAGGCAGCGATGCGCAGACCCTGGCGCACCATATCTCGCTGTTCTTCACCAGCATCGCCACCCACGATACCTATGCGGTGCTGATGGGCGTCTACTCGGCCGTGCTGGGCTTCTTCATCCCCTCCGGTGGCGGCAAGTGGATCATCGAAGCACCCTACGTGATGCAGGTGGCCAATGAACTGCAGTACCACCTGGGCTGGGCGGTGCAGATCTACAACGCCGCCGAGGCATTGCCGAACCTGATCAACCCGTTCTACATGCTGCCGCTGCTCGGCGTACTGGGTCTCAAGGCCCGGGAGCTGATTGGCTTCTCGTTCGTGCAGTTGCTGGTGCACGCGCCGGTTGTGCTGTTTCTGCTCTGGGCGCTGGGCACAACCTTGAGCTACACCCCACCGGTCATGCCTTAAGGGCAGTTGCAAGCGATAAGCGTCACGCTCCAGGCTATGCGGTGTTGCCCTCAGTCTGCCGAAACCGGGGTCAACACCGGCTGGCCGGCAAAGAACGCCTGCAGGTTATCGCGTACCAATTGCACAGAGTCATGCGAAGCCTCTGGCGACAGGCCCGCCACGTGGGGGGTAAGCACCACATTGGCGAGGCTCTTGAACGCATCCGGCACGTTCGGCTCGTCATCGAATACGTCCAGCGCAGCGCCGGCGATGCGCTGTTCGCGCAAGGCGCCGAGCAGTTCCTGGGTATCGACCACGCTGGCCCGGGCGATATTCACCAGATAACCCTGCGGGCCAAGCGCCTGGAGCACTTCGTCATCGACCAGATGGCGGGTATTGGCGCCACCCGGCGTGGCCAGAACCAACACGTCGGAGGCCTCGGCCAGCTCGCGCACCGAGCGATACCAGACATAATCCACATCACTGCGTGCGCGCCGATTGTGATAAGCGATGGGCATGTCAAAGGCGGCTGCGCGCCGGGCGATGGCCTGGCCCACTGCGCCCAGGCCAAGGATGCCCAGGCGTTTGCCAGCCAGCGAGGGGCGCATCGCCTTGCGCCACTCGCCACGACGTACCGACGCATCGGCCTGGGGGATGTCGCGCATCACCGCCAACAGCAGGGCCATGGCATGGTCGGCCACGGTCGATGCATTGACGCCGGCACCGTTGGTGACCACGATGCCACGGGCCTGGGCGGCCGCCACATCGACCTTTTCATAACCCGCCCCGCTGACGCAGATGATCCGCAGGTTCGGCAGGGCGTCCATTTCTTCGGCAAACAGCCCCAGCGGCCCACGGGTCACTACGGCCTGGATTTCGTCGCCATGTCGGGCGATCGCCTCGGCACGCAGCTCGGGGGTCTGCGCACGGATCAACCGAAAACCGCTGTCTTCAAGTATCGGCAGATAGTCGTTGAGGTTTTCGACCAGTACCAGCAGGGTCGTCATGGAAATCAGTCCTCGGTCCAGAGAAAACACTGACAGTAACCCGAGAGGCTCTGCCTGCACAGTAACGGATCGCTAGCCCGGACGCCGATTGCGCTTTTTCGCGGCATACATGGCTTGATCTGCATGCCGAAACAACTGCGCCAGATCACTGGCATCATCAGGGTAGCGGGCGATGCCGATGCTTGATGAGATACGCCAGCTCTGCCCTTCCAGCAGGACCGGAGCCTTCAGCGCACGATCAATGACTTGCGCCACCTGATCGGCGTCAGCATCGTCATGAATGCGCTCAAGAAGCACCACAAACTCGTCGCCACCGATCCGCGCAACGGTGTCAATGGCCCGGACACAGGCTTTCAGGCGCCGGGCGACTTCCTGCAGCAAGGCGTCGCCGGCCGCATGCCCGAGCGTGTCGTTGACCTGTTTGAACTTGTCCAGATCCAGATACAGCACCGCCAACCGGTCACCGTGCCGGTCTGCCTGCTGCACCGCATGCTGCAAACGCTCGTTGAGCAAGGTGCGGTTGGCCAGCTGGGTGAGCGGGTCATAGCGGGCCATCGCATGCAGCCGTTCATAGAGCTGCTGACGCTCGATGGCGGTGGCCACGTGGCTGGACACCAGTTGCAACAAGTCCAGATCACGCGGGGTGTAAAGCGGCGCATCGAGCTCGCCCTTGATCAGCAGCGCGCCGATAATTCCGCTGGCGGTTTGCAGGGGTACGCCGAGCCGGTCGCAGCGCAGCACCGGCCGACCGCGGCTGAAAACCTCCGTGGCCAGGGCGCGGGCAGCGTCATGCGGTTCATCGTCGGGGTAGACAAGCGAGTAGCGTGCGGGCTCGCCTTGGCACAGAACAATCGACAGATAGCGAGCGCCGAGCAAACCTGCGAGGATCTTATGAATCCGCTCGAACAGGCAGGCAAGGTCGGTACTGCCATTGGCCGCCTCGGAAATTTCCAGCAGCGTGGCGCGCAGGCTGTCGGCGCGCTTGAGTTCAGTGATATCCCGGGCCACAGCGATACGCAGGTGGTCCGACGGCGACCAGCACGCCGACCACATCACATGCACGACATGACCGCTCTTGTGCAGGTAGCGATTTTCAAAGTGTAACTGGGGATTGCCGGCCATGATGTCGGCGGCGGCCTCAAGGGTCCGCGCCCGATCATCGGGATGCACCAGATCAAGCATCTGGGCACCGATCAGTTCCTGAGGGTGGTAGCCGAAAATCCGCTCGAATGCCGCGCTGATGTAGACATAGCGTCCCTCTGTGTCCACTACGCAAATCGCATCCATGAGCCTGTCGACGAACCCCTCCAGTACCTGGTTGGCGATATTTACCATAGGGAAATACCCGCAGATGTGGGACGGTCATACCCGCGACGCATTTGCTGCCCAGACTGACAGCCGATATTGTTCTGTTTCAGTCCAATAGTGCCCAACTAAAAGGCTTTTTGCCATCAGCCGCCTGCGAGGGTGACGGACGGCGAGTTACCGATAAGGAATCGCGTGCATGAGTTCATTTGCTTCGTTGAGCAGGTTACTGACGGTTACCACCCTGACCGGTACCATGCTGCTGTCAGCATCCGCCATGGCTTCTGGATCCCCCGGCAAAGCGCTGAGCGAAAAGGCCGGCCTGCCCTGGCCGGCAGTGATTGCCCATCGCGGCGCCTCATTCGATGCCCCCGAAGAAACCCTGCCGGCCTTTATCCTGGCCCGCGAGTTGGGTGCCGACTACCTGGAACTGGACCTGCAACGCAGCAAGGACGGGGTCCTGCTTGCCCTGCACGACGACAGCCTGGTACGTACCACCAACATCGCCGAGGTGTTCCCGGCCCGTGCCCAAGAGCCGGTAAGCAGCTTTACCCTGGCTGAGCTCAAGCAACTGGATGCCGGCTCGTGGTTCAACAAGGCCTACCCGGCGCGGGCGCGGGACAGTTATGCGGGCCTGAAGATCCTGACTCTGGATGAGGTGATCGACATCGCCGAAGGTGGCGCCAACAAGCCCGGCCTGTACATCGAAACCAAACAGCCGCAGCAATTTCCCGGCATCGAAGCCGACCTCAAGCAAGCGCTGGAGAAACGCGGCTGGCTGCGTGAGCGCCCTGCGGCTGCGCCCGGTCAGGTCAACGTCGCGCAGTTGCCCGGCCGGGTCGTGCTGCAAACCTTCGACAAAACCAGCCTGCAACTGCTGCACAAGGAAATGCCTCAGGTGCCCAAGGTCTTGCTGCTATGGATAGGCCAGGGTGCCATCGCGCCAAAATCCAGCGTGGCGTTCAAAGACTCGGGGTTCAAGGACAAAGCGGCCTGGTACGCCAGCCAGGAAGTCAAATCAGAAGCCGAGTTTGCCGCCTGGATCGACTGGGCAAAGGCCAATGGTGCAATCGGCACCGGCCCTGCGAGCCGGCTGGCCGACGGCGGTGAGCAGAGCTACATGGATCTGGTCAAACCGTGGATGAACACCATGACCCACGCCAAGGGGCTGATCATTCATCCTTATACCGTGGACAATGCTGTGGACTTCAACGCTATCAGCGCTGCCGGCGTCGATGGCTTTTTCACCAATCGCCCGGCGCAACTGCTGGAGTTCTACGCACGCCCGGCCAAAGAGACGGTCGATAGCCTACTCAAACGCAACGGCTATTGAGTCACTGTCCCGCAGGCCGGGTAGTCTGCCTGCCGCAATCGGCAGGTGGACACTGGCTTGCCCAACCATCACACAGCTTTTTTTAACCCAGCGACTTTTCATGGCAAGCCTGGTGTAAGCTCGCAGGTCGTCGCCAACCGAACGAGAGGCTTATGCAGTCCCCCTTCAGACGCTCGACCCTTGCCACGCTGTGCGGATTCGCCTTGCAAGACCAGGCAATCACTCTGTTGCCCACGGCCGCCGACTATCGTCGTTGCCTGCTGGAGAAAATCGCCTCGGCTACCCGGCGCATCTATATCATCGCCCTGTATCTGCAACAGGATGAAGCCGGTCAGGAAATCCTCGATGCCCTGTATGCGGCCAAGGTCGCCCGCCCCGGTCTTGAAGTGCGGGTCCTGGTCGACTGGTTCCGTGCCCAGCGCGGGCTGATCGGTGCCGGTCGCCAGCCGGGTAACAGCACCTGGTATCAGGCGCAGCATCTGGAATACGACGTCGAAGTTCCGGTCTATGGTGTACCGGTGCAGACCCGCGAGCTGTTCGGCGTACTGCACCTCAAGGGCAGCGTCATCGATGACGAGGTGCTCTACACCGGCGCCAGCATCAATAACGTCTATCTGCACAAGCTGGACAAGTACCGGCTGGACCGCTACCACCTGATCCACAACGCGCCATTGGCAGACAGTTTTGTCATGCTGGTACAGCAGGAGATCATCGGCTCGCCGGCAGTGCACCGCCTGGACCTGCCGCAACCGCCCAGCTCAAAGAGCCTGCGCGGTGAGATCCGCGCCTTGCGCAGCCAGCTCAAACGCGCCAGCTACAACACCGATGCAGGCAGCCTGGAAAATGGCGAAATGCGCGTCATCCCGCTATTGGGTGTCGGCCCGCGCAACCGCCTGAACCGCACCATCTGCGATCTGATCGCCAGCAGCCAGAGCCAGCTGACCATCTGCACGCCGTACTTCAATCTGCCGGTCGCTGTGACCCGTGAAATCAACCGCGCACTCAAGCGTGGCGTGGTGGTCGACATCATCGTCGGCGACAAGACCGCCAACGACTTCTTCATTGCACCTGAAGAGCCGTTCAAGGTGATCTCTGCCCTGCCCTATCTTTACGAAATCAGCCTGCGCCGTTTTGCCCGCAAGCACCAGACGGCAATCGCCCGGGGGCGGCTGAATCTGCACCTGTGGAAGCATGGCGACAACACCTACCACCTCAAGGGCATGTGGGTCGATCAACGTTATACCCTGCTGACCGGCAACAACCTCAACCCACGTGCGTTCAATCTGGATCTTGAAAACGGCCTGCTGATCGATGACCCCAAGGGGCAATGGCTCGCCCCGCGCGCAGCCGAGCTGGCCAGCCTGATGCAACATACCCGGCGGGTCGACAATTTCGAGCAATTGCAGACCCTGGCCGAGTATCCCGAAGGCGTGCACAAGTTCCTGCGCCGGGTCAGCCGGGTGAAGATCGAGCGGTTGCTGTACCGGATTCTCTAAAGAACCCGGTACGACTTGCCCGACGCACTCTGCAAGAGCGGCTTTAGCCGCGAAAAACGGTGCCGAGCATCGCGGCTGAAGCCGCTCCTACAGCAGCCCTGCGCTACGCAGCGCCTGTAGCGCTTGCAGCCAGCGTGGCTGGCTGCGGTAGTCGGTGCTGGCATGGCTCTGGCCACGCATGCGCGCCAGCCGGGGCGAGGGCTTGACCTTGAGGCGCTGCGCGGCGCTCAGGGCAAGTTCAGCGCTGGCGCGATCGTTGCACACCAGCCCCATGTCACAACCGGCGCTCAGCGCGGCTTCGATACGGCTGGCAGCGTCGCCCACCACATGGGCGCCAGCCATCGACAGGTCATCACTGAAAATCACCCCATCGAAGCCCAGCTCACCGCGCAGAATGTCTTGCAGCCAGCGCCGGGAAAAGCCCGCCGGCTGGTTGTCGACCTGCGGATAAATCACATGGGCAGGCATCACCGCGGCCAATTTCTGGCTCAGGCGGGCAAAAGGCACCAGGTCCTGGGCACGGATACTGTCCAGGCTGCGTTCATCGTTGGGGATCGCGACGTGCGAGTCCGCCTCAGCCCAACCATGCCCCGGAAAATGCTTGCCGGTCGCCGCCATACCGGCTTCATTCATACCCCGGATGAAGGCACCTGCCAGTTGCGCGGCACGTTCCGGATCACCTTCGAACGAGCGGGTGCCGACCACCGCACTGCGCTCATGATCCAGATCCAGAACTGGGGCGAAGCTCAGGTCCAGGCCCACCGCCAGCACCTCGGTCGCCATCAGCCAGCCGCAATGGGCTGCCAGCGCCTCGGCATCCGGACAGGCAGAAATGGCGCGCATGGCCGGCAGACGCACGAACCCTTGACGCAGACGCTGAACGCGTCCGCCTTCCTGATCCACCGCCAGCAGCAGGTCCGGACGCACAGCGCGAATCGACGCACTCAGTTCACGAACCTGGCGTGGATGCTCGATATTGCGGGCAAAAACAATCAGGCCACCGATTTGCGGTTGGCGCAGTAGATGACGGTCTTCAGCAGTCAGCCAGGTACCGGCGACATCGACCATCAAGGAGCCTTGCAGGCCAGAACTCATAGAAAACACCATTACCTTGGATCAAGCCGGCATGGTGCTTGATCCTGCAGCCCGGTGCAACGCAGCCGTACTCAGGCCTTGACCGCGGCGGTGTTGGTTACCGCAGCGACCTTGCTGCGCGGCCTGAGCTGGGCGGCGATCATCTGCGGATCAGTGACGCCGGTTTGCGCACGCATGCCGGCAGCCAGAAACGGCACCATCAGGCGCATGACCTGCTCGATCGAGGTATTGATGCCGAAGTCATTCTCGGAAATGGCCCGCAGCGCCTTGATGCCCGACATGCTGAATGCCGCAGCACCGAGCATGAAGTGCACGCGCCAGAACAGCTCGATCGGTGGAATGCATGGCGCGGCCTCATTGACCAGCACCATATACCGGCGAAACACCTTGCCGTACATGTCTTCAAGGTAACGCCGCAGATGCCCCTGGCTCTGGCTGAACGCCAGGCCCAGCAGGCGCATGAAGATCGACAGGTCGTTACCGCTGCGCGGCTGCACCGCCATGGCCTGCTCGACCAGGATACCCAGCAGTTCCTCAAGGTCAGGCTTGTGCTCCGGCTGGGCCTGACGGCGCTCCAGCTCACGCTCAAGGCTCGCGCAGAACGGCCCGAGAAAGCGCGAGAACACTGCCTGGATCAAGGCTTTTTTGGAGCCGAAATGATAATTGACCGCTGCGAGGTTGACCGACGCCTTGCTGGTGATCAGGCGCAAGGACGTCTCGGCGAAGCCCTTCTCGGCGAACAACTGTTCGGCAGCATCAAGAATACGTTCTACGGTTTCCGACTGGGCCATGGCTCTCTGCCTGACAAAACAATCGTTTGAAACATACGTTTCAGGCAGGCGGTTTGTCAAGCGGGCGGTTCATTTTGTGGCTGAACAGTCACGCATTCAAGCCACGCCGACGAGCGATCCATCCAGCCATGCGCCTGGCCGTTCGGCACAAAGATTCAAAAGCATGATTGCCAAGCCGCCTTCACTGTATATAATCCCAGGCACTGTACAAAAAGACAGAGCGCACGACATGATCAAACTGACGCCCCGCCAGGCCGAAATCCTGGACTTCATCAAACGTTGCCTCGAAGACAACGGCTACCCGCCAACCCGGGCGGAGATAGCCCAGAAGCTCGGCTTCAAATCACCGAATGCCGCTGAAGAACACCTCAAGGCCCTGGCCCGCAAAGGCGCCATCGAGATGACGCCGGGCGCCTCGCGAGGCATCCGCATCCCAGGTTTCGAAGCCCGCCAGGCCGACGACAGCAGCCTGCCGATCATCGGCCGGGTTGCCGCCGGCGCACCGATCCTCGCCCAGCAGCACATCGAGGAGTCATGCAACATCAACCCGACCTTCTTTCATCCAAGCGCCGACTACCTGTTGCGCGTCCACGGCATGAGCATGAAAGACGTCGGCATCCTCGACGGCGACCTGCTGGCAGTACACACCACTCGCGAAGCACGCAACGGGCAGATCGTGGTAGCCCGGATCGGTGACGAAGTCACAGTCAAGCGCTTCAAACGCGAAGGCAACAAGGTCTGGCTGATTGCTGAAAACCCTGAGTTCGCGCCTATCGAGGTCGATCTCAAGGAGCAGGAACTGGTCATCGAAGGCTTGAGCGTCGGCGTGCTGCGCCGCTAAGGGAGAACACCATGCAGTTTCATCCGGCCCCTCACACCCAATTACCACTGTTCGAAGCATTCCTGGCCCAGCCCATCGCCCCTTCCCTGCAGGAGCTGCCCCAGGCATTCCGGGAGACGGCACCGCAGGTGTTCAGCGAAGTGTCATTGCGTGGAGCGGCCGGAAGCTGCCTGAGCCTGCTGGCGCCAATTCTTAGAGATTTGAGTGAGGAGCAGGATCCACGCTGGCTCAGCCTGATCGCTCCGCCTGCCAGCCTGACCCAGGCATGGCTACGTGAGGCGGGCCTGAACCGGGAGAGAATCCTGATTCTGCAGCCCCGCGGCACACAAACCGCTCTGGCACTTGCTCGCGAGGCATTACGGCTGGGGCGCAGTCACACAGTGGTGAGCTGGCTCAATCCCCTCAGCGCAGCTGCACGGCAACAGCTGACGGCTGCGGCCCGTATCGGTGAAGCGCAAAGCCTGAATATCCGATTGGGCTGATCGCCCGACGGGCCTCAATGCAGAACCCGGGGTCCGTCTTCTTCTTTTTCCAGCACACCTTCGGCCAGACGGCCGGCCATCTGCACGCCGACGCTCAACATGGCTTTGGCGACTTCAACGTGCTGACCTTGCAGAAACACCTTGGCGTCCTCCGAAAAGTTCAGAGTGACCAGCGAGCCCTCATCCTCGGCACGACGCAGCTCGATACGGCCGTCAGGAAGCTCGACAATTTCAAGAAAAGAGGTAGGCATCAGTACAAATACTCCGCGAAAGGCGGGCAGTGTAACAGCCTGCACTGATGCGTACATCAAGCTTGTATCAGAACTCGTTCATCCCCTGGCGAAAACGCACCGCCAGTGACTTGATCGATTGCCGCCAGCTTTCCAGCTCGTCACGGGTCAAGCCCTGCTCCGGCTCTGGCTCATCATCCAGATTCACTGCCTGGATGATCGGCTGGGTGACATCGCCCTTGGGCTTGACCGGCGCACGTGGCGGCTCGAACAACGCTGCATAGGCCGCCAACAATTGACCCAGCCAGGTATGCCGGTTCTGCGCCAGCTCGATCAACTCGCCCAGCTCAGGGATGGCAACGCTTTCCAGCACCTCAGGCGCCAGCAACAGTTCGGCGCGTGGTGCCCCGGCTTGCGGCAGGCGGTAGTAACCGGCGATCTCGTGACACAGGCCCAGCAAAGCGCCGTACAGATGAAACAACACAGTTTCACGGCCAGCCTGGATCTGCGCCTGGGCATTCATGGCCTGGCCTTGCTCAGCCTTGCCCAGGGTTTCCAGAGCCAGGCCGGCGAAGAAAATCTTCTGATTGGTGCGGGTGTAAAGTTCTTGGGCCATGTCAAAACCTCCCTTGCAGCGTTGGCGAAAAACCGATCAAAGCAAAAAACCCCTTGCCTGGCTGGCAAGGGGATTTCAATCAACGCTTGTCTTCGACCTTCCAGGCGTTGCCATCGTGGAACGCGCGCCAGCCAGTCGGCTTGCCGTCCACTTCGGTCTGGACATACTGCTCCTTGGTCTTGCGGCTGTAGCGCACAACCGCCGGGCGGCCATCAGGGTCCTTGACCGGCGCATCACACAGGAAATGATACTTCGGATCGATTTCCTGTTTATGCGGCACCAGTTCCAGCACCAATGGCGCACGGGTTTCGCGATTTTTCGGGAACTGGCTGGCAGCCAGGAACAGACCTGAAGCACCGTCGCGCAAGATGTAGGTGTCGTCGACCTTCTCGCACTTGAGCTCCGGCATCTTCACCGGGTCCATCTTCGGCGGCGCCGCCTCGCCGCTCTTGAGCAGCTTGCGGGTGTTCTTACACTCGGCGTTGGTGCAACCGAAAAACTTGCCGAAGCGACCGGTCTTGAGCTGCATTTCACTGCCGCACTTGTCGCATTCCAGGCTCGGGCCTTCGTAGCCCTTGATCCGGTAAGTGCCCTCTTCGATTTCATAGCCGGTGCAATCTGGGTTGTTACCGCAAATGTGCAACTTGTGCTTTTCATCGAGCAGGTAGGCATCCATCGCCGTGCTGCAGATCGGGCAACGGTGCTTGCCGCGCAGTACCCGCGACTCCGATTCACCCTCATCGTCATCGGCAATCTCGTCGCCCGGCGTCAGGTTGACGGTTGCCTTGCAGCGTTCCTTAGGCGGCAGGCTGTAGCCCGAACAGCCAAGAAACACGCCGGTGGACGCAGTGCGGATCTGCATCGGGCGGCCACAAGTCTTGCAAGGGATATCAGTCATCACCGGCTGGTTGGCACGCATGCCGCCCTCAGGCGCCTCGGCGACTTTCAGCTTGGTCTGGAAGTCCTCGTAGAACTCGTCCAGCACGTTTTTCCAGTCCCGCTCACCCTGGGCAACGTCGTCGAGATTCTCTTCCATACCGGCGGTAAAGCCGTAGTCCATCAGATTGGAAAAGCTTTCGCTCAGGCGCTCGGTGACGATATCGCCCATCTTTTCGGAATAGAAACGCCGGTTGTGCAGGGTCACATAGCCGCGATCCTGAATGGTCGAGATGATCGCCGCATAAGTCGATGGACGACCGATACCGCGCTTTTCCATCTCCTTGACCAGGCTGGCTTCAGAGAAGCGCGCTGGCGGCTTGGTAAAGTGCTGGCTGGGGTCGATACCCAGCAAGTCGAGCTTCTCGCCCTCACCCATGTCAGGCAGCACACCGTCGTCACCCGGCTTGGCGATCTGCGGCAAGACCTTGGTGTAACCGTCGAACTTGAGAATACGCCCCTTGGCCCGCAGCTCGAAGCTACCTGCAGTCACGCTGACAGTGGTCGACAGGTATTGCGCCGGTGGCATCTGGCAGGCCACGAACTGGCGCCAGATCAGCTCATACAGGCGCTCGGCGTCACGCTCCATGCCCGACAGCTTGCTGGGGTGGGTGTTGACGTCCGAAGGACGGATCGCTTCGTGCGCCTCCTGGGCGCCTTCCTTGCTGCTGTAGACATTCGGCGCATCAGGCAGGTATTTCTTGCCGAACTCGCTCTCGATGTAGCTGCGCGCCATGCTCACCGCATCGGCCGACAGGTTGGTCGAGTCGGTACGCATATAGGTGATGTAGCCCGCTTCGTAAAGACGCTGGGCCATCATCATGGTCTTCTTCACGCCGAAACCCAGGCGGTTGCTGGCAGCCTGCTGCAGGGTCGAGGTGATGAATGGCGCAGAAGGCTTGCTGCTGGTTGGCTTGTCTTCGCGCTTGGCAATGCTGTAGCTGGAGGCCTTGAGCGTCTCCAGTGCCGCCATGGCCTGGGCTTCGTTAAGCGGTTTGAAAGCCTCGCCGTTCTCGCGGGCCACCTCAAAGCGCACTTTGGCGCCCTTGGCGGTGCCCAGGTCGGCATGCACTTCCCAATACTCTTCCGGGTTGAAGGCGCGGATTTCGCGCTCACGCTCAACCACCAGTTTTACCGCTACCGACTGGACCCGACCGGCCGACAGGCCGCGAGCAACCTTGGCCCAGAGCAGCGGCGAAACCATGTAACCAACGACACGGTCGAGAAAGCGACGCGCCTGCTGGGCATTGACCCGGGCGATATCCAGTTCGCCAGGCTCGGAGAAGGCTTCCTGGATGGCTTTTTTGGTGATCTCGTTGAACACCACGCGCTTGTAGCGCTCATCATCACCACCGATGGCCTCGCGCAGGTGCCAGGCAATGGCTTCCCCTTCGCGGTCCAAGTCCGTTGCCAGGTAAATGGTGTCGGCATCCTTGGCCAGCTTGCGCAGCTCTTCGATGACCTTTTCCTTGCCCGGCAGAATCTCGTACTTGGCTTTCCAGCCCTGATCGGGATCAACGCCCATTCGCGCCACCAGCTGGCGACGGGCCTTTTCCTTGGGGCTCAGCGCCGGAGCCTCGCCGGCAACCGCCTTGCCACGCTTGGCAGCAGGCTCCTTGGAGGCACTGGCCGAACCGCTGGTGGGCAGGTCACGGATATGGCCGATACTCGACTTCACCACGTACTGGTTGCCCAAATACTTGTTGATGGTCTTGGCCTTAGCCGGGGATTCCACGATGACCAGCGATTTGCCCATGGATCAGAAAATTCCTGAATACGATAAATGAAAGACAGACGCGAGCCTGTAAAGGCATCGCTATATATAGTGGCTACAGAGTGAGGTCAAGCCGCGCCAATGGTAGCGTTGCGCCTCACGGCCTGGAAAAAAGACTTTCTTCGGCCTGGACCAAAGCAAAGCGCGGCACGCGCTCGCCGTCAACCTCGACAGTTTCCTGAAACATTGTCAGAGGTCTTACCCACATACCGTAGTCCCCGTACAGCGCTTGATAAAAGACCACGTACTCTTCGGTCTCAGAGTGCCGCGCGACGCTGAAAACGCGGTACTGCGGCCCTTTGTAATGACGATAAAGTCCTGGTTGCAAGTGCATGCGGTAATCCCCGGAAAAAAATTACATATTTTGAAAAAAATGCCGTCGATAAAACGCAAAAGCCGGGGCACAAGGCCCCGGCCAATGCAATCAGGATGAATCAGACCCGCTCAAAGACGGTGGAAATACCCTGACCCAGACCAATACACATGGTTGCCACACCCAAGCGGCCGCCATTTTGTTTCATGACGTTGAGCAAGGTGCCCGAGATCCGCGCACCGGAACAACCGAACGGGTGACCCAAAGCAATCGCGCCGCCATGCAGGTTAACCTTCTCGTTCATCTTGTCGAGCACTTTCAGGTCCTTGAGCACCGGCAGCGCCTGCGCCGCGAACGCTTCGTTGAGCTCGAAGAAGTCGATATCAGCAATCGACAGGCCGGCACGCTTGAGCGCCTTCTGCGTCGCAGGTACAGGTCCGTAGCCCATGATCGCGGGGTCTACGCCGGCCACCGCCATCGAACGGATCACCGCCAACGGCTCCAGCCCCAAGTCTTTGGCACGCTGGGCAGACATTACGATCATGCATGACGCGCCGTCAGTAATCTGCGAACTGGTACCGGCGGTCACGGTGCCGCCCTTGGGGTTGAAGGCTGGCTTCAAGGCTGCCAGGCCTTCCAGAGTGGTCTCGGGACGAATGGTTTCATCCTGAGCAAACACCTTGAGGAAACCGTCTTCGTCATAGCCCTGCATCGGAATGATCTCGTCCTTGAAACGCCCCTCCACAGTGGCCTTGTGGGCCAGTTGGTGAGAGCGCAGGGCGAATGCATCCTGCTGCTCGCGGCTGATGCCATGCATCTTGCCCAGCAACTCGGCAGTCAGCCCCATCATCCCCGAAGCCTTGGCAGCATAGAGCGACAGGTGCGGGTTAGGGTCCACCCCGTGCATCATCCCCACATGGCCCATGTGCTCGACACCGCCGACCACGAAAACATCACCGTTGCCGGTCATGATTGCCTGGGCGGCCGTGTGCAGCGCGCTCATCGACGAGCCGCACAGACGGCTGACCGTCTGGGCTGCCGAGGTATGCGGAATCTGGGTCAGCAGCGAGGCCATGCGGGCGATGTTCCAGCCCTGCTCCAGGGTCTGGTTGACGCAGCCCCAGATCACGTCTTCGACTTCTGCAGGATCGACCTTGTCGTTACGCTCCAGCAGCTTGCTGATCAGGTGCGCCGACATGTCCTCGGCGCGGGTATTGCGGTGCATGCCGCCCTTGGAGCGGCCCATGGGTGTGCGCGCGAAGTCGACGATCACCACATCTCTTGGATTCAGACTCATGGGTTGTTACTCCTTGACTGGCGCTTGACCGAAGAAACGCTGGCCGGTACGGGCCATCTCACGCAGTTTCGCGGTCGGTTCATACAGGGCGCCCAGTTCGGCATAGCGGTCAGCCAGGGCCACGAATTCAGCTACGCCAATCGAATCGATGTAACGCAGTGCCCCACCACGGAACGGAGGGAAGCCAATGCCGTAGATCAGCCCCATGTCAGCCTCGGCGGCCGTCTCGACGATACCGTCTTCAAGGCAGCGGACAGTCTCCAGGCACAGCGGGATCATCATCCAGTTGATGATGTCCTCATCGCTCAGCTCGCGCTGCTCGTAGACAATCGGCTTGAGCACGTCGAGCACCTCAGGGTCGGTGACCTTCTTCGGCTTGCCCTTCTTGTCGGTTTCATACGCATAGAAACCCTTGCCGTTCTTCTGCCCAAGACGCTTGGCGTCATACAGGACATCGATAGCCGAGCGGCGGTCGTCTTTCATCCGATCCGGGAAGCCTTCAGCCATCACGTCGCGACCATGGTGGCCGGTGTCGATACCGACCACGTCCATCAGGTACGCCGGGCCCATCGGCCAGCCGAATTTTTCCATGATCTTGTCAATGCGCACGAAGTCGACACCGGCACTGACCAGCCGGGCAAAACCGCCAAAATACGGGAATAGCACCCGGTTGACCAAAAAGCCCGGGCAGTCATTGACCACAATCGGGTTCTTGCCCATTTTCTTGGCATAGGCAACGGTGGTTGCCACGGCTTGTTCGCTGGACTTCTCGCCACGGATCACTTCCACCAGCGGCATCATGTGCACCGGGTTGAAGAAGTGCATGCCGACGAAGTTTTCCGGGTGTTTGAGCGCCTTGGCCAACAGGTTGATGGAGATGGTCGAGGTGTTCGACGCCAGGATGGTGTTTTCGCCAACCTGTTCTTCCACCTCAGCCAGCACCGCCTGCTTGACCTTGGGATTCTCCACCACAGCTTCGACCACCAGATCGACGTGGCCGAAGTCGCCGTAAGACAGGGTCGGACGAATGGCATTGAGCGCTTCGGCCATTTTTGCCGGCGTCAGGCGGCCTTTCTCGACCCGGTTACCAAGCAGCTTGGACGCTTCGTTGAGACCCAGCTGGATGGCCTCTTCGCGGATGTCCTTCATCAGGATCGGCGTGCCTTTGACCGCTGACTGGTAGGCGATGCCGCCGCCCATGATGCCCGCGCCCAGCACCGCAGCCTGCTTGACCTCGCGGGCTTGCGCATCATAGGCCTTGGCCTTGCGCTTGAGCTCCTGATCGTTAAGGAACAGGCCAATCAGGCTCTGCGCGGCAGAGGTCTTGGCCATTTTGACGAAGCCTGCGGCCTCGACTTCAAGTGCCTTGTCACGACCGAAACTGGCAGCTTTCTGAATGGTCTTGATCGCTTCGACCGGCGCCGGGTAGTTAGGGCCGGCTTGACCGGCGACAAAGCCCTTGGCTGTCTCGAAGGCCATCATCTGCTCGATCGCATTGAGCTTGAGCTTTTCGAGCTTGGGCTGGCGCCTGGCCTTGTAATCGAACTCGCCGCTGATCGCGCGCTTGATCAGATCCAGCGCCGCTGCGCGGAGCTTGTCGGCCTCGACCACGGCATCGACTGCACCGACTTTCAGCGCATCTTCGGCGGTGTTTTCCTTACCCGAAGCAATCCATTCGATGGCGTTGTCGGCACCGATCAGACGTGGCAGGCGCACTGTGCCGCCAAACCCGGGGTAGATGCCCAGCTTGACTTCCGGCAGGCCGACTTTGGCACCGCTGGCCATGACTCGGTAGTCGGCCGCCAGGCACATTTCCAGGCCACCGCCCAGTGCAATGCCATTGATCGCGGCCACAGTCGGCACACCCAGGTCTTCAAAGTCGCTGAAGATCCGGTTGGCCTGCAGGTTGCCGGCGATCAGCTCGGCGTCGGGCAACTGGAAATTGTCGACGAACTCGGTGATATCGGCGCCGACAATGAAGACATCCTTACCGCTGGTGACGATCACCCCGGTGACCGACGCATCGGCCTTGAGGGTATCGACCACCTGACGCAACTCGTCGAGGGTAAGGCGATTGAACTTGTTGACGGACTCACCCTTGAGATCGAAATTCAATTCGACGATGCCACCTTCAAGAGCCGTAACCGTGATGGCTTTACCTTCGTAAATCATCAACTGATCTCCACGATATGGAAGCTGAACAATACACACCGGGCCTTACAGCCCGACGAGACCACGACGTCGCCGTCAATGAACACACCAGATCACAGGCTCACCGCCGACGTGGCAGTCCGAATTCTGTAAGAGCCGTCTGACACCAAACGCTCAATTCATACGCCCGTTTGACTTGGGTACGCACACCTTCATGCAAAACCGGTTAATTGTCAATTCGCCGCCCCGGTCATCAATACCGTGCTTCCGCCAGATGCCAGCCTTGCCTGGAAAACAGAATAGTCGCTGCCAGCCGCATTCCCCTGTTCGAGGGGCGGCGCGACGAAGTATGGGTCAAAGTTCATCCCTTGCCCGTGCACCGTCATGGTTCACTGCAATAAATAGTAAGGAAAGAAAGCGACAAAACAGAGCAAAGCGGCTAGAGTTCAGCCAGCGCTGAAGCGATGACCGTTAGAGGCACTGCAACCACGGCATTGCACCGTCAGCCCACTGAATTACCGGCCTGCCTGGCCACCCCCGGCCCGATATGACTATCGGGCTTTTTTATGGGCGCTGATCAGAGCCGGGCGAGCGCCTTCATCGCCTCATTAATATGCTGCAACACTTGAGCATCGCCACGCTCCCCCCAGTACAGGGAGAGCATCCGGGCATCCACCTCGACCTTGTAGACATCGCCCGGCAACCCTTGCAAATGGGCCATGACCCGCTCATCCACGCAAGGCTCACGCCAGCGATTGACCCACGTCCCCGGCTCGGTTTGCCAGTATTGCCATTGGCCAGGTTCTGCCGACCGGCGCGGGCAGTGATACTGCGCGCAGGAACCAGGCGGCTCGCGCAGCAACCAGTGCGGCCACTCTTCCCGTGCCAGTTGCATACCCAGCCCCAGGCGCCGTGCTTCAAGGCGCAGCGCCATTCTTGTGCTCTGTCTGCGTGATGGCAGCATCCACACCAGCGGGCTGAGCATCACACAAATGATTGACAGAATGATCCAGCCCGTCATATTTCTTGCCCCCGCGCTATCCAGACCAGATAACAATCATTAATAAAACGGCCGCTAGAAGGCCTGCCCAGACGGGCGCGAAAAGGCCATACTGGCTTCAACGCATTGTTCCGGAGGTTACTCTCATGCCGTATCAACACATTTTGGTCGCCATAGACCTGACCGACGAATGCGACCCGGTCATCAAGCGCGCTCGCCTGCTGGCCCAGGCCAGCGGTGCCACGCTATCTTTCGTGCATATCGTCGAACCCATGGCCATGGCCTTTGGTGGCGACGTGCCGATGGACCTGTCCCAGTTGCAGCAGCAGCAATTTGACCAGGCCCAGGCGAAGCTGGACCTTATCAAACAGAAATACCCGGAAGTTCTGGTCGGCAAAAGCCACCTGACCTATGGCCAGCCACGCCAGGAAATCCACAAACTGGCCAAGGAGCACGGCTGCGACCTGATCGTCGTTGGCAGCCACGGCCGCCACGGCCTGGCCCTGTTGCTGGGTTCTACAGCCAATGACGTGCTGCACGGTGCGCCTTGTGATGTGCTTGCAGTACGTTTGAACAAGCAGGACTGATACGACGTAGCCAGGCAGGTGCGCGCCCTGTGGCGCGCCCTGCCCGTCTGTCAGTCGTCCAGTTCAGCCCAGCGCTCCAACAGCGCATCCAGCTCAGCCTGGACCGTCTCGATCTGGGCCAGTACCGCCGTGACCTCGGTAGACGGCCGCTGATAGAACGCCGGTTGGGTGATTTGCTCGTTCAACGCCGCCAATCGGGTTTCAGTTTCGTCGATCCGGCCAGGCAAGGCCTCCAGTTCGCGCTGCTCCTTGTAGCCGAGCTTTTTCTTCGCCACTGGCGCGGCCTGCACCGGTGCAGCGTTTGCTGCCGGCTTGGGTGCGACCACGGCACTATTGAGTTCCGATTTGCCCGACTTGCTGTCAGTCACCCCCAACAGACGTGGCGAGCCGCCCTGACGCAACCAGTCCTGGTAGCCACCGACGTACTCACGGACCTTGCCACCGCCCTCGAAAACCAGGGTACTGGTGACCACGTTGTCCAAGAAGGCCCGGTCGTGGCTGACCATCAACACGGTGCCTTTGTAGTTCGACAGAACCTCTTCGAGCAACTCC
Source organism: Pseudomonas sp. 21LCFQ02 (assembly GCF_024129895.2). Taxonomy (NCBI): domain Bacteria; kingdom Pseudomonadati; phylum Pseudomonadota; class Gammaproteobacteria; order Pseudomonadales; family Pseudomonadaceae; genus Pseudomonas; species Pseudomonas sp. 21LCFQ02. The sequence continues at coordinate 5,531,412 of NZ_CM178749.1, forward strand.
AGGGTTTCAACGTCCAGGTCGTTGGTAGGCTCGTCAAGCACCAGCAGGTTGGCCGGCTTGCTGAACAGCTTGGCCAGCAACAGCCGCGCCCGCTCACCACCGGACAGCGCCTTGACCGGAGTGCGGGCACGCTGCGGGCTGAACAGGAAATCGCCCAGGTAACTCAGTACGTGGCGATTCTGGCCGTCGATCTCGATAAAGTCGCGACCTTCGGAAATGTTGTCGATGACGGTCTTTTCCAGATCCAGCTGATGGCGCAACTGGTCAAAGTAAGCGACCTCAAGCTTGGTGCCTGTCTGCACGTCACCGCCGGTCGCTTGCAGATCGCCCAGCATCAGTTTGAGCAGGGTGGTCTTGCCGGTACCGTTGGCACCCAGCAGGCCGATACGGTCCTCACGCTGCAGGACCATAGAGAAGTCCTTGACCAGCTCAGGACCGCCCGGATGGGCGAAGCTGACATTTTCCAGCACGATGACCTGCTTGCCGGATTTCTCCGCCGACTCGATCAGAATATTGGCCTTGCCGGTCCGCTCACGACGCTCACTGCGCTCGACACGCAACGCCTTGAGCGCACGCACACGACCCTCGTTACGGGTGCGCCGCGCCTTGATCCCCTGGCGAATCCAGACTTCTTCCTGGGCCAGACGCTTGTCGAACAGCGCATTGGCGGTTTCTTCGGCGGCCAGCATGGCTTCCTTGTGCACCAGAAAACTTGCGTAGTCGCCGTTCCAGTCGATCAGCCCGCCGCGATCGAGCTCCAGAATGCGGGTCGCCAGGCTCTGCAGGAAGGCCCGGTCGTGGGTGATGAACAAGACCGCGCCCTGGAAGTCCTTGAGTGCCTCTTCGAGCCAGGCAATCGCACCAATATCCAGGTGGTTGGTCGGTTCGTCGAGCAACAGCAGGTCAGGCTCGCAGACCAGCGCCTGGGCCAGCAGCACCCGACGGCGCCAGCCACCGGACAACTCGGCCAGGGTCTTGTCAGCCGGCAACTGCAGGCGGCTCAGGGTGCTGTCAACCACCTGCTGCAGGCGCCAGCCATCACGGGCTTCCAGCTCCTGCTGAACATGCATGAGTTTGTTCAGGTCGTCTTCGGTGACGCAGTTCTGGGCCAGATGGTGATATTCGGCCAGCAGTGAGCCAACCCCGTCCAGACCTTCGGCGACCACATCGAACACGGTGCGGTCATCAGCCGCCGGCAGCTCCTGGGGCAACTCGCCAATCTTCAGGCCAGGTGCGCGCCAGATACTGCCGTCGTCGGGCTTCTGGACGCCCTTGACCAGCTTGAGCATGCTGGATTTGCCTGTGCCGTTACGGCCGATGATGCACACCCGCTCACCGCGGGCGATCTGCCAGGAGACCTTGTCCAGCAACGGCATGGCGCCGAATGCAAGGGACACTTCGCTGAATTTGAGCAGGGTCATGAGCTTCTCCAAAAACCGGGCGCGCATTCTACCCGAGATAGAGCCCCGCTGTCGGCAGCAGGACGAAATGACTCGCTTACACCCCCGGTAATTATTTCCGGACACGTCACAGGCAGTCGCGCCACTTTCAACCCAAGCAGGCAAAAGGCTAAAGTAACGGCACTTTTCACGACTCAACAGCCCGGAAGTCCCATGCGCGGTCGTTTGTTCAGCCTAGTATCCTGTCTGCTTCTTTCCGCAACCGCCGCCATGCAGGTCCAGGCAGCGGATATCACCCAACAGCGCAAACTCTATGACGAGGCCAAGAGAGCCCTGGCCAAAGGCGACACCGGCCCCTACATGCGCTCTACAGCAGCGCTGGCCGACTACCCGTTGCAACCGTATCTGGAATACGACGAACTGACCGCCCGTCTGAAGAGCGCCAGCAACGCCGAAATAGAAAAGTTTCTCGCCGAGCACGGCGACCTGCCCCAGGCCAACTGGATGAAACTGCGCTGGCTGCGCTGGCTGGCCGAGCGCGGCGACTGGCAGACCTTCGTCAAGTATTACGATGAAAAGATGAATTTCACCGAGCTGGACTGTCTGTATGGCCAGTACCAGATCAACAATGGCCAGCGCGCCGAAGCCTACGCCAGCGCAGAAAAACTGTGGATGACCAGCAAGAGCCTGCCAGGCTCGTGCGATACGCTGTTCGCCCAGTGGGCCGCTGCCGGGCAATTGACCGAGCAGAAGCGTTGGCAGCGCGCCAAGCTGGCCGCCCAGGCACGCAACTACAGCCTGGCAACCACACTGGTCAACAGCCTCAATTCGCTGGCACCGCAGGGCAAGCTGCTGCTGGCCGTGGCGCAGAAACCGGACATGCTCGACAACCCGGCGCAGTTCAGGCCGGTGGACGAAGCCATGTCGGACGTGGTCGGACTCGGTCTGCGGCGCCTGGCCCGCCAGGATCCGCCGAAAACCCTGGCGATGCTCGACAGCTACGCCACCACAATGCACTTCTCCAAAGAAGAAAAGGTCGAGATTGCCAAAGAGATCGGCCTGACCCTGGCGCGTCGTTATGACGACCGGGCACTGGAGATCATGAGCCGCTACGACCCTGACCTGCACGATGACACCGTCAGCGAATGGCGCATGCGCCTGCTGCTGCGTCTGGGGCGCTGGCAAGAAGCCTATGACCTGGCACGCCGCCTGCCGGCCGACCTGGCCGACACCAACCGCTGGCGCTACTGGGAAGCGCGTGCGCTGGAGCTGGCGCAACCGGGCAACCCGCAAATTCCGGCCTTGTACAAACAAGTCGCGCAAGAACGGGACTTCTATGGTTTTCTGGCCGCCGACCGCACCCAGAGCCCGTACCAGTTGAACAACAAACCGCTGGTTCTTAGCCAGGCCACGATCAACAAGGTGCGCAACACCCCCGGCATTCGCCGTGCGCTGGAATTTCACAATCGCGGCGAGATCGTCGATGGCCGCCGCGAGTGGTATCACGTCAGCCGGCATTTCAACCGCGACGAAATGGTTGCCCAGGCCAAACTGGCCTATGACCTGAAATGGTACTTCCCGGCAATCCGTACCATTAGCCAGGCCAAATATTGGGATGATCTGGATATCCGCTTCCCGATGGCTTACCGCGACACGCTGGTGCGCGAAGCCAAAGTGCGGGGCCTGCATTCGAGCTGGGTATTTGCTATCACCCGTCAGGAAAGTGCGTTCATGGACGACGCCCGTTCCGGCGTGGGCGCCAGTGGCCTGATGCAGTTGATGCCGGCCACGGCCAAAGAGACCGCAAAACGCTTCAATATTCCGCTGGCCTCACCGCAACAGGTGTTTAACCCCGATACCAATATTCAGCTGGGCGCGGCGTTTCTGAGCCAGGTGCACGGGCAGTTCAACGGCAACCGGGTATTGGCGTCGGCGGCCTACAACGCAGGTCCAGGACGGGTGCGTCAGTGGCTCAAGGGTGCCAACCACCTGGCATTCGATGTCTGGGTGGAAAGCATCCCGTTCGACGAGACGCGCCAGTATGTGCAGAACGTGTTGTCGTACTCGGTGATCTACGGCCAGAAGCTGAATAACCCACAGCCGCTGGTGGACTGGCACGAGCGGTTCTTTGACGATCTGTAGGACCGGCCGGGCTGTCGTGCTGCAAACACGGCACCTCGCAGGAGCCGCTTTAGCTGCGAAGCCTTTCGCGGCCAAAGCGGATCACCGCCCGGCCGCTGCTACAAGATAACCATTAAAAATCAATTGGTTGTAATTTGTGTGATGAAAGCGGCGGTCCCCCAAACGGCCCCGATCCTACTCCAGAACTTCCACCCGCATCCCCACCTCCAGCCGCCCTTCGCCATCGCTGACCAGGTTTTGCCCGAACAGGATTTCGTTTTCGATCAGACGGTAGCTCTTGAGGGTATTGAGCGGTTCGCGGTCGGGACTGCGCTGGCCGGTGGCGGGGTCGATGGTGGTCAGGACACAGCGCGAGCAGGCCTTGAGTACCCGCAACTCCAGTTCACCGATGCGGATGCGCTTCCAGCTGTCTTCGGCATAAGGCTCAGCGCCGCTGATCACCAGATTGGGCCGAAAGCGCAGCATTTCCTGCGGCCGGCCGATACGCGCAGAGAGATCGTCCAGAGACCCCTGACCAATCAGCAACAGCGGAAAACCATCAGCGAACCCGACTTTGTCGTCGATCGTACCGTAACCATCGGGCAGCCAGCGTGCACGGGCCTGAGGGACATGCACCACCCGCACTGGTTTGCCAATGAAGGCACTGGCCCACTCGGCCGCCTCGTCACCGGCGTCCGGCACCTGCAAGCTGTCACGCCATACGGTGACACCGCGCAGGTTATCGGCCCGGTCTTCAGGCAACGCCACATCAAGCGCCGTGAAGCCTGGCGCTGAGAATGTCACGCCGCCAGAGGCATTCCACAGCACCGACAACTGCGACATGTGCGGCAATGCACGCTGGGTGAGAAAACGCCCGGTAGCGGCATCGACCAGCATCCAGCGCCGGTCGCCAACCAGCCCCAAGGCATCGAAAGCGGCGCTGTCGAGCACCTCGGGTTTGCACGACTTCAAGGGATAGCGGTAAAGCGCACTCAGTTGCAACATGGCCTGTTCCTGGTGGAGTTCAGGCCACAGATTACACTGGCCTCAGCCGTACACCATCACCAACCGTTCACGAACAACGTCGACCAGCTTGTCCGGCTGGAACTTGGACAGGAAGTTATCGCAACCGACTTTCTTGACCATCGATTCGTTGAAGCTGCCCGACAGCGAAGTGTGCAACACCACATACAAGCCCTTGAGCCGTGGGTCGTTGCGAATCTCGGTGGTCAGTCGGTATCCGTCCATTTCCGGCATCTCTGCGTCGGTGAACACCATCAGCAGCTTCTCGTTCATGTCCTGGCCGGTGTCGGCCCAGGCTTTGAGCATGTTCAGCCCCTTGAGACCATTGCTGGCGGTATGCAGCTTGATGCCGAGCTGCGACAAGGTATCGCGCAACTGGTTGAGTGCGACCTTGGAATCATCCACCAACAGAATTTCCAGACCCTTGGCGCGTTCCAGAATCGGATCCTCAAGCTTTTCGGTCGACACCCGGGCGTTGTAGGGCACGATCTCGGCCAGCACCTTCTCGACATCGATGACTTCCACCAACTGGTCGTCGACCTTACTGATTGCCGTCAGGTAGTGCTGGCGACCGGCGCTGGCCGGCGGCGGCATGATGGCATCCCAATTCATGTTGATGATGCGGTCCACGCCGCCCACCAGGAACGCCTGCACCGAGCGGTTGTATTCAGTGACGATAATCGTGCTGTTCGGGCCCGGCACCAGCGGCCGCATGCCGATCGCTTGTGACAAATCGATAACCGGCAGGGTCTGGCCGCGCAGGTTGACCACGCCACAGACGAACGAATGGCGTTGTGGCATGAGCGTCAGCTTGGGCAGCTGCAGCACTTCCTGAACCTTGAAGACGTTGATCGCAAACAACTGGCGGCCCGCCAGCCGGAACATGAGGATTTCCAGGCGGTTCTCGCCCACCAACTGGGTACGCTGATCCACTGTGTCGAGAATGCCAGCCATGTAGAACTCCTGAAGCGTTAATGACGATACGTCTGCCCGGTGTATCGGCCGAAGCCGCTCAGACCTTAGCCTGTACTCCCGGGCTTTATCGCGAAATGGCAACCCACTGACTCAACCCGACACCTGATCAGACAACCGCCGGCGATCATTGATATCATATTAGCATCATGCTTTACTGGCTTTACCTTGCCAACTGCCTTGACGATATATATGTCGTTACGGGTCAGATCTTTTTTCAAGTATCAAAGAATTTGATGCTAGGGGTAACCCTGAGTCCAACTCAGGGCAAACCTGATATTCGCCTTATTCAATAGATATTATTGTGACACCATTCTCAATACATGAATGGAGTCAGGCTGTTGTTGTGCGTGCAGGCTCAAGCCCTGCCCCATGCGCGGCCGCCAAGGGGCAATGAAGCAAGCCTGCGCATCAAGGATCAAGTCGACGGCTGAGATTTTCGGCACTGGCTGGCTAATGCGTGCCGATAGACATCATATAGCCACCGCCGAACAATATTCAGAATCCCCCTACAGACTTTCAGCTGAAATGGACATTAACTGTCTGGCATTCCCCGCGAGCGCTCTGTCTACGCGATCGATGAAGTACGGAGACCCAGAATGCTGAACAGTAATCAATGGCAGCAGCGACATGACCAGGTGCTGGATGAATGCCTGAGGTTGCTGGACCGCTCCGAAGACTGCCTGGCGCATCTGGAGATGATCGCCAACGACAAGGACGCTATCAAAGGCCTGCAAAGCACCTTGCGCTCACTCACCGAGAAAGCCGTCGGCGCAGCACTGCACAGTACCGCCAGCTTTGCTGGCCAGTTGCAGCAACAACTCGAAGGCCTGGGTGATGACATGTTGCAGCACGAAGCCCTGCGCACACTCAGAGACTGCCTGGGCCTGCTGGCCTGGCAACTGGAACTGATTGACCCGCAGACCGGCGAGCTGGGCATGGATGACAGCGAACAACACGAACTGCTCAACCGTCTTGCCGACCAGACCCGCGCAGCACCCAGGGCCGGTTGTTGATGCGGGGCAGACAAAAATATCCACACGCAACAAGCAAGCCTTACGCTATCAATCAGCACAAACGCATTGCCGATGGTTTCGATATCAGGCATATCTTCGTTCATCAATACGGTTAAGTATTGCATTGCGATAACAGTTTGCTTGTCTGTAGCGCCCCCATTGGGTCGCTGTCGCCGTGGACCACCAGCCAAGACTTTTCAATGATCGCCTTAATACCCCTGCGCAACCTGATCTCTCGCTTGCGCCCTACGGGCAACCGTTATGCCCTGATACTGACAGCCGCACTCGGGACAATCGCCATCCTCGTCAACATGCTGGTTTATTGGCGTACGCAGACAATGCCCGGCGCGTTGTTGCTGTTCAATCTGGTGACCTTCATCATACTCTGGCTGCCACGGCTGGGCGCACGCCAGGACGTTTGCCTGACCCCCGTTGAACTGGCCGAACACATGCTGCAGGTGCAAAAGACCGAGCGCCAACGACTCAGCCGCGAACTGCACGACGATATCGGCCAGATGCTCACTGCCGCCCGCCTGCAACTCGACTGGTTGCAACGGCGCCTGCCGGACGATTGTCACGAACAGGGACGATTGCTCAATCACACACTGCAAGAGACGCTGGACAAAATCCGCGACCTGTCGAGCATCCTCAATCCGCGCCAGCTCTCAAGTCTGGGGCTGGAAGCGAGCCTGCGCTCGCATCTGGTACGCACCCTGGCCGACAGCGAGGTACGCTGGACCTTCGACTGCCCGCAACCGCTCAATGGCATTGCAGAAGAGATCGCCGTTGCCGCCTTCCGGATTACCCAGGAAGCGGTAACCAACATGCTGCGCCATGCTCAGGCACGCAACCTGGTGGTGCGCCTGCAACGTCTGCCCCACGGCTTGTCGCTGTTCATTCAGGACGATGGCCAGGGTTTCGAGCCAGCCTTGAGCCCCGCCCAGGAAAACCAGCGCGGTATCGCCGGCATGAGCGAACGGGCGTGCCTGCTCGGCGGCGCCTGGTCGCTGCACAGCGAACCAGGCGTCGGCACTCGTATTGAAGCCGTTTTCCCGTGGGCCCCACGCAACCAGCAACGGGCCCGCCCGCACAAGACCTGATCATGACCTGCACACTCTTACTGATCGACGACCACTCCCTGATCCGTGCCGGCATCCGCGCCATGGTTGCCGACATTCCCGGCTTCAGCGTGATCGGCGAAGCCGCTGACGGTGACCACCTGCCCGAACTGGCCCTGAGCCTGGACCCGGATATCGTCCTGCTGGACATCTCGATGAAGCAGACCAGTGGCCTGGATGCCCTGCAACAGCTATTGCGGGCAAGACCGCACAGCAAAGTGCTGATCATCTCGATGCATACCGAACCGGCACTGATCATGCGCGCCTTGCAGACCGGCGCCCACGGCTACCTGCTCAAAGACACCACCGCAACCGAGCTGCAGCACGCGCTCCTGGCGCTGGCAGCGGGCGAGCGCTATCTCAGCCCGGCGATTGCCCACACCGTCATCAATCAGGCGTTGCTCGGGACGCCGAGCCTGCCTCTGAACACCCAGGACAGCCTCAACCTGACGGCCCGGCAACTGGAAATCCTGCGCCTGATCGTGCGCGGCAAATCCACCCGGGAAATTGCCTCGGGCCTGGGCCTGTCGGTCAAAACCGTCGAGACCCACCGCGCGCAAATCATGAAGCGCTTGCAGATCTACGACATCGCAGGCCTGGTGCTGTACTGCGTACGCGAACGAATCATCAGTCTGGACGACTGAGCCACGGCGTCTCACTGTCGCCCAACAGCGCCGAACCGGCTGGCAAATGCACCATCAAGGCAGCATGACGCGCCTCGAAACGCAGGTGCTGGCAGTTGAGGGGTTCGCCATCGAGGTTGATATCCAGCCCGTGGACTGACTTGAGCTCGATCCAGGGCAGGCGGGCCCGGACGAACATGTTCTCGATACCCAAGCCGCCGGCCAGCAAACCTTTCAGGGTGCCGACCAGTTCCTGTGGGGCCGGCAGGATACTGATGTCCAGCAAGCCATCGTCGGCCAGCGCATTGGGGCATAGCACATGACCGCCGCCGGCCTGTCGACCGTTACCGATGCCCAATGCCAGCAAGTCTCCGGCCCAGTGAAAGTCTGGACCGCTCAGTTCGCCATAGGCCGCATGCAGCTCACTGAAACGGGTCAGCCCAGTAAACAGGTATGCAGCGCCGCCGAGCACCTTTTTCAGGTCTTCGGAGGTATTGGCCGTCACCTGGCTGCCAAAGCCGCCGGTGGCCATGTTCAGAAACAGTCGCCCATCGACCTCGCCCAGATCGACGGCGCGCGCCGGCACGTCCAGCAGATCAAGTGCTGCATCGACCTCAAGCGGTACACCAGCGGCGTGGGCAAAATCGTTGGCAGTGCCCAGCGGCAGAATCACCAGGCTCACAGGCTGATCAGCCGTACGACTGAGCGCCAGCGCTTCGGCGATATCGCGCAGGGTGCCGTCGCCGCCTCCGGCGATCACCTGTCGATGACCGGCGGCCAAGGCTTCGGCAACCAGCCGCTGCGCATCACCGGCTTCCCAGGTCAGACGCACATCAAGCTCCCACCCCTGCTCGCGCTTGCGGGCAACCGCATCGCGGACCTGCTCGTTGAGCGACTGCTTGCCATGAAGAATCAGAATCGCTCTGCGTTGTGCCATGACACTCCCCTGTGTTTGATCAAAGGTTGCTGTCTATCCCGCGACTCTTGGTTCGGTGCATGACAGGTCTGCTTATGACCCCGGACGAAGTGAAAGCGCTCGCGGCTTCGAAGATTTTTTTATCCGGGCGCCATGGCCTCGTTGCCCCGTATTTATTGAGCCATATTGCCATCAGGCGCCTTGACACGCTCTAGCGCCGGCAAAACCCGGACGAGAAACTCCACGTTTTCTGTTGCATGAGCTTTACTGTCAAAAAAGCTGCTCAAGGAGGTTTGCGCTATGAATCAAGGACTCATCCCGCAACACAACGGTAATACGCCTACCGACCGTGCCCGGGCCAATGCCCGCATGACCTCCTCCTGCAGCCAGACCGCCACATCCTTGACAGACGCCAGACCAACCTCGACTTATTGACCCACACCGCTACTGATCAGCCATGGATCGATACCCAACCAAAGGATTAATAGCAGTGAGTGAGCGCTATGCGTTTACAACCCGTTGACAGTCTTTCCCTGACCCGTACCAGCCTGGTCGAATACTTCCTGTTTGGTATCCGTCTGGCCCATGGTCTGGCCTGCATTCTGCCAGGGCTGGTGATTCTGGCCCTCGACCCCGGAGCACCCGCAGATGCCGCCAAAGGGCAACTGGGCATGCTGCTGGTGTTCGGCATCCTCAGCGTGGTGGTATTCCAGGCCTTGGGGGTGTATTCCGAAGCGCTGTTCAGCAACTCGGTGCGCCTGCGCATGATCGTGTTTGCCTGGACCGCCGCATTCGGTCTGCTGCTGATCATGCACCACATGATGGATGTGCTCGAAGCGGTCGATCAGGACCAGCTGTTGCTCTGGTATCTGGCGACTCTGGGATTGCTGAGCATCGTGCGGCTGATGCTGCTGGTGCTGTTCCGTCAACAAATGAAAAAGGGCGTATTCCTGCAGACGGCGGTGATTCTCGGCGCGACGGAGAACGGCCTGCGGCTGGCCGAGTATCTGGTCGAACATCAGGACATCCGTTCCGGGGTCATCGGTTTTATCGACGATCGCATCGGGCGCATGCCCAAGACGGTCGCCAACCTGCCTTTGCTGGGCAACACCGGCGACCTGGAGCGGCTGATCCGCGAAGACAAGGTCACTCAGGTGCTGGTGGCGCTGCCATGGACTGCAGAAAACCGCATGGACTACATCATTCGCGAACTGCGTCGCCTGCCGGTCAATGTGTTGCTGGTGCCAGACATGATTGCCTTCCGGCACACCCACAACCGCATCACGGAAGTGGCCAGCCTGCCGATGTTCAACGCCTCCGATGTGCCGCTCAGTGGCTGGTCGCCGTTCATCAAGCGTGCCGAGGATATCGTTCTGTCGTCGCTGGCCATCCTGGCCCTGTCGCCACTGATGCTGCTTATCGCTGTCGCGATCAAACTCGACTCCAAAGGGCCGGTGCTGTTCCGCCAGAAACGCTACGGCTACAACAACCGCCTCATCGAGGTATTCAAGTTTCGCTCCATGCATCAGCACCAGGCTGATGCCTCAGCGGAAAAACAGACCACCCGCAACGACGCCAGGGTTACGCGGGTCGGGCGCTTCATCCGCAAGACCAGCCTGGATGAGCTGCCACAGCTGTTCAATGTAGTGGCCGGCAGCATGTCAATGGTGGGCCCGCGCCCCCATGCCACAGCCACCAAGGCGGCCGGCATTCTCTTCGAGCAAGCGGTGAAGGAGTACACCTCGCGCCACCGGGTCAAACCTGGCATTACCGGCCTGGCGCAGATCAAGGGCTACCGGGGTGAGACAGATACCGTCGAGAAAATCGAGAAGCGCGTCGAACTTGATCTTGAGTACATCGAAAACTGGTCCGTCTGGTTCGATCTCTACATCCTTCTGCGCACTGTTCCGGCAGTGCTACTCAACCGAGAGGTCTATTGATGAGCACCCTCATCCCCTGCATCGTCGCCGGTGGTTCCGGCACCCGACTCTGGCCGGTCTCTCGCGAAGCCATGCCCAAGCCGTTCATGCGCCTTCCCGATGGCGAAAGCCTGCTCCAGAAAACGTTCAACCGCGCCACCCACCTGCCGGGTGTCGAGCGCCTGCTGACCGTCACCAACCGTGAGGTGTACTTCCGCACGGTGGACGACTACCGCCCGTTGAACAAACAGCGGGCAAAACTGGACTTCATCCTGGAACCTGCCGGGCGCAACACGGCCCCGGCGATTGCCGCCGCGGCCTTGCATGTATCGACACTTTACGGGGCCCAAAGCCAGTTGCTGATTCTGCCGGCCGATCACCTGATCGCTGACGTGCCAGCGTTCGAGGCGGCGGTGGCCCGCGCCCGTGAGCTGGCCGAGCAAGGCTGGCTGGTGACCTTCGGTATTCTGCCCGACAAGCCGGAAACCGGCTTTGGCTACATCGAAAAGGGCCAGGCGCTCAACGGCGCCGGTTATCAGGTCGCGCGCTTCGTTGAAAAACCTGATGCCGCTACTGCCAAGGCCTGGGTCGATGGCGGTCTGCATCTGTGGAACGCCGGGATGTTCTGCCTGCGTGTCGATGTGCTGCTGGCAGAGCTGCAAGCCCATGCCCCCGACGTACTGGAAGCGGTGCAAGCGTGCCTGGACAAGAGCACCAGCAAGCAAGGCAGCAATGAATTGCAGCTCGAACTGGACGCTGAGCTGTTCGCTCAGGTGCCGGATATATCCATTGACTATGCGCTGATGGAGCGTTCGGCCAAGGTCGCGGTAGTGCCCTGCCAACTGGGCTGGAGCGATATCGGTTCGTGGCAGGCGCTGCGCGAGCTGACCCCGGCCGACGCCAATGGCAACCAGTTCAATGGCGAGACTGTTCTGCACGACGTGCATAACTGCTACATCGACTCGCCCAAGCGGCTGGTCGGTGCGGTGGGGCTGGAAAACCTGATCATCATCGACACCCCCGATGCGCTACTGGTCGCCGATGGCAACCGCACCCAGGATGTGAAACTGATCGCCCAGCAACTCAAGCGTCAGAACCACGAGGCCTACCGCCTGCACCGCACAGTGACCCGGCCATGGGGCACCTACACCGTGCTGGAGGAAGGCAAACGCTTCAAGATCAAGCGCATCGTGGTTCACCCGCAGGCTTCGCTGTCACTCCAGATGCATCATCACCGCAGTGAACACTGGATCGTGGTCAGCGGCATGGCTACCGTCACCAATGGCGAACGCGAATTCATGCTCGACACCAACGAGTCGACCTTCATCAAACCCGGCCACACCCACCGGCTGGTCAACCCCGGTGTCATTGACCTGGTGATGATCGAAGTACAAAGCGGTGAGTACCTGGGCGAGGACGATATCGTGCGCTTTACCGACATTTATGGACGAGTGCCGGCCCAGGCCAACAAGGCCTGACCCTGGCGAAATGCAGAATTGCCCGCACCACCCGGCGTGGGCAACCGGACAGCGTTGCATCCTGGAATCGGCAGACAGGGATTGTTGAGGTTTCACCAAGGCGATATTGAAACAGCAACAGCCCCGATGTCGACATGACTGTTTTTCCCCGTCAGGGAGCTGTATTCATGCATCAGAAACGTTCACGGCTCTTGCAGAGCTTGCTGGTGGCAACCAGCGTACTGGCACTGAGTGCCTGTAATACTCCGGCCAGGGTTGGCCTGCCGGAGGACCAGGCCGTGATCGAGGCTGCGCAGAATGCCGGCCGCGAACTGGCCGGCAAGCCGCTGCCGGCCCAGAAGATTCGCTCTGGTGACACCCTGCGGATCGTCCGCAACACCGGTGAACCACCGACCATCTCGGCGTTCACCGCCAACTCGATTTACGAGCTGACCCTGTTTCAGGTGCTCACCGATGGCACCTTCTCGTACCCCTATATCGGTACTGTGCAGGCCGCCGGCCTGACCGTGCCGGAACTGACCCGACAATTGCAGAGCCGTCTGGAGAGCGTGTACCGCGAGACGGCGCTGACCATTAATATTTCGCAAGCGCCGGGCAACACCGTGTTCGTCGGTGGTGCGGTGCGCAACTCGGCGTCACTGCCGGTGACCGTGGCCACCACTCTGGACCAGGCGATTGTTGGCGCCGGCGGCGTGGCACCCGACGCCGATGCCCGTCAGGTGGCGCTGCTGCGCCTGGAGGATAACGGCCTGTACAAGACTTACCTGTTCGATTACAGCAAGTTCCTCTGGGCCTCCGCCGAAGCCCCGCGAGGGCCTGTGTGGCTGCAACGCGGTGATGTGGTGTTCGTTCCCAAGTCCTCGGTCGGCAACAAGGTCGACGGTGTCAACCTGTACTTCAACCAGTTGATCCCTTTCGCCAAATCGATCGGTCTGGGCCTGAACTACGAGTTGCGTAGTCAAAATTAATCGTCAGGGAATCAGACATGATCAGTATCCGTTCCTTTCGCGACCTGCTGCGCCTGTTCTTTATTTTCCGGCGAGAGGTCCAGACCACCGTCCTGGTGAGCTTCATCATCGTCGTGCTGGGCGCTTTCATTCTGCCCAACCGTTATGAGTCCACTGCCCTGCTGCTGGTCAAGCCGGGCCGCGACAGCAGCACGGTGCCGATCGAATTGTCCAACCGCCAGGCCATCGTGGTGCCCAGCGCCATGCGCGACCCACTACTCGATGAAGAGCGCATGCTGACCGGTCGACCCATCACCCGCACGGTGGCCGAGCAATACCTGGCGAAAATGTCCGAAGCCCGGCAGGACGCGGGCTTCATGACCTCGGTGAAGAACCTGCTCAAGGACTCGGTGTATGCCGTGGTCGATACCGGCCACAAGTTTCTGGAACTGATCGGTCTGGTCGAGCGGCGCTCCCAGATCGAGCGGCTCGCCGAGTCCCTCGAAAAAGGCTTCAAGGTTCGCCACGATCCGGGCTCTTCGGTGATGGAACTGACCTTCACCTGGGATGATCCGGCCGTGGCCCAGGACGTGCTGCGCCACTGGATCGAGGAGTATCAGGTACAACGCACCAAGACCTTGGGCCGGGTCAGCCTGTATGCCTTCTTCGACACCGAGGTCAAGGAAACCGGCGCCAACATCATCGCCTACAAGCAACAGATCCAGGCCTACCTGAACCAGCTCAGTGCGGTGAGCATCGCCCAGCGTCTGGCCGACACCTCTCAGGGTCTGAACGATCTGCGCACCGAGCGTAACAACACCATCCGCGCCATCGCCTCGACCAAGGCCGGCCTCGACACCCTGAGCAAACAACTGGCCAGCCAGCCCAAGACCGTCTCGGCCGGCCGCGAGCTGTCACTCAACCCCAACCGCCAGGACCTGCAAAACCGGATCAACGCCAAGGAAGTCGAGCGCCAGGAACTGCGTCGTTCGTTCCGCGACACGGCGCCGCCGGTCAGGGCTATCAACGAGGAAATCGACAACCTCAAGCAACTGCTCAAAGAGCAGGACGCGACCATCCAGCGTTCGGAAAGCATCACTCCCAACCCGATCTACAACCGCATGCAGAACGTCTACGCCGACCAGCAGACCAGCTACGCAAGGCTGCAGACGCAACTGGCCCAGCAAGACGCGCAACTGGCGCAGCTGGAAAAGGACCGGCTGCTGGCCTTGAGCCTGGAGCCGGAGCTGTCACGCCTGCAGAACGAGCTGGATGCCGCCGAAAAAAGCTACGCGCTGTACAGCGACAGCCTGGAAAAGGCGCGCATCGACCGCGAGCTGGATAACAGCCAGATCAGCAACATCGCGTTGATCGAAGAAGCCACCTTCAACCCCAGCCGGGTCTTCCCCAAGAGCCTGCTGATGCTGGTGCTGGCCTTGCCGCTGAGCTTGCTGGTGGGTCTGCTGGCGCTGTACTTCTTCTACCTGCTCGACCAGCGCATCCACGATGGCGAAAAAATCGAGAGCCGCTTTGGCGTGCCGGTGTGGACCAGCCTGCCAGACCTGGAGCGCGCCCAGGAACGCAGCGCGGCGTTCACCTCGCACCTGCACCGGGTCTACGGCATCCTGCCGCTGGGCCAGGTCAAGGAGCGCGGCCTGGCGATCGGCTTTACCTCTGAACACAAGGGCGAAGGGGTGAGGTTCGTCATCGAGCGGCTTGCCGCCATGCTGGCCGAACATGGCCATACCGTGCGCACCGAAGGACCAGGGCCGGCCAGCCCCGGCGAGATCGTGCTGATCAATGCCTCGGGCCTGTATGGCAACGACAAGACCTTCGTACTGCTGCGTGAAGCCGACCTGATTGTGCTGATCGTGCGCGCAGAACAGACCACCGTGCCGATGCTCGAAGACGCGCTGACCACCCTGAACACCGCCTTCAAGCGGGTCGACGGCATCATCCTCAACCGCCGCCGCTTCGAAGTCCCGGAGAAAGTACTGAAGTTTTTCAAACGCATCGGGAGTCGTGGCTGATGCGCGTGGCCCTGATCGCCCCATTGCCGCCCGAGCAGAACGGCATCGCCGACTATGCCGGCCATTTGCGCAACGCCCTGCAGGCGCTGGACGTGGAGGTGGTCACGCCGTTGCAAGGCGTGGGCAACGATCCGCGCCAAGCCCGCCAACGCATCGCCGACAGCAATTGGCAAGGCATTGACCTGGTGCATGCCGAAATCGGCGGCGGACGGCTGGCCGAGTTCCGCGCCTTGCAGGCGCTGCGCGAGCGTTTCGCCCAACTGCCGTTGACCGCCACAGTGCATGACCCGGAACGGCTGGTGTGGCGCCTGGAAAAGCTGCCCTGGCCGCTGTCACTGGCCGAACACCTGCCCTCGCCCGTCCCTCAGGCAGCCACCCTGCTGGCTGACCCGTTGTGCCTGCGCGAGGAACGCCAGCTGGCGCGCAGCATGACCCGTCTGGTGACGCTGACCCGCGCCGGCAGCCAGAGCCTGCGCCAGCGCATGGGCTTGCACGAGCAACAAATGGTGGTGATCAACCACGGCAATCTGGCCATCGAGCCACAGCCGCTGCCGCCGCTCCAGCCGCTGCGGCTGTTGTACTTCGGTTTTATCTATCGCGGCAAAGGCATCGAAGACTTGCTCGACGCGCTGGCCAGCCTTTTTGTCAGCCAGCCGGCCTTGCGCGCCAAAGTGCGTCTGACCCTGGCCGGTGGCAGCGAGCCGGAAATGGCCTTCGCCAGCAAGGGCAGCTACCTCGAGGAGCTGCGCCTGCGCATTCGTCAGTTGGGCTTGAGCGACCTGATCGACTGGCAACTGGACCTGCCTGGCGACCAGATTGCCCCGCTGATCCAGGCCCATCATCTGATGGTGCTGCCGTACCGCGAATCCAGCAAGCTCAGGCTGCTGGGCGAATTGCGCGGCACCAGCGGCGCACTGTCGTGGGCAGTGGCATGCGGCCGCGGGGTGATCACCTCCGACGCCCGCTCGTTTGCCGAAGAGGTGTCGCACGGCAACGGCACGATCTACCCGCAAGGTGATGTGCAGGCGTTAAGCAAGGCCCTGGCGCAAGTTTGCAGCGCCCCTCAGTTGGCTGCGCAGTGGGCTGCCAGCGCTGCGCAACTGGGCCAGGCGCGGCAGTGGCAGCACACCGCCGAACGTTTCCGCGACATGTTCCGCCAGGCCTGCGGGCAGAGGTGAACCATGCTGAATGGCACATGCAAAAAATGGCTGTACTGCGCATTGCTGGCGGCAAGCCTGGCGCCGTCTGCGGCACTCAAGGCCGAAACGATCCTCAAGGCCTCGCGGCCGGTGGAGTGGCAGGATTTTCTCGGTGTCAATGTGCAGTTCCCGTACTTCACCCCGGACATCTACCAGCAACAGATGAATCGCCTCGACGCGCTGGGCCTGAACTGGGTGCGCCTGACCCTGCACTGGCCGCTGATCGAGCCACGCAAGGATCAACTGGAACTGGGCACCGTGGACGCCGCAATGAGCGCGATGCACGAGCGCGGTTACAACGTGCTGGCGTATCTGGTCGGCTCGGCGCCGTTTGCCAGCAGCGCACCGGCCAATGCCGAAGGCCGCGAC
Source organism: Pseudomonas sp. 21LCFQ02 (assembly GCF_024129895.2). NCBI lineage: Bacteria > Pseudomonadati > Pseudomonadota > Gammaproteobacteria > Pseudomonadales > Pseudomonadaceae > Pseudomonas > Pseudomonas sp. 21LCFQ02. The sequence continues at coordinate 5,548,543 of NZ_CM178749.1, forward strand.
CAGTTTCCGCCAACCGACTTCGGTCTGTTCGCCACCCGCATGGCCAGCCTCGCCCAGCGCTATCCACAGGTGAACACCTGGCAGGTGTGGAACGAGCCCAATATTGTCTGGCGCCCCAAGGAAGACCCGGTGGCTTATGCCCGTCTGCTGGCCGTCAGCACCGAGGCGATTCGCAAGGCCGTACCCGGCAAGCAGGTGGCCACCGCCGGCATGGCCTATTACAGCCAGATGCACAGTACCCCCGGCTACATGTTGCAGACCCTGGTCGAGGGCGGGCTGGGTCAGCAGAACGTGGTCGCGGCCTATCACCCCTACTCCGAATACCCTGAAGGCGACTCGCCAGCCGACCGGGATTTTCTGGTGCGCGGCAACGCCATGAACCAGTTGCTGCACAGCAATGGCGTGCAACAGGTGTGGGCCACCGAATGGGGCTGGTCGAGCTACGCAGGACCGGTGGAAATGCAGGCGCTTATCGGTTTGCGTGGCCAGGCCGACTACACCCTGCGGCGCCTGGCACTGATGAGCACGATGGACTACCAGCGCATTTTCCTGTTCAACCTCAGCGACCTGGACGAACGCGCCACCGCCCGTGACCAAGGCTATGGACTGGTGGACCTGCAAGGCAATCCGAAACCTGTGTACCTGGCGCTGCAGAACTTCCTGAAAATCACCGGCCCGCGCTTGTTGCCCGCCGACCCGCCGGCGGTCAGCAGCGTGCCCCGCGACCTGTACGCCGTGTCATGGAGCCGCCCGGACGGCAGCCAGTTACTGATGACGTGGAGCGCTTCGGCCGCCTCGCTGAGCTTCCCAAGGATTTTCGATGCGGTGCTGCACGACCCGCTGGACGGCACCCGCACCTCACTGGCCAACCGCCAGGGCATTACCCTGACGCTCAAGCCGTCCCTGCAGATTCTGGAGTGGAAGCCCTGACCATGCGCATCCTCTGGACCCTGCCCTATCTGCCGTGGCCGACCACCAGTGGCGGCAAGACCCGGGAATATCACCTGCTGCGCAACCTGGCTGCGCGCGGTCACCGGATTACCTTGCTGGTGCAATCCAAGACCGCCCTGGAGCAAGACTGCCGACAGGCCATGGAACCCTGGCTGGAACGCCTGATCGTGCTGCCGCGTCGACCGCTGCGCAGCCTGCGCACGCTGCTGGCCGTCGGCCTGGCGCCGGTGCCGATGCTGGCCAGCGTCAACGGCTACGCGCCGCAACTGGAGCAGGCGTTCGAAACCCTGCTGGAGGAACACTGGGACGTGATCCAGATTCAACACACCTACGCCTTCCAGCCGTTCGAAGCCGCGCTCAAGCGCAGCGGCAAGCCGTTCATTCTCACCGAACACAATGTCGAATCGGCGCTCGGTGCAGCCAGCTACGACAAACTGCCCGGCTGGCTGGCGCCCTTCACCTGGTACGACCGCTGGCGTTACCGGCGCTGGGAAACCCGGGTGTTCCGGCAGGCCAGCGAGTTGATCTCGGTGACCGAAGCTGACGCCAAGGCGCTGTCCAGGCTCAGTGGCAAACCGGTGTCGATCGTGGTCAACAGTGTCGATTGCGGCTACTACGCCAGCGTGCATCCCGACCGCGAGGGCAGCAACCTGCTGTTTATCGGCAACTATGAATATGCGCCGAACGTCGACGCCGTGCATTGGGCGCTGGACACCATCATGCCCCGGGTATGGGCGCTCAAGCCCGACGTGCGGCTGACCATCGCAGGCTTCGCCCTGCCCGCTGCATGGCGCGAACAATGGCCTGACCCGCGCCTTGAATGGCTGGGCTACGTTCCTGACCTGCGCGCCCTGCAAAGCCGCTCGACGCTGTTCTTCGCGCCGCTGCGCCAGGGCGGCGGCTCGAAGTTGAAAATCCTCGAAGCCATGGCCGCCGGCCTGCCGGTGGTGACCACTGCCCAAGGTGTCTCGGGCCTGGCGGTCAGGCACCAGGAACATTATCTGGGCAGTGAAGACCCCCAAATGCTGGCGCAACTGATCGCCGACTACCTCGACACGCCGCTGCGCCTGGCACAGATCGGCGAGGCCGGCCGCGACTATGTGCGCTCGCGGCACGACTGGTCGGTTTCAGCAGCCCAGCTCGAAGGGATTTACACCCGGCTTACGCCCCCGACGCCAGGAGTGCGCCCATGCGTATAGGACTCGATTATCGCGCCGCTGCGGGTTATCCCGTCAGCGGCATCGGCCGCCAGAATTTCGCTCTGGAAGATGCGCTGCGCAGCCATCCCGGCTCCAGCCTGCAACTGTTCGGCGTGGCGCCAAGCGACCACCCGGTGCGTCGGCGCCTGCATGCCCCGCGCTGGTCAACGCCAATCGACTCGGTGCATCGCCTGCCTGAGCGGTTCAAGTTCGAAGGGCTGTTTCTGCCTGGCGCGCTGCGCGACGCCGAGGTGCAGCTGTATGTCGCCAATATCAACATGGGCCTGCCGCTGGGCCGCAAGCCGCCAGGCTTGAAGTATGTGCTGCAATTGCACGACCTGTTCCAGTTAACCGAGAACAACCACCACGGCTCACAACTGAAGGCGCGGGTCTACCGGTTCACCGACCGGCTTTCGATCATCCACTCATTAAAGGTTGCCGATCAGGTCTGGGTGCCGTCGCAGTATACCGCCAACGAGACCCTGCGATTGTTCCCATGGGTGGCAGGCAAGCTGCGGGTATTGCCGCACCTGGTTGAGGGTTTTGCCGGGGAGCCGGCAGATATCAGCGCCTTGCAGTTACCCGAGCGCTATTGGCTATGCGTCGGTACCCGCGAGCCGCGCAAGAATATGGCCTGGTTTGTCGAAGCCTGGCAGACCGCCCGGCGGCGCTACCCGAACATCCCCGAGCTGGTGCTGGTCGGCGGTGATGACGCCCTGCATCCCAATCAGCGCAGCCTGGCCGGCCTGCATGTGCTGCGCGGGATTGGTGACGACCAGTTGCATGCCGTGTATCAGCAGGCCGAACGCCTGTGGCACCCATCGCGGGCTGAAGGCTTCGGCCTGCCGGTGATCGAGGCGCTGAGGGTCGGCACGCCGGTGGCGGTGGCCAGCGGCAGTTCGCTGGATGAAATCACTCCGCCCGACAGCCCGCGCTTTGCGCCCGCTGACTCTGACGCACTGATTCGGCTGATGGGCGTGCTCGCCAGTGCCGCCAGCGAAGACTCGCAGCCGCTCAAGGACTGGGCTGGGCGCTATGGCCGCGAGGCATTCAGGCAGCGGATTCACGCGGCCCTGGAGGAGTTGCGCTAATGCCCATTGCCCTGCCCGTCGGGCTGATCCTGGCGCTATTCATCGGTCTGCTGATCTGGCTGGCACCGGTGCCGATGGTGCTGTTGGTGCTGGCCGGGCTGGCCTCGGTCGTCACGGTGATCCGCCGCCCGACCCTGGGCCTGCTGCTGTTTTGTGTGCTGGGCACTTTCATCCCCTACTCCACCATCCAGATCGGCGTGCGGACCACGGTTTCCGAAGCGATGATCATGCTGACCTGGGCCAGCTACCTGTTGCAGGCGATGTTCTTCGACCAGCCCAAGCGCCCGCCCATGCAGCGCACTGAGCGGCTGCTGCTGATGCTGATGCTGTTCAGCGCCTTTCCGTTTCTGGTCGGTCAGGTTTCAGTGGTGGCCGAGGGCAATGGGCCGATCAACTGGGTGCGCTGGCTGTTCAATCTGTCGATCCTGTTTCTGGTGCCGCGGCTGCTGCTCGAGCGCCAGACTCTGGAGCAACTGATCATGTGCCTGATGCTCGGCACCCTGGCGATGTTGCTGATGTCGATTCCGGTGTTTCTTGCCGAGCGCAGTGCCACAGCGATGATCCCGATCCTCGGCGTACTGGGCTACAGCGGCGTGGATGTACTCAATAGCAGCCTGTTGGCGCTGGCTGACCGGATGGGCTCACCCTGGATGCACCCTAACGTGGCCGGCGGCGCTCTGGCAATGCTGTTGCCGCTGGCGTTCTGCTACGGCCTGAGCCGCAGCGGCGGCCCGCGCAGCATCGCCCTCGCCGTTGCCGTACTCGGCGTGATCGGGCTGCTGCTGACCGGCTCGCGGGGGGCGTTGATCAGCCTGGTCGCGGTGATGCTGTGGATGGCCCGCCGACGCATCCCGCACCTGGGGCGCATCCTGCTCGGCGGGGTGTTTGCCGGCACTGCATTGCTGCTGCTCTATCCACCGCTGCAAGACCGGATCATGAGCCTGTTCTCCGACGATGACGTCAGTACCGCGATCCGTTTTCTGGAGTACAGCCACTTCCCTGATGCCGTGGCCATGTTTCCGTTCGGCATCGGCTTCAAGGTCGACCCGCCGGTACTCAACTACACCGAATTCGGGATTTCCAACCTGTGGCTGAACTTCGTCTACAAACTCGGCCTGCCGGGCATGCTGCTGTTCATTGCCATCACCACAAGCTGGTGGAAGCAGGTGCGGCCGGCCAAGGGCCCTATCGTGCTGACCGCTGACAACTGCATTGCGCTGGGCACCACCTGCGGCGTGCTGGCGGCGCTGTTCAGCGGCCTGTTCGACCACTATTTCAGCTTCACACCGGTCCTGAGTGCGCTGTTCTGGCTGTTCGTCGGCATCAGCCTGCACGAGAACCGGCGCCTGCACCAACAGGCCATCGCCTCATTCAAATCCCACGTTGCCAGACCCGAACAGGGAGAGCGCCCATGAAACATCGCCTGATGCACTCGCACAATCTGCGACAGGCCCTGCCCGAATACGCCGAGAAAATGGGCGTCAGCCTTGATGATCTGCAAGCGGCTTATGAATGGATGCTGGCCAACGAGGTGTGTTTCGAGACCCAGGTCAAAGACACCACGCTGTCGTTCATCTGCTACCTGAATATCGAGCCGCGCATCGAGCATCCGTTGGCACGGCGGTTCTATCGCCTGCTGGCCAGTGAGATGCACGGCGCATTGATTCCGCTGTACGGCATCAACTGGCCGACCCTGCGCGACCGCATGCTGCGGGTCTGGGAGCAGCTCTACAACATGCTCATCTGCAAGCTGCCCAGCCATCATCTGCGCCTGGCCTGGTTGCGCCTGGGTGGCGCCAAGATCGGCAAGGGCTCCACCGTGTGGCGCAACACCGAAATTCTCGGCGTGGACAGCTTGCGCATCGGTAATGACAGCACCGTGGGCTGGCACTGTCAGCTGGATGCCCGCGGCGGGCTGATCATCGGTGACCACGTCACCATCGCCTCTCATGTGCTGATCATCGCCGGCGGTCATGACCTGAAAGAGCCGGAGTTCTGGGCGGTCGGCGGGCCGGTATGGATTGGCGACTACGCCTGGATCTGCAGCCGCGCACTGCTTTCGTTCGGCGCTGACATCGGGGAAGGTGCGGTGGTGGGCGGGGCCAGCGTGGTCTCCAAACCGATCCCGCCCTACGCCATCGTCAGCGGGCCGAATGCCGAGATCAAAGGCGAGCGCGCCCGCAACCTCAATTACAAGGTGGGCGGCAAAGGCCTGTTCACCTTGTTCCACTGACCCGCCGCAATGCTCGGTTCGACCCTGTGGCTGACCCTGGCCACCCTGACCGGCCTGGCGGCAGGTTTTGCCCGCGAGTGGCTGTTGGTGGCGGCCTGGGGGGCTGGCAGCCAGAGCGATGCATTTCTGGTGTCGATGTTCCTGCCCGAAGCCCTGCGCATGTCACTGGCCGGCGGCCTGCTCAGCGCCGCCGCCCTGCCGCTCTATCAACAGCGTGACGACCAGCAGCAACGCCGTTGGCTGGCAGCGCTGACTACCCACCTGCTGTTGGCCGCGTTGCTACTGAGTGGTTTGCTGAGTCTGGGTGCCGGGTTGTGGGTGCGTTTGATCGGGCCGGGCCTGGACACCGGAGCCTATGACCAGGCAGCCGGCAGCCTGCACTGGCTGGCCTGGTGCGCACCGGGTTTTGTCCTGCATGGATTGCTGTGCGTGCCGTTGCAGGCCAGCGCAAGGTTTGTCCTGGCCGGGCTGGGTTCGCTGTTGTTCAACCTGCCGCCGGTGGTGTATCTGGCGATCATGGGCCAGGCGGCAACGCCCGATGGCGTGGCGGGCGCCTGCCTGCTGGGCAGTCTGCTGATGCCCGGGGTGTTGCTGCCCAGCCTGTATCGCCTGGGCTGGCGACCGTGGCGCGGCGACGCAGAGCCCGGCGCACTGCGCGAGTTACTGCAACGGATGGGGCCGTTGCTGGGCAGCAACCTGGCCAGTCAGGGCCTGGCGTTACTGGAGCGGATGGTCGCCTCGCTGCTGGGCGAAGGTGCAGTGACCTGGATCAACCTGGCGCGCAAGTTGATCAACCTGCCGTTGATTGCGCTGATGAGCCTGAACCAGGTGCTGCTGGGGCTGATGAGTGGCAGCGCCGGTCAACAACGCCTGGCGCTGCTGCGCCGCGGGCTGGCCAGCGCCACCTTGCTGACCTTGCCGGCCGTGGCCGGGTTGATCGGCGCAGCCGGCGCGCTGGTGGTGTTGTTGCTGCCGCAACAGACCCACGCGGCGCCATTACCGGAACTACTGGCCTGGTTTGCCACGCCGCTGTTGTTCAACGCCTGGAATGCCTTGCTGGCGCGCTATGCCTACGCAGGCGGCGATACCCGTCTGCCGCTCGGTTGCGAGTTGGCCGGCAGCCTGTGCAACGCGCTGCTGCTGGGGCTGTTGCCGTGGTGGTTGGGCGTTGAGGGAATTGCTTTGGCTGCCTTGGGCGGCGCACTGCTGACCGGGATCTTGCTGTTACGCCGCCAAGGGCTTGGCCAGGTCGCGCCATGGCGCAGCCACTGGCCGCTGGCAGCGCTGGCGATGGGCGTTGCCGCGCTGCTGTTACATCCCTTGCAGTCGGTGCCGCTGCAACTGGGGCTCAGTACCTTGTATGGATTTTTGTTGCTGACGGGTATGGCACTGTGGCTTAAACCCTGGCGGGCGGATCTTGGTTAAAACCGGTTGCAGAGCAATCAGGTTTGCACGCGGCGCGCCTTCGGGCGATGGAAAATCCTTCATCGCGGTAACTGATCGGCATCCATGCCTCGCACCCAATTCTGCGGCGCCTCCATTCGGCCAGCGCCAATCGTCGCGTTCGGCGGCGTCTGTGCCATCTCGGCTCAAAGATCAACGGCAACGGCAACGGCAACGGCAACGGCAATGGGGAGCCTGTTCCCTAAACTGATCGGCATTACCCCGCAGAATCAGTCGCTTCTATTTTTCCCGCAGCGGCTACCGGCTTGCCCTGATACCCCGAACAGATCTGCTTCAATGTCTGGCGCAGCCAACGATGGGCCGGGTCTTTATCGAACCGTGGATGCCAGGCCTGGATGACCACCACTTGTTCCAGCTCCAGCGGCAGTTCGAAGGCGCGCATGCGCAGGCCCATGGTTTGCAGGCCCCAGATCACCGGCTCCGGCAACGGCAACAACAGATCGGAGTCAGCAATACCAAAGATCGCCGAGTGAAAATGCGGGGTGATCAATGCCACCCGCCGTTGCAGGCCCAACGCCGCCAGGGCCGTATCGATCGGACCACGGGCACGGCCGCGGCGTGACACGCTGACATGGTCGTAGGCAGCCAGGCTTTGCGGGGTAATAGAACCTGCAAAGATCGGATGCTCTTCGCGCGCCAGGCCGCAAAACCTCGAAGTGAACAGGTTCTGAACCTTGATTTCGGGACCGAAGTTACGCCGTGAGGCGATATACAGATCGATACGCCCTTCCCTCAAGGCATCGTCGTCATCGGCCCCCTCGGGCACAAAGCGCAAGGTGCAGCCTGGCGCGTCTTCACGCAGGGCATCCATCAGGCGGGCACCGAACGAGCCGAAAAATACGTCGTTCGAGCGCACGTTGAAGCAGCGCTCCAGAGTGCTCATGTCGACCTCGTCGCGGGCCTGGAACACTTGCGCAGCCTGTTCGACCAGTTCGCGGACCTGGGCTTGCAAGGCCAGCGCCCTGGGCGTGGGCACCAGCCCACGGCCGGCGCGCACCAGCACCGGATCGCCCAGCGCCTCGCGAATGCGCGTCAGGGTACGGCTCATCGCCGCCGGGCTCAGGTGCATGCGCCGCGCCGCACCGACCACGCTGCCCTCCTCGAGCAAGGCATCAAGTGCGATCAAAAGATTAAGATCCGGGAGCAGCATGGCATCATCCGTTGTCAGAGGCGGTGATGATAACGCGAAGCACAAGCCAGACGGGTCGCTCCCGCCACGCAAATCGCGCATCATGTGCAGTGTGCTGAATGGAGAACGTCATGCGCTTGATATCCACTGTAGTGCCGCTTGCGGCGTTGTCTTTGAGCCTGTCGTTCAGCGCCATGGCCAACGCCGGCGAAGAAACCCGCCTGCTGGAGGCGATCAACAGCTACCGCAGCCAGGTTCAGCCTTGTGGTAATCAGGCCTCGGCCGAGCTACCGCCGCTGGCGGCCGACCCGCGTCTGATCATGCCGGTGAGCAACACCAGCGATCTGCAGCAAGCCATGACCCGCGCCTCTTACCCGATGGTCACTGTACAGGCCATCACCCTGTCCGGCCCGCGGGATGCCGATGCCGCCATGCAGGCGGTGCGCGAGAGTTTCTGCCAGGTGGTACTTGATCCGCAGTTTGTCGATATAGGCGTGAGCCGTGAAGGTCGCGACTGGCGCATTGTTCTGGCTCGGCCACTGCTGACCGCACGGTTGCGCGACTGGCAGAGTGAAGGACAGGCCTTGTTGAGCTTCGTCAACACCGCTCGCAGCCAGCCCCGCCAGTGCGGTACCCAGGCCTTCGATGCAGCCCAGCCGCTGGCCTGGAATGCCAGCCTGGCCGGTGCCGCAGAGGGCCATAGCCGCGCCATGGCCAACAATAATTTTTTCGATCACAAAGGCCGTAATGGCGATACCCCGGGCGACCGGGTCGAGCTGGCGGGCTATCAGGCCCAGCAAGTGGGAGAAAACATCGCCGCAGGCCAGGATAATGCACGCAAGGTGGTCGACGGCTGGTTGGCCAGCCCCGGCCATTGCGCAACCCTGATGAATCCGGCTTATCGCGAAGTCGGCGCGGCCTACGCCGCCGATCCGAAAAGCGATGCCGGCATCTACTGGACCGCGCTGTTCGGCACGCCTTCGGGTAACGTCAGCGAATAATCTGGAAGGCCGTTGAAAAACGTAGGCGAGGCAGCCAGTGCAAGGCAAAAACAGGCGAGCAAGCGCAGTTTACGGGTTGTAAATGAGCATTTGACCGGGCTGGCGTTCCAGCCTGTTTTTAACGCAGCAATGGCGCGCGTAGCGCCGTCGGCGCCCAGCCAGCAGGTAGTTTTTCAACAGCCTGTTAGCGCCGCACCGCCATACTCTGCGGAGCCAGAAACGCCTCATTGAAATACGTGCGCACCACCTGCATCACCGGGCTCAATTCCCGTTCGCGGTGCCAGGCCAGGCCGACACTCATCGGCGGCACCCCGTCGCTGACCGTCCGGGTCTCGATGCGCTTGCCCTCCAGCGACCATGGGCGGTGCACCAGGTCCGAGAGAATCGCCACCCCGCTGCCATTGGCGACCATGCTGCGCACCGCCTCCACTGAGCTGGTCCGCACCCGCACATCGGGTTGTTGCCGGGCCTGGCGCCAATAACGCATGGCACTCTCTTCAGCCTCATCGACGGTCAGCAAGATAAACGGCTCGTGGGCGATATCGGCCAGGCTCACCAGCGGCTGCTCGCACAACCGATGACGGCTCGGCACCCACAGTCGGCGCTCGGAGTTGAACAGGGTTTCGGAAACGATATCGGGGTGCGTAAGGTTGGCGGTCAGCACCACAGCCATGTCGAAACAGCCGTCGAGCAGCCCGTGTTCGATGGCTTGACGCTCGCGCTCATGCACTTTGATCTGTACGGCCGGGTGCAGCTGTTCCAGACGTTGCAGGTGGTGGGGCAAAAAGTAACCGATCACCGTGTAACTGGCAGCCAGATTCAACACCCCCTTGGCACAGGCATTGGGCATCGGGCTGCTCAACGCATCATCGACACTGCGCAGAATCACGTAGGCATGATTGAGAAAGTGCCGGCCGGCGTCGGTCAGGCTCATGCCCTGGGCCGAGCGCTGGAACAGCAAGGTGCCGAGCATGCTTTCCAGTTCCTTGATCGCCGTGGTGACCGCCGACTGGGAAATATTCAAGTGTATGGCGGCCTGGGAAATCTGCCCGATTTCTGCGGTAGCGACGAAGTAACGCACCTGGCGCAAGGTCAGAGACATTCAGCCTCCCGGCATTAGCTATCTGTTTTTCAGATGACACCCCCTCTATTAATAAATCTTCCCAAGGGGGCGCTGCAAAATCTAACGTGCCAGCCATGCACTCACAAGGACAGGGAGCAATTTGTATGCAGTCAGTGGACTTCAATTCGGACATGGGTGAGAGCTTCGGCCCGTGGACCATTGGCGATGGGGTCGATAACGAACTCATGGCACTGATCAGTTCCGCCAATATCGCCACCGGTTTTCACGCTGGCGACCCCGGCACCATGCGCCGTACGGTCGAGCGGGCGAAAAGCCTCGGCGTGGGCATCGGCGCCCATCCGGGCTTCAGAGACCTGGTGGGTTTCGGCCGCCGCCACATCAATGCCCCGGCTCAGGAACTGGTCGACGACATGCTCTATCAGTTGGGCGCACTGCGGGAAATCGCCCGCGCTCAGGGCGTCGGCCTGCAGCACATAAAGCCGCATGGCGCGCTGTTCATGCACCTGGCCCGCGACGAGGAGGCCGCACGGTTGTTGGTCGAAAACCTGCAGCGCCTCGAACCTCAATTGCTGCTGTATTGCCTGCCCGGCTCGGTGATTCATCGGGTCGCGCAAGAGCTCGGCCAGCCAGTGGTGCGCGAATTCTATGCCGACCGAGAATATGATCTGAGCGGCTCGATCGTATTCACCCGCAACGTGCGTGCGTTTGATCCGGCGGTGGTTGCCGCACGGGTGCTGCGCGCCTGCCAGCAAGGTCTGGTGCGCACCGTCGAAGGTCAAGACCTGGCGGTTTCGTTTGATTCGGTCTGCCTGCACAGCGATACGCCCGGCGCGCTGGACCTGGCTGAAGCCATCCGGCAGATGCTCGATGAGGCAGGCATACAGGTAAGATCACCGCGCTGAACCGGCACGCTGGCAGATATCCAGATCTGGCATGCGACCTTGCGCTCAATCATTCCAGGAGGAACATGCATGGACCAACCGATCCGCTATAGCTTTGGTGCCGACGAGCACCTGTTTGCGGAAGTCAGCGAGAGCATGTCGCTCGAAGCGTTTTTCAAGGGCATGGCAATTACCCGTGCGGTGGAACGTCTGGAGCTGGACGGCGTACTCGACGTCTGTCTGGCCAACGCCTCGTTTCAGATCCGCTTCGACCCGGACCGGATTGCCCCACACACCCTGCTCGACGCCGTCAAAGGTGCCGAAGCCGGTGCCGTGGCCGAGCGCAGTCTGCACACGCGAATCATCGAAATTCCGGTGCTGTACAACGACCCGTGGACCCATGAAACGCTGATGCGCTTTCGTGACCGCCACCAGGACCCGGATGCCACCGACCTTGAGTACGCGGCACGCATCAACAACCTGGCCGATACCGAGGCGTTTATCGCGGCCCACAGCGGCGCGCCCTGGTTCGTCTCGATGGTCGGCTTCGTCGCCGGTCTGCCGTTCATGTTCCAGATGGTTGAACGCCAACGCCAGCTCCAGGTGCCCAAGTACCTGCGCCCCCGCACCGACACACCGAAACTGACCCTTGGTCACGGCGGCTGCTTTGCCTGCATTTATTCGGTGCGCGGGGCGGGCGGTTACCAGATGTTTGGCGTGACCCCGGCGCCGATCTACGATCCACAACAGCAATTGCCGTACTTGCAAGAGCACATGGTGTTCTTCCGCCCCGGTGACATCGTGCAGTTCAAACCCATTGACCGGCAGACCTACGATCAGGCGGTGGCCGATGTCGAGGCCGGGCATTTCGATCTGCGTATTCGCCCGGTGGAGTTTTCACTGGACGCCTTTCTCGCCGACCCGACCGGCTACCCACAGACGCTGCTGGAGGTGCAGGCATGATCAAGGTCCTCAAACCCGGCCTGGCCACTTCCGTGCAAGACCTCGGCCGCGAGGGTTACTACCATTTGGGTATCCCGCCCTCCGGCGCATTGGACCAGTATGCCCTGAGCGCTGCCAACCGGCTGGTCGGCAACCCGGCCAATAGCGCCGGGCTGGAGTGCACCCTGGTCGGACCGGAACTGCAATTCGAGCGCGATGCATTGGTGGCGGTGTGTGGCGCGCAGATGATGCCGCGTCTTGATGGCCAGCCCATGCATCCCGATACCGCTTTTGCGGTCAAGGCCGGTCAGGTGCTGCGTTTCGACTTTCCCACCGCCGGCGCACGGGCTTACCTGGCGGTTTCAGGTGGCATCGATGTGCCGGTGGTGCTGGGCAGCCGCGCCACCTATACCCTGGGCGCACTGGGCGGTTTCGCCGGGCGTTGCCTGATGGCTGGCGACCGCCTGGCACTGGGTGCGGAGCACGGCAAGGGCCGACCTGGCGCCAGCTTGCCCATGGCGCTGCGCCAGACCTTGGGCGGTGAAGTGGTGCTGCGCGTGGTACCGGGCCTGTATTACCACCGGCTGAGCAAAACCGCCGCCAGAGATTTCTTTGCCGACTCCTGGACCGTCGGCTCCGAAGCCGACCGTATCGGTTATCGCTTCAAAGGCAGCAGTGCACTGAGCTTCGAGCCTCGCGAACAACCGTTTGGCGCCGGTTCCGATCCGTCGAACATTGTCGACAGCTGCTACCCCATCGGGTCGATCCAGGTGCCGGCCGGGCTGGAACCGATCATCCTGCACCGCGATGCGGTGTCCGGTGGCGGCTACGCGATGATCGGCACGGTCATCAGCGCCGACCTGGACCTGGTGGGCCAGATGCAACCGAACCAGAAGGCGCGCTTTGTCGAGGTGACTCTGGAGCAGGCATTGGAGGCGCGGCGCTCGTGGAAAAAACGCCTGGCCTGTCTGGAGCAACTCTTCCCATCCTGAGCCCCGGCAACGACTGCGCGGGTGTCAGGCACTCTGCCGACGTCCCACGCATCGTCCGCGACAGTCCTGACTGCGTGCCGAAGCCTCAGGCATTTGTGCCTGGGGCTGCGCGGCCTCATCGACTTCCAGCCACCAGGTATCACCACGACTGGGGTATTGCAGGTAAAACGGCTGGCCCATCATGGGGGTGGTGATGTTGACGTTGTTCTCCCAGGCCAGCGCCAGAATCCGGTCGAAAGGCTCGTGCCAGGTGTGCATCGACAAATCAAAGGTGCCGTTATGGATCGGCAGCAGCCAGCGCCCGCGCAAGTCCTTGTGCGCCTGCAAGGTTTCTTCGGGCTGCATGTGCACCATCGGCCACTCGACGTTGTAGGCGCCGGTTTCCATCAGGGTCAGATCGAACGGCCCATACTGCTCGCCGATGCGTTTGAAACCCTCGAAGTAACCACTGTCGCCACTGAAGAAGATGCGTTGCTCGCCGTTGAGAATGCTCCAGGAACACCACAGGCTGCGGTTGCCATCCCACAGACTGCGCCCGGAAAAGTGCTGCGACGGCGTGGCGACGAACTCGATGCCGGCCACTTGCGTGGACTGCCACCAGTCCAGTTGCCGAACCTTGCTGGCCGGCACCCCCCACTCCACCAGGGTATCGCCCACACCTAACGGTGCCAGGAAATACTCAGTCTTTTCCTGCAAAGCCCTGATGCTCATGCGGTCGAGGTGGTCGTAATGGTTGTGCGAAAGGATCACAGCCTTGAGCGGCGGCAGATCCTGCAGGCTGATCGGCGGCTGGTGAAAGCGTTCGGGGCCGGCCCATTGCACGGGCGAGGCGCGGTCGGCAAACACCGGGTCGGTGAGCCAGAACTGGTTGCGCAGTTTCAGCAACACCGTGGAGTGACCCAGCCGATAGACACTGTTGTCCGGTGCCGCCAGCAGTTGCTGGCGCGACAGCGGCTGGAGCGGAATCTGCCCGGCAGGCCGGGTGCCGGCCGGTTTGTTGAACGCCTGATCCCAGAACACCCGCAGCGTACGTAGCAGGCTGAGCGGTTTCATCGGCGCATGGTTGCGGTAGCGTCCCTGTTCGCGAGACAGAATGGGCAAGCTGGAGACGTCCGGGTTTCGGTGGGTCTTGGCCATGATGCGCGGGCTCCTGGAAGCAGGTTTCACGTGACAATTACACTACACGGTGTAGTTTTAAGCTTGCAGGAATGATGCAGACAAGTAAACTGCCGAGTGTAATTTTCTCTAAACGCACGTTTGAAGCCGACCTATGACCGCCCCCGTACGCCTCACCGACCAGAAACGCGAAGCCATTACCCTGGCGGCGATCGCCGAGTTTCGCGACCGGGGCTTCGAGGTCACGAGTATGGACCGGATCGCGGCGCGAGCGGAGGTGTCCAAGCGTACGGTCTACAACCACTTCCCGAGCAAGGAAGAACTGTTCGCCGAAATTCTCCGGCGCCTGTGGAGTTGCGCAGCACCGGCACCGGACGCCAGCTACAGCAGCGAGCGCGGCCTGCGCGAGCAGTTGCGCGATCTTTTAAAGGGCAAGATGGCGACCCTCAATGACCCGCACTTTCTGGATCTGGCGCGGGTGGCGTTTGGCGCCACCATTCATTCACCGGATCGCGCCCAGACCTGGGTCAATCGCCTCAACGAGCGTGAAGAGGCGTTCACGGTGTGGATTCGTGCCGCCCAGCAGGACGGGCGGCTGAAGCCGCTGGAGCCGGAGTTCGCGGCTACCCAGATCCATGCCCTGCTCAAGTCGTTCGCTTTCTGGCCGCAGATCACTCTCAATGCGCCGCTGCTCAGTGCCGACAAACAACACGAGGTGGTGGAGTCGGCGCTGGATATGTTTCTGGGCTGGTATGAGCTGCGGGGCCAGGTTTTGTAGGAGCGGCCGGGCGGCGATCCGCTTTAGCCGCGAATTGGCCTTTAGAGCGATGGAAAATCCTTCATCGAGTTGCCTGAGCTGCAGGTTTCGCCCTGCTGGGCGAGTTCTTTTTGTCTTGGTGTATGGACCGGACACATGGTTGACGGGTGTACGGAGACATGGGCACCCCTGCCCAGCGCACCTGCCCTTCATATCAAGAGCAGCGACATCCATGTCGGTTTCTCCCCCGAATCGACGCCTACCCTCGGCCTGCACCCAAGTCGCGATTTGCGTCGTCTGTGCCAGTTCGGCTCGAAGATCAAAAGCAACGGCAACGGCAAATTAAGGCCGGACACTGCTGCTCTTGAAATGCGGTCTTGCAGGCGCCGACGATCGCGACGTTTGGTGCAGGCCGAATGCAAGCGCCGCGTAGGGGGAAATAAGGGCCATGGACGGCCCTTCGTGGCGGCCCCCGAAGCGGTGCTGGAATGAGGGTACCCCGCCCCAAGGCGGGGCCAAACCTGTCGCAATGGTTTCCCCCCTTTGCCGAAACAAAGGGGGTCGTCCGCCAGGACGAAACACGGCGGCCGATCAAGCACCATCAACCTTCAGGAATGCATCGCGACTAACGCCGCGACGATGCAAGTCGAAAGATTAGTGCCCGCCGCCCCCCGGCGGCGCAGCCTTGGCAGTGAACGGTGGTCTGGCGAACCAGACCAGCAGGATCAAGCCCATGAAGATCCACGCCAGCAGGTAGAAGTAGTCCACCGTGGACATCATGTAGGCCTGGCTGCTCAGGGTCTGTTCCATTTGCGCGTAGGCCTGTGGCCCGGCGCCGCCGAGGCTGTCGAGGGTCTGGCGGGTGACCGGGTCGTAGTTGCTGATATTTTCGCTCAGGTACGCATGATGCTGATCAGCGCGGCGGATCCAGATCCAGGTGGTCAGCGACGCGGCGAAGCTGCCGCCCAGGGTGCGCAGGAAGGTCGCCAGCCCCGAGCCATCGGCGATCTGCTGCGGCGGCAGGTCCGAGAGCAGGATGCTT
Source organism: Pseudomonas sp. 21LCFQ02 (assembly GCF_024129895.2). Lineage (NCBI taxonomy): Bacteria > Pseudomonadati > Pseudomonadota > Gammaproteobacteria > Pseudomonadales > Pseudomonadaceae > Pseudomonas > Pseudomonas sp. 21LCFQ02. The sequence goes on from NZ_CM178749.1 coordinate 5,564,425, forward strand.
AAGGTAGGCATGAAGAACAACGCCACGCCAATACCCATGAACATCTGCACCAGCGCAATGTGCTGGAAATCCACTTCGTGGGTGAACCCTGCACGCATGAAGCACGACAGCCCCATGGCAAGGAACGCCAGCCCGGCCAGCAGACGCAGGTCGAAGCGATGCGCGTATTTGCCCACCAACGGTGACAGCAACACAGGCAGGATGCCGATCGGCGCCACGGCCAGGCCGGCCCAGGTGGCGGTATACCCCATCTGGGTCTGCAACCACTGCGGCAAGATCAGGTTGATGCCGAAAAACCCGGAATAGCCGCATACCAGTACCAGGGTGCCGATGCGAAAGTTGCGGTAAGCAAACAGCCGCAGGTTGACGATGGGGTGGCGGTCGGTCATTTCCCAGATCACGAACACCGCCAGGGCGACCAGCGAGATCAATGAACCAATGACGATAAAGCCCGACTCGAACCAGTCCAGGTCGTTGCCCTTGTCGAGCACCACTTGCAAAGCGCCCACACCAATGATCAAGGTAATCAGGCCGACATAATCCATCGGCTGGCGGCTGGTGTTGACCGGCCGCCTGGCCATCTGGGTTTTGACCACAAAGGCGGCGAACAAACCGATAGGAATGTTGATAAAGAAGATCCACGGCCAGCTGTAGCTGTCGGTGATCCAGCCGCCCAGAATGGGTCCGGCAATCGGCGCCACTACCGTGACCATCGCCAGCAGCGCCAGGGCCATGCCGCGCCTGGCCGGCGGGTAGATGGCAATCAGCAGGGTCTGGCTCATCGGGTACAGCGGGCCGGCCACCACCCCCTGCAATACCCGAAAGCCCACCAGCTCGGGCATCGACTGCGAGATACCGCACAAGAACGAGGCCAGCACGAACAGCAACGTTGCCCAGATGAACAGCTTGACCTCGCCAAACCGTCGGCTCAGCCAGCCGGTCAGCGGCAAGGCGATGGCGTTGCTCACCGCAAACGAGGTGATCACCCAGGTGCCTTGTTCGGAGCTGACCCCCAGGTTGCCGGAAATGGTCGGCAGCGCGACGTTGGCGATGGTGGTGTCGAGCACCTGCATGAAGGTCGCCAGCGACAGACCGATGGTACTGAGCAACAGGCTCGGCGGGGTGAATGAAGCGGGAGCGTTCTGACTCATCGCGAATCCCTTGACACATGAACGGTGCCCCGGCCGGCTGGCCGGGGCATGGGGATCTTTCGATCAGCGCTGCGCGGTGGCTTTGCTGGCCGCAGCGCTGTTGTCGTGGATCAGTTGGGCGATTCGCGCATCGGCATCGGCCAGTTGCCGGTCATACACCTGGGTGCTGAAGCTCGGCTGCTTGGGCGGCTGCTGGGCCAGGACCGGGCCGTTCTGGTCATGCAGGTTGACCTCAACGGTGGTCGACAGCCCAATGCGCAGCGGGTGTTCGGCCAGTTCCTGAGGATTGATATGAATGCGCACCGGCACCCGCTGGACGATCTTGATCCAGTTGCCGGTGGCGTTCTGCGCCGGCAGCAAGGCGAAGGCACTGCCGGTACCGGCACCCAGGCTGTCAATGGTGCCGCTATAGGTCACGTCGCTGCCGTACAGGTCGGCGCGAATCTCTACCGGCTGGCCGATACGCATCTTGCCCAGTTGGGTTTCCTTGAAATTGGCATCAATCCATAGCTGGTCGAGGGGAATCACCGCCATCGTTGCGGTGCCGGGCTGAATACGCTGGCCCAATTGCACATTGCGCTTGGCCACATAACCGGTGACCGGCGCCACCAGCGTGGTACGTGCATTGGCCAGCCAGGCCTGGCGCAACTGCGCGGCGGCGGCCTTGACGTCAGGGTGCGAAGAAACGTGCGTATCGTCGACCAGCGCCACGCTGCTGGCCAGTTGTTGCTGCACGTTGTTCAGAGCACTTTGCGCGCTGATCAGATCATCCTTGGCATGCGACAGCTCTTCTTGAGAAATCGCCCCGCTGCTCGCCAGGCTGCGCCGCCGGTTGTAATTGTCCTGGGCCTTCTGCACCGCTGCACGCTGGGCTGCCAGTTGCGCCTTCATGCCATCGACATTGCTGTACAGTCCCCGCACCTGACGTACCACGCGGGCCAGATTGGCCTCGGCGCTCTGCAGGCCGACCTCGGCATCGCTGGGGTCGAAGCTGAGCAGCACCTGCCCTTCACGCACCAGGTCACCGTCATCGGCGCCGATGCTGATCACCGTGCCGGTGGTCTGCGGAGTAATGGACACCACATTGCCGTTGACGTAGGCATCGTCGGTGCTTTCCTGCCAACGACCATAGAGTTCATGCCAGGCCCAGACACCCAGGCCGCCGGCGACCACCAGGGCCGCCAGCCCCAGCAGCAACACTTTACGCTTGCCGGAAGCCTGATCCTTGGTGGTGGCAGTGGATGAAGATTCAGCAGCGGGAGTCGCCATGATGGTTACCTTGTCAGCAAAACAGTTAAAGGCCGGGGGCTCTGGCGCAAACCATGAGCGTTGCGCGGCAGGTCACGGTCCGGGTGCGGACTTGAAACTCAGGCGCGTCAGGGTGATGTGGTCATCGGCGGCCACCAGCAGCTTGGTGAGGATGCGCTGCAGGGTGTCGACTTCGTCCTTGTCCAGTGCCGCAAAGGTGTCATTCATCGCGTCGGCGGCGATGCTCGGCAGCAGGTCGGCCAATTGCTGGCCCTTGTCACTGAGCACCAGCCGTACCTGACGCCGGTCGCTGGCGCAGCGACTGCGCACCACCAGCCCCTTGTGCTCCAGACGGTCGAGCATGCGGGTCATCGAGCCGCTGTCCAGCGACAGGTGCCGACACAACTCGACCGGTGTGTCAGAGCTGAACTGGGCAATGATGATCAACACCTTGTATTGCGCGAATGTCACGTCATGAGGCAGCAGGTACTTGTCGAGCATCCGGTCTTTGAGAGCGTTAGTACGCCCGACCAGCAAGCCGATAAGACTGGAATCGAAGTTGTCCGCCGAGAAATGTTTCAAAGGATCACCCTAAAAGCTGCCTAGGCAGTTATTTCAAAATATTACTGCCTGAGCAGCTAATGTCAAACTATTCGTTAGCTTGCTTATCAACGCCCGAAAAAAAACGACCGGTTGTCAGCCGGTCGTTCTGTGAGGGGGGTGCCTGACGCGTCAGGCCGCGACGGGCACGCCGCTGTGAAAACGGAAATCTTCGTCCGGGCTTTCAATCAGGTCTTTTTCGGCCAGGCGGACCTCTTCGATCTTGGCATCGACATCGTCCTTGTCGCCGTACAGGTAGGCCAGCTTCAGATAGTCCTGAAAATGCCGCGCCTCGGATTTGAGCAGGCTGGCGTAGAACTTGCCGAGCTCCTCATCCAAATGCGGCACCAGCGCCGCAAAACGCTCGCAGGAGCGCGCCTCGACGATGCCGCCGACAATCAGCGCATCGGTCAGGCGATAGGGGTTGTGGTTACGCACCAGCTTGCGCAACGCGCCGGCATAGCGCGCCGAACTGACGTTAGCCATGGGGATGCCGCGTTTGCGGATCAGGCTGATGACCTGTTCGAAGTGACGCAGCTCTTCTCGGGCCAGGCGCGACATCTTGGCCTGCAGGTCAAACTTGTCGTTGTACTGGAACATGAACTGAAACGCAGCGCCCGCTGCCTTTTTCTCGTTGTTGGCGTGATCGATCAGCAGGATATCCAGATTGCGCGTGGCCGCTTGCACCCAGGCATCAGGGGTACGACACAACAGGAACGCTTCGATTTCAGGGATCGGGTACATAGGCTCACGAGGACGACGGGACAAAGCCGGGCATTATACGAGCGCCTGTTTCATGCACGCCAGCCCGCAGCCAAGTACAGGCGGACTATAGTCATGGCAGTGGTTGTGTTTGAACCGTCGTGATTGAGGAGCAAAACCTCATGCAATCGATCCGTAGCATTCTGGTGGTGATCGACCCCGAGCGTCCCGATAACCTGGCACTCAACCGTGCCCGCCAGATTTCCGGGGTCACCCAGGCTCATCTGCACGTGCTGATCTGCGACAGCAAGCACCCGCATACCCAGCAGCTCAACGAGCTGATGCGCGACCTGCACGCCGAAGGGTTCACCGCCAGCGCCCAGCAGGACTGGCAAGGGTCGACCTACAAGACCATCATCAAGGCGCAACAGGCTGAAGGCTGCGGACTGGTGATCAAACGCCACTGGCCCGACAACCCGCTGAAAAAGGCCCTGCTCACCCCCGATGACTGGAAACTGCTGCGTTATTGCCCAAGCCCGGTGCTGATGGTCAAGAGTGAGCGCCCCTGGAGCGGCGCGGTGGTGCTGGCCGCCGTGGATGTCGGCAACGCAGACGAGCCACACAAAGCCCTGCACGAGTCGATTGTCGACCACGGTTACGCCATCGCCAGCCTGGCCAAAGGCGAGCTGCACGTCATCAGCTCATACCCGGCGCCATCCTTGTCAGCAGCCGACCCGGCCAATCAGGGCGACGGCAGCCTGCAAGCGCGCTACCGCGAACAATGCGTCGACTTTGAGCAGCGCTTCGACATTGCCGACGAACGGCTGCACATTACCGAAGGCCCTGCCGATGTGCAGATTCCGCATCTGGCGCATCGGCTCGGCGCCGCCGTGACGGTGATCGGCACCGTGGCCCGCACCGGCATTGCCGGCGCGTTGATCGGTAACACCGCCGAGGTGGTACTCGATGCGCTGGAAAGTGATGTGCTGGTGCTCAAGACCGAAGCCATCGTCGAGCATCTGGAGGCGTTGCTGGCCCAGACCTGAGAGCATCAGAATAATCAGGCGCCGAGCGCGTCGCGCAGAAAAGACGGGGCGATGTAGCGCTCGTAATGAGCATCGGACAACAGAAAGAACTCGCGGTCGATGGCATCGCGCAGGTCCGGCAGGGTCCAGTAGCGGAACTCCGGCAACAGCACGAAACCGTAGGCTTCAACGTTGGTGATGACCCGTGCACCGCGGGCAATCAGTTGATAGGCCCAGCAATATTCGGACTGATTGGCAACAAAGCGGATCTTGCGCTGGGTCAGTTGCCAGCGCAGTTTGTCAGCATCGAAGACTTCGAGCTTGGCGGTCATGACCTGGACCAGCAACTGCTCAAGACGCAGCCATACGGCGCGCTTCTCGGCTTCGCCGTAGCTGTTCCAATTGACGATCTCGTGATGAAAGCGCTTGCAGCCCCGGCATACCCGGTCACCGAACACGGTGGAGCAAAGGCCGACGCAGGGCGTCTTGATGATCTGATCGGGCATGACGGGCAACGACTGGTGGAACGAGCGGCCATGTTAGCCCTTTGTCTAACAGGGGTCACCCCTCAAGATGTAGGGCCTAACTTACACTGTGCGAAGTTTTGCCGTAGAATCACCGGGCCTTTTAAAGGCGCAATGTCCGTCGGAAGCTGTTTTCAAAGCGTCACGAGCACAGTCAAGTTTTCCCGCAGCCCGGTGTCGTCTGGCCATTCCCTCATCACGAATGGCCGCCCGACCGCCCCACCCAGCCGGTCTGCAGGCGTAAAACTTTGAAAACAGCTTCGTAAGGAATTGCCGTTACCCTTGGCCAAAGTGCTCAAAAAGCATCGGCGCGCAGGGTGCGGATGATTTCTGGATGAGCGTCCCGGACACCCCAAGATGGGACCACTGATGAGGGTAATACTGTGCTTGAAGCCTACCGTAAACACATCGAAGAGCGTGCCGCCCAAGGCATCGTGCCTCAGCCGCTTAACGCCGAACAAACCGCAGGCCTGGTCGAGCTGCTGAAGAATCCCCCGGCTGGCGAAGAAGAAGTCCTCGTTGACCTGCTCACCAACCGCGTTCCACCAGGCGTTGACGAAGCGGCCTACGTCAAAGCCGGTTTCCTGTCTGCCATCGTCAAGGGCGAAGCCAGTTCCCCGCTGATCGACCGCAAGCGTGCCACCGAACTGCTGGGCACCATGCAGGGCGGCTACAACATTGCCACCCTGGTCGACCTGCTGGATGATGCCGAACTGGGCGCAGTGGCTGCCGAGCAGCTCAAGTTCACCCTGCTGATGTTCGACGCCTTCCACGACGTATCCGAGAAAGCCAAGGCTGGCAACGTCCACGCCAAGGCCGTTCTGGAATCCTGGGCGGCCGGTGAGTGGTTCACCAACAAGCCAGCCATCGCCGAGAAGTACAGCCTGGCGGTGTTCAAGGTCCCGGGCGAAACCAACACCGACGACCTGTCCCCTGCCCCGGACGCCTGGTCACGCCCTGACATCCCGCTGCACGCCCTGGCCATGCTGAAAATGGCCCGTGACGGCATCGTGCCTGAGCAACAAGGCGCCATCGGCCCACTCAAGCAGATCGAAGAAGTCAAAGCCAAAGGCTTCCCTGTCGCCTACGTCGGTGACGTGGTCGGTACCGGTTCGTCGCGTAAGTCGGCAACCAACTCAGTGCTGTGGTTCTTCGGTGACGACATCCCTTACGTGCCGAACAAGCGCGCTGGCGGTTTCTGCTTCGGCACCAAGATCGCTCCGATCTTCTACAACACCATGGAAGACGCCGGCGCTCTGCCAATCGAATTCGATTGCACCGACCTGGCCATGGGCGACGTCATCGACGTTTACCCATACAAAGGTGAAGTGCGCCGTCACGGCAGCGACGAGCTGGTGACCACCTTCGAACTGAAAACCCCTGTGCTGCTGGACGAAGTCCGCGCCGGTGGTCGTATTCCGCTGATCGTTGGCCGTGGCCTGACCGAAAAAGCCCGCGCCGAACTGGGCCTGGGTCCAACCGACCTGTTCAAGCTGCCGGAAGCGCCGGTCGACACTGGCAAGGGCTTCACCCTGGCACAGAAAATGGTCGGCAAGGCCTGCGGTCTGCCAGAAGGCAAAGGCGTACGTCCTGGCACCTACTGCGAACCGAAGATGACCACCGTCGGTTCCCAGGACACCACTGGCCCGATGACCCGCGACGAGCTCAAAGACCTGGCGTGCCTGGGCTTCTCCGCCGACCTGGTCATGCAGTCGTTCTGCCACACCGCGGCTTATCCGAAGCCGATCGACGTCACCACCCACCACACCCTGCCGGATTTCATCCGCACCCGTGGCGGCGTGTCCCTGCGTCCTGGCGATGGCATCATCCACAGCTGGCTGAACCGCATGCTGCTGCCTGACACCGTCGGCACCGGCGGTGACTCGCACACCCGCTTCCCGATCGGCATCTCGTTCCCGGCCGGTTCCGGCCTGGTCGCCTTCGCCGCTGCCACCGGCGTCATGCCGCTGGACATGCCTGAGTCGGTTCTGGTGCGCTTCAAGGGCAAACTGCAACCGGGCATCACCCTGCGTGACCTGGTACACGCCATCCCTTACTACGCGATCCAGAAGGGCCTGCTGACCGTCGAGAAGAAAGGCAAGAAGAACATCTTCTCCGGCCGCATCCTCGAAATCGAAGGCCTGGACGAGCTGACTGTCGAGCAGGCATTCGAACTGTCCGACGCCTCGGCCGAACGTTCGGCTGCCGGTTGCTCGATCAAGCTGCCTGAGAAGCCGATCGCCGAATACCTGCAATCCAACGTCACCCTGCTGCGCTGGATGATCAGCGAAGGCTACGGTGACCCACGCACCCTGGAGCGCCGTGCCCAGGCGATGGAAGCGTGGATTGCCAATCCTGTGCTGCTGGCGGCTGACCCGGACGCCGAGTACGCCGAGATCATCGAAATCGACCTGGCCGACGTCAAAGAGCCTGTCCTCTGCGCGCCGAACGACCCGGACGATGCCCGTCTGCTGTCTTCGGTACAGGGCGAGAAGATCGACGAAGTGTTCATCGGTTCGTGCATGACCAACATCGGCCACTTCCGCGCTGCCGGCAAGCTGCTCGAGAAGGTCAAGGGTGGCATTCCTACCCGTCTGTGGCTGTCGCCGCCGACCAAGATGGACGCTCACCAACTGACCGAAGAAGGCTACTACGGCATCTACGGCAAGGCCGGTGCACGCATGGAAATGCCAGGCTGCTCGCTGTGCATGGGTAACCAGGCACGGGTACAGACCGGCTCGACCGTGGTTTCCACCTCGACCCGTAACTTCCCGAACCGTCTGGGCGATGCGACCAACGTGTACCTGTCCTCGGCCGAACTGGCTGCGGTCGCTTCGATTCTCGGCAAGCTGCCGACCGTCGAGGAGTACATGACCTACGCGAAAGACATCGACAGCATGTCTGCCGACGTTTACCGCTACCTGAGCTTCGACCAGATCGCCGAGTTCCGTGAAGCGGCGGCAAGCGCCAACATTCCGGTTGTTCAGGCTTGATGGTGTAAACCTGCGTTAAAAAGAAACCCCGCCTTGTGCGGGGTTTTTTTATGCTCTTTTATTGCGGACGACCGCGTAACTCTGTAGGAGCGGCTTTAGCCGCGAATTGGTTTTTAGATCCCTGGAAAATCCTTCATCGCGGTGACTGAACTGCAGGTTTCGCCCTGCGGGCGAACTTCCCTCCGTCCGGCACCCAAGTCGCGATTGGCGTCGTCTGTGCCATCTCGATTCGAAGAGCAAAAGTAACGGGCATAGCAAATCTCGCTTTCCGCTTTCCGCTTGCAGCTTGCAGCTTGCAGCTTGCAGCTGGCAGCCAAAAAAAAACGCCTCTCACGAGGCGTTTTTTTCATCACATCAACTCATCAAACCGTACTGCCCTGCCCGCTCAGGGCCAGGTCCAGCAGCTCGCGGTTGGCAACCGCGTACATGGCGTAGTCGGTGCCGCTGGCGGCACGCAGTTCGACCAGCATGGCGCGCCAGCGCTCGACCATTGCCGCGTGCTGTTCCAGCCACAACGCCAGGCGTTCTTCGATATCCTCCGGCGCCTCCTGCATCTGCAGAACCGAGATAGTGATCGCCCGTTGCTGCCAGTCGATATCATCACGGAACGCTTCGCGAGCCAGTGCCTGCCAGTTGTTTTCCACTGGCAGGTTGCTGATTTGCTGCAAGTACCAGGTGATTTCCAGGGCGCTGCCCACGGCGAAGAAGGTCTTGGCGACGTCAGCGGCGTTGTGGCCGGTCACGTCAGAGGCTTCGATGATCGGCAGCAGGGTATACAGGTGGGTAGTACCTGCCACCATCCGCGCCAGCAGCTCAGGTACGCCTGACTCGACGTAAGCCTCGTAGCGTTCCTGCCAGACCGAACGGGTGCGACCTTCGAGCAGCTCGTCGAGCTTCAGGCCCAGGGCCGCGATGTGCGGACCGAAGTGCGCAACGTCACGACCGGCATCCAGTTCATTGCGACGGCTGCGCAGGAACCAGCGCGTGGCACGACGCCCCAGACGCATCAGTTCATCCATCAGGGTCAGCTGGATCTCGGCCGGAACCTTGTAGTCCAGCGCCTCGATCTGCCGGAACCAGTGCGGCAGGTGGAAGATGTCACGCACGATGACATAGGCACCGGCGACCGCCGCCGCGCTCATGCCGGTGGACTCCTTCAGGCGCTGTACGAAGGTGATGCCCATGTGGTTGACCAGATCGTTGGCGATCTGGGTGCTGACGATCTCGCGCTTGAGCCGGTGGCCGCGCATCGCTGCCGAGTAATCAGCACCCAGCGACGACGGGAACGCGGTTTCCATGTCCCGGGCCAGGTAGTCATCATCCGGCACACGGGACTCAAGCAGCGCTTCCTTGAGGTCGATCTTGCTGTAGGAGATCAGCACCGACAGCTCGGCACGGGTCAGGCCATGACCACTGGCAACCCGTTCGGCGATCTGCTCTTCGGATGGCAGGAACTCAATGACCCGGTCCAGTTTGCCGCGCGCTTCGAGGTCGTTCATCAGGCGCTTGTATTCGGCAATCCGGTCGTAAGCCCGGCGCGCCGCCAGCGACAGTGCCTGGGTCTGCTTGTAGTTGTTGCCCAACACCAGATGGCCCACTTCGTCGGTCATGCTTTCGAGCAGCTGGTTGCGCTGCTTTTGGGTCATGTCACCGGCCTGGACCACTTCGTTGATCAGGATCTTGATGTTCACTTCGTGGTCGGAACAGTCCACACCACCGGCGTTGTCGATGAAGTCGGTGTTGGTGGCGCCACCATGCAGGCCGAACTCGACCCGGCCGAGCTGGGTCATGCCCAGGTTGCCGCCCTCACCCACCACCTTGCAGCGCAGCTCATCACCATTGACCCGCAGCGCATCGTTGGCCTTGTCGCCAACATCGGCGTGGCTTTCTTCACTGGATTTGACGTAGGTGCCGATACCGCCGTTCCACAGCAGGTCGACCGGCGCCTTGAGCAAGGCGTGCATCAGCTCGGTCGGCGTCAGCTTGTCAGCCTTGATATCGAAGCGTTCTTTCATCTGCTCGGAGATCGCAATGCTCTTGGCGCTGCGCGGGAAGATGCCGCCGCCGGCAGAGATCAGGCTGGCATCGTAATCGGTCCACGCCGAACGCGGCAGGTCGAACAACCGCTGACGCTCGGCGAAACTGCTGGCCGGCTCCGGATTGGGGTCGATGAAGATATGCAGGTGGTTGAAGGCCGCGACCAGCTTGAGTTTGTCAGACATCAGCAAGCCGTTGCCGAACACGTCGCCAGCCATGTCACCGATGCCGATCACGGTGATGCTGTCTTGCTGGACGTTGATGTCACGCTCACGGAAGTGGCGCTGGACACCCACCCAGGCACCCTTGGCGGTGATGCCCATTTTCTTGTGGTCGTAACCTGCCGAACCACCCGACGCGAAAGCGTCACCGAGCCAGAAGCCGTAGTCGATGGCGATGCCGTTGGCGATGTCGGAGAACGTCGCGGTGCCCTTGTCGGCCGCCACCACCAGGTACGGATCGTCATCATCGTGACGCACCACATTGGTCGGCGGCACCAGCACGCCTTCCTTGAGGTTGTCGGTAATGTCCAGCAGGCCGGAAATGAAGATCCGGTAGCAGGCAATCGCCTCGGCCTGGACTTCATCACGACCACCGGAAGTCGGCAGCCGACGCGGTACGAAGCCGCCCTTGGCCCCGACCGGCACGATCACCGAGTTCTTCACCTGCTGGGCTTTTACCAGGCCCAGCACTTCAGTGCGGAAGTCTTCTTCGCGGTCCGACCAGCGCAGGCCGCCACGCGCCACGTTGCCGAAGCGCAGATGCACACCTTCGACACGCGGCGAGTACACGAAGATCTCAAACTTCGGCACCGGCTTGGGCAGCTCGGGGATCAGGCGCGGGTTGAACTTGAAGCTGAAGTAGCCCTTGTTCTGACCATTGGCGTCGGTCTGGTAGAAGTTGGTACGCAGCGTGGCCTTGATCAGGTCCAGGTAACGACGCAGGATGCGGTCTTCGTTGAGGACCTGAACATCATCGAGCGCGGTGAGAATCGCCTGCTCCAGGCGCAGTTGCTTGTCGTCCAGATCGTCCGAGCCCAGCTTGCGCGCCAGGTAGAAACGGGTCTTGAACAACCGGGTCAGTTCACGGGCGATATCGGTGTGGTTGTTCAGGGTGCTGGCGATATAACCCAGGTCGAAGCCCAGGCGGATCTGTTTCAAGTAGCGGGCATAGGCCCGCAGCAGCGCCACATCGCGCCATGGCAGGCCGGCCGTCAGCACCAGACGGTTGAACGCATCGTTCTCGGCGTCGCCGCGCACGATATGCACGAAGGCATCCTGCAGCACGTCGTTCAGCTGCTGGATATCCAGGTCCAGACCTTCAGCGTAAGTGAACGCGAAGTCATGAATCCAGAATTCACGGCCATCGACATGCTGCAGGCGATAAGGGAACTCGCCCAGCACACGCAGGCCAAGGTTCTCCAGGATCGGCAAGACATCGGACAGCGCCAGCGGGGTATCGGCGTGGTACAGCTTGCAATGCAATTGCTGACGACGCCCGGCCAGTGGCTGATAGAAACTCATCACCAGCGGATTGTCCTGCGACAGGCTCAGCACATGCTGCATGTCGACCACTGCCGAATGCGCGGCAAAGCGCTCGCGATAGCCGGCGGGGAAGCCTTTCGGGAAGTCTTCCAGAACGTTGGTGCCGTGGGCTTCGCCGAAGCTCTCGATGACCAGGCTGGCATAATCGTCTTTCCACGAGCGACAGGCCTGGATGACTTCGTTTTCCAGCTGGACCGGGTCGATATCCAGCGTGACTTTCGGGTCAACCCGCAGGATCAGTTGCACGCGGGCCAGGACCGACTCGGAGAAGAACGTCCAGAACTCGCAATCGCTGGCCTTCAGGCGCTCCATGAGCACCTGCTGGATCTTCTGCCGCACCTCGGTGGAATACACGTCACGCGGCACGTAGGCCAGGCAGTAGCAGAAACGCCCGTACGGGTCCTTGCGCAGGAACACCCGAATCTTGTTGCGCTCCTGAATCTGGACGATCGACATCACGGTGCCGAACAGTTCGTCCACCGGGGTCTGGAACAGGTCGTCACGCGGCAACACTTCGATGACCTGGGCCAGCTCCTTGCCCAGGTGCGCCTTGGCGTCGAAGCCGGAGCGACGCTCGACTTCCGCGACCTTGCGGCGAATGTAAGGAATGCGATGCACGTTCTCGCCATACACCGACGAGGTGTACAGGCCCATGAAACGACATTCCTTGACCACGCTGCCCGAGGCATCGATCAGGCGGATCGACACGTAGTCCGGATAAGCCGGACGGTGCACCCGGCTGGGCAGCGCGGCCTTGGCGAACGATAGCAGGGTCGGTTCCTGCAGGTATTGCACCGCATAGTCTTCGATATGCAGGTCTTCGTCACTGAGCCCGGCACGCAGCAAACGGGTCAGGCCCAGCAGGGACGAGGGGTCGTATTCGATGTGACCGCCATCGGCTTCACTGCGCACCGTGAACTCTTCATAGCCCAGGAAGGTGAAGTGGTTGTCCACCAGCCACTGCAGGAACACCTTGACCTCGGCCTTTTCGTCCGGATCGACGGCGTATTCACTGGAATCAATGGCCGCCAGTACATCGTTGACCCGGGCCTTCATCGGCTCGAAGTCTTCAACCGCCACCCGCACCTCGCCCAGCACCTGTTCCAGCTCACGGGCCAGGGCACTCAACTCGCTGGCATTGGAGCAGCGGTCGATTTCCAGGTACATCAGCGACTCTTGCAGCACGCCCTCGCCACTGGTGCCCTTGGGCAGCAGTTCGAGCAGCTCGCCCTGTGGGCCACGGCGTACGCTCAGAACGGTGGTCTGCAAGGTATGGATGCTGTAGCTGCGGCGATTGAGTTCGGTGCGTACCGAGTCGACCAGAAACGGCAGGTCGTGATGCAGCACTTCGACCACGGTATGGGTCGACTGCCAGCCATGGCGCTCGTAGTCAGGGTTGTAGACGCGTACTTGCGGAGTATCGTGTTCGAAGCGTTCCAGCAGTCGCCAGGCCGACAGCGTACAACCGGCCAGATCGGACAGGCGGCGCTGAGTCAGTTCATCCAGAGAAATGATGCCGAAAAATTGCTCGGCGAACAGGGCCACTTGTGGCAAGGCCTGATCGCTGATGTGCTGCGCCAGGGCCGCTTGCAGTTGATGCTGGAAGTCGGCCTTGCTGGCTGCGGTGAAGAACGCCATCGATGATACTCCGCTTTGGCTTTTTTAGAGGGCTGAGCAGCTTGTCGTGATCCGGTCGTCGACAGGATCGAGTGTAGAGCGAAATAGACACAACCTCGGGCAACGACACAATCGGTTGCCCATTTCCGGAAGTACGTCAGAAAAAGCCACGAACCGGCAACACGCCAGCACACAACCGTTCATCGCCTTTTTCCAGCTTAACGACAGCAGCGCGGCAACGGCTTACAGGGCTGCGACATATTCGGTCATCGACCAACAGGTACGATAACCACCCGACCGGCGCCAACCCGCCGCACCAGCAAAGTTCATCAGGTGCTGGCACAATTGCGCCCCGCCAGTAGCCCGGACCAGGAATCTCACATGCTGATCAACACCCTCTGCCTCATTGCCAATCCCTGCGACGACGAATACGACGACATGGCCATGCTCTGCTGCCATGGCGATAATGGCGATCTGTTTTCGCTGGGCCGCTTCCCGGATGAAGATCAGGTCGAGATCAGCCTGGGCGACGATAAAAGCCTGGAAGTCAGTAGCCTGAAGGTCACCCTTGAAACCGGCCGACTGCTGATCGAGCTTGAGCCAGCCGATGCCGCGCGCCTTGAAGGCCATGCGCGCTTTGAAATCCACTACGACAGTCAGGTCAGTGACCTGGCCGAAATCGACCAGACCCTGCGCATTATTCTGAGCAACAATGTCGGTACATATGTCAGCCAGATCAGCTGAGCTGAGCGGGTAAAGTCATGCGCCATCGCCCAGGAGGCCGCCATGACCACGCCACGTTTCGACGCTCATTGCCATATCTTCAACCCGCGCTATTCGCTCAAGGTCTGTAACCGGCCGGTGCCCGGCCCCTTCACCGTCGCCGACTACCAGGCCAGCGTCGCGCCACTGGGTTTTACCGGTGGCGCGGTAATTTCCAGCACCGCCCAGGGTTTTCACCAGGGCCACCTGCTTGACGCGCTGCGCTGGCTGGGTCCTGGCTACGTCGGCGTCACCCGCCTGCCAGCCACGGTCGCCGACGCCGAACTCGACACCTTGAACGGCTTCGGGGTACGCGGCCTGCGCCTGGCGCTTAAAACCGGCGAGCCGCTATTGCAGGAGCAGATACTGGCGATGGGCCGGCGGGTACACCGCCATGTGGGCTGGCATGTCGAGCTGGCAGTGGACGCCCGCGAACTGGCCGACCTTGAAGACTGCTTGTCGCAGCTGCCAGCGCTGTGCCTGGACCACCGGGTACTGAGCCGCAACGGTCTGCCGACCTTGCTGCGCCTTGCCGAACAGGGCGCGCACGTCAAGATCTGCGGCATTAGCGGCTTCAATACCACTTCCGTCGGGATGCTCAAGGACATCCATGCAGCCAACCCCAACGCACTGATGCTCGGCACCGGCCTGCCGTTGATCAACGCAACACCGGGCACCTTGCTGCGCGACCTTGAAATGCTCTTCGAAACCCTCGGCGACTCGGCAGTCCAGCGCGTGCTATGGAACAACGCGGCCAGTTTCTATCGACTGCAAACCAGTTGAGGCGGTAACCGCCGAAAAATACCCGTCGCCATTAGTCGCCAGGGGTCCGGATAGATTAAAGTAGCGCCCCCAGCCCAGGGTTCTGTTTTGCAGGCCGACTCCCGGTATCCGGTTCACCGGACTACTTGCAGGGCCTGACTCGCGACACTCGGGGCCGCCATTGCACAGCGGTACCACCTTGCCAGGAACCATCATCGATGGAACATCGTGAAGCGCTGATTGCGCTGCGCAGCTTTCTTTCAACCCAGATCCTCGGTCAGGAAAAGCTGGTCGACCGGCTGCTGATCGCACTGCTCGCCGATGGCCACATGCTGGTCGAGGGTGCGCCGGGGCTGGCCAAGACCAAGGCCATCAAAGAACTGGCCGAAGGGGTCGAAGCCCAGTTTCATCGTATCCAGTTCACCCCTGACCTGTTGCCGGCGGACATCACCGGCACCGAAATCTACCGCCCTGAAACCGGCAGCTTCGTGTTCCAGCAGGGGCCGATCTTCCACAACCTGGTGTTGGCCGACGAAATCAACCGCGCCCCGGCCAAGGTCCAGTCAGCCCTGCTCGAAGCCATGGCTGAGCGCCAGGTCAGTGTCGGGCGCAGCACCTACGACCTGTCGCCGCTGTTTCTGGTCATGGCCACCCAGAACCCTATCGAGCAGGAAGGCACTTACCCGCTGCCCGAAGCCCAGCTCGACCGTTTTCTGATGCACGTCAAGATCGGCTTCCCGGACGCGGCCGTAGAACGCAAGATTCTCCAGCAGGCACGCGGCGAGGCCTTGAACGGTGAAACCAAGCCCGAGCGTCGGGTCAGCCAGCAAGCGATCTTTGCCGCACGCAAGGAAATCCTCGGCCTGTACATGGCCGATGCCGTGGAGGAATACCTGGTGCAATTGGTAATGGCCACCCGCACGCCCGCCAAGTTCGACCCGGAACTGGCCGAGTGGATCGGCTACGGCGCCAGCCCGCGCGGCTCGATTGCCCTGGACCGCTGCGCACGGGCGCACGCGTGGCTGGCCGGGCGCGACTTTGTCAGCCCCGAAGACATCCAGGCGGTGCTGTTCGACGTGTTGCGTCACCGCATCATCCTGTCGTTCGAAGCCGAAGCGGCCGGTATCGATCAGGACCGGGTGACCCAGCGCATCCTCGACGTCGTCGCCGTCGCCTGACGCCATGCCAGCAGACCTGATTTCTCAACCGGGCATCCGGGTCAGCCTGCGCGAACTGATCGAGATGCGCCATCGCGTTCGTGAGGTGCAGCTGTTCTCCACGCCGAACCGGCGCAGCCCGCTGATCGGCCTGCACCATTCGAAGTTGCGCGGGCGTGGCGTGGACTTCGATCAGGTGCGGGTCTACCAGGCCGGCGACGATGTGCGCAACATCGACTGGCGAGTCACCGCCCGCACCCAGGAACCACATACCAAGCTGTTTCACGAAGAGCGCGAACGGCCGATTTTCATCATGGTCGAGCAAAGCCGCCGGCTGTTCTTCGGCTCAGGGCTGACCTTCAAATCGGTGCTGGCGGCTCAAGCGGCCGCCTTGATCGGCTGGGCCGCCCTGGAACACAACGACCGGGTCGGCGGCCTGGTGTTCGGTGACCGGGAACACTACGAAATCAAACCGCGACGCAGCAAGCAGAGCCTGCTGCAACTGCTCAATCGTCTGGTGCGGGTCAACCAGTCGCTGCACACCGAAATCGCCGCCGATCGCGACGCGTTCGGCACCGCATTGCGCCGCGCCCGCGAAGTGCTACGCCCCGGCAGCCTGGTGATCGTACTGTGTGACGAGCGCGCGCTCAGCGATGCGGCCGAGCAGCAGCTGAGCCTGTTGTCGCGACACTGCGACCTGCTCCTGCTGCCGCTCTCCGATCCGCTGGACCGCGCCCTGCCCGCCGCCGGGCTGCTGCGCTTTGCCGAACGAGGCGCCGAGCTCGAGCTCGATACCTTGAATGTCGAACTGCGCAAAAACTACCGGGCGCTGGGCGAAGCCCGCTGCGCACGTTGGGAACGTCTGGCGCAAAAGCTGCGGGTGTTGCTGATGCCCTTGAGTACCCAGATCGAACTGGTCGAGCAGCTGCGTGAGTTCCTCAAGGCCCAGCGTCCGGTGAAGCAGCCATGAACCCACTGGACCAGCTACAGCCATTGATCGCACCCGCGCCGCCGGGGCTGTGGCCGCCCGCGCCGGGCTGGTGGCTGCTGATCGCCCTATTGCCGCTGGCCGGCTGGGGATTATGGCGAGCCTACCGGCTGCTGCGGGCGCGCAACCCGTTGCCACGCGCCGAGCAACCGCTGGACCCGGTACGGGTGGCGGCACTCGCAGAGCTGGCCAGCCTGGCCAAGCCCTATGACGGTGCGCCGGCCGGTGCCTGGCTGCAGCAAATCAACGGTTTGCTCAAACGCCTGTGCCGCAACCACTATCCGTACAGCCAGAGCCACACCCTCAATGGCCGTAAATGGCTGGCGTTTCTCGATAACCGCTGCCCGGCCGCTGGCCTGACGCGCTGGATGGTGTTGGTCGAAGGCGCCTACAAACCCGAATGCAAACTGGACGACAAAGCGATCAACGGCCTGACCCAGTCGGTCGAAACCTGGATCCGCAAACATGTTTGAGTTCGCCTGGCCGTGGATCTTCGCCCTGCTGCCGCTGCCCTGGCTGATGCGCTGGCTGCTGCCGGTGGCCGACAACGGCGAGGCGGCGCTCAAGGTCAGCTTCATCAGTGAACTCGAAGGCCTCAAAGGCCGCCGCGCGAGAGCCAACCTGCCCGCCTGGCGGCAACGCGGCCCATTGCTGGTGATCTGGCTGTTGCTGTTGCTGGCCAGTGCCCGCCCGCAATGGCTCGGCGAGCCCTTGCCGATTGCCGCCAGCGGCCGGGACCTGCTGGTCGCGGTGGATGTCTCTGGCTCCATGGACTACCCCGACATGCAATGGCAGGGTGAAGAGCTCAGCCGTCTGGCCCTGGTGCAGCAGATGCTCGGCGACTTTCTTGAACACCGTGAAGGCGACCGGGTCGGCCTGATCCTGTTTGGCAGCCAGGCTTATGTGCAGGCACCCCTGACCTTCGACCGACGAACCGTGCGGGTCTGGCTGGACGAAGCACGGATCGGCATTGCCGGCAAGAACACCGCCATCGGTGATGCCATTGGCCTGGCCTTGAAGCGCCTGCGCCAACGGCCGGCCGAAAGCCGGGTACTGATTCTGGTCACCGATGGCGCCAACAATGGCGGGCAGATCGACCCGGTGACCGCTGCCCGACTGGCGGCCGATGAGGGGGTGAAGATCTACCCGATCGGCATCGGTGCGGACCCGGATAGCACCGGCATCCAGAGCCTTCTGGGCCTCAACCCGAGCCTGGACCTCGACGAGCCGACACTCAAGCGTATCGCCGAGCTCAGCGGCGGCCAATATTTCCGTGCCCGCGACGGCGACCAACTGGAGAACATCCGCAGCATCCTCGATGCTCTGGAGCCGGTCGCCCAGCAACCGACCCAGGCCCGCCCGGCCCTGCCGCTCTATGCCTGGCCACTGGCGCTGGCGCTGCTGCTCAGTGTGCTATGGGTGATTGTCGAGCTCTGGCCTGACAACGCACTGGAGCGCCTGCGCCAGGCCGCAGTCGAGCGACTGAACGCCCTGCGCCAGCGCCTGAAAAAGACCGGAGCCCGCAAATGAGCGCATTCTGGCCTTACTGGCTACGCCCGCTGTGGCTGCTGGTCATCCCCTTGCTGGTCTGGTTGCTGTACAAGCTCTGGCACCGCCAGAAACGCGCCGGGCGCTGGCAACTGCTGATACCGCCCGCGTTTCACGCAGCACTGCTCAACGGCGGTAACGGCCGGGGCAGCAAACAACCCTGGGTGGTGCTGGGTCTGGCCTGGCTGCTTGCCGTACTGGCCCTGATCGGTCCCAGTTGGCAACGCATCGAACAACATGGTCAGAAGCCGGTTGATCCATTGGTGGTGGTGCTTGAGCTCACCCCGCAGATGCTCGCCACCGACACCCCGCCCAGCCGTCTGGAGCAGGCCCGGCGCAAACTGCGCGACCTGTTGCAGGCGCGCAGCGATACCCAGACCGCGGTCGTCGTGTACGCCGGCAGCGCCCACACGCTGGTGCCACTGTCTGACGACCTGGCCACCAGCTACAACCTGATCGACGCCATCAAGCCGTCGATCATGCCGGCCGCCGGGCAGCGCGCCGACCTGGCGCTGGGCAAGGCTCTGGAGCTGCTGCGCCAAGCCGACCTGGGCCAGGGCCGGGTGCTGCTGATGACCTCTGCACTCAATGAACAGGAACGTCAGGGCATCCGCCAGCGGCTGGGCAACCAGAGCCCGTCGCTGAGCATCCTTGGCCTGGGCAGCAATGATGGCGTACCGGTGACCCAGGAGAATGGCGGTCTGCTACGCGATGAACACGGCGCAATCATGGTCGCCCGGCTCGACAGTCAGGGGCTCGCTGATTTCGCAGCACAGGTCGGGGGCAACTACCGTCAGGCGCGTCCTGGCCTTGACGATCTGCGCAGCCTGGGTCTGCTCGACAGCCCGCAGCAAATCAATCGCGATGGCCGCGTTCTGCGCCTGGACAGCCGCGCTGACCAAGGCTATTGGCTGCTCCTGCCACTGCTACTGCTGGCCGCCTGTGCGGCACGCCGGGGCTGGCTGTTCGTGCTGGCCCTGCTGTGTGTGCTGCCGCACAACGCCATGGCGTTTGAATTCCAGGACTTGTGGTTGCGCGCCGATCAACAGGGTCAGCGGCTGATGCAAAAAAAGCGCCCTGGCGAAGCAGCGCAACGCTTCACTGACCCGCGCTGGAAAGGCACGGCGCTCTACGCCGCCGGCGACTACGCCGCTGCGGCGCAACAATTTGCCGGCGGTGATACGCCCGCCGACCACTACAATCGTGGTAATGCCCTGGCCATGAGCGGTGAGCTGGAAGCGGCACTGGATGCCTATGAGCAGGCGCTGGAGCGCCAGCCTGACTTTCCTGCCGCACAGTTCAACCTGAGCCTTGTCCAACAGGCTCTGGATCAACTGCAACCCGCTGCAACCGACGAGCCGCAGCAGCCGCCAAGCGAAGAACAGGCGTCACCGGACGAAGCGGCTGACAGCGCTCAGCAGGCTGACACCAGCCAGCAACAAAGCCAGGCCCAGCACAGCGAACAAGACGAGCCACCGAGCCAGACCCGCGACGCGAGTAACATGAACTCAAGCGATGCCATCGACGAAGCCGACAACACCACTCGCCCGCCCGTGGCCCTGCCCGACGAGCCGTTCGATGGCGAGCGGCGCCAGTCGCTGGAGCACTGGCTCCGGCAGATCCCCGATGATCCGGGCGAACTGCTGCGACGCAAATTCCGTTATGAGCAGCAACATCAGGAAACCAGCCGATGAGCCGCGCCCCCCTTTTGTTGTCCGGCCTTCTGCTGTGGATGACCGCACTGTGTAGCCAGGCCGCCGAACTCACCGCGCAGGTCGACCGCACCCGGCTGGTCGCCGGTGAGACGGTCGAGCTGACCCTGGAAACCAACGACGTCACCCAGTTCGGCAAACCTGACCTGAGCGTGCTGGACGAAGCCTTCGAAGTGCGTGACACCCGCCAGGTCAACAGCCTGACCACCCTGGACGGCAACAGCCAGGCCAATACCCGCTGGCTGATCACCCTGTTGCCACGCCACACCGGCAGCGTCGAGATACCACCGGTGCAACTGGGCCAATCACGCACCCAACCGGTCTTGCTGCAGGTATTGCCCGGCGATGCCCAGGAACCGGGCAGCGAGCTGGCACCGGTGTTCATCGAGGCCAGCCTCGACCAGGACAGCGTCTATGTACAGGCCCAGGCGGTGCTGACCCTGCGTATCTATCACTCGGTGTCACTGTTCGACGACAGCAGCCTGAGCCCGCTGCAACTGCCCGAAGCCCGTATCGAGAAACTCGGTGACTCACGAACCTACGAGAAACTCATCAACGGTATCCGCCACGGGGTGATCGAGACCCGCTACGCCATCTATCCGCAACAAAGCGGGCTGCTGAAGATTCCGGCGCTGGTGTTCAGCGCCACCCAGGCCCAGAGCCCCTCGGCGGCCAGCCCCGGCCAGCAACAGGCGCCTAACCCCTATGGGCCGCAACCGGGCAAGGCGCTGCAGGTCAGCTCGGCGGAAATCAGCCTCAAGGTCAAGGCGCGCCCGGAGTTGTGGCCGGCCGATAAGCCATGGCTGCCGGCCAGCAGCGTGAATCTCGAAGAAAGCTGGAACCCGGACACCACCACCGTCCAGGCCGGGGATTCACTGACCCGAACCTTGACCCTCAAGGTCGAGGGCCTGTCGGCTTCGCAATTGCCGCCCCTGCAGATCCCCGACTTGCCGGGCGTACGCCGCTATCCGGACCAGCCACAACTGACCAATCAGCCAGGTGAGCGTGGCCTGACTGGCAGCCGCAAAGAAAGCGAAGCGCTGGTACCGGGCCGGGCCGCCAGCCTGGAACTGCCGGCAGTGGAAGTGACCTGGTGGAACACCCGCGAAGACCATATCGAACACACCAGCCTGCCGGCGCGTACCTTGCAGGTCAGCGTCAACCCTGGGCTGGCAGTCGACACCCCGGTATCCGGTGAGCACGGGCTGTCGCCATGGCTATGGATCTGGCAACTGAGCACGCTGTTTTTCGCCTGCACAACCCTGCTGGGCCTGTGGCTCTGGTGGCGGGCCCGCGGCCTGCCGGCGGTGGCGCGCGCCGCGCAGACCGGTCCCAACCCGCGCACGGTGCTCGATGACCTCAGGCGTGCCTGCCTGGCCAACGACCCGCAAAGTACCCGCCAGGCGCTCGACGCCTGGGCCCGTCAACAGCCCGAAACCCTGGCCGACATGGCCGCGCGCTTTGTGCCGCTGTCCGATGCGCTGGACGGTCTGAACGGGGCGCTGTACAGCGAAGCCGGGCCGTTCTGGCTCGGTGAAGAGTTGTGGCGGGCGATCCGCAGCCTGCCGACGGTAGAGCACATACAAGACAGCTCGGCAGACGCCGGGCTGCCGCCGCTGTATCCGAAATGAATTCACGGCCTTGCAGGAGCGCTGCCCGGCGGGTCCTGCGCGGTTCAATCACAAGGTAATGCAATGCGTCTGTTTCACACCTCCGACTGGCATTTGGGTCAGCACCTGCATGGTCAGGAACGCGATTTCGAGCATCAGGCTTTTCTGGGCTGGCTGTTGGCCCGACTGGCCGAGCGGCGACCCGACGTGCTGCTGATCGCTGGCGATATCTTCGATACAGTCAACCCGCCGGTCAGTGCCCAGGAGCGCCTGTACGAATTCATCGTCGACGCCCATGAGCAGCAGCCACACCTGACCATCGTGATGATTGCCGGCAACCACGACTCCGGCTCGCGTATCGAACTGCCCGCGCCGTTGATGCGCCGCCTGCGTACCCACGCGCTGGGGCGGGTGCTGTGGCTCGATGACGGCAGCCTGGATGCCGAGCGCCTGTTGCTGCCATTGCCCGATGCCAGTGGCTCGGTGCGGGGCTGGTGCCTGGCGTTGCCGTTCCTGCGCCCGGCGGAAGTCACTGGCGCGCAGGCGGGCGATAACTACCTGCACGGCATTGCCCAGGTGCATCGCCTGCTGATCGACGCCGCGCAACGCAAACGCGAGCCCGGCCAGGCACTGATCGCCATCAGCCATGCGCACATGGCCGGCGGCAGCGTGTCCGAAGACTCCGAACGCAGCCTGATCATCGGCAACGCCGAAGCCCTGCCAGCAGCCCTGTTCGGCCCGGAAATCACCTACGTGGCGCTTGGGCACCTGCATAAGCCACAGCAGGTCAACGGCGAGACACGCATCCGCTACAGCGGCTCGCCGATTCCGCTGTCATTCTCAGAGATTGGCTACAAGCACCAGATACTGGAAATCACCTGCGAGGGTGAACAACTGGTGAGCGTCGAACCGCTGCTGATTCCACGTGCCGTGCCCCTGCAACGCCTCGGTCCGGCGCTGCTCGACGACCTGTTGGTACAGCTCGGCGCACTGCCACAGGTCGACTTGCTTGATGAACCCCATCGCCAGCCATGGCTGGAGGTCCGGGTGCGTCTCGACCAGCCGCAGCCAGACCTGCGCAACCGTATCGAGGCGGCACTGCAAGGCAAGGCTGTACGCCTGGTACGCATCGCCGCCGAATATGCCGGGCGCAACGGCGACGCTGAAGACGCTGCCGCCAGCGAGCTGATCGACCTCGAACAGCTCACCCCCCATGAACTGTTCCGGCGGGCCTGGCAGGACAACTACGGTAATGAGGTCGACGACCAGACTCTCGATGATTTCGCCACGCTGCTGCGTGAAGTGCAGCAGGAGGCCGAACAATGAAGATTCTTGCCATCCGCCTGAAGAACCTGGCATCGCTGGCCGGCCCGTTCGAGGTCGACTTCAGCGCAGAACCGCTGGCCAGCGCCGGATTGTTCGCCATTACCGGCCCGACCGGAGCCGGCAAGAGCACCCTGCTCGACGCCCTGTGCCTGGCACTGTTCGGCGCCGTGCCACGTCTGAGCCGGGTCGGCCAGTCCAAGGTGCCGGACATCGACGGTGAGATCACCACCAGCGACCCGCGCACCCTGCTGCGCCGTGGGACCGGCAGCGGTTATGCCGAAGTGGACTTCATCGGCATTGATCAACGCCGCTACCGTGCCCGTTGGGAGACCAATCGCGCCCGCGACAATGCCAGCAAAAAACTGCAGGCCAGCCGGCAGATCCTGACTGATCTGGACAGCGAGCAGGTGCTCAGCAATCAGAGCAAACGCGAGTTCGAGCAACTGGTCGAACAACGCCTGGGCCTGAATTTCGAGCAGTTCACCCGTGCCGTGATGCTCGCCCAGAGCGAATTCAGCGCCTTTCTCAAAGCCGACGACAAAGAACGCAGCGAACTGCTGGAAAAACTCACCAATACGGCCATTTACAGCCAACTGGGCAAGCGCGCCTGGCTCAAGGCCAGCGACGCAAAAAAAGCGCTGGAAGACCTCAACCTGCTGGCCAGCGGCGTGGCCCCCATGCCCGCCCAGGCCCGTGCCGAGCTGGATGAGCAGTTGAGCCTGGCCCAGCAGCAGCTCAAGCTCGACCAGCAGCGCCTGCGCGAGCTGGAACAGCAACAGCAGTGGTTCGGCCAGTTACAACGGCTGGGCGCAGAGACCCAGGCCACTCGTCAAAGCCTGGCCTGCGCCGAGCAAGACTGGCAGGATCAAGCCGGCGAGCGAGACAAGCTCGGCCAACTGGAGCGCCTCGCACCGCAACGCCATCGCTTTGTCCGACGCGCCAGCCTGGATGCGCAACAGGCACCGTTGGCGCAGCACATCGCCCGGCAACAGGCCCGCCAGGGCGAACTGAGCGCCACCCACCAGCAGTTGCAAGCCAGCCGCGAAATGGCCCACACCACACTGCTTGCAGCCCAGCAACAGGCCAGCGAGTCACGAAGCCGGCTGCAACACGCCTTCGACACCCAAAACACCCTGAGTCATCAGGCCGACGCGCTGAGCAAAACCCGCGCCAGCCAGCAACAATATGAACACGACTGCCAACAGGCTCAGCAGCAACTGGACAGTTTGCTCGCCCAACAGCAACACGTCGCACAACGCCTGGCCGACATCACCGCGCAGCTCGACAACAGCAGTGCCCTGGCGCCCCTGACCCAGGCCTGGAGTGCCTGGCAAGGCCGGCTCAAGTCACTGACCCTGACCGCCAATCGCTGGCGCCACGGGCAACAGGAACTGCCGGCCCTGACCCGGCGTGCCAGCGACGCCGAACAGCAACTTGCCGAACAGCGCAACGCCCTGGAACTGCTGTACCGCGAAGCCGACTGCGAAGTCTCGGCGGTAACCGAACAGCTGCAATTGCTCGGCGGCCTGCTGCAAGACAACCGCAAGCAACAGCGTGCCAGCGAAGAACTTGAGCGGCTGTGGACCAGCCACCAGCAATTGGAGCAACAACGCCAAGGCATCACTGACCAGTTGCATAAAGCCGGCCAAGAGCGCGAACAACTGGCCGCCGATGGCAGTGCGGTCAACGAGCAGCTCAAAGTCGCCGAACAAACCCTCAGCGTCACCCGCGAACTGCTGGAGCGCCAGCGCCTGATGCGCAGCGCCGGGGTCGATGCGCTGCGCAACCAGTTGCAGGACGAGCAGCCTTGCCCGGTGTGCGGCAGCATCGAGCACCCTTGGCACCAACCCGAAGCGCTGTTGCAGGGGCTGGCCGAACACGATGAAAGCGAACAGGCCGGCGCCGAAAAGGCCGTCGAAGAGCTCAAGGAACGCCGCAGCCTGCTGCGCGAGCAATACGCGGTGCTTACCTCACGCATGAAAGACCTGCTGGGTCAGCAGGATCAGTTGCAAAGCCAGCAGCAAGCATTGGCAAAGCCGTTGCAGGAGCATCCTCAGGCAGCCGCCCTGCATGCAATTAACGAGGCAGAACGCGCGGCCTGGCTGCAACGCCAACAGCAGCAGCTCACCCAGGTCATTGAGCAGGACGAGCAGCGCCAGCAGGCGCTGCTCAAGCTGCAACAGGACGCCGGCCGGCTGCAGCAACAACTGCAAGAAGCCCAGCAAGCCAGCCAGAACGCCAACGCCCAGATTGAAGAGCAGCAACGTCAACTCAATAGCGACCATGCGCGTCTTGAAGAAGAACTTGGTGCGTTGCAGCCGATACTGCCAGGCGACTGGCTTGAGGCACTGCGCAACGAGACCTCGGCCAGTGTCATGCGGCTGGAGCAGCAAGTCGTTGAACGCCTGGCGCTGCTTGAGCAGCAACAGGAGCAACAGCAGGAACAGGCTGAGCGACACAAGCGTGTTGAACAGCAACAACTTGAACTCACCGCTCGCCAGCAACGTCAGGCTGAACTGCAACAACAGGTGCAAAGCCTCAGCGAACAACAGCAGGCCAGCCAGACGCTATTGGGCGAACTGCTTGGTGGCCATGCCAGCGCCGAACAATGGCAGCAAACGCTGGAACAGTCGATTGAACAGGCCCGCGCAGCCGAGCAACTGGCCGCCCAGGGGCTACAGGACAACCAGGCGCAGAGCATCCAGCTGGCCGCCGAACTCAAGGCCAGCGAACAACAGCAGCAGGCGTTGCAGGATGAGGCCGCCGGACTCGATGAGCAGATCAGCGCCTGGCGCAACAGCCATGCGCAACTGGACGATGCGACCCTCAATGCCTTACTGGAAGTCGACGACGCGCAGCTTGAAGAACTGCGTCAGCGCTTGCAGGCCGCCGAGAAAGCGCTGGAGCAGAACCGGGTCCTGCTGCACGAACGCGAACAGCGCCTGAGCGAACATCAGGCCCACTTTCCAGAGCTTACCGACGGCGCCGGGCTGGAACAGGCCGCACAGCAAAGCCGCGAGCAGTGCGCAGTGACCGAACAACAATGCGCTGATCTGCGTGCGCAGGTCAGCGAGGACCAGCGCCGCCAGCAAGCCAATGGTGAGCTGCAGGCGCGTATCGAGCAGGCTACGGCCGAACGCCTGCGCTGGGGCCGCCTGGCAGAATTGATTGGTTCAGCCGAAGGCGACCGTTTCCGCAAGATCGCTCAGGCTTACAACCTCGACCTGCTGGTCCATCACGCCAATGCCCAATTGCGCCAACTGGTGCGCCGCTACCGGCTCAAGCGTGGCGGCAGCCTGTTGGGCCTGCTGGTGATGGACACTGAAATGGGCGACGAACTGCGTTCGGTGCATTCACTGTCAGGCGGCGAAACCTTCCTGGTGTCGCTGGCCCTGGCGCTGGGCCTGGCCTCGATGGCCTCCAGCACCTTGCGCATTGAATCGCTGTTCATCGACGAAGGCTTCGGCAGTCTCGACCCTGAGTCACTGCAACTGGCCATGGACGCCCTCGACGGCCTGCAAGCTCAGGGGCGCAAGGTCGGGGTGATTTCCCACGTCCAGGAAATGCACGAGCGCATTGCCGTGCAGATTCGTGTCCGCCGCCAGGGTAACGGCCAAAGCACCCTGGAAGTGGGCGGCTGAGCAGGGTCAGGACGCGTGCTGAGGCAGCGGTTGTCCGGTGGCGGCGCTGTGCACGGCCACCGGCGCCTGAGCACTGCTGACCTGAGCGGCATTGATTTGCGGATTCATGCTGGTCACGGTCACCACGGCAATGAACACCACATACAGGGCAATGGCGATATACGCGCCCTGCTTGATCGAATGAAGTATGGCTGTGGCCATCGGTTTTGCTCCATCACGGGTTTCAGAACACTAGCATTACTGAAAACCGGGTCCATGAAAAAACATACCTCTATATATCAGGCATCAATGGTATTGATGCTTGCAGCCGCTGAAAGTTGAAGTTTTTTTACTGGCCAAAAACACCAATCCCCGTGAGCGCAATACTCACGGGGATCGTGCAGATACAAGGGCTTTCGCGAGCAGGCTTGCCGCCGGGTCTGCGTTGCCTAGCGCACGTTGGCTAGAGGTCGTCAGCTCGGGGTTGGCAAACAGGCTCGCGAAAGCCTCATGAAACTCGCGTCACTGGCCGGTCTTGTGATCCAGCGCAGCATAGAACTTGGCGCTCTGTTGCAGGTACTGCGGGGTATAGCTCTGGCTTTGGGCAACATGCAGTTTGTTTTCGGTCACTTCAGTGTTGGCGCTGGCAGGCAGAGCGGCAGTGGCAGAAATGGCGGATGCGGCAATGATCGAGAAGAGATTGAAGTTCATGATGCAAATCCTCGGAAGTGGTTTGGGTTCCGGGCCGTGAGGCCATGGATCAAACTTACTCCTGAGGATCGCGGGGAAAAAATCCTTTCTGGCACTAGCCTTTATCACTGCGATTAATAGTTCATTGTGCCGACGGCAAAAACAGCAGTGCCGACGGCGCCGGCATGTCCAGCGCCTGCACCACATCACCCAGCCGCCCGCTCTGTGGGTCACGCTTGAGGGTCACGATCTGGTTGCTCTTCTGGTTGGCGATCAGCAAGAACCTGCCGCTGGGGTCAATGCTGAACTCCCGCGGTTCACGGCCCTGTACGGAACGGCGCTGGAGCTCCTTGAGTGCCCCGCTGGCCGGATCGATGCTGAACACCAGCAGCTCGTTGGCATCGCCACGGTTGGCCACGTAGAGGAAACGGCCATCAGCAGAGGCATGCAAGCCGCTGGCACCGACCGCCTGGTGCTTGCCGGGCTGCTTGAGATCAACCAGTTGGGTCTGCCGGAACCGACCATTGTGATAGTCGAACACCGCGACCTGAGCGGTCATTTCCAGGGTCAGCCAGGCGTGCTTGCCATTGTCACTGAACAACAGATGCCGTGGGCCACTGCCCTTGGGCAGGCTTACCGTGGCCGCCTTGATCGGCTGCAATGGCTGCCCGAGTTGCACGTCGTACTGGTAGACAAACAGCTTGTCAGCCCCCAGATCCGCTGCCACTACGTACTTGCCATCCGGAGTCGGCAGCACCCCATGCACATGTGAAGAACTCTGGCGTTCGGCATTGACCTTGCTGGGCGGGTTGGGCCCAAGCACCTGAACCGCATTACCCAGGCGGCCAGCGCTGTCGACTGGCAAGACAGCCAGCGCCCCGCCCGGCTTGGCCTGCACCGCATAGTTGGCCACCAGCAGATAACGCTGATCAGGTGTGAGGCTTGAATGAGTCGGTTCATCGCTCTGACTGGCGACCTGATTGATCAAGCGTAGCTCGTGAGTCTGCGGGTCGATCATGTAACTACTGACCTTGCCCAGCCTGTCCGCCTGCCCTGGACCGTTTTCATTGACCACGAACAGATAACCGGCTTCGCGCGACAGGGTCAGCCAGGACGGATTTTCACTCACCACCACTTGCCGTGGCTGGGTGTCGATCAAGCCGGTCTGACTGTTAAAGCCCATCCGGTAAAGCCCCTGGCTGTCACCCTGGGTATAGGTGCCCACCAACAGATCGAGGTCGGCGTTGTCCTGAGCATGAGCGGGCAAAACACTGAAGATGCTGGCAAGCACCAGCCAGGGCAGCAATGGGCGGGACATGACGGCCTCCGTTGAGCACTCTTGGGAATTGTTATTCGCGCTTGATTCAGGACACCGCCTTTACTGCAAAGGTTCAGCTTTCTGGCTGGCGCAGATCTTTGGCACCGCCGTCCTCTAACGCCAATGGCATGACTGCCAGGCTTGGAATCAGCGACTCTGCCCATTGCCGGTAGTCAGGTCCGAACTGGCGAATCTGGGCCAGCGGATCCAGTGAAATGCCGGCCAGCAGCAGGGCCACGATCAAATGGCCGAGTGAGAAGGGTCGGCCGGTGGGTTTAAGGCTGCGTCTGATCACTGGCAGCAACAGCAGCAGACCAATCAGAAACCAGATCAACAGACGCGGCAGCAGTTGCTGACGATCCAGGCCGACTTCCCATAGTGCCCCGACGGTCCCCAGCGACAGGCATAACGTGAACAGCCACACCGCCATGTGCACAACCAGCATCAGCGACAGGCCGCACAGGGCAAAGCCGAGCCCGGAAAGGACGTAATAGTAGGAACCGCCCAGACTGACCAGCTTCAAGCCGGCACTGAATTTGACCAGGCCGAGCACCAGCAGCCCGGCGCCGAAAAAAGTTGGCAATAGCCGAGCACGACTCAACGCGCCTTGAGTAGACATGGAAATCTCCCTGATGAATGCTTCGCTCGCTTCCGTGGAGCGGATGACTGGCAATGGCCAGCAATTTGAAGGTCGTTACCCCGCAAGCGGAGCAAGAAAAGGCAAGCACATCCTTGTGTAGTGACCGATGCGCAAGCACCGGCACCCTACCATCCCGATGCCGGCCTCTGATTCAGAGGGCCGACACGCGCCTGCGAAGTTTAACGGCTGGCGCGCTCTAAAAGACTGATCTGGATCAATCCAGATCGGCCTCGTCATCATCGTTTGCACTGACGGCATCCATGCAGACGATCCGGTGATCCGCCTCACCGTCGTTGATCACCCAGCTCTGCAGGGATTCATCGAACGCGGCGGCCTGTACCTGCGCTGCGTTGAACGACCAGACCTTGCGCGCCCGGCCGTCCATGCATTCGACTTGCAGGCCATCATCCAGGCTGAATTCCCAGGCATGCAGGCCGTCGATTTCGAGCATGGTGGTGGTTTGCAGGGCTTGCAGGAAGGAAGTAGTAGTCATGTTCAGTCAGGTACCTGGGAAAAACGCCAATGATAGGGCAAAGCTGTGCGCCTTGCCCTGCCGCGTTTCAATGAGAAAACAACGAATGCCCCACCTGCCCGGCCATTTTCTCGGGTTTGATCAGAAAGCGTGCCAGTGCCGGCAACAGCCACAAGGCGCCAAACATGTTCCACAGCAGCATGAAGGTCAGCATCAGGCCCATGTCGGCCTGGAACTTGATGGCCGAGAAGATCCAGGTGCAGACACCAATCGCCAGGCACAGACCGGTGAACAGCACCGCCTTGCCGGTGGACTTGAGCGTCTGGTAATACGCCTCCTGCAACGGCAGGCCGGCGCGCAGGAAGCTTTCCAGACGGCTGTAGATGTAAATGCCGTAATCGACACCGATGCCCACCCCGAGCGCGATCACCGGCAGCGTCGCCACCTTCACGCCGATGCCCAGCAAGGCCATCAGCGCGTTACCCAGTACCGAGGTCAGCACCAGCGGCAAGACAATGCACAGGGTCGCAGCCCAGGAGCGGAAGGTGATCATGCACATGCCTGCCACACACAGGTAGACCAGCACCAGGATCAACAGCTCGGACTCTTTGATCACCTGGTTGGTCGCGGCCTCAATCCCGGCGTTACCGGCCGCCAGCAGAAATTGCAGATCGGGGCTGTTGTGTTGCGCAGCAAACTCCTCGACCGCCTTGACCGCCCGATCCAGGGTTTCGGCCTTGTGGTCGTTGAGGAAGATCATCAGTGGCGCCAGCGAGCAGTCGGTGTTGTACAGCCCTTCGGCACGGGCGATGGAGCTGTTGAGCACATCCTTGTTACGCGACAGGGTTTCCCACTTCAGGCTGCCTTCGTTCATGCCTTTGATCACCTGGCGTGAAACGTTGACCAGCGAAACCGTCGATTGCACGCCAGGGGTGTTGTCCATTTTCCAGGCCAGCTCACTGATCGCCGACATGGTCGAATACGCCGAGCAGCCTTCAGCCTGAGTCTTGACCATCACCACCAATACATCAGAACTGGTGGAGTAATGCTCGATGATAAAGGCGTTGTCCTGGTTGTAGCGTGAGTCAGGACGCAACTCTGGAGCGCCCTGGTCAAGGTCACCGATCTTCAGGTTCTGGCTGTACCAGAGCCCGCCGCCGAAGGCCAGCAACGCCAGCACCACCGACACCGGCGCCACTTTGGGGTTGGCAAACCCCGACAGCAGGCGCCAGAACGGATGCTCGCTGACCGCATCCTGCTTGCTGCGGGTGACCGCCCGCTTGCTGATGCCGACATAGGAAATCATCACCGGCAACAGAATCAGGTTGGTGAACACGATCACTGCCACACCGATGGACGCGCCGATGGCCAGCTCGCGGATCACGCCGATATCGATAATCAGCAGGGTAATGAAGCCCACGGCATCGGCCAGAATGGCGATCATCCCCGGCAGGAACAACTGACGGAAGGTCCGCCGTGCCGCGGTCAGGGCGTTATCGGCCTCGCTGGACTGCAAGGCAATGCCGTTGATCTTCTGTACGCCATGGGAAATGCCGATGGCAAAGATCAGGAACGGCACCAGCATCGAGTACGGATCGATGCCGAAGCCGACCACATGCATCAGGCCCAGTTGCCAGATCACCGCGATCAGCGTGGTGCAGAGCACGGCGATGGTGCTGCGCAGGCAGCGGGTGAACCAGATCAGCAGCACCAGCGTGATGACAAAGGCGATGCCGAAGAACGCCACCACCATGAACAAGCCGTCGATCAGGTCGCCGACCTTCTTGGCGAAGCCGACGATGTGCACTTTGATCTGCGGATTCTGCGCCTGGAACTTGTCGCGGATCTTTTCTTCGAGCTGATGGGAAAACTGCTGGTAATCAAGGGTCAGCAGCACGCTCTGGTCATTGGGGTCCGGATAAGCCTCCAGCAGCGGTATCTCGACGATGCTCGACCTGAAGTCGTTGGCCACCAGCCGACCGACCTGGCCAGACTTGAGCACGTTGTTGCGCAGGGTATCGAGGCTGTCCTGACCGCCATCGTAGCTCTTGGGAATCACCTCGCCGCCGGCAAAGCCTTCTTCGGTCACCTCGGTCCAGCGCACGCTGGGGCTCCACAGTGACTTCATGGCCGAGCGATCGACGCCTGGGATATAGAAGGCTTCGTCGTGAATCTGGCGCAGGGTCTCCATGTAGTCGCGCGAGAAGATGTCGCCGTCCAGCGACTCGACCGAGATGCGCACGCTATTGCCCAGATTGCCCAGGTCATTGCGGTGCGTAAGCATGTTCTGGATGAAGGGGTGCTGCAGCGGAATCATCTTCTCGAAGCTGGTCGAAGGTCGCACCTGCAAAGCCTGCCAGACCAGCACCAGGGTGGTCAGCAGACAGAGAATGATCACTGTGGGGCGATTGTTGAAGATCAACCGTTCAAGAAAGGTCGCTTGCTCGTCGGCGGGCGTGGCGCGCTGCTGAAGATCGTTCATGCATGGAGTCCTTGTGCTTATCGCTGACTGAGCGCTGCGCCATTGGCCGAGCCAAGACGTACACCGCCCTGCCCGACCAGAATCAGTTCACCGCGGGCATTGCCGGTCACCCCGGACAGGGCGATATGGTCGGCGCGGTTGAAAACCTTGAAGCTCTGCCCGTCATCACTGCTGCGCAATACGCTGCCGGCATTGCCGACCAGCACCAGCGTGCCGTCACTGAGCAGGCTGGCGCCAGCCAGGGTGGCCTGCAGCGGCCCCCGCTCGCCGGGCAGTTCGATGTGGGTCCAGGTGTCGCCAAAGTCAGTGGAGCGCAGCAAATTGCCGCGCAATCCGTAGGCCAGCAGCGTCTGCGCCTGGGAGGTGCCGATGACCCCGAACAGCGAGCCGTGATAGGGACTTTCGAGTTTTTCCCAGCTCAGGCCAACATCGCGGGAACGGAACATGCCGCCGGCTTCACCGACGATGAACAGCCCGCCTTGCGCCACATGGGCGATGGCATTGAGGTGATACTGGTCCTGGTTGTCCAGCCGCTCGCTGACGTCCTGCCAGTGCCGGCCGCCATCGGTGGTGGTCAACAGGGCACCGTAGGCGCCGATGGCAAAGCCGGTGCTCTGGTCCTGGAACCAGACATCCAGCAGCGGCGCTTCGCGGGTCAGGTCTTCGAACTGTTTGGTCCAGCTCTGGCCGCCGTCGCTGCTGGCCAGAATCTGGGCATCATGGCCGACGGCCCAGCCATGCTGCGCGTCGACAAAATAGACGGCGGTAAGCAACTGGCGGGTCGGCACTTTGGCCTGTTGCCAGTTATGGCCCTGGTCGTCGGAGTACAGGATATGGCCGTGGTCGCCCACCGCGACCAGACGCTGACCGGCATGCACGACGTCCAGTAACAGGCTGGTCGCGGCCTTGGGCGATTCGATGGCGTAGCTGTCTGCTGCGGTTGCTGCGACGGCGGAACTGACTGCTGTGAGGCCCAATAAGGCGGCCAGGCAGACAATGGACAGATGCATGCGTCTCTCCCGGTTTTATTGTTGTGCGAGGTGGCTGGATAAACCGGCCCTGCGCTTTTTTGGAGGCGGGGCCATGCTAGGCAGTAAAGCCTGTGCCTGACAATTGTCGTGACGTTATGTTTTGTTAAGCGCTACTGGCATTGAGGCAGTCTAGGCGATGATCTGGAGAGCATGGGTCGCGGCTTTAGCCGCGAAAAGGGCGTGATCTGCGGACCGATGGAAAATCCTTTTGCGCGGTGTCTGGACTGCAGGTTTCG
Source organism: Pseudomonas sp. 21LCFQ02 (assembly GCF_024129895.2). Classification (NCBI taxonomy): domain Bacteria; kingdom Pseudomonadati; phylum Pseudomonadota; class Gammaproteobacteria; order Pseudomonadales; family Pseudomonadaceae; genus Pseudomonas; species Pseudomonas sp. 21LCFQ02. Next base: position 5,598,220 of record NZ_CM178749.1, read on the forward strand.
CCCTGCCGGGCGAACGTCCCTCCGAACGGCGCCCAAGCCGCGATTTGCGTTGTCTGTGCCATCTCGGCTCGAAGATCAAGATCAACAGCGGCTGCGCACCTTCTTAATCAATCACCACATGCGGCAGAAACCGGCTGCTGTCTTTGGTGATCAGGCTGTCGTCTTCACGGATGCCGATCCCGGAGGCCAGGTCGCCGATCACCCAGGAGCCGATCAGGGTGTAGCTGTCGCCGAAACGCGGCAGCGGTGAGTATTGCTGGAGGATGTACGGCGCGTCGGTGTAGGGGCCGTCTTCGGCAATGGTTTCGTCGCCTGGGGTGCGGATTTCAATGTTGGCGCCTTCGCGGGAAAAGAAAGGCTTGCGCACCCAGCCTTTGGGTACCGGGCTAGCGGGGTATTGGTCGACGAACGATGGCAGCAGGTTGGGATGGCCTTCGTTGAACTGCCAGAGCAGCGGCAGGATGCCTTTGTTGCTGAGGATGGCTTTCCAGGCAGGTTCGACGAAACGGGTGCCACTGGCGGCGATGTGCGCACCGAACGGCTCGTGGAAGATGTGCTCCCAGGCATGCAGTTTGAACAACCGCTCGATACGCTGGCCGTGCAAATCGACGAAGCGTCCCTGTTGATCAAGGCCGATGTCCTCAATGTCGATATGCCGGGTCTCGATGCCTGCGTGAGCGGCCATGCGCCGCATGAATTCAGTGGTGCCGCGGTCTTCGGCCGAGCCGGACATGGCCGAAAAATAGAACGGCGCCGGTCCCCGGAACGGCTCGAAGGCCTTGATCAGGTCTTCGGCAATCGCGTTGAACTGGGTTGCCCTGGCCGGCAGCACCCCGCGTTCAATCTGCTCTTCCAGCCACAGCAATTGAAACGCCGCCGCTTCCATCAGGCTGGTGGGGGTGTCGGCGTTGATTTCATACATCTTCGCCGGCCCGTCGCCGTGGTAAGCGAAGTCGAAGCGTGCATACAGGTGCGCATGCCGCTGCTGCCAGGAGTCGCGAATCAGGTCGAAGTACGCTTGCGGGATTGCCAGTTGGCTGAGCAATGCCTCGTCATCGACCACCCGCGCCACCACATCCAGGCACATCTGGTGCAGCTCCTGGGTCGGTGCTTCAAGATCGCGAGTGATCTGCCGCTCGTTGAACTGGTAGTAGTGCCGCTCGTCCCAATAGCGCTCACCGTCGATGGTGTGAAAGTCGAAACCTTCACGTTCGGCAGTGGCGCGCCAGGCTGGGCGCTCTTCAATGCTGATCCGTTTCATCCAACAGATTCCTTAACCGCCGAAGCTGGAGCGGCTGCTGCTCTTGCCACTCCAGCCGCTGCGGGCACTGGCCTGGCTGCCGAAACCGCCACGCGACACGGTGGACGACACCGACGAGCCACTGCCAAGGCTGCGGCCCAGCGTGCTCTTGCTGTAGGTCTTATCGGTGCTGTAACGGGCCTGGGTCGAGCGGCTGAAGGTCTTGCCGCGGTCGATATGGGTATAGAGCGAAGAGTTGTAGTAACCGCCGCGATCATCGCGGCCCATGTACACCGGCTGCGCGTAATAGCGGCCACTGTTGCCGAAGCCGTTGCTGAGCAGGTTGCCAATCAGCAACCCGGTAAGGAAGTTGCTGGTCGCGCCGGGGTTGGACTGGATGATCTGCTGGTTGGTCTGGTCCAGCACCTCTTTGGGCACGTTGCCGGCGAACGACAGCTCGAAACCGCCGAGTTTTGGCGAGTATTTGCCGTCGCTGCCAACCTGGCAGTAGTCCGGCACGAAATCTGCTTCGCAGGAGGCCTGGTCGTCGTAGGTCGGGGCAATGCGCCGGTGATCGGTCAACGCCTCCATGAACGAGTTGGAACAGACCTCGATCGGCACCTTGGCGTCGGTGCATTCCTGCACGGTCTTGAAGGTGGTCTTGGTGGTGAAGTTCGGCTCATCATCCGATGACCCGCAGGCACTCAGGGCCAGCGGCAAGGTACTGACCAGCACGAGCTTGACTGAACTGCGTCTCATGATCGCTCCCCCGGCTCAGTTCGACGGTGTCATGCAGGCCGCGTTGAGCATGCCGACACTGACCGCGACACTGGCGGCGTAGATGGCCGCGGCCATCTCGCCCTTGGCAATGCGTGCCGACAGGCCCTTGAGCACCAGGCTGGTGGCACCGAACGCCAGCAACTGGACCACTGCCGCAATCAACGCCCAGACCACCACGTCCAGAATATTGATGCTGTAGGCGATGACGTTACTGGCGGGCAAGGCGAAACCGATCAACGAACCGCCCAGGGCCAGGGCCGCTGCGCTGTTGTTGTCGCGGATCAGGACAAACTCTTTGTGCGGGGTCACCCGGCTGTAGATGAACTGGAACACCGCGAACAGTAGAGCGGCGACCAGAATATAGAGAATGAAGCCGAACACCGCCTGGGCATCGAGCGACATACGCAACGCGTCGAGCATGAAGATTTCCTTTTCTTTTATAGAACGTTGATGTCTGTAGAAAGCAGCGTCACACCGACCGCCGTTGTAAGGGTAATGTTCCCTTGCTCGTCTTCTTCCACCGAGAACAGCAAAAACTCACGGCGGTCGATCAGGCCGGTTTCCCGCGCATAGAGCATGCTCAGGTGTTTGACGCGGTAGGCAGTGTCAGGACTGACGACGTTCTCGTCCATAGGCGTGAGTTCGGTCTGACCGGTCTCGGTGCCCCATTGGCGCTCGAACACTTCGCCTTCATGCTCATAGGTCGGCAGGCCGATTTTCGAATCCGGCCCGGTCAGGCGCAGCAGCTCGTCACGGCTGTTGATCGGCGTCGCGCTGTAATAGCCGAACAGCACGATATCCTGAATGTCCTCAGGCAACGGCCCGTTGCTGAGGATCTGCAGAAAGTAGTCTTCATCGTCGAGATAGAAGCGGCGCAGCACCATGGCCTGGCCCAGATCGATCTCCCCCACCGCCCAGACCTTTTCATCGCCCGGCAGCACAACATAGCTGTGGCCATCGAGCAGCAGTTTCAGGGAAGAGTCCAGACACAACATGCCACCGCTGCGCAGCCCCAGCGGACTGGAGGCACTGGCAGCCGTGTTTTTCGGCAGGGGCGCTTCCAGGCCCATGACTCGCTTGAACCAGCTCATAATGCGTTTCCTTGAAGCCGAGTGGATGCAATGTAGAAAATTTCACCGCCCTCGATACGCAGATCGTTGGCGGGGTTGAGTTCGAAATGGCTGCCCTGCGGCGCCCGATAACCGATCAGGGTGGCGTTGAATTCCTGGCGCAGGCGGATATAAAGCTCGCCGCAGGTGATGCTGAAACCGGGCGACAACACATGACGGAACTGGGTTGCGCCTTCACCGATGCACAGCAGTTCGTTGATTACGGTGCTCGAACCCGGATCCTGGGCCGAACGCACCAGCATCTCGATGGCCATGTTGGAGGTGCATTCCAGTTCCGGGGCATAGCTTCTGGCCAGGGCGGCGCGTTCAGAGTTGTCAAAATGGGCAACCACATGACCGGCAGGCTCGAGTTTTTTCAGGGTCAGGACAATCGCCAGGGTCAGGCTGTCGGAGCGGGTGTGCACCAGAATCCGTTCAGCGCCACGAACCCCGGCGCGTAACAGCACCGCCGGCGAATCGAGCGAATCGCCCTTGATGAATGAGGCATGGCCTGGCATCGGATTTTCAGTGATCAGCGAATCGCAGATCACCAGCCCGCCGCTGCGGGTGCGGCAGTCCTGGCTGAGCAGTTCGACAATCCGCTCGCTGGCATCACCGTCCCAGCCGACCAGCACGGTATGGCCGCTTAGTGCTGAACAATCGCCCTGCCCTTTCATGTTGCGTCTCCAGATATCGCCAACCGACGTCGACGCCTTGCCAATCACTGTGGTCAGTAACGCAATCCCGCCGAGCATGATCCAGGTACTGGTAATCAGCTTGCCGGCAGCAGACTTGGGTGACAGGTCGCCGTAGCCCACGGTGGTGGCCGTGGTCAGGTAAAAATAGGTGAAATCCAGCCCGCTCAGCAGATGCTCTTCAGCGGCCAGGGCCAGCAACAGGTAAGACAGCAAGTAGTGACCGAGCAAAAACATGCCGATTCCGGCCCAGCCGAAACGCTCGAAAAAAGCAGACACATGACGCCTGAGCAACAGCAACACCATCATTGGCGCAATCCATTTATCAGAACCCGGTATGTTTCAGCGGCTCGGTCGCCACCATCGCCCTTACTCAGACCTTGCCTTGCCCGGCATGCAGTAGCCTGGCTGCGAAGATTCCTGCCAGCGCACCGCCGATATGTGACTCGAACGATACCCCCGGTGACGGCAGAAAACCCAGCACCAGACCGCTATAACCGGCCAGAGCGATCAGCGCCACCAGCAGGCTGGCGAAGCTGCGTTGATACCAGACCCTGGCCAGCAGATAGGTCCACAGGCCGAAAATCAGGCCACTGGCGCCAACGTGCAGGCTGGTACGGCCAAACACCCAGACCAGACCGCCGCCAAACAGGCAGACCAGTATCACCACCCAGGCATAGCGCTTGACACCCTCGGTCGCCACCAGCCAACTGAGCACCAGAAACGGCAGCAGATTGCTGAGCAGGTGGGCGAAGGATCCATGCAGCAGTGGCGCCAGGGCAATGCCCTGCAAGCCTGAAAGATGACGCGGCAGGATACCGTGGCCCACCAGGCTATAGCCACTGGCCGCGTTGTAGATCTGTACGGCGAGCATCAGCGCCGCCAGACCGAGAATAACGCGAAGTCGGGTCGAGAATGCCAAGCGGTCTTCCTTGTCTATGGCGTTGCGGCTTGATAAGCGTTCGCCCGCCGCGCTGTCGCGCAGCAGACACAGAACCCGGTAGGAGCAGCTTCAGCTGCGAAGCCTGCGCAACTGAAGCCGGTACTGTTAGCTGCCGCCTGTTACTGAGGTGTCTGGCGAGCCTTCAAACGCGCCAGTACATCGTCGGCACCGCTGCTGCTGGCGCCGATGCCGGCTTCCTGCAGACGGCGCTCCAGATCACCGCCATTGGACTGGCTGGCCAGTTCTTCGGCGGCTTCAAGCTTGGCGTCCTGCTCGTCCTGGCGTTGCTTGAGACGGGCCAGCGAACCGACGGCGGTCTCGACCGCGCCATTGGCGCCACCGGTGGCATTGGCGGTGGCGACACGGGCACGCTGCACGGTTTCCCGGGCCTTGGCCATCTCGACCTGCTGCTTGAGGCCGCGAATCCGCGCCTCAGACTTGACCACCTGCTCTTGCAGCAGCGCAGCCTGCTTGCCGAACTGGTCGGCCAGGGCTTTTTCCTGATCACGCTGGGCCTCGATCTCGGCGATCTTCGCCGCGCACTCGACGGCCAGGCTTTCTTCGCCCTTGTTGAGGGCTTGCAGGGCACGGTTTTCCCAATTGGCGATATTGGTGCCATGTTCTTCAAGGCGCTGCGCAGAAAGCTTGTGCTTGGCCTTGATACCGATCAGACCTTCACGAGCCTTGGCCAGTGCGTTGTCAGCGTCGCGGATTTCCTGGTCGAGAATCCGCAGGGCGTTGGCGTCGATGAGTGCCTCACCGGCTTCTGATGCGCCACCGCGCACGGCAGTGACCAGTTTTTTCCAGATGCTTGTCGTCATGAGTGTTCTCCTGCCAAAACCGCTATTCAGTCGATGAAGTGATCTTCGAAAGCTTCTGCCGCACGAATCACGTTGTCGGCCAGCGTCAGCACTTCCTGGACGATCACGGTCAGGCTGGAAGCGGCACTCAATGCGCCGAACAGGCAGTAGACTTCCTGGCCGTCGGCCAGACGCTCGATACCCACCGCCGACAGCGGGAACAGGTCACGGCTGCGCAGCACGATGTCGTTGAAGGCTGCGGTGTCCTTGACCCGGCTGACTTCGATCAGGGTGGTATCGGCGAGGATCTGCTCGCCAACCACGGCCAGATAGACCGGCAGGTCGCCGAACTCCTTGAGGATCAGACGGATACCGGTTTCGGCACCGTCGGTGAGGGACAGGTCGATCTGCCCCAGGCTGACCAGCTCAAGCTCGGCCAGCGATTGATGCAACGAGCTGATGGTCCAGTGGGTGTTCCCGGTCATGAAATCCTCCAGATTGATTCGTTTACCGAGGTAGGGCTGTCGCAAAGCTTTTTCGATACCGCGCAGGGCATCGACGTTTTCAGGACGGATCCAGAACTCACGTTTGACCAGACCCGCGTCCTTGAGGCGTTGGCGCATTTCGCGCATGTAGTCGGTCGAGCTTTTCAAGCTCTTGCCCTGTTCAGCAGTGGTTGCGCCCCCGGTCTTGCGAGGCATAGGCACGGCTCCCTGGATTGGTTGTGGCAATGGAGGTGAACGCTATCAGATACCCAGGCCGAACAAAAGCCTCACATGTGAGGATTTTTGTAGAATGTTTCATCGTGCTTATTCGGCCACTGACAAACGCAGCCACGTCAGTTAGAAGCACCATGCCTGCGATAAAAAAAGGCGCTATCGACCATGGCCGATAGCGCCCCTTCTCCAGCGAGAACCCTGCTTAAACCAGGCTCTTGCTCACCACCTCAAAGACATCAGCCGACAACTCACCGCTGCTGCGGATACGCTCAAGCTCGGCCTTCATCAGCGCCTGACGGGCGCTGTCGTACTTGCGCCAGCGGGTCAGCGGCGCCAGCTGCCGCGAGGCGATCTGCGGGTTGAAGCCGTTGAGTTCGATGACGATGTCGGCCAGAAAGCGGTAGCCCGAACCATCGGCGGCATGGAAGTTGATCAGGTTCTGGCCGGCGAAAGCACCGATCAGGGCACGGACCTTGTTCGGGTTCTTGATGTTGAATGCCTTGTGCTGCATCAACTCGCGGACCCGTGCCAGGCCACCCGGCAAGGTGCTGCCTGCCTGAACACTGAACCACTGGTCCATGACCAGCGGGTTGTCCTTGAAGTGTTCGGCGAATACCGCCAGTGCCTGGGCGCGCTCCTGTTCGAACGGCGAGTTGACCAGCACCGCCAGCGCGGTCAGGCGCTCGGTCATGTTGTCACTGCTGTCGAACTGGTCGATGGCCGCCGCCAGCACTTCAGGCTTGCCGCTGAGCATCAGGTACGACAGGACAATGTTCTGCAGCGCACGGCGAGCGAAGTGCTCAGCCTCGGCGATGTAGGCGGTGTTGCGCGACACTTCGCGGTTGGCCTGGTAACGCGCCCAGAGGCTGTCGGACAGGTTGTCGGCGATGGCTTTACGGGCAAACTCGCGAGCGGCATGAATGGCATCGACGTCGGCGACCTGGCTGATTTCGGTGAGGTACGCCTCACCCGGCAGCGACAGCATCTCGGCAACCATCGCCTGATCCAGGGTCTCGTCAGCCAGTACCGTGCCCAGTGCAGTCAGCAGCCGCTGATCGAGTACCAGTGGCTGGCCGGCCTGATGCTGACCGATCAACTCTTGCAACACCTGCACCGCCAGTTGCTGGCCCGCTTCCCAACGGTTGAAGCCATCGCTGTCGTGCTGCATCAGGAACATCAACTGGTCGCGGCTGTACGGGAAGCTCATCTTGACCGGGGCCGAGAAACCGCGCAGCAGCGATGGCAACGGCTTGGCAGGCACGTCAACGAAGCTGAACGTCTGCTCGGCCTCGGTCACCGAAATGACCCGGCTGGAGCCTTGCGCAGCGGCTTCGCCACTCAGGCGCAGGGCGATTTCGTTGCCCTGCTCATCGAGCAGACCCAAGGCCACGGGAATCACGAACGGCAGTTTTTCCTGCTTGTCCGGGGTGATCGGGCAGCTCTGCCGGAAGGTCAGGCTGTAGGTGCCGGCAGCGCTGTCATAGGCTTCGCTGACGTCCAGGCGCGGGGTACCGGCCTGGCTGTACCAGCGTTTGAACTGGGTCAGGTCGACGCCGTTGGCATCTTCCATGGCCTTGATGAAGTCGTCACAGGTCACCGCCTGGCCGTCATGGCGCTCGAAGTACAGGTCACTGCCTTTACGGAAGCCCTCGGCACCCAGCAGGGTGTGGAGCATGCCGACCACTTCCGAGCCCTTCTCGTACACGGTCAGGGTGTAGAAGTTGGAGATCTCGATAAAGCTGTCCGGGCGCACCGGGTGCGACATGGGGCCTGCATCTTCGGCAAACTGGTGAGTACGCAGGTAGGCGACGTCCTGGATGCGCTTGACCGTGGCGGAGTTCATGTCGGCCGAGAAACCGGCGTCGCGAAACACCGTGAAGCCTTCCTTGAGCGAGAGCTGGAACCAGTCGCGGCAGGTCACGCGGTTGCCCGACCAGTTATGGAAGTATTCGTGGGCTACGATCGCCTCGACCCGCTGGTGCGCGGCATCGGTGGCGGTTTCAGCGCGGGCCAGCACGGCGCTGGAGTTGAAGATATTGAGGCCCTTGTTCTCCATGGCGCCCATGTTGAAGTCGTTGACCGCAACGATCATGAAGATGTCCAGATCGTACTCGCGGCCATAGACCTCTTCGTCCCAGCGCATGGACTTCTTCAGGCTGTCCATGGCGTGCTGGCATTTGTCGACGTTTTCGGGTTCGACATAAATGCGCAGGGTGACTTCACGCTGGCTGCGGGTGGTGAAGGTATCTTCAATGCACCACAGGTCACCGGCCACCAGGGCGAACAGGTAGGCCGGTTTCTTGAACGGGTCTTCCCAGGTTGCCCAATGGCGGTCGCCGTCCTGGCCGCTGGCAATCGGGTTGCCGTTGGACAGCAGGACCGGATAGCGCTGCTTGTCGCCGCTGACCGTGGTGGTGAAGCTGCTCATCACATCCGGGCGGTCGAGGTAATAGGTGATCTTGCGAAAGCCTTCGGCCTCACACTGGGTACAGAACATGCCGCTGGACTTGTACAGGCCTTCCAGTGCGGTGTTGGTTTCCGGGTGGATGCGCACCGTGCTGTCGACCGTGAAGCTGGCGCTGGACGGCTGCAGGGTCAGGTGGCTGTCGGTGAGTTGGTAATCGGCCGGTTGCAGCTCGCGGTCATCGAGTTGCAGCGACACCAGCTCCAGTTGCTGGCCATCGAGCACCAATGCCGGCAAGCCAGCGCCGCGCTCGGGGTTGCGGCGCATCACCAGTTGCGCATGCACCAGGGTGTGGTCCTCGAACAGCTCGAAAGTCAGGTGCGTCTCGTCGATGAGATACTCGGGCGCCTGATAGTCCTTGAGGTAGATCACTTGCGGTTGTTCAGTGCGCATGCGCGAATCCTTTTTACTGGAGCACGGCCAGTTGATAGGCCGTGTACTTGCGGATATTGATGACGCCGGTGTCGAAAATCAGGTACTGGCCCTTGATACCCAGCAGCGTGCCTTCGGCGATCGGGTTCTTGTCCAGGTTGAAGCTGACGATCTTGGTCGGGTAGGCCTCGACCGGGTAGCGAAACTCCAGCGGTTCGACATCGTGCAGCATCTGGATGGCCTGCAGGCCGAAGCGTTCCTGCAACCCCGCCAGCCCCTCGGCGCACTTGTCGAACAGTTCGTCGCGGATCGCGACAAGGTCCACCGGCAGCGCCTCACCCTTGAGCAGTTCGCGCCAGTTGGTGCGGTCGGCAACGTGGCTGCGCAGCAGGTCTTCGACAAAGCCCGATTGCTGCCGGGTGGCGACGCGCAGGATCGGCAGCGCCTGGCTGGCGCCCTGGTCGAGCCAGCGGGTCGGCAGCTGAGTGGCGCGGGTAATCCCGACCTTGACCCCTGAGGAGTTGGCCAGATAGACAATGTGATCGGTCATACAGAACTGCTCGCCCCATGAAGGCTCGCGGCAGGTGCCCTCATGGTGATGGCACTTTTCCGGGCTCATGATGCATACGTCGCACTGCGCCAGCTTCTGCATGCACGGGTAGCAGTAACCCTGGCTGTAGCTGGTTTTGGTCTTGCGCCCGCAATGGCTGCAGTGAATCGCGCCCAGGTATTCCAGACGCAGGCTCTGGCCAATCAGCGGATTGACGGCAATCTCGCTGTCGCCCAGCCGAAAGGCATATTGCACAAACGGCGCGTCAGCCTGACGCACCGCCATCTTGTTGACGGAACCGCGACCCAATTCAATCAATGGATGGCATCCGACTTGAACAGGATGTTGGGCACAGGTGCCGACTTCGACGCGCATTCTTGCGGGCCCATGTAGCCGGTGCGCTGCTCTTCGGGCAGGTTTTGCGCTTCCCAGGCGATCAGCGCCTGCAGCGACAGCTCGCGCTGTTCCTGGGTCAGTTTGCGGCCATCGGACCATTTGCCGATTTCGACAGCCAGCTTGAGGCTCTCGTAGATATCGGGGGTGATGTTTTCAATCATTTCCATAAAAGAGGACATGGCGTACTCCAGAAGACAGCCGGGAAGTTTAGGCTTTTCGGCGCGCGATCGCACCCCCTGCGAGTCCCGTGACACAACCGATGATCAAGCCGCCGACATGTGCACCGTTGGCGATCTCGCCGAAGCCAAGCACACTCACCAGCCCCGACAGGCATAGCAGCAGCCAGACCAGCATCATCACCAGCACGCCCCGCGGCAGACGGTAGATCGGGTTGGGCGCCAGCCACTGGAACAGCCAGCAGTGCCCCAGCAGACCATAGAGCACGCCCGACAGGCCGCCGAATAAAGTCGGGCCACCGAAATAATACTGCACCGCGTTGGAGAACGCGGCGAACACCAGGGTCAGCAACAGCAATTGCCAGCCGCCCTGGCGCAGTTCGATGCGCCGCCCCAGTTCCCAGTACCACAGGCTGTTCATGGCCAGGTGCAGGACACCGAAGTGGATCAGCATCGGTGAGACGATCCGCCACCACTGCCCGGCGGCCAGGCTGTCGGCCAGCGGCACGAACATGGCGTACTCGCCCTGCACCCGGAAGTCGAGAAAGGTCAGCCAGCGCACCGCGTCCAGGTTTTCACCGAGCATGGTCAGGCCCGCCACCACCAGGGTCGCGAGCAACACCAACACGGTGAACGGCACCTGCCTTGCCTGTTGGGCAAGACCGGGACGAGCCAGCGCTGCACCCTGACTGTCCGGCGGCGGCTGATAGGCGTCATTGCCCTCGGGGAAACGCTCGTACAGCTCGCGAACCTCGTCGACCAATTGCGGGTTACCCGGCACCCACAGCACCTGCTCGCCAGCCTCCTCGGCCACCCGGTGCGGCACATTCAGGCGCCGCAGCAGGCTGACAAAACCACTCAGGTCGGTGGACAGCGGCAGGCGCAAAACAGCGACAGGGCTCATGACTTCAACTCCGGGCGGTGCACATCAACCCAGACGAATTTTTCCGGGTCGATTGAAGTTTCCTGGTCCAGCCGATAGGCCACCAGCTTGCCGTACAGCACGGCGCTGTAATCCAGACAGGCCAGATTGGGCCGGATCGGCGCCGGCACACCGCTGCGCCAGTAGTGACCGACAAACAGCAGCGGCTCGTCGCTGCCATAGCGCAGCAAAGCATTTTTGTCAGTGGTTGACAGTGGCGTCTTGGCCACCCCTTCGGGCAGCGCATCGGGCTGGAAGACCACATCACCATAGGTCTGCGGGTCATCCTCCCAGAACTTGGTACGGAAGAACTCGCGGGTCAGGCCATCGCCGCCGGTGAGGGTCAGGCCGTGCGGCAGACGCATGTCGGTGCCGCGCAGCAAACGATTGAAAACGTTGCTGGCAAAGCTGCCAGGCGTGGCGCTGGCCTGGATGAACTGTTGGTTGATCAACCCGTTGCCATGCAGGCCACGCAGCGGCTCAATCAGGTTAGGGTCCCAGCAGGCATGCACGGCGCGAAAGCGTCCGGCATCAATGAACAACGGCAACTCATAAAGCCAGTCGATGAACTCGCGCCACTCCTGCGGGTACTGCTCAAACTGGGCCAGGGTTTCAGCGATGAGCCGCTCGTGACGCGGGGTGTGCTCACGGACGAACTTCTGGCCGGTGTGGGCCGGCGCTGGCGTCACCCAGCCCAGCACGTTGAATTCGTGGTTACCCATGATGCACAGCGCCTGCCCGGCCTGGACCATGTCGCGCACGATATGCAGCGCTTCGCGAATCCGTGGGCCGCGGTCGACGATATCGCCCAGAAACAATGCCATACGCCGTGGATGACGCCATACGCCGGCCTCGCGGCGATAGCCCATCTGCTCCAGCAGCGCCTCAAGGGTCTGGGCGCACCCGTGCACGTCACCGATCAGATCAAAGCCACGCGCCGGATCGATCATCAGTCGTCTCCTCGCCCACCGAGGCGGCTGCCCCAGCCGAGCTTGGTCCGGCAGACTTCGTAGTAGTTGTGATCCAGCGGGTGAATCAGGCGCAGCTTCTTGGGCTTTTTGCGCACCGTGATGGTGTCGCCCGGCGCGCAAGTGAAATGGTTTTGCCCGTCACAGGACACCTGCGGGTAGATGGTCATGTCTTTGGCCACAACGATCTTCAGCTCGCTGTTGCCATCGACCACGATGGGCCGCCCGGACAGGGTGTGCGGGTACATCGGCACAATGACAATGGCGTCGAGTTTGGGGTGCATGATCGGGCCGCCGGCCGACAGCGCGTAGGCGGTAGAGCCGGTCGGGGTCGCGACGATCAGGCCGTCGGCCTTCTGGCTGCAGACGAACTGGCCATCGATGTAGATTTCAAACTCGATCATCCGGGTTGATTTGCCGGGGTGCAGCACGACATCGTTAAGCGCATCGCCCTGACCGATGCTTTCGCCGTGACGACGCGCTTCGGCTTCGAGCAGAAAACGGTTTTCGACCAGATAGTGACCGTCGAGGACTTCTGCGACTTTCAATTCCAGTTCGTCGGGGCGGATATCGGTGAGAAAGCCCAGGTTGCCGCGGTTGATGCCCAGTACCGGGACATTGTGGCGGGCCAGGGCGCGGGCGGCGCCGAGCAGGCTGCCGTCGCCACCGACGACAATGACCAGGTCGCAGACTTCGCCGAGCATTTTGCGTGAGGACGTTTGCAGGCCATGACCGGGCAGCACCTCGGCGATGGTGTCTTCGAGAATGACGTGCAGGTGGCGGTCCAACAGGAACCTCTTGAGCCGGCGCACCGTTTCCAGCACCTGGGCGCTGCCCAGACGGCCGATGATGCCGATATTACGAAAGTGCTCCATGAGGCTCCTGCTAAGTCTGCGAAACGGCGTTATGAGCGCGATTATGGCGAAACGCCCGGCGGGCGGCAAACCGGGGGTGGGTCGGGTGCGGTTCCGGGCATTGCCTGGCACCCGAACGCCCGCCTTCGATCTACCTTGCAGGACCTGCCGGGTGGCGATCCGCCTTAGCCGTAATACTGTTCATTTAGGTACTGCATGCCCTGGTGGGAGCGAGCTAGCTCGCGAAGAGGCCAGTAAAAACACTACATCTGCTGTGAATGTGCCGCCGTCTTCGCCAGCAGAGCTGCCTCCCACCGGTCTAATTGAACAGTATTGGCTTTAGCCGTGAAGGCCATCCAACATTAACCTGATTAATCAATGGCCTTTTTTGATGCCTTACCTTGTCACTGCGCCAGCGCTATTCTTGCTGCATGACACCTTTCCCTTCTCTCTGCGGTCTGCCCCGCCAGTTGCGCCATCCCGAGGTGCGTGATCTGGCCTGGGTGATGCTTGCTCCGCCGATGCTGGCCGAGGCGCCTTGGGTGCAGCGTCATCCGCTCAGCGGCAGCGATTGGGTGGCGGCCCCCGAACAGTTGCGTGACTGGCTGCTGGCGCTCGATCACCACCCGGCTTCGCTGGTCCAGTGGCTGGAGCAGGCGTCGACGCGCCGGCTGGGGCGTTACTACGAGCGACTCTGGCAATACGCAGTGCTGCAGGCTCCGGGTGTCGAGTTGCTGGCGGCCAATCTGCCGGTGCGCCAGCAGGGCCAGACCTTGGGCGAGCTGGACATGCTGCTGCGTGACCGCGACGGGGTGCATCATGTCGAGTTGGCGATCAAGCTGTATCTGGGCCCGCAAGACGGTAACGGCCGTGACCCGGCGCAGTGGCTGGGGCCCAGTGCCCATGACCGGCTGGACCGCAAGCTGCGCCATGTAAGCCTGCATCAATTGCCGATGTCGTCACGCCCGGAGGGCCGCGCAACCCTGGCCGGGCTGGGAGTCGAGGCGTTCAGTGCCGAGCTGTGGCTGGGTGGCTATCTGCTGTACCCCTGGCCCGGCCATGCGCAGCCGCCCGACGGCGCCCATGACCAGCATCTCAAAGGGCTTTGGCTCCATCAGCGCGACTGGCCAGCGTTTGTCGCCGCCAGCCGCCCCGGCCGCTGGCAACCGCTGCCTCGCCACGCCTGGCTGGCGCCGGCACGTTATCAGGACGCCTGGAGCGAGGCGCAATTGCAAGACTGGCTGGCAAAGCTTGAGCCACTGGCCCCGGCGCAATTGCTGGTGCGCCTGGAGCCAGACGCCGAGGGCGGCTGGCAGGAAGCCGAGCGGCTGTTTCTGGTGGCCGATGCCTGGCCTGATCTGCCCGACACCGGCCGCTGACCCGCCGCCTTTATTTGGTACGTGGCAGGAGGATGGTCAGAAAGCCCAGCAACGGCAGGAATGAACACAGGTGGTAGACATAGGCGATGCCGTGGCTGTCGGCCAGGTAACCCAAGGTCCCGGCGCCGATGCCGCTCAAGCCGAACATCAGACCGAAGAACACCCCGGCGATCATGCCTACGTTGCCTGGCACCAGTTCCTGGGCGTAAACCACAATGGCCGAGAACGCCGAGGCCAGGATAAAGCCGATGATCACGCTCAGCACCGTGGTCCAGAACAGATCCGCATACGGCAGCGCCAGGGTGAACGGTGCCGCGCCCAGAATCGAAAACCAGATCACCGCCTTGCGGCCGATGCGGTCACCAATCGGTCCGCCGAAGAAGGTCCCCGCCGCCACCGCGCCGAGGAACAGGAACAGGTGCAGTTGTGAACTGGCCACCGACAGGTCGAATTTCTCGATCAGGTAGAAGGTGTAATAGCTGGTCAGGCTGGTCATGTACCAGAACTTGGAAAAGATCAGCAGCGCCAGGATCGCCAGCGAGAAGATCACTTTCTGCTTCGACAGGCCATGGGTGGCTTGCTGCCCGGTCTTGAGTTTGAACAGGTTCAGGTGCGCCTTGTACCAGCGGCTGATGGCCCACAGCAGACCCAGCGCCAGCAAGGCGATGATGCCGACGAACACCACGTTACCCTGGCCGAACGGAATGATGATCGCTGCCGCCAGCAACGGGCCGATCGCCGTCCCGGCGTTGCCGCCGACCTGAAAGGTCGACTGCGCCAGGCCAAACCGCCCGCCTGAGGCCAGCCGCGCAATACGCGAGGCTTCGGGGTGGAAGGTCGACGAGCCGATCCCGATCAAGGCTGCTGCCAGCAGAATCATTTCGAAACTGCCGGCCATCGACATCATCACGATACCGATGAGGGTACAGACCGAGCCCATCGGCAGCACCAGCGGGTTGGGGTGCCGGTCGGTGTAGTAACCGACCCAGGGTTGCAGCAAGGACGCGGTGAGCTGGAACGTCAGGGTGATCATGCCGATCTGTGCAAAGCTCAGGTCATAGTTGGCTTTGAGCATCGGGTAGATGGACGGCAGGATCGCCTGGATCAGGTCATTGATCAGGTGTGCCAGCGCCACTGCGCCGATGATGCGCATCACCAGCGGGCTGGACTGTGGCGTGGCCGGAGCGGCCGCCGAAGCGGGTTGGACACTGGACATGAGGGTCATCCGTAAAGGCAGGTTGCAGAGCCCTCAAACCGATATTACAAAATATGTCATCAGCCCGAAGGGGGCGACAATGTGCCATTTTTCCGGGCCGCAGCGCCACGCTTTATTGTCGTTTTTGTGGCTCTGGTCCTTACTCGGCCAATGGCCGAACGGTGCGCGCCTTATCCATCGACGGCACCTCATGCAGGGAAATCCGCGAGGTTTCCGGCAACGCCAGGCCCCCCATCAATGCCAGCAACGACACCGCCACCAGATAGAACGCCGGTGACAGATTGCTGCCGGTGGTAGAGATCAGCCAGGTGGCGACCAGCGGTGCGGTGCCGCCAAACAGGGTGTAGGCCATGTTGTAGGTGATTGCCGAGGCGGTGTAGCGGGTCCGGGTCGGGAACACTTCCGAGAGCAACGCGGCGGTGACCACGCCACTGAGTACCGCGCCTACGGCCAGCAACATCACACCGAGCACCGAGGCGGCGAACGACCCGGAGCTGGCCATCAGAAACGCCGGCAGTACCACAACGATCAACAGCGCGCAGGTGGTGGCAATGGTCTTGCGTCGCCCGACCCTGTCGGAAAATGCCCCGGCCAGCGGGCAGATCAGCGCAGCAAACAGCAGCGCGATCAGCGCCACCAGCAGCGAAGTGGCACGCGTCAGGCCACCCGCCACTTGCAGGTAGGTGGCGAAGTAAGTGGTGAACATATAAAACGACAGCGCCGTCAGCGATACAAAGGCGCCCAGGCACAGAATCGGACGGGCGTGGTGGCGAAGGGTTTCCTTGAGCGGCGAATGGGCCACTGCATGCTCGTCACTGACCGCCTGGAAGGCAGGGGTCTCGGCCAGCCGCGAGCGCAGATAGATACCGATCAGGCCCATGGGGGCAGCGATCAGAAACGGCAGACGCCAGCCCCAGCTCTGCATGGTTTGACTCGACAGCGTGGCTTCCAGTGCATACGCCACCACGGCTGCGGTGGCAAACGCGGAGAACGTCGAAACCGGCAGGAAGCTGCCGTACCAGGCGCGCTTGTCAGTCGGCGCATGCTCCATCACATAAGCGCAGGCCCCGGCATACTCGCCGCCAGCGGAAAAGCCCTGGGCGCAGCGAATCAGGGTCAGCAGGATCGGCGCCATGACTCCGATGCTGGCGTAGGTGGGCAGTATGCCGATCAACGTGGTGGCGGCGGCCATCAGCAAAATGGTCATGGCCAGGGTGCGTTTGCGCCCGATCCGGTCGCCGAGCATGCCGAAAAAGATCCCGCCCAGCGGCCGGAAGGCAAACGCCACGGCAAACACGGCGAAGGTCTTGAGCAAGGCGACACTGGGGTCACCACTGGGGAAAAACAGCAAGGCAATGGTGGTGGCCAGAAAACCATAGACGGCAAAGTCGAACCACTCGACAAAGTTGCCAATGGCCGCAGCGACGATGACTTTTCTCAGGGTGGCAGGATCAACCTGCGGGGCGGCGGGGTTTGTCATGCGGACCTCGGCATGCTGATCGGGAGTGCCCCGATTATCCGAAGCGCCGCCTGCCCGACTCGCTCTGAAAGGGGCCTCTACGTACCCGAGACCGACACACTGGCCCGCTTGCCCTGCAAACCACCGGTGTGGACGAACAATAACCGGGTGCCGGAGGCGAAACGGCCCGCCATGACGGCCTGGTGCAAGGCCAACAACGCTTTGCCGGTGTACAGCGCTTCCAGCGGCATGCCGCTCTGTTGCTCACTGTCACGGATGAACGCCAACAGCCGAGCGTCGGTTTTCGCAAATCCACCGCGACTGGCGTCGAGCAATTCATAACCGCTGCCGGGTGCTTGCAGCAAACCCGCAACATTGCCCGCCACACCGTGATCGTCCGGCACCGCCAGCGCACCGAACACCCGATGTGCCCCGGCCTCGGCACGCACCAGCCCGGCCAGGGTCGTGCCGGTGCCGGCGGCCAGCCACCAGCCGTGGTAATCCTCCCAGCCCAGCCCCGCCAGTTGCCCTGTGACCATTGGCAGCAACTGCGCACAACCGATAAGCCCTGCCGCCCCGCCGCCGCCTTCGGCAACCGGCTGAAACTGCGGATACCGCGCCTGCCACGGGCCCCAGAAATCGGCCTGATGGCGCTGGCGATAACCGCCGTAACCCAGCCAGTGCAACTGCATGCCGAAGTCTTGCAGGTCTTGCACGGTTGGCGTGAGCTGTTCATGACCACGCAGCAGACCAACCGTGGCAAAGCCAAAGCGTTTGCCCGCTGCGGCCAGTGCATGCAGATGATTGGAGTGGGCGCCACCGAGGCTGATCACGCCCGCCGCATCCTGAGCAGCGGCCGCTTGCAGATGGCCAATGAGCTTGAACCACTTATTGCCGCTGATCAGCGGGTCGATCAGGTCCAGACGCAGCACGGCCACCTGCACCCCGGCCTGGCGCAGCCAGGGCAGATCAAGAGGATGCAGGGGGGCTGTGGGTTGCCAGGTCAGGGCGTCATCAAGCATAAGAACTATCGGCCGGGAAAAACGCGCAGTGTATCGCTTGCGACTGAAAACCGGCCCCATAAGGGCACCTCTAAAAACGTAGGCGAGGCAGCCAGCGCAAGGCGAAAACCGGCGAGAAACGGTCGGAGTCGCGCTCGACTTTACGGGGTGTAAATGAGCATTTTGAGCCGATTTTCAACGCAGCGATGGCAACGCAGGTAGTTTTTAGAGGCGCCCATAAGCGGCCTGCAACCTGAATCACTCGGTTTTCAAGCCTGGTTTGCCGTTCTCGGCTCGCCATTTTTTTACAGTGTTCACGATACCTTCAGGGGAACAATCTTCATCAGGTGACGGATAGTAGAACAGATCGCTTCCTCTGGGGTGCTCTGTGATTTTTCTGAAGTGCATGATCCACGAATTGTGTTCGCGCTCACTGGCTGATCTGACGAACCAGATGTCATTGATAAATTCAGAAAACTCCAATTCGGTATAGTCATTAAAGCTTTTCTTTAGCTCAGCCACGTTTCACCTCCGCATGTAATTTTATATGACCCTTAGGCGTCATGATAATCAAATTATCCACATCATATACCGCTCCGCCGTTCGAGATAAACTCTATGTGATGTATTTCAAAAACTTGCCTTGCACCTGAACGCTGATTCTCAGGTACAACTGGCGCATAGCCCTGTTTCATACGAGAAATTTCCGAAGGAATAAACTGTTTTCCCAATACTTCGTCAGCCGCCACTAGCCGCCAAAAGGCCTCTCTAAACCGTGAGAAATTGTTGAACCTCATTCCCCGAAGTTGATTTGCGATCCGTGCTGGCACAGGAGACCCGTTGCGCTCCGGGAAGCTACTTAGCCAGCCTCCTTGTACAGACTGCCCCTCGCCACTGACGGTGCCAGGCATATTTCTGGGACTACGGAACACGACATAGAGCGGAGGCAGTCCTGAGTCTGCCGGAAACACGAAGATATAGTCATCAATCTCGGCGTCAGCGAGCTCAGGATAAGTGTCAACCCGGCCATCTAAAGGGACCAGAGCTGCCCCCTCATATACAGGCCCCGGAAAACTGTCGACTGGTCTGGCCGTAGAGCTATCGCCCGGCTCAACAATCGGCGTCCAGATCAAATTTCTTCCCGGCACATCGGGTGTCGACGCAGTATAAACCTTACGTTCAGAATCGTATTTTGCGGCAATGACTCGTAACGAGGAAGATTCACTCAATAGGTCAGTCGCAACCGCCACTATCTCAACCTGATCTGCCGTAGACATCCTGAAGTCAAGGCGAATGGGGATTTTTACAGCGCCTGATTTAAACTCACTGAGCGTAGGCGCATTCAACTCTGACAAGGGGATGGTAAATGAGTAGCGGCTCGACAACTCACCATCTCCCAATTTGGATGAATAGACCAGAGCGCTGATACCAACCATCATGCCAGAGCTTGCTTTTGCCAAGTTCTCAGCCAATGTAGCGACGGCCGAGCGCACTGCGCTTTGCAAGGCAGTCACACCACCCTCTGTCGAAATAACTCTGCCCGATGCTGTAACGAGCTGAGCACTTGACGTACTCGCTGCACCGCTGTAATGAAAGCTGCCAGCAACACCCTCTGTTGTGGTTGATTCGTTTGCACGCTTATCAGCGTCAATACGGGCCCGCTCACTGGCCCGCGCCGCCGCTTGCGCTAGAGACTGCTTGCTATTAGGTAGTGCCGCTTGTGCAAAACGCGCAGCAACCCCCTCCAGACTATTCATCGCATGCGCTGCAACACGCGAACGTTCCTGCTCCGCCGCTCTTGCGCGCTCCAGTTCCTGCTGGACCTCTGCCAGCCTTGCCTGCAATACGCTCGTTTCTTGAACCAGCCTGGCCAATCCCGCTTTTGCAAAACTGCGTCGGTAGGCAGCTTCGTGCGAGCGTTGAGCAAACTGATGTACATCACTGACCGTCCGGGCACGCATCATCTGCTCAGAAACTCTATGCATGCGTTGCTGGTGTGACAGTGACAATGGATCAACGCCGTAAAATCGGTCAGCGACTTCAGAGGCCTGCTGGATTTCCGAACTCTTTTTCTGGATCAACTGAGCTCGGACTGCCAATTCTCGATTAAGCCCATCAATTGATCGAGTGTCTTCAGCGCTAGTCCCACCGAGTGCATTTAGCTCCTGAGTGAGTGTAGATTCAATCAGCGCAAGGCTATCTTTATATTGCTTCTCCCACTCAAGAACCTCGCGATGCATAAAAGGACCGAAGCGTATAATTTCTGGAACCGGAGGGGGTGGAACGGACTGCGCCCACCCACCCAAACCAAAATCTCCATCAGGTGGCTGTGCCCCCACAAAAATGGGCGGTAATTCGATCTGTTTCTTCGACATTTGAAACCCCTGCCTTGAAAGTTTATTAAAATGCCAGACACCAAACCATCAGCAACATGCAACTGACGGAGCGATACCTGACAAAAACTTTCAAACACCACCATTCCAAAACCGCAAGAGATTTCAAAAATAAAAACCAACACAGTTACCGTTAAAAACAGAGGAATAAATAGCAATAAGACAACTCTCAAACCAGAGTAGGAATCTTCCTTAAAAACAGAAGAGACATCTTTTTCCTGCGACAGGACATTCCCGGCACGCCAAACACAACAGCGCATGGCGCGAAACTCGCACCCTAGCTCTTGCGCTAATTTAGAGATCATGAAAAAGTGCTCAAGGCACCTATAAAAACGTGCGAGAGGCGAAGGCAATAATCGGCCAGATTCGTGAGCGACCATACGGAGTATGATTAAGCAGCAAATTTCTAATTTACGCACAAACCTACTTTACAAAACAGCGATGGCAACGCTAACAGTGGATGCTTGCATCCCAAGACCATTAAAACTCAATACCGATAATTTACTGCGTAGCACGCTGAACACTGGAAACTCCTGAGGTGAGACCAGCGATCATATGCAGATTCCTACAAGGCTTCTCGTGAGCATGTTCTCCGGCGCTAAGTCCAAGGCGGAGCAACTTAATTGTTCCGCCTCAACTAGCCCGCATTATTCCTGTAAAACTCTAAAGCACCGCCGCCAGCCGTGACCCCTGATCGATGGCCCGCTTGGCATCCAGCTCGGCGGCGACATCCGCGCCGCCGATCAGGTGCACGCTCTGCCCGCCCGCCAGCAGCGCTTCATGCAATTCACGCAAAGGCTCCTGGCCGGCGCAGATGATGACGTTGTCCACCTCCAGCACCGTCGGCTCGCCCTCGCCCACGCGGATGTGCAGGCCAGCGTCGTCGATCTTCAGGTACTGCACGCTGCTGAGCATCTGCACCTGACGGTTTTTCAGGCCGGTACGGTGGATCCAGCCGGTGGTTTTGCCCAGCCCGTCACCGACTTTCGATGCCTTGCGTTGCAACAGGTACACCTGGCGCGCCGGAGCGTGCACTTCGGGTTTGATGCCGGTGACGCCGCCACGGGCCTGCAAGGCGGTATCAATGCCCCACTCCCTCCAGAACGCTTCGCGGTCCAGGCTGGTGGACACGCCCTGATGGACCAGAAACTCCGATACATCGAAGCCGATACCGCCAGCCCCGATCACCGCCACGCGCTGGCCCACCGGCTGGTGCTCGCCAATCACCTGCAGGTAGTTCAATACCTTGGGATGGTCGATACCCGCAATCTGCGGTGTGCGCGGCACGATGCCGGTGGCCAGCAAGACTTCATCAAAACCGGCGCTCAGCAGGTCCTGGGCTGCGACCCGAGTATTGAGGCGCAGCTCGACACCGGTGCTTTTGAGCTTGCGGTCGAAGTAGCGCAGGGTCTCGAAGAACTCTTCCTTGCCCGGCACCTGCTTGGCGATATTAAACTGCCCGCCGATTTCACTGGCCGCATCGAACAGCGTGACCTGATGCCCGCGCCCGGCCGCCACCGTGGCCGCCGCCAGCCCCGCCGGTCCGGCACCGACCACGGCAATACGTTTGGGCTGCGTGGTGGGCAGGTAGTTGAGTTCGGTTTCATGGCAGGCCCGCGGGTTGACCAGGCAACTGGTCAGCTTGCCGGCGAAGATATGGTCCAGGCAGGCCTGGTTGCAGCCGATGCAGGTGTTGATTTCATCGGCGCGACCGGCAGCGGCCTTGTTGACGAACTCAGGATCGGCCAGAAATGGCCGGGCCATGGACACCATGTCGGCGTCGCCTTCGCGTAAAACCTGCTCGGCCACCTCCGGGGTGTTGATGCGGTTGGTGGTGATCAACGGAATCTGCACCGCACCGCGCAGGTGCGCGGTGACTTTGGTGAAGGCAGCACGCGGCACCTTGGTGGCGATGGTCGGAATGCGCGCCTCGTGCCAGCCAATACCGGTGTTGATCAACGTAGCACCAGCCGCCTCGACGGCCTTGGCCAGTTGCACGATCTCGCTCCAGTCGCTGCCGCCCTCCACCAGGTCGAGCATCGACAGGCGATAGATGATGATGAACTGCGCGCCCACTGCCTCACGCACCTGGCGGACGATTTCCACCGCCAGACGCATGCGGTTCTCGAAGCTGCCGCCCCAGCGGTCGTCGCGCTGGTTGGTGCGCGCGGCGAGGAACTGGTTGATGAAATAGCCTTCCGAGCCCATGATCTCGACCCCGTCGTAGCCGGCCTCGCGGGCCAGGCTGGCGC
Organism: Pseudomonas sp. 21LCFQ02; assembly: GCF_024129895.2. Lineage (NCBI taxonomy): Bacteria > Pseudomonadati > Pseudomonadota > Gammaproteobacteria > Pseudomonadales > Pseudomonadaceae > Pseudomonas > Pseudomonas sp. 21LCFQ02. The sequence continues at coordinate 5,620,907 of NZ_CM178749.1, forward strand.
AATTGACGAAATCACCGATCTGCTTCTCGATGCCCTGTTCGTCCAGCTCACGGGGCTTGAACGGGTTGATCGGCGCCTGAATCGCGCTGGGCGCAACCAGACCCGGGCTGTAGGCATAGCGGCCCGTGTGCAGGATCTGCAGGCAGATCTTGCCGCCGGCCTGATGCACCGCCTCGGTGACGATGCGATGATGAGCGGCCTCCTCGGCAGTGGTCAGCTTCGCCGCGCCCTTATAGGTCACCCCCTCGTCGTTCGGCGCAATACCGCCGGTGACGATCAGCCCCACGCCGCCTCTGGCACGCTCGGCAAAATAGGCCGCCATGCGCTCGAAACCGCCCGGCTTTTCTTCCAGGCCAGTGTGCATCGAGCCCATCAGGGTGCGGTTGCGCAAGGTGGTGAACCCCAGCTCCAGCGGGGCGAGCAGGTGCGGGTAGACGGTGGCGCTCATTGTCAGGCTCCAGCGAAATCATCACGGTCAAAGGTGAGGGAATCTCTGCGGATGCCCTTTCGGTATGTTGCCCACAGTAAATAGCCCGGCCCACGCACTCAATGACCACAACTGACAAGTTAATGATCAAAATGCACAGCAGCGGGCTTGGCAAGCCTTGCGCGACGCCCTACCCTGACTGGCATTCTGCTTACCGCATCCATTCTGGACCTTATGCGCAAACTACTCGGCCTGTGCCTGTCCGCTGCTCTTGTCGCCCTGCTGCTCAGCTATGGCGTGTGGACCTCGCAACGCCCGCTGGGCCATTACCTGTCCGATCTGCGCAGCCATCTGGCAATCAATCAAGGCACGCCTGCCGGGCGCGGCAACCTGCTGGGCATCGAAACCGAGCTGTACCCCACCGATTATCAGGACCTTGAGCGCTTGCACCGCAAGCTGGCGGCCTGGCTGCAACAGGCTCGCGAGCAAGGGCTGCTTAATGATAAAACCCTGGTGGTCTTGCCCGAACACATCGGCACCTGGCTGTTTGCCGCTGGCGAAAAGAATCAGTTCTACAAGGCCGAAACGGTCGATGAGGCGATGACCTGGCTGGCCTGGAGCAACCCGATCAAGTTTGTCAGCGCGTTGCTCAATGCCCGCGGCGAGCAACGCCTGGGTGATGCGCACTTGCGCATGAAAGCGCAATCGATGGCCAGCGACTACCAGCAGTTGTTCGGCGGCCTGGCCAGCGAGTTCAGCGTCACCCTGGTGGCCGGCTCGATCATCCTGCCTGAACCACACATCGAAGGCAGCCAACTGACCGTCAGGCCAGGTCCGCTGTACAACGTCAGCCTGGTGTTCGGCGCCGACGGCAAACCACTGGGTCAACCCCAGCGCCAGGTGTATCCGAGCGTTCATCAAGGCGGCTATGTACAGGCAGACCGCCAGGCGCCCTTGCAGGTGTTCGACACACCCGCCGGCCGCCTGGCGGTGCTGATCGGCAGCGACAGCTGGTATCCGGACAACTATGCACGGCTCAATGCCAGCGGCGCCGAGCTGATTGCCGTGCCGGCTTTTATCCCTGGCCGACAGCGCTGGAGCGCGCCGTGGCCGGGCCACACCAACCAGGGACTGACGCTGCCGGCTGGTGCCCTCAGCGAAGGTGAAGCCTGGCAACGCCTGACCCTGACCGGGCAGCCCTCACAGAGCAACGCCCGCGCCGGCATCAGCGTATTCATGCACGGCCAGTTCTGGAATCAGGGGGCTTCAGGTGACAGCTTCGTGCACCAGCAAACCTCGCCGCCTGGCGCACCGCTCGGCGGCACCCGTTTGATCAACCTCTGGCTGTGAACATGAACCGCCCGCCCTTGCGCCTGGGGGATCTGTCGGTAGGTTTTATCCAATGCCTGGATGAAGCACTGCGCAGCCTCGGCCATGACCCCACGGCGCTCTTGCAGCAATATGGCCTGGACAGCCATAGCCTGAGCCAGGCCGGCGCGCGCCTGAGCATTGCCCGCTATATGCGCCTGGGCCACGCCGCCATCGAGCTCAGTGGCCAGCCGGCGTTGGGCTTACAGATGGGCAAACTCAGCCGCCTGGGCCAGGCCGGGCTGGCCGGGGTCACCGCAGCCCAGGCTCCGGATGTCCGTGAGGCGGCGCGCACCCTGCTGCGTTTCGAGCCGCTCTACGCGGCCAATTACCGGGGCCAGTCGCGTCTGCTTGAAGACAGTGAGGGTGCTTGGCTGCGGTTCTATTCAATCAGCCCCTACAACGCCTACAACCGTTTTGTGGTCGACTCGCTGCTCAGCGGCTGGTTGAGCCAGTTGTCTGGCGTGGCCGACCGCAGCTTGCAGGCCCAGCGCATCGAAATCGAGTTCAACGCGCCAGACTATGCCGCGGCATACGCCGCCCTCAGTGAACAACCTGTTGTGTTCGCGGCGGCAACCAATCAGCTGCGTCTGGATAACGCCAGCCTGGAGATCCGCAACCCAGCTCATTGCCCGAGTACCTGGCAACAGCTGGTGCAGTTATGCGAACTGGAGCTTGAGCGCCTGACCCGCACCCGCAGTCTGCGCGAGCGCATCATCAGCCTGCTGGGGCCATTGCTCAATGGCGGTCGAGAACCGGATCTGGAAGAAGTGGCGGCCAGACTCAAGCTGCCCACCTGGACCCTGCGGCGCAAGCTGGCCGATGAGCAGACCAGTTTTCGGGCCGTGCTCAACGATACCCGCCGCGACCTGGCCATGACCTACATCCGCGACACGGAACTGGCCTTTGGCGAAATCGCCTACTTGCTGGGGTTTGCCTCTGCTGAGGCCTTTCAACGGGCTTTCAAGCGCTGGAATGGCCAGACGCCCGGGGAGTTTCGCCGCAGCCAGCGCCTGGGCGCTCGCTGAGTGTTATAGCTCGGTCGCGTCGTCAGCCGGTTCCGGCATGTCGAGTTCATAGGCGCGGTATTCGAGCAATTCTTCTTGATAGTCATCCATGGTGCTGGTCCTCTTGGCAGGTGTTCAATGCGGCGTCAGACGTTGAGCGCAGCGTGCAGGTAATGACCCTTGTCCTGACAGTAAGGTTCGCATTTGACATCCTCCCCGCCCTAAAGAGCGGGGATTCCTACCGCTAGACGGCGATGCCCCGCCGCAAGAATGTTCCGGGCCGCGTTTACATCACGGTCGTGGGCTGTACCGCAGCACACGCAGGTCCATTCTCTTATTCGCAAACCAGCTCTACCTTTCGGACTGCTGGTGGAAATGCTTCCACAGCACGAGCAGGTCTGGGTGGTATAGCGCTCGGCTACAACCTCAAAAACAACGCCTGCCCGTTGGCATTTCTGCTCCAGCATTGTCTTGAGTTGGCCCCATCCTGCATCAAGCGTGGATTTGGCCATTTGAGTCTTTACGAGTTTGGCGCTGGCTACATCGCCAACGAAAATGGCGGCGCAGCGCTCAACCAGGGCGGTTGAGAACTTGTGTTGCGCATCCTTGCGCCGGTTCCTGATCCTGGCATGGAGGGCGCGAACACGTGCCCTCTTGCCAGCACGCTGAGCGATGCCCAGCTTCTGCTCCAGGGTGCGATATTGGCGCCCTATCAGCACTTGGCCCTCAGACGTTGTCGCCGCCGCTTTAAGGCCCAGGTCGATGCCAACTGCGGCAATGCCGCTGCACGGCTTGCTCTCAACCTGCACGCAGATATTGAGATACCAGCGCCCCCTGGAATCTTCACTGAAGCTTCCGGCCCGCAGGGCGTACTGACTTAAACCGTAGCTGTCCCACAGGCCAAACCTGAACCCGGCGAACTGAATCTGACCGTTCTTGTATTGCAAGGCACGCGCCTTGAATGGAATCCAGCCCAGACTGTATTTGGGGCTGCTCCTGCTGGACACCCGCCAATTGAGCCTGGAACGCTTGAACTGCTTACGGGCCTTGGCGTAGTCCTCGCAAACCTGCTGCACGGTGGGCGAGCCGATCTGCACGCCGTCGCATTTGCTTAATCCATTGGTCAGCTTTTGCAGGTCAAAACCGGAGAGCCACTGGTGGCGTTCCCGGATGGCGCGATGACTCGTTTCATTGCAGTAGTTCCACACCAGATTGACCTCGCGCGCCATCGCAAGCAGCGTTTTCGCGTGCTTGTCTTTGATTCGGAGCTTAAGGGTCTTGGTGTGGTTCATGGCATGAATTATGGTTTGGTCTTTCAAGCTATGGGTGGCGTTGTCGAATCGGGTGGCTTCACTCAGAGGGTATCATCCAGACTGCTGCGTAAGCAGTTCGGGGATTTCCACCCCTGGCTCAAGCGAAGGGGTGTCCTCTGGTCGCCATCCTACCTCGCTTCTAGCTGCGGCAGTGCGCCGATTGAAATCCTGCGCCAATACATCGAAGAACAGCAGACTCCCAACCAGGACGCCTGCGGCTTCCGCGCTCTCGACCTCGGGCTAAACCCCGAGGCTTCTCGCGCATATGGTGACAGGAAAATGTCCGTATCTGGATGATACGAAGCGCCAGGCGGCTAAATTAATCCGGCGCGTGATCCAACTGATATCGCCCTTGACTTTTCCCGTACTGGCGCAATACCCTCAGTGCCATGAATACCTCCAAGCAGTTCTTCGGCCAGATTATTATTACCGTCATTCCAGTCATGGCGGGTTAGCCGACGTTTGCTTGAAAAACCCGCCCTGGAGGCGGGTTTTTTTCTGTCTCCCGGGTCTTGAAAGCTTGAACCAGGAGTCAGACATGATCGCTATCGCCCGCCCAATCGTCGCTTGCCCATCCGTTATCGGCCAATTGCCTGTGCCTCGTGCCCTGTACAAGGAAACGACGCGATGAGCCATGCCGAGTCCGATTTGCTCAACCACTACGTACGCAAGATCCTCACCTCCCGCGTCTACGACGTGGCCATCGAAACCCCGCTGCAGGGGGCTCGCCAGCTGTCTGAGCGGCTCGGCAACCAGATCCTGCTCAAGCGCGAAGACCTGCAGCCGGTTTTCTCCTTCAAGATTCGCGGCGCCTACAACAAGCTGGCGCAACTGAGCGCGGCAGAAACCGCCCGTGGCGTGGTCACCGCCTCAGCCGGCAACCATGCTCAGGGCCTGGCCCTGGCGGCGCGGGAGCTGGGCATCAAGGCGGTGATCGTGATGCCCAAGACCACCCCGGAAATCAAGGTCGAGGGCGTGCGCTCGCGCGGTGGCCAGGTGGTGCTGCATGGCGACTCGTTCCCGGAGGCGCTGGCCCATTCACTGCGGCTGGTCGAGGAACAGGGGCTGGTCTATGTCCACCCCTATGACGACCCCGACACCATCGCCGGGCAAGGCACCGTGGCCATGGAGATCCTGCGCCAGCACCCTGGCCAACTGGACGCGATCTTTGTCCCGGTCGGTGGCGGCGGGCTGATCGCCGGCATTGCCGCGTACGTGAAATACCTGCGCCCGGAAATCAAAATCATCGGCGTCGAACCGGACGACTCCAACTGCCTGCAAGCCGCCCTGGCTGCTGGCGAGCGGGTGGTGCTCAACCAGGTCGGGCTGTTTGCCGATGGCGTGGCGGTGGCGCAGATCGGTCAGCATACCTTTGAGGTCTGCCGGCACTACGTCGACGAAGTGATCACCGTCAGCAGCGACGAAATCTGCGCGGCGATCAAGGACATCTACGACGACACCCGCTCGATCACCGAACCTGCCGGTGCGCTGGGCGTGGCGGGCATCAAAAAGTACGTCGAACAGCGCGGCGTCAGCGGCCAGACTCTGGTGGCCATCGACTCCGGGGCCAATATCAACTTCGACCGCCTGCGCCATGTCGCCGAGCGCGCCGAGCTGGGTGAAGGCCGCGAAGCCATCATTGCGGTGACCATCCCGGAGCGGCCCGGCAGCTTCAAGGCGTTCTGTGAAGCGATCGGCAAGCGCCAGATCACCGAATTCAACTACCGCTACCACACCGACCGCGAGGCGCACATTTTCGTTGGCGTGCAGACCCACCCGGAGCGCGACCCGCGCAGCGCGCTGATCGCCAGCCTGAGCGAACAAGGCTTTCCGGTGGTCGACCTGACCGACAACGAACTGGCCAAGCTGCACATCCGCCACATGGTCGGCGGGCACTCGGAGCGGGTCAGCGACGAAGTGGTGCTGCGCTTCGAATTTCCCGAGCGGCCGGGCGCGCTGTTCAACTTTTTGAATAAACTGGGCGGACGCTGGACCATTTCGATGTTCCACTACCGCAACCATGGCGCAGCCGATGGCCGGGTAGTGGCGGGGCTGGTGGTGCCGGAAGATGAACACGACCTGGTCCAGGACACCCTGCAAGAGATTGGTTACCCCTATTGGGACGAGACCAATAACCCGGCGTATCGGCTGTTTCTTGGCTAAGTCAGATTTATCGCACCTAGAAACACAGTGATGGTCAATGAAGGTATCGCCCTGTGGACGCTACCTTCATGCCAGACGCCATCGCCGCCGACCAGCTCCCCCCTGACCTGCATTACGTCGACGACAGCGAGCCCGGCTTTAGCCGCAAGCTGCTGCGCGGCAAATTTGCCTATTTTGACCTGGACGGCCAACGGATCCGCGACAAGGCCGAGATCCAGCGCATCAACGCCCTGGCCATCCCGCCGGCCTATACCGATGTGTGGATCTGCGCCGACCCGCGCGGCCATCTGCAGGCCACCGGCCGCGATGCGCGCCAGCGCAAGCAGTACCGCTATCACCCGCGCTGGCGGGAAATCCGTGACCAGAACAAGTACGCGCGCATGATTGCCTTCGGCAGCGCCCTGCCCAAGGTGCGCAAGCAGCTTGAAGCGCAGATGAGCCAGCCCGGCATGGGCCGCGACAAGGTGATCGCCACCGTGGTCAGCCTGCTCGACGCGACGCTGATACGCATCGGCAACTCCCGCTACGCCCGTGACAACCGCTCGTTCGGCCTGACCACATTGCGCAACAAGCATGTGGACATCAAAGGCAGCGAAATCCTCTTCCAGTTTCGTGGCAAAAGCGGCGTGGAGCACCAGATCAGCATCAAGGACCGGCGCATGGCTAACATCATCAAGCGTTGCATGGAGTTGCCGGGCCAGAACCTGTTTCAGTATCTGGACGCCGACGGCCAGCGCCACGGCATCAGCTCATCGGACGTCAACGCCTACCTGCATACCCTGACTGGCGCCGACTTCACCGCCAAGGACTACCGCACCTGGGCCGGCAGCGTGTTGGCCCTGACGACCTTGCGCAAGCTGGATTGGGAACCGGAAAGCGACGCGAAGAAGCATATCGTCGAGATGGTCAAAAATGTCGCCCGCCAGTTGGGCAACACTCCGGCGGTCTGCCGCAAGTGTTATATCCACCCGGCGGTGCTCGAAGGCTTCGTGATCGGCGAACTGGCCAAACTGCCGCGCTCGCGCAAACGCCAGGGCTTGAGCGCCGAAGAGGTTGCCTTGGCAGCCTTTCTCCAGCAGTTGCATGCACAGAGCGCCGGGCAGCGCTCCTGAGGTTACTCGGCGGGCGGGCTCTGCTCTGCGGGAGCGGAGTGCTGCTCAAGCAGCTCTTCCAGACTACTCGGCTCGCTGTCGAGGGGATGGGCACTGTCTGTCGGCGCGGTCGGCGACTCGACCTGCTCAACCTTGAATGAACCGGCTTCGACGGGCGCGGCGAGTGGCTGGCTGGTGTCAGCGGGCGCGGCTACTGGCGCTGCGGTTTCGGTGGCTGGCGCTGGCGGCTGCTCAGGGACGGCCGCCGGAGCAGTTGCAGGAGCCGCAGCAGGGACCAGCGCAGCCGGTGCCGGCGCGGTCGCTTCAGGCACACCCATGTCAGGCTTGGGTTGCTCGACGATGTGCGCCGCCTGCTTGACTTCCGGCGGCAGGAAATTCTCTACCAGGCCGAAAAAGCGCTCGTAGAACTTGGTGGATGCGACGGTCTCACTGGCCACTTTGACCATCGAATCGTCGGTGGAACCGATCGGCATCGACACCGAGCCCAGCACACCGACGCCCAGGCTGGCCGACGTGTTGGTTTTCTTCAGCGCGTAGCGGTCCTGCAGGGCGTTGGCGAACATGCTCGACGTACCGGCATGGGCGTCATCGGCGCAGACCACGTTGAAGCTGATTTCGATATGGGTATCGCCAGTCTGCTGGAAGCTCTTGCGCCCGCTGATCATCTTCGGGTCGTTGCTGGTGATGATGTAGCCCTGGCTGAGCAGTGCCCTCCGCGCCGCCTCGCAGGACGCGGTATCGCTGGCCGGGTAGGTGCGCGAGAAGGTTCCGGCGTCATCGAAATGCTCATGATCGTAGATCGCCTGCTTGGGCGAGGAACAACCAGCAGCCATGAGCAGGGCAGACACCCAGCAGGCAGTACGAACATTCAGAACATTGAACATCGGAAATCCCGGAGATAAAGAACGGCAGGGCGATCAGGAAAATGGCGCTAAGTCTGCAACAACCCAGGCGCGGGATCAACGCAGACTTGGCAAGCATTTGGTTACATGAAGTCTTATTCACTGAAATCTGCCCGCCAGCCCCCCCTGTTCATACTCAACGCTTCACCCAAAGGGCGATCACGGCTACCCTTGAGCGCCGCGAGCCGCACGTCAGACGATTCGGAAACCACTGCCACGATGGACACCACCCCTATTAACCGCGCATCTGAAACCGGCAAGGAAACGACCGGTGGCGGCCGAGTGCAAGTCATTGACCGCTCGATCGTGCTGTTGCGCACGCTTTCCAGCCAGAAGAACGGCGCCAGCGCGCTGGATCTGGCGCGCCTTACCGGAATCGACCGGACCACCATTCACCGGCTGCTCAAGACCCTGACCTACTGGAGCCTGATCGAGTCGCACAACGGCACCTACCGGCTCGGCCCGGAGTGCCTGGTGTACTCCACCGCTTACTTGAACCGCCTGAATCTGCGCAAGATCGCCCTGCCCTACGCCATCGAACTGCAACGCGTCACTGCTGACCGCCAGGCCATCGTCTCGGTCTCGGTGCCGGTGGGCGACCAGGTGGTGTTGATCGAGCGCATGTGGACCCCCATCACGCCGTTGAACGTGATTGTCGATCTGGCCGACCACTTTCCACTGGAAGGTAGCCCGAGCGGCCGCGCCATCCTGGCCACCTACGATACGGCTCAAGCCATTGCCGTGCTGGGCGCCGAACGCCACGCCAGGGTGCTGCCAAACCTGGACACCATCCGTCAGCAACAGGACTTCGCCTTCGGCCACAACGAGTTCAAGCCCGGCCTGTCATCGGTGGCCTACCCGATCCGCGCTGGCGACGGCCCGGCAATCGGTGCGCTGGTGGTTGCCGGGCTGGAGATGGAAAGCGAAATCCATCCGCAGTCGCCGCTGGCCAGCCATGTGCGCCGCGCCTGTGACGGGATCGCGGCGCAACTGGGCGACCTGTAGCTGCAAGCCGCCACGACCGGGCTCACTGGCCCGGCCCTGCATCAAGTTCGGCCAGCAACCGGTTCTGCTGCACCTTGCCGTAGTGTGAGCGCGGCAGCTCATTGAGAAACCAGATGCGCCGCGGCACTTTGAAACGCGACAGCCGCGCGCGACAGTGCTCGATCAGTTGCTGGTCCGAGAGCGCGCCAGGCTCACTGAGTACCACGGCAGCACACACCTGCTCACCCCACTCCAGATCCGCCAGGCCAAACACATGGACATCGGTCACCTGGGCCAGCTCACGCAGGCTCTGCTCGACCTCGCTCGGCTGCACCGATTTACCGCCGCTACGGATGATGTCCTTGCAGCGACCTTGCACGCTTAGCAGGCCATCAGCGCGGATACTGCCCAGATCGCCACTGCGCAGCCAGCCGTCGGCCAGGGTGCGCGCGGTCAGCTCAGGCTGCTGCCAGTAGCCGGCCATCAGTTGCGGTCCGGCGATCAGAATCTCGCCCACCCCCTGTTCGTCCGGCTGGTCGATGCGCAGCGCCGCCGAGAACACCGGGCGTCCGACCAGCCCTTGAGCAGACTCACCCGCAGCACGGGTCGCGGCCATCTGCGCCACGCTCAAATAACAACTCCACGGCGCTTCGGTCATGCCATACAGCACGCTCAGCCGGCTGCCGAACAACTGGCATGCGCCTTCCAGAACCTCGCTGGCCAGCGCCGCCGCACCGATGTCCAGGGTTTTCAACGAGGGCAGATCAGCCGCTGCAGTGCCGGCTTCGCGCAGCAGGCGCAACAGCTGGGTCGGAACCAGCGAACTGAAAGCCGCCTGATGCTCACGCAACTGACCGATGAATGCTGGCGCCTCGAAGCGCCCGCCCAGCACCACCTGGCCGCCACTGAGCAGATGCCCCAGTACCGCGACCGCCGCGATTGGCCAGAGCGGGCGCACGTTGAGCAGCACATCACCCGGCACTGCACCACGGGCCATGACGATGTTCTGCAACACCGCACACAGGCTGGCATGCCGGTGCATCACGGCCTTGGGCAGGCCCGTCGTACCGCCGGTGTAGTTCAGCGAAGCCAGGGCTTGCGCCGGCTGGGCTGCACGGGCGGGCAACGGCAGCGCGGATGCCTCGGCAAAGCCCTCCAGGGCCAGACACGGCACACCTGCCAGGCGCAGTTGCCCGGCCAGCGCCTGATAGTGGCTGGAGAACAGCAGCAACTGCGCCCCCGCGTCACGCACCTGTGCCAGCAGTTCCTCACCCGACAACGCCGGGTCCAGCGGCACCCGCACCCGGCCTGTCGCCATGCAGCCATAGTCGGCCAGCAGGTAATTGATGCTGGCCTCGGCCAGCAGCGCCACCCGTGCACCGGCCTGCACATTCAAACGCTCCAGCGCCAGGCCGAAGGCCGTCAGTTGCCGGTCCAGATCCGCAAAGCTCAGGCTGCGGTGCACTGCCGGCTCATACAGAGCAATACGTTCAGGCCACTTGTGCGCGGCCTGACTCAACAGGGTGCTGATATCCATGCTTACCACCCGCTCAGTACGATGCGCCCATTGACCTGCCGCGACTCCAGCAGTGCATGAGCCTGGGCCACCTCAGGAAACGGCAACACCCGGTCGATCAGCGGCCTGACCTGGCCGGCGGCAATCAACGCCAGCGCGGTGCGCAGCTCTTCAAGCGTCGCGCTACCCGAACCCTGCAGTTTCAAGCGTCGGCCAATCAGCAATCCGGGATTGACCGCTACCGCCCCGGGGCTGACGTTACCCAGTACCACCACCCGCCCCCCCAGGCTCATGCTGCGCAGGGTGTCCTCCAGCATATGCCCAAGGTTTTCAATGGCCACGTCCACGCCACGCTTGCCGGTCAGTCGCCAGACCTCGGCGCTGTAGCCGCCGTTGCTGACAGTCACCTCATGGGCGCCCAGCGCCTGAAGAAACTCGCGCTTTTCAGCGCTGCCAGTCACGGCGATGACCCGCGCGCCCAACGCTCGGGCCAGCTGAATCTGATGCGCGCCCAGGCCGCCGCTGGCGCCGTTGATCAGCACCGTTTCACCCGGTTTGAGCGCAGCCTCGCCATGCAGGGCGCGCACGCTGGTGGCGATCGGGCACGAAGCCAGCGCCGCCTGCACATAGTCGAGCCCCTCGGGCAATGGGACGGCAGAAATGGCCGGCACCCGCAGGTACTCGGCATAGGCGCCCTCGGTATCCACCGACGGCAGGCCCAGTGCCCGGCACAAGTCCTGGCGACCGCGCAGGCACTGCCGGCACTGGCCGCAGAACCGCCGCTGGTAGATCACCACCCGTGCCCCGACGGCCAGATTCAGCACATCGTCACCGACCTGCACCACTTCCCCGGCCACCTCATGGCCTAACACCACACCGGTGTGTGCGCCGGGCAACTGCCCGGCACGGTGCAGCAGATCGTGGTGGCAGACACCGGCGGCGTGCACCCTGACCAGCACTTCGCCGCGCCCCGGCTGCGGGGTGGGCACCTCTTCGACCTGCAACTGCTCGGGCCCGCCGAAGCCTTTCAGAACTATCGCTTTCATCTTTTATAACCGTTGGTAACCACTTAAGAATATGTTCATATAACAAACATGTTGTTTGCATTGTGCACATCAATTAAGTTTTCCCCACTTTGACGCCGACCTCAAGAGGCAATGCGTCTTTCTTTCACAATCAGCGAAATCACGTGATGACAGTCGAGTATCAGAAGCAGGGCGACGGCGTTCTGCTGGTCACCCTCAACCGCCCCGAGCGTCTCAACGCGCTGGACAGCCAGACCAAGGCCGCACTGGGTCAGGTGTGGCAACGCGCCCAGGACGACACCGACGTACGCGCCATCGTGCTGCGCGGTGTCGGCGAGCGGGCGTTCTGCGCCGGTTCCGACCTCAAGGAAATTCACAGCACCGGCCAGACCGCCAGCAGCGACGTGCTGGCCAACGCTCTGCCTGGGGTGGGCGTCAACCTGCGCAAGCCAGTGATCGCCGCTTTGCACGGCCATACCCTGGGGCTGGGCATCAGCCTGGCGATTCACTGCGATTTGCGTATCGCCCGTACCGACACGCAATTCAGTTTCCCGGAAGTGCGCCACGGCATGCTGTCGGGCTTCAGCGCCATCACCCTGCCGAGCCTGATCGGGGAAGCCGCGGCACTGGACATCATGCTCAGCGCCCGGACCTTCGACGCCGATCAGGCGCTGGCCCTGGGGCTGGTCAATGAGGTGGTCGACGACCCGCACAGCCGCGCCCTGGAACTGGCCGCGCAACTGGCCGCCCATGACCCGCGCGCGGTCGAGTGGAGCAAAACCCTGCTATTGGCCGAACGCAGAGAACGGCTGCAACGGCATCTGGCGCTGGTCGATCAGGCCAGGATCGACGTCATGCGTGACCGATAACCATAACTGCCCACCCTTTTCCGCCACGCCCGTACTGCCAGGCACACCCACCACCAGCGATGGAAGCGGCGTTTCACTTGGAGCTTCACTATGTCTCGCCCTTGCATTGCTTATCGCCCAAGGCTCAGCCTGCTGACCCTGGGTATCCTCGGCCTGTGCGCCACACCGCAGGCGTTCGCTGCGCAGCCGACCCACACCGCTGACAACCAGGACACCGCCTTGCAGACGGTGGTGGTCACCGGCGCCCGCGACGCCGGCCGCACCGTGGCTGAAAGCCTGGCGCCGATTGATGTGATCAGCGGCGAGGCCCTGGCCCGCTCGGGCAAACAGAACCTGCGCGAGGCCCTGGCCGCCAGCGTGCCGTCCTACACCAACGCCGCAGGATTTACCGGCGGCACCGGCCTGGCGGTCAAATCCGCGACCTTGCGCGGCCTGGGCGGCAACCACGTACTGGTGCTGGTCAACGGCAAGCGCCGGCATAACACCTCGTTGATTTTCGTCCAGACCGCCGCGACCTCCAGCGGCCAGTCGCCTGCCGACCTGGACCTGATCCCGGTCAGCGCCGTGGACCATGTCGAGGTACTGCGCGACGGTGCCGCCGCCCAGTACGGCTCCGACGCCATCGCCGGGGTGATCAATATCATCCTCAAGCAGAACGATCAGGGCGGCAGCGCCAGTGCCCTGTATGGTCAGTATCGGGAACGGGTCGGCGGCAAGGGCAACTTCGGCGCCCGCGGCCAGGCCCAGATCAACCAGGGCTTTGCCCTGCCCAATGACGGTTTCTTCAGCCTCAGCGCCGACGTCGGCATCCAGGAAAGCTCTAACGTCGCCGGGGCCGTACCGGACTCCACGCGCATCTACTTCGCCCAGAACGGCCAGCCCGACCCGCGTGAAACCGGCGAAAGCCGATACCGCCAGCAGCTTGGCCAGCCGCGCTCGCAGACTTACAACCTCGGTTACAACGCCGAACTGCCGCTCAACGACGACGTCACCGTCTATTCGTTCTCCACGGTCAGCCATCGCAACTCCACCAGCTGGGGCACCTACCGCACCGCCAACTCGCCGCAAAATATTGTCTCGGTGTACCCGGACGGTTTTGCGCCGCGCTTTGTGGTCGAAGAGGACGATTTCCAGAGCGTGATCGGTGTACGCCACGACGACCTGCTGGGCTGGAAATGGGACCTGTCCAGCAGCTATGGCCGCAACGACGCCAATATCCGCAACGAACGCTCGCTGAACCCGTCGCTCGGCCCGGACAGCCCCCGCGACATGGACGGCGGCCATCTGATCGCCAGCCAGTGGACCAATAACCTGGACCTGACCCGCGGCTTCGAAACCGGCTTGTTCAGCAGCCCGCTGAACGTCGCCGCTGGCCTTGAGTTTCGCCGTGACGGCTTCCAGATTGAGGATGGCGAGTTCGCCTCTTATGGTGACGGCGGCTATATTTTCCCGGCCGGTCACCCGCTGGCCGGCCAGCGCCCCAACCCCGGCGCGCCGGGCCTGGCTGGCTTCACCCCGCAGGACGCGCACAATTACTCGCGCACCAACACCGCCGCCTATGTCGACCTCAGCCAGCGCCTGACCGACAAGTGGGATGTCAGCCTGGCCGGGCGCTTCGAGCACTACAGTGACTTTGGCGACACCACCAGCGGCAAGTTCTCGACCCGCTACGCCTTTACCCCGGCCTTCGCGGTACGCGGCACCATCAGCAACGGCTTCCGCGCCCCGTCGCTGCAACAACAGAACTACTCTTCGTCGCTGACCGCCTGGCGCGCCAACAGCTTCACCGGCCAGCTGGAGCAGAACACCACCCGCTACGTGACCGTCGATGATGCCGCCGGCCGCGCACTGGGCGCCAAACAGCTGGACCCGGAACGCTCGCTGAACTACAGCCTGGGCTTTGTCGCCACGCCCACCGACAACCTCAGCGTGACGGTCGACCTGTACCAGATCGACATCAAGGACCGCATCCTGCAGACCAGTAACCTGCAAGGCACGGCGGTGTCCAACCTGCTGGCCAGCCAAGGGCTGAACCCCAACCAGATCGTCTCCTACTTCGGCAACCTGGCCGACACCCGCACCCGTGGCATCGACCTGGTGGCCGACTACCGCTATGACTTCGGTCAGTACGGCAAAACCCAGTGGACCCTGCTGAGTAACCAGAGCCTGCAGACCATCGAGAAACTCAAGGAGCCTGCCGCACTGGCCGGCACCGGGGTCAGCGCAGTGGGCCGCGACCGGCAGGGCAACCTGACCACCGCCTACCCCAAGAACGTCACCTCGCTGAACCTCAACTGGCAGTTGGGCGACTTCGATGTGAACCTCAAGGGCACCCGCTATTCGCAAGTGGTGGGGCGCAATCAGATCTCCGAAAGCCGTGACGAGAAGATCCGCCCGGCGTTCATCACCGACCTGAGCCTGGGTTACTACCTGACCGACGCGGTGAAACTGACCGTCGGCGGCGAGAACATCTTCGACCGCCGGCCGCAGCAGCTCAATGCCGAAGCCAAGCGCTTCTATTTCTTCCCCACCGACAACCCGACCTATAGCTGGTATTCGCCCTATGGCCTGGAAGGCGCGTACTACTTCGCCAAAGTCGACGTGAGCTGGTGACCCCATGAGTCTTTCAAACAGCACGCCAGCCCCCGAGGGGCTGGTCGAACATACCCCCTCACAGGGCTTCGATCAGGCGCTGTACCGCAAGCTGGCCTGGCGGATCATGCCGTTTCTGTTTCTGTGCTTCGTGCTCAACTGGCTCGACCGGGTGAACATCAGCTTCGCCCATTTGCAGTTCAAGACCGATCTGAACATCAGCGACGCGACCTTCGGGATCATCGTCGGGGTGTTCTCCATCGGCTATCTGCTGTTCGAAATTCCCAGCAACCTGCTGCTGGAAAAGATCGGCGCAAAGAAGACCATGATGCGCATCATGGTGCTCTGGGGCCTGGTGACCATCGCCACCGCCTTTGCCCAGACGCCGATGCAGTTCTATGTGTTGCGCATCCTGCTGGGCGCCGCCGAGGCCGGCTTTTTTCCCGGCGTGATCCTGTACCTGACCTACTGGTTCCCGGCCAGCTACCGCGGGCGTATCACCTCACGGTTCATCATGGCCATCGCGGTCTGCGGGATCATCGGCGGCCCGCTGTCGACCTGGATCATGAGCCACTTTGCCGGCCTGGGCGGGTTCACCGGCTGGCAATGGCTGTTTGTGGTCACCGGCATCCCGCCGGTGCTGGCCGGGCTGTTCGCCTGGTACTGGCTGGATGACAAACCGGCCAACGCCAAGTGGCTGAGCGACGATGAGAAACGCCGCATCGCGCATGCCCTCGACGAAGAGCGCCGCAACCGCAAGCCGGGCGGGCATCAGCGTTTCGTCGAAGCGCTGAAAGACCGCAAGGTGTGGTTCATCACCCTGGCCTACTGCCTGACCATCATGTGCACCGGCAACGTGACCAATATCTGGGCGCCGTCGATCATTCGTGAGTCGGGGGTCGCCAACCTTAGCCAGTTGGGGCTGTTTTCGGCGCTGCCCTACGTGGTCGGGGTGGTGGTCATGCTGCTGGCCTGCCGGCATTCGGACCTGCGCCAGGAACGCCGCTGGCATTTCGCCCTGGGCGGCCTGACCGCGGCCACGGCAATGCTGATCCTGCCAAACTTTCTGGTCAGCCCCTGGGCCGCCATTGCGATCCTGACCCTGATGACCAGCGGCTACCTGGTGGCCACGGCAGTGTTCTGGACCATTCCCACCTATTACCTCTCCGACCAGGCCAAGGCGGCCGGGCTGGCGATGGTCAATTGCTGTGGGCAGGTCAGCAGCCTACTGACGCCGATCATGATCGGCTCGATCAAGACCAGTACCGGCAGCATCTCGCTTGCGCTGTATATCGTCGCCGGCCTGGTGACCTGCGGCGCGTTGATTCTTTTGTTCGGTGTCCCGCGCCAAGCGCTGCGTGATGCTTCTGAAACCTGATGGATAGCTCAATGACTGATTACGTTGCACTGGCCCACCAACTGGCCGCGCAGATCCAGCCCGGCGCCGCCGAGCGCGACGCCAAGCGCACCCTGCCCTACGCCCAGCTCGACCTGATCCGCGAGTCCGGCCTGGGCGCGGCACGGGTGCCCAAGGCGCTGGGCGGTGGCGATATTGACCAGTTGCAGGTGGCGCAGATCTTCATGGCCCTGGCCAAGGCCGACCCCAGCGTGGCCCAGGCACTGTTCCCGCATTTCGCCACGGTCGAGCATCTGCGGCTGATCGCCAATGAGCGCCAGCAGCGCGAATACCTCGGTGCCTTTGTCGACCGCAAGCTGTCGTCCGGAGCCATCGCCGAACGCAGCGGCACCTTTCGCGGCGAAATCCACACCCGGCTGCAACGCCAGGGCGAGCAACTGCTGCTCAACGGCAGCAAGTTCTACAGCACCGGTTGCCTGTTCGCCGACCTGCTGAAAATCCAGGCCGTGGATGAAGCCGGCCAGGCCGTGTATGTGATGCTGCCCGCCGACACCCCCGGCATCAGCCTGCTCGACGACTGGGACGGCATGGGCCAGCGCACCACCGCCAGCGGCAGCACCCTGCTGGAGAACGTGCCGGTGCACCCCGATCAGGTCATCCCGCTGGCGCAGTGGTATCAGCGGCGCAACTACATCGGCGCCAGCGCCCAGCTCATCCACTGCGCGCTGGACGTCGGGATTGGCCTGGCGGCGCTGGACGACGCCATCGCCTGGGCACGCAGCGGCGTGCGCCCGGTGCGCGAAAGCGGCGTCGACAAGGCCAGCAACGATCCGTACATCCTGCACACCATTGGCGAGCTGTCGGCCACCATCCATGGTGCCCAGGCGCTGGTGGAAAAAGCCGCCGGTGCGGTACAGACCGCCGCCGTCACCCAGTTGCAAGGCCTGGCCGAAGGCGCAGAGCTTGACGCCATTCTGGCGCGCTCCTCGATTGCCGTGGCCGAAGCCAAGATCGCGTCGACCCGCGCCGCCCTGCATGTCTGCGAGCGGCTGTATGAGGTAGGCGGCGCCGCAACCACTCAGAACCGCTACAACTTCGACCGTCACTGGCGCAACGCCCGCACCCACACCACCCACGATGCAGTGGCCTATAAGTACAAGGCCATCGGAGACTACCTGCTCAATGGCAACTATCCACCCATCGCGTTCACCTATTAAACCGCTGCTGGCGCTGAGCCTGCTCTGGCTGGCCATCGGCACTCAGGCCTGCGCAGGCAGCGGCGATCCCTGGGCTGATCTGCCGGCCCAGGTCGACACATTGCTGCCCGGCGTGATCGAACTGCGCCATGCCATTCACCGCCACCCCGAGCTAGGCAATCGCGAGTTCAAGACCGCCGAACGCATCGCCCGGCGCCTGCGCGAGCTGGGCTTCGAGGTGCAGACCGGGGTTGCCCATACCGGTGTGGTCGGCGTGCTCAAAGGCGGCCAGCCCGGACCGGTGGTGGCCATCCGCGCCGAGCTCGATGCCCTGCCGCTCACCGAACAGACCGGTTTGGCCTATGCCTCGACGCTGCGCGCCAAGGACGAAGGCAATGACCTGCGCAGCCGTGGCAAGGACGTCGGGGTGATGCATGCCTGCGGTCACGACGCGCATATGGCCATGGCGATCGGCGTGGCCGAAGTGCTGGCCGCACACCGCGACGCGCTGCCCGGCACCCTGAAGCTGATTTTCCAGCCCGCCGAAGAGGGCCCGCCACTGGGCGAGCAAGGCGGCGCCGCGCTGATGATCAAACAGGGCGTATTGCAGGCGCCGGCACCGGAGGTGATTTTCGGCATTCACGTCACCGCCGGCACTGCCGGCACCTTTACCCTGAGCAAGGCACGCACCACCGCCTCGGCCGACACCTTCGTGGCGCGCATCACTGGCCGCCAGACTCATGCGGCCTTTCCCTGGACCGGGATCGACCCGGTGCCGGTGGCAGCGCAGATTATCCTCGCCTGGCAGACCATTCCCAGTCGGCAGTCGAACCTGAGCGTGCTTCCAGCGCCGGTGATTTCGGTGGGCCGCCTGGAGGGCGGCGACCGCCATAACATCATCCCGGCCGAGATACGTCTGGAAGGCTCGATACGCACGGTCAGCGATGAGCAACGCGACGATGTGCTCAAGCGCATGAGAAATACCGCGCAAAGCATTGCCCAGGCATCCGGGGCTACGGCAACGGTGGAGTATCTGCCCGGCGGTTATCGCTCTGGCCATAACGACACGGCACTGGTTGAACGCATGTTGCCGGTCCTGCAACAGGTGTCAGGCACACCGGTGAAGATCGACAACGGCACCTATGGCGCCGATGACTTTGCCGAGTATGCGCGGCAGATTCCGGGGCTGTTCATGCGCATGGGGGTGACCCCGCCGGCACTGCAGGACAAACCGGTGTGGCCGACTCATTCGCCGGGCTTTCAGGTCGACGATCCGAGCCTTGCCACTGGCATCAAGGCGCTGAGCCTGATGACCCTGCGTTACATGAAGGGCGAAGGACATTGACATCCTCCCCGCCCTAAAGGGCGGGGATTCCCACAATTGGACGCTCATGCCCGAGCGCGAGAATGTTCTTTGCGGCGTTGACGTCGCGGTCGTGGGTGGCACCGCACCCACAACAAGTCCATTCCCTTATTCCAAGCCCTGCGATACCTCTGGGCCTCGAGTCCGGCAATTGCTTGCAGCTCGAACAGGTTTGGGTGGTGTTTCTCTCGCTGACAACCTTGAAAACCGTGCCTGCGTGATCGCATTTGTATTCCAGCATGGTTTTCAATTGGCCCCAGCCGGCGTCCAGCACCGACTTGGCCATCCTGGTTTTCGCGAGTTTCAGTGAGTTCACATCGCCCACCACAATGACGCCACAACGCGCTACCAGCGCGTTGCTGAACTTATGCAGGCAATCCTTGCGACGGTTCGCAATTTTGGCGTGAATCGCCCGCACACGGGCCTTCTTGCCGGCGCGCTGGGCCGTGCCCAGGGCGCTCTCCAGATCCCGGTAGAACCTGCCGCTTTCAAGGCGATCACCGTCGCTGCAGGTGGCCGTGGTTTTCAGTCCGAGGTCGATACCCACCGCGTCCTGGCCTGGCGATAACTGACGGTCGACCTCGACCACGACGTTGAAATACCAGCGTCCACGGGTGTCTTCGTTGAAGCTACCGGATCTGAATTTAAAGCCCGCCAGGCCGTAGCTGTCCCAGACCTTGAAGTGCTGTTTGTTGAAGACGACCTGGCCGTTTTTCCAGACAGCAGCGCCGACCTTGAAGGGCAGCCAACCCAGACTGCGCCGAGCGCCGCCCGAGCAGCGCCAGCGGAGCTGGCGCTTTTTGAACTGCTTGCGCCGTGTGACATATTCGTCGGCAACAGCCTGCACCGATTGGCTGTGCAGTCCCAGGTCTTTGCTGGCCCCGTTGGTGTACTTGTGAATGTCGAACGCCGACAGAAAACGACCACGCTCACGAATCGAGCGACGGCTCAACTCGTTTACGTAGTTCCACACAAAATTCACAGCACGAGAAGCTTCACGCAGCTGCGCTGCATGCTTATCTCGCACTCGAATCTTGAGGGTTCTGGTCGCTTTCATTTCAGTCATGAAACACAGGATAGGGCGGTTTTATGGATCTTAACCCCTATGACCGCTTCGCGGTGGCGCTTTCATCCCCCACCTGAAGGAAGGGGCTTTTCGCGCCAACTTGGTAAAAATCGCAGACAACAAAAAAGCGACCCTAAGGTCGCTTTCTTGTTTGTTCCAGAGAGTTCAAGGGCTCTGGAACCGGATATGGCGCAGCGGACGGGACTCGAACCCGCGACCCCCGGCGTGACAGGCCGGTATTCTAACCGACTGAACTACCGCTGCGTATCGCTTGTAACTCTTGCTTCAACCTGAAACAAACTTTCGGTAGTTTGAATCACGGCATGATTGAACTGCCAGTTGGCGTTTCAATCGCAGACCCGGCGAACCCGATCTGGATAAAGTGGCGCAGCGGACGGGACTCGAACCCGCGACCCCCGGCGTGACAGGCCGGTATTCTAACCGACTGAACTACCGCTGCGCATGCAGGACTTTCATCCTGGTTTTTACAACCTTGAAAGTTCTCGTGAATCAACTTTCAAACTCAACGATGGTGGGTGATGACGGGATCGAACCGCCGACCCTCTGCTTGTAAGGCAGATGCTCTCCCGGCTGAGCTAATCACCCTTTGCTTCGCTGAGGCCGCGAACTTTACGCACCCCCCTCATGCAAGTCAACACCTGGAGTGAAATATTTTTCAAATCAGGGAGATACGGTTGAATCCGGGGACCGTCTTGAGCCGGGAAGCCCTTTAAAAAGATCCCGCCGCTGGGTTGGAGGACCCCGGTTCCCATGCCACTCAAATAAAAAAACCGGCATGGCGCCGGTTCAGGTATTTGCTTGAGTACTACGCTTGTTCGGCGTAGATCATCTTGCGGCTCATGCCACCATCGATGACGAACTCCTGGCCGGTCACGAAGCCTGAGTTGCGTGACAACAGCCAGCTCACCATCGCGGCTACGTCTTCCACGGTCCCGACCCTGCCCACCGGGTGCTGAGCGTGGTCAAGGTCAGACAGCGGTTCGGCGCGGCGTGCCGACGGGTCGCGGGCGTCGATCCAGCCGGGGCTGACCGCGTTGACCCGGATCTGTGGGCCGAGGCTGACCGCCAGTGCATGGGTCAAGGCCAGCAGGCCGCCCTTGCTGGCCGCATAGGCTTCGGTGTCGGCTTCAGACTGATGGGCACGGGTGGAGGTCAGGTTGACGATCCCGCCACCGTGCGCACGCAGGTACGGCGCACAGTGCTTGGCCAGCAGCATGGGGCCGGTCAGGTTGACCCCCAGCGCGCGGTTCCAGCGCTCCAGGCTGAGGCTTTCCAGAGTACCGTTATGGGGCTCGGAAATTGCCGCGTTGCACACCAGAGCGTCCAGCCGGCCAAACTGGCGCAGCACCTTGGCCACACCACCGACCACCTGTTCTTCGCTGGACACGTCCATGACCACGAACATCGCGTTATCGCCCAGGCTTTCAGCCACCTTGCTGCCACGAATGCGGTCCAGGTCGGCCAGCACCACCTGCCAGCCCTCGCTGATCAGCCAGGCGGCAATGCCCAGGCCGATGCCGCGTGCAGCGCCGGTCACCAGAGCCACCCGGCCGTTAGTCGGCCCGGCAGCCTGCATGGCCCACTCGCTCACAGCGCTGCCAGGCCGCGAGCCAGATCGTTCTGCAGGTCGACAACGTCTTCCAGGCCGACTGCGACACGAATCAGGCTGTCGCTGATACCCGCCGAGGCACGCTCCTGCGGGGTCAGACGCCCATGCGAAGTCGTGCCCGGATGAGTAATGGTGGTTTTGGCATCACCCAGGTTGGCGGTGATCGACACCAGACGCGTGGCATCGATAAAACGCCATGCACCCTCTTTGCCACCCTTGACCTCAAAACTCACCACCGCGCCGTAGCCTTTCTGCTGGCGCTGGGCCAGTTCGTGCTGCGGATGGCTCTTGAGGCCGGCATAGTGAACCTTCTCGATACCGTCCTGCTGTTCCAGCCACTCGGCCAGCGCCTGGGCGTTGGCACAGTGGGCGCGCATGCGCAGGTTCAATGTTTCGAGGCCCTTGAGAAAGATCCAGGCGTTGAACGGGCTGAGGGTCGGGCCGGCGGTGCGCAGGAAGCCCACCACTTCTTTCATCTGTTCGCTGCGTCCGGCAACCACACCGCCCATGCAACGACCCTGGCCGTCGATGAACTTGGTGGCCGAGTGCACCACCACATCGGCACCCAGCTTCAGCGGTTGCTGCAAGGCCGGTGTACAGAAGCAGTTATCGACCACCAGCAAGGCACCCTTGGCATGGGCGATTTCTGCCAGCGCGGCGATATCGACCAGTTCAGCCAGCGGGTTGGATGGCGACTCGACAAACAGCAGCCTGGTGTTCGGCTTGATCGCCGCATCCCAGCCAGCCAGTTCAGCCAGCGGCACGTAGTCGACCTCGACACCGAAACGCTTGAAGTACTTCTCGAACAGGCTGATGGTCGAGCCGAAGACGCTGCGCGACACCAGCACGTGATCGCCGGCGCTGCACAGGCTCATCACCACCGACAGGATTGCCGCCATGCCGGTGGCGGTGGCCACCGCCTGTTCGGCGCCTTCAAGAGCAGCAATACGCTCTTCGAAGGCACGCACAGTCGGATTGGTGTAGCGCGAATAGACGTTGCCCGGCACCTCACCCGCGAACCGGGCGGCGGCATCAGCCGCCGTACGGAACACGTAACTGGAGGTGAAGAACATCGGGTCGCCATGCTCGCTCTCAGGGGTGCGGTGTTGACCCGCACGCACGGCCAGGGTGTCGAACCCTACGCCTTCAAGATCGCTGTCCAGCCGGCCTGCATCCCATTGCTCTGCCATGCCCGTTTTCCTTGTCAATCAGTTGTTGTACAGATCGATGATCGCGCTGACGGCCTGGCTCTTGACCTTGGCCGCGTCATTGCGGGCGTCTTCGATCCGGTTCAGGTAGTGCTCATCGATATCACCGGTGACGTACTGGCCGTCGAACACCGAGCAGTCGAAGTTATCGATCTTGATCTTCTTGCTGCCACTGACCGCTTCAATCAGGTCACTGAGCTCCTGGTAGACCAGCCAGTCGGCGCCGATCAGATCAGCCACTTCCTGGGTGGTACGGTTGTGGGCGATCAGTTCGTGAGCACTCGGCATGTCGATGCCGTAGACGTTCGGGTAACGCACGGCCGGTGCGGCCGAGCAGAAATAGACATTCTTGGCGCCGGCTTCACGCGCCATCTGGATGATCTGCTTGCAGGTGGTGCCGCGCACAATGGAGTCATCGACCAGCATCACGTTCTTGCCGCGAAATTCCAGCTCGATGGCGTTGAGCTTCTGACGCACCGACTTCTTGCGCGCCGCCTGGCCCGGCATGATGAAGGTCCGGCCAATGTAGCGGTTCTTGACGAAGCCTTCGCGGAACTTGACGCCCAGGTGGTTGGCCAGCTCCAGCGCCGCGGTGCGGCTGGTGTCCGGAATCGGGATGACCACGTCGATGTCGTGGTCGGGACGCTCGCGACGGATTTTTTCCGCCAGGCGCTCGCCCATGCGCAGCCGCGCCTTGTACACCGAGATACCGTCAATGATCGAGTCAGGACGCGCCAGGTAGACGTGCTCGAAGATGCACGGCGCGTAACGTGGGTTCGGCGCGCACTGGCGAGTGAACAGCTTGCCGTCGTCGGTGATGTACACCGCTTCGCCCGGTGCCAGGTCACGGATCAGGGTGAAGCCCAGCACGTCGAGGGCGACGCTTTCGGAGGCGATCATGTACTCGACGCCTTCGTCGGTGTGACGCTGGCCGAACACGATCGGGCGGATGGCGTCCGGGTCACGGAAGCCGACGATGCCGTAGCCGGTGACCATCGCCACCACGGCATACCCACCGCGGCAACGTTTGTGCACGTCAGCCACGGCGGCGAAGATGTCCTCTTCGGTCGGCTGCAATTTGCCGCGTACCGCCAGTTCATGGGCGAACACGTTGAGCAGCACTTCCGAATCGGAATTGGTGTTCACATGACGCAGATCGGACTCGTAGATTTCCTTGGCCAACTGCTCGACGTTGGTCAGGTTGCCGTTATGCGCCAGGGTGATGCCATACGGCGAGTTGACATAAAACGGCTGGGCTTCGGCCGACGTCGAACTGCCGGCTGTTGGATAGCGCACATGGCCGATGCCCATGTGCCCGACCAGACGCTGCATATGACGCTGCTGGAACACATCGCGCACCAGACCGTTGTCTTTGCGCAGGAACAACCGGCCATCATGGCTGGTCACGATACCGGCAGCATCCTGGCCGCGGTGCTGGAGGACGGTGAGCGCGTCATACAGCGCCTGATTGACATTCGACTTACCGACGATTCCGACGATGCCACACATGCGACACAACCCCTACTTAGTGGAACTGGATTTACCGAGCACATCCTTGGCCATTTCCGGCGACAGGATCTGCTCCTTGAACGGCAATTCGGCAGGAATGCCGATGCCGCTGGTTGACCACTGACCGGACATCCCGACAATCAGGTTTTTCGACCAGTCAGCGACCATGAGAAACTGCGGCACCAGGCGTGATTCCTGCCACCACTGATCCTGTTGCACCGGGCCCAGGCTCAGCAGCCCGACCGCGACAACGATCAGCAGGGCGCCACGCGCGGCACCAAATACCATACCGAGGAACCGATCGGTCCCGGACAACCCGGTGACGCGAATAAGCTCGCCGATGAGAAAATTGACCATCGCCCCGACAATCAGGGTGGCGACGAACAGAATGATGCAACTGGCGATCACCCGCATCGAAGGCGTGGCGATGTAGTCGGCCAGATAATGGGACAGCCCGGCACCGAACATCCAGGCGACTGCGCCTGCGATGATCCAGATCAGCAGCGACAAAGCTTCCTTGACGAAGCCGCGCTTGATGCTGATCAAAGCGGAGATGGCGATGATCACGAGAATCGCCCAGTCAACCGGAGTAAGTGCCACGTTGCAGCCTGCAGACGGATAAGGCGGCGCATTTTAACAGAGCGGCCGCCGGTCGGTAAGCGGCGATTATCGGTGAGCTGAATTTTCTCGAAACAGCTGTGTTCAGCCGCGTTCCGGCTGGAAACGCACCACGATACCCTTGAGTTTCTGCTGTTTGTCGAGCTGGTCGCGCAGACGATCGGCTTCGCCACGCTCGATCAGCGGCCCGACGAACACCCGATTGACGCCATCGGAGGTGCGAATGTAAGCGTTGTAGCCTTGGGCACGCAGGGTCTTTTGCAGGTTATCGGCATTGGCCCGATTGGACATGCTGGCCAATTGAACCGACCAACTGACCGACAGGCCGTTGGCGTCCACACCGCTGGGCGCAGCTGCCTTGGCCTGGGTCGGCGCAGGCGGCTGAACAGGCGTTGACGGCTGGGCAGGCGCTGGCGCGGGCTTGACGGCCGGCTTGGGTGCGCTGGCCACAGGTGCGGAGGCCACAGGTGCAGCGGCAGGCGCCGCTGGAGCCGCCTGCTGGGCCGGCGCCGGGGCAATCGGCCGCGATGGCGGCGCCGTGCTCGGCGCTGGGGTTTCGACCTGAGTGATCTGCTGGGGCTCAGGCACTGCGACCGGCTCGATTTGCACCGGCTGCATCACCGGGGCTTCGGGCGCAGCAGGCGCATCGACCCGCACGCTGCGGGTTTCGTCTTCACGGGTGAACAGCATCGGCAGAAAGATGACCGCAATGGCGATCAGCACCAACGCCCCCACCATCCGCTGTTTGTAAGCCTTGTCCAGCATCGCAGCCACCTTCAGTCCTCAATCAGCGTGATCGGCCAGCCATTCAAGCGCTTCGGCCACGCAGTAAAAAGATCCGAACAACAGGATCTCGTCATCCGCCGTCGCCTGCTCACACTGTGCCAACAGTGCCTGGGCCACGTTCTGATAGGACGTCACGCTCGCACCAAGGTTCTGCAAGCAGGCCTGCAATTGCTCAACCGGCGTGCTACGCGGGGTTGGCAACGGCGTCACAGCCCAATGCGCGACCCCCGCCACCAGCTCGGCAACCACGCCTTCGAGATCCTTGTCGCCCAACAGACCGAACACCGCCAGGCGCTTGCCTGGCACCGGACGCTGGACAAGCCGTTGCGCCAGAAAACGCGCAGCGTGAGGGTTGTGCCCGACATCCAGCAATAGATTGAGGGTTTTGCCTTTCCAGCGCAGCACCCGTCGGTCAAGCCGACCGACAATCCGGGTACCGCTCAGCGCCTCGGCCAACACCCCGGGCTGCCATGGCAGATCGAGCAAGGCATAGGCTTGCAATGCAAGCGCGGCATTCTCCATCGGCAGATCGAGTAGCGGCAGATCAGTCAGCACCAGCGGCTGCCCTGCCCCATTCACTCCTTGCCAGGACCAGGCATTGACGTCGATAGCGACGCTGAAATCCCGACCGCGTAACAAAAATGGGCAGTTGAGCGCTGCGGCCTGCTCCAGCAAGGGTGCAGGCGGATCAAGATCGCCACACAGCGCCGGTTTGCCAGCACGCAAGATGCCGGCCTTCTCGAACGCTACTGACTCACGGGTATTGCCCAACCAGTCGGCATGGTCCAGACCGATACTGGTGACCAGCGCCAGATCAGCGTCGACCAGATTGACCGCATCCAGACGCCCGCCCAGCCCGACTTCCAGCACCACAGCGTCAAGCCCGGCCTGTTCGAACAGCCAGAATGCCGCCAGCGTGCCCATTTCAAAGTAGGTCAGGGTGATATCACCACGCGCCGCCTCGACAGCAACAAAGGCCTCGCACAATTGAGCATCGCTGACCTGTACGCCTTGCACTTGCACCCGCTCGTTATAGTGCAGCAGGTGCGGCGAACTGTAGACACCCACTTTCAGACCCTGAGCCTGCAACAGTGCCGCCAGAAACGCACAGGTCGAACCCTTGCCGTTGGTGCCGGTCACCGTGATCACTCTGGGCGCCGGACGACTCAGGCCCAACTGACCGGCGACTTGCCGGGCACGGTCCAGCCCCATGTCGATGGCCGACGGGTGCAGTTGCTCCAGATAGGCCAGCCATTGACCCAGGGTCCGCTGTGTCATGCGGTTGCCGGAGTCGGAGCCGGAGTAATCTCGACCACTTCCAGAACCGGCTTGTCAGCCTTTGGCGATGGCAGGTTCATCATCTGCGCCAGCAAGCGACCCAGACGCTCGCGCAGTTCAATGCGCGGAATGATCATGTCGATGGCGCCGTGCTCGATGAGGAACTCGCTGCGCTGGAAGCCTTCAGGCAGCTTTTCACGTACGGTCTGCTCAATCACTCGCGGGCCTGCAAAGCCAACCAGCGCCTTGGGCTCAGCGACAATCACATCACCCAGCATGGCCAGGCTGGCGGAAACGCCGCCGTAGACCGGGTCGGTCAGCACCGAAATGAACGGAATGCCTTCTTCACGCAGCCGCGCCAGCACCGCCGAGGTCTTGGCCATCTGCATCAGCGAGATCAGCGCTTCCTGCATCCGCGCACCGCCGGAGGCCGAGAAGCAGACCATCGGGCAACGGTGCTCAAGGGCATAATTGGCCGCACGCACAAAGCGCTCGCCAACGATCGCACCCATCGAGCCGCCCATGAAGGAGAACTCGAACGCCGAGACCACGATCGGCATGCCCAGCAAGGTCCCGCTCATGGAAATCAGCGCGTCTTTTTCACCGGTCTGCTTTTGTGCAGCGGTCAGGCGATCCTTGTACTTCTTGCCATCGCGGAACTTGAGACGGTCTACCGGCTCCAGGTCAGCACCCAGCTCATTGCGACCTTCGGCGTCCAGGAAGATGTTCAGCCGGTTACGCGCACCGATACGCATGTGGTGGTCGCACTTGGGGCAGACGTCCAGGGTCTTTTCCAGTTCAGGGCGATACAGCACGGCTTCACAGGATGGGCACTTGTGCCACAGCCCCTCAGGGACCGAGCTTTTCTTGACCTCTGAACGCATGATCGAAGGGATCAGTTTGTCTACCAGCCAGTTGCTCATGCTTTCTTTCTCCAGTGCCGATTCGGCTCCAGCACCCGGCGTTGTAACGCCCGGCACCCGCCCTTGGCTAAATGTGTAAAAAGTGACGAGCAAGGACAGCCTGCGGTCGGCACCTGGCCAGACCTGCCCCTCTCAGCCGTAATACTTGAAACCGCACCCGACGCAAAAGCGTCCGGTTAATCAATTCAGCCCGCACATGTTCATTACCGGGACAGGCTAATGGACGGCGGCAGCTGCCACGCCGTCACATCAGGCTTCACGCACCGCACGCATGAAAGCCCGCACCTTGTCGTGATCCTTTATGCCTTTACTGCGCTCTACCCCGCCACTGACATCCACCGCATAGGGCCTGACCTGAGCAATGGCCTGCGCCACGTTACCCGCGTCAAGACCGCCAGCCAGGATGATCGGCCTGGACAGATCATGGGGAATCAATGACCAGTCGAAGCGCTCCCCCGTGCCACCGGGCACACCCGGCACATAAGCATCAAGCAGGATGCCGCTGGCTTTGCCATAAGCCCGGCAGGCGGCGGCGATATCGTCACCCGGCTTGACCCGCAATGCCTTGATGAAAGGCCGGTGATAGCCGTCGCATGCCTCGGGTGATTCATCACCATGGAATTGCAACAGATCCAGCGGCAATGCATCGAGGGTTTCGTTCAATTCACAGGAACTGGCGTTGACGAACAGGCCAACCGTGGTCACGAAGGGCGGCAGGCCGGCAATGATCGCCCTGGCCTGCTGCACGCTGACCGCACGCGGGCTGGGCGCGTAGAACACGAAGCCCAGCGCGTCGGCACCCGCCTCAACGGCCGCCAATGCATCCTCCAGACGGGTAATCCCGCAGATCTTGCTGCGAACGGCTGACATATGACGAAACCTCAGTCCTTGCGCAAAGTCCCGGATGGTAACAAATGCAGGTTCAGCCGTCAGCCTTCAAGGCCAGCGAAACCGGTCAGAAAATGCGGACCGATGTAACGCTGCGGCAGACCGAATTCATCGGCATACTCGACCTCAACCAGATACAGGCCAAAGGGGTGCGCAGTCACGCCGCCGTTACGCCGCACCCGACTCTGCAGCACTTCATTGATCCACTCCACCGGGCGCTCGCCAGCACCGATGGTCATCAGCACACCGGCAATGTTTCTCACCATGTGATGCAGGAACGCACTGGCCCGTACATCAATGACAATCATCTTGCCGTGACGACTGACGCGCAGGTGATGCATCTGCTTGATCGGCGATTTGGCCTGGCACTGGCCGGCGCGAAACGCGCTGAAATCGTGGGTACCGACCAGATACTGGGCGGCCTCGGCCATGCGCTCGACATCCAGCGGACGATAGTTCCAGGTTACTTCCTCACCCATATGCGCCGGGCGAATCTGATCGTTGTAGATCACATAGCGGTAGCGCCTGGCCTTGGCCTTGAAGCGCGCATGAAAGTGTGCCGGCATGACCTTTGCCCAGGTCACGCTGATGTCATGTGGCAGGCTGGCATTGGCGCCCATGATCCAGGCTTTTTCCGAGCGCTCTGTTTGCGTATCGAAATGCACCACCTGACCGCAGGCATGCACACCGGCATCAGTGCGCCCGGCACACAGCAAGGTGACCGGGGATGCAGCGACCTTGCCCAGAGCATTTTCCAGTGTTTCTTGTACGGTGGGCACGCCACTGGCCTGACGCTGCCAGCCGTTGTAGCGCGAGCCTTTGTATTCGACGCCTAGCGCGACGCGGTGAAAGCCCTCGGCAGCCATCTCGGCGGCCGGGTTGTCTATGTTCGCCAAGGAGTTACAGCCCGTGGGTTGCGAAAAGGGCGGCCATTATAAGGCTGTCGGGCAAAGACGCCAGCGCACGCAGCGAGCAATCCGCCAGATCAGGCGGATCGCTCACCGCGAGCAGGCTCAGGCCAGCCGGGCGAGCATTTCCCGGGCTTCATTTTTCTGCACGTCATCGCCTTCAGTGACCACTTCACCGAGGATATCGCGCGCGCCCTCGGCATCACCCATGTCGATGTAGGCCCGCGCCAGATCCAGCTTGGTCGCAGCCTCGTCAGTACCGGACAGATAATCGAACTCCAGGTCGTCTTCCAGCGCAGCGGCATCACTGGCAGTGAAGCTTGGCGTGTCGAGTGGCGGGCTTTCCAGATCCTGAGACAGACGATCAAGCTCGGCGTTGACGTCGTCGATCTCCGAAGCGAATGCCTCGGTGGCCTGGTCAGTTTCGATTTCATCGGCCAGCGACAGATCGAAGTCTTCCGGCAGCTCAAGGTCATGCCCCAGGCTGTCAGCGCTGCTCAGCCCCAGATCCAGTGGTTCTTCACCCAGACTCAGAAGCAGATCGTCCTCAGTCTTGAGCGCAGCCTCCTCCTGGGTCAGGTTCAGATCGAACTCGTCCAGCGGCTCTTGCGCCTCAGCCACCACCGGCGGCAGCGGCTCAGCATCGAGCAGATCGGCCAGCGGGTCATCTTCAGCCACCACCGGCGACAGCGGCTCGGCGTCGAGCAACTCGGCCAGCGGGTCATCCTCGACAGCCGTCAGCGGCTCGGATTCGAAGCCGCCGTCATTGAGCAGGTCATCAAGATCGTCAACCGTCACCACCTCGTCAGTGGCAGCCGCCTCGAACTCGTCCAGGCTCAGATCAAAATCGTCATCCGCCGCCGCTATCACAGGCTCTGCTTCGGGCTCCGGCTCGGGCTCTGCCTCCAGGGCAGGCTCCGCCTCGGCCGCTGCCGGCTCATCATCAGCCAGCAGCTCTTCCAGATATTTGGCATCCAGCTCCGCCGCGATCGCCGCCGCAGACGTGGCCGCCGCAGCGGCTGCCACGGCCGCCACCGGCGCCACAGAAGCAGGCGCAGGCTCGGCAGGTTTGGCCAGCTCGGTCACAGGCGCCGGTGTCGGCGCCTGCGCTACACCCTTGGTCGAGTGATCGTCTTTTTGCTGCTCGACCTCAGCTTGAAGCTTTCCCGCCGCCACCAGCTTGCGCTCGTGCGCGGCATACGCCTTGTTGTTGCCTTGTTCGGCGTAGATTTCCATCAGTTTCAGACGAATATCGTCGCGCTCGGGAGTCTCTTTCAAGGACTCTTCCAGCAACTCCACGGCCTGGTTCATACGGCCGTAAGCGATATGAATCTCGGCCTGCACCAGCGGGTCGGTCGGTCGCTCACGCGAAGCATTGGCGGCAGCCGCGGCAACGGCAGCCGGGGCCATGGTGTAGCTCGGCGACGGCGTCACCAGGCTGTCGAAGCTGTCCGAAGAGGCGTTCAGGTCCATGTCAGAGACAAACTGCGACTCTTCAGCCAGTGCACGGGCCATATTGCGGTGTTTTTCTTCCTCGGCCCTGGCCCTGTTACGCCGCGCCAGGAACAACAGCAGCAGGGCCAGGAACAGCAAGGCCGCGCCACCGATAAGCCCCAGCAAGATCGGGTTTTCAAGGATAGCCTTGAACGGATCGGTTTCTTCCTGGGCAGCCACCGGCTCTACCGCCAGCGGCTGTTCGGCAGGCGCTGCAGCAGATTGGGCAGCACTGGCTGCCAGCGCATCTTCAGGGGCCAGCTCGCCTATCGGCTTGATCGGCGCGCCACTGGCATCGACGGCTGCAGCCGGCAATGGCGGGCTGACCGCTGGTGCGGCACCGGCACCGGCACCGGCAGCCTGCATCTTGGCCAACTGATCATTCTTGAGTTCCATCAACCGCTGCAGCTTGTCCAACTGGCTTTGCAGGTCGGTCAGGCGACTGTTGAGTTCAGCGTTGTCGCGCCGCGAGGTGTCCAGCGCCTCCTGGGTAACAGCCAGCTTGTTGGCCAGATCATTGTCAGTCGCCGCGCCCTTGCTGCCAGGCGCCTTATTGGCCGCGACCAGGCTGAGATTGTCAGGGGTCTCGACCCGGGCTGGCGCAGCTCCGGTGCCGGCACGCCGGGTCGCGTCGACCTGACGCTGACCGGCTGCACTGCGGCGCCCGTCACGCCAGGCCTGATACTGCCGGGCCACTTCGGCAATCGCCTGGCCTTGCGGCAGCGCGGTGGCCTGTTGAGCCGTCGGCAGGCGCAGCACCTGACCACGCTTGAGGCGGTTGATGTTGCCACCAATGAAAGCGTCCGGATTCAACGCCTGGATCGCCAGCATGGTCTGTTGAATGCTGCCGCCATTGCGTACCTTGGCTGCGATCTCCCACAACGTGTCGTTGTTGCTGGTCACGTACTGCTCGGGCTTGTCTACTGTCGGCGGCGGCAGTGCGGGCTGGGCAGGCGCGGGCGGCGGGGCGGCGGGCGGTTGTGCGGCAGGCGCCTGCACGGTCGCCGCCGGGGCGACCGCAGGCAGTTGCACAGGCGCTGCGGCCGGGGCCGGGGCCGGAGCAGGCGCTGACGCAGCCGTTTCGGAAGAGAAGCGCGGCGGGTCGAGCAACAGGCTGTATTCGCGCTGGGCACGACCGTTGGGCGACAGCACCTGAACCAGGAATTTTACATAAGGGTCGGTCACCGGCTTGCTGGAGGTGACGCGCAACACGCTCTTGCCACCGGGGTTGATCACCGGGGTAAAGGTCAGGTCATTAAGGAAAGCCTGGCGGGTGACCCCTGCCTGAGAGGAATCTGCCGTGGTTCCCAGACTGGGTACCAGTTGCGAAGCATTGATGCCACGGGCATCGGTCAGCTCGATTTCAGCCACCAGCGGCTGGTTCAGGGTCGATTTGACCGACAGCTCGCCGAGCCCCAAAGCGTGTACTGCACCCGACGACAGCGCCGAAGCCGCAGCAATCGCTACTACCAGTTTACGAACCTGAACCATAGCCCATCCCTTGTTTGAAGACTCTCCGAAACCGGAGTAAGGCGTGTTGCCGCTAGAATCATTATACAAATCGTTGCCAAGTATCTTTTACACATGGCCTTTTATCAACAACTCAGCCACTTGCACAGCATTGAGCGCCGCACCTTTGCGCACATTGTCGCAAGTCAGCCACAGGCTGAGCTGGCGTGAATCGTCGATACCGCGGCGCACCCGGCCGACATACACCACATCCTGCCCTACCGCATCGCCCACCGGGGTCGGGTAATCTCCGGCATCGACCAACTCCACGCCCGGCGCGGCATCCAGGCGCTTGTTGACCAACGCCAGGTCGACATCCTGAGCGGTTTGCAGCGATATGCTGAAACTGTCGCCGAAAAATACCGGCACCTGGATACAAGTAGCGCAGACCTTGAGTAAAGGCAGCGCCAGCAATTCGCGCAACTCGCTGACCAGACGTTTTTCTTGCGGCGCATGACCGTGCTCATCCGGCGTACCGACCTGGGCAAGCAGGTTAAAAGCCACCTGGCGATCATAAAACCGCGGTTCAAGAGGCCGCATGTTGAGCAACTCGGCGGTCTGCCGCGCCAGCTCGCTGACACCCTCACGCCCCAAGGTCGAGACTGCCATGCAGGCCGTCACATCGACGCGCTGGATATCCAGTACCTCGCGCAGCGGCGCCAACACCAGAGCCAACGCCGTCGCCGCCGAGCCCGGATTGCTCAACAACAGTGGCGCAGAGCGGCGAGCAAGCTGCGCGGCGTTGATTTCCGGCACCAGCAGCGATGCCTGCTGGTGATCGAAGGCGCCGGACAAATCAATGACCGAACAGCCCGCCTGCAGGGCACGCGGCGCAAAACTGCGACTGATCGCAGCGCCTGCGGCAAAAAACGCCAGGCCGACTCTGGAAAAGTCAAACGCGTCCACTTCCCGCGCACGCAGATTCTTGCCTTTGAATGGCAACGAGGTACCTGACGATTCGGCACTGGCCAGCAAATGCAATTCGCTCAGTGGAAAGTCGCGCTCCTCAAGAATCTGGACGATGGTTTCGCCCACGGTTCCGGTGGCGCCGATCACGGCGATAGCAAAGGGCTGACTCATGCATAAACCTCAGGGAAAAATGGGGAGCGGCACTTTACCCGCGCCACGGATGCCAGGCAATCAAGGCTGCCCGCTCTAGACTGCTTTCATGGCTCTGGGCCAATAGGAAAAAACACACCATGGCTCCACACCCCCAACCAGCGCTGGCCGTCCAATTCGGCAGACACGGCCAGGTCGACCAGTTGATAGAAGACATTGCGATGCAGCAGCGCCTCCAGATTGGCGCGCACCAGCACATAAGGGGCCGGTTCAAGGGTGACTGGGTCGGTTTCGACCCGCAGCGGATGTTGCGGGCCGATCTCGACCTGATCATCGACGTGGGTGACCAGGCTCAGAATCTGGCGCTCGCCCGCCCCGCTGACACTGAGAGAGATGGCCACAAAAGGCGCGTCATCCACCTGGATGCCGACCTTTTCTACCGGTGTGACCAGAAAGTAGTCATCGCCATCGCGACGGATGATGTTGGAAAACAGCTGGACCATGGGCTTGCGGCCAATCGGCGACCCCTGGTAGTACCAAGTGCCGTCACGGGCGATACGCATATCGATATCGCCACAAAATGCCGGATTCCACAGATGCACCGGCGCAGGCCCCCGGCCTTTGGGGAGTTGCGCCAGCAGGTCGGAGGTCTTGCCTGAATCGCTCATACCGGTCCTATCGAGAGACACCTATCAAGCCACGAGCATATTGCTCCATGGGCGGACCAAGCAAATCTTCGGGACGGGTGTCGTAAAGCGTCAGCAAACCGCCACGACTGCGGATTCGTGCGCTGTCGATCAAGTATTGCGTGGAGGTTTCGATCAGCATCATCTGAATGACCCCGCTGTCGATGCCAAAGCGATCCAGCGCTTCTTCATCAGCCCACTGGTCCCAAGTGCCTATCCGGTCGTCAGCACGGGCGAAACGGGTATACAACAGGTAGTGCGCACCAGCACTGCGGGCTTCGCTCAAGGCTTGATCGAGACCCACCGGGGCACGGGCACGGCGCACCAGAGGAAAGAACTCGATGAAGTTATTGAAAGCCTCTTCGGCCACTACGTTAGGACGCGGATAAGCCCTGCCTGGCGGCACGAAGGCCGCTTGAGCGATATAGATAAAGGAGTCGGGCTGCAGGCGAAAGTTACTGGTCCGCCGGGTCTGGCTGTGATCGAGCAGCCCGGCATCGCTGAACTGCTCGTGAACGCCATCGGCCATGTCGCTGACTTTCATGCAGCCACCAAGCGCGACAAGCGCCAGCAGCAGAATCAGGCTACGCATCATTACTCTCCCAAAAACCGGTGACGAAAAACCGGCGAATGGCCGTCGGATGCAGCTTCCGCGCCATTTTCACCTACCCGGCAGGAAACTCATTTCGCCGCAGGGTCGGGTTTTACTTCAACAGCCAGCTCAGGGTCACGCTTGCGTTTGTTGCCCATGCGCACGCCGATGTCCATCAGGAACTGGAAAAAGCCTTCCTGATCTTCGAGCACATTGCTCCAGAACGGCGAGTGGTACAGCGCCACAGCGCCGTGGACCAATGCCCAGGCGGCACAATAATGGAAGTATGGCGGGACATCTTCGAGCTTGCCTTCGTTGATACGCCCCTTGATAAGCAAGGTCAGATGCTCAAAGTTAGAGGCACGAATGCGGTGCAGCTCTTCGACCATTTCCGGCACCTGGTTGCCCTTGACCACTTTCTCTTCGAGGCGGTCGAACAACCGGTAACGCTGCGGGTCGCGCATGCGGAACTCGAAGTAGGCCCGTGACAGCGCCTCCTTGTCACGATCGACATCGGCCGAGTGCAGCAATTCGTTGAGATCGCGCTCGTAATCAAGCATCAGCCGCAGATAGATCTCGGCCTTGGACTTGAAGTGCTTGTAGATCGTCCCTTTGCCGATCCCGACCGCGTCGGCGATCATCTCGACAGTGACACTGTCCTCACCCTGCTCCAGAAAAAGCTTCAGTGCGGTGTCGAGAATTTCCTGTTCACGGCGGCGAAATTCACGGACCTTTCGAGGTTCTTTTTGCATAGTGAGAGGGTCTGCAAGGCTCAAAATCGAAGCCGGGTATTATGCCTAATTGGCGCGAAAATGCACTGTTCATCCATCTTGTCGAGCACCCGCTGTCTGCATTTCGCCCCCCCTGCCCTGCAAGGCTGGCACTTGCGGCACAAACCGCCGGACACAGTGGCCGCCCATCAAGGTTGCCCAACCCTATACATCAATCAGGCACTCAATAACGGTTTTAGTA
Source organism: Pseudomonas sp. 21LCFQ02 (assembly GCF_024129895.2). Taxonomy (NCBI): domain Bacteria; kingdom Pseudomonadati; phylum Pseudomonadota; class Gammaproteobacteria; order Pseudomonadales; family Pseudomonadaceae; genus Pseudomonas; species Pseudomonas sp. 21LCFQ02. Next base: position 5,657,227 of record NZ_CM178749.1, read on the forward strand.
TTCCAAAACTGTTTAAAAAATGACCAATGGCGACTGGCAGGCCAGGTATTCTCATCAATACTTAAAGCGTTGGTACGCATTCCCCCCAAATGCCGCACCGATAAAGGCATTCATGGATGGCATGCCTTTGTTTTACTCCTAATGGTCTTGACCCGGTTTCACCCCCCAGAATCCGGGTTTCTTTTTGCCTGCTGTTTTTGTCTGGCCTCAACGCTGCAAGTGGGCCAGAGGAAACAACCGGGCGAAGTTATCGGTGGTCTGCTCAGCGAAGCGCTCGTAGCTTTCACCGCGCAGCATGGCCAGAAACTGGGCGACTTCACGCACATATTGCGGCAAGTTGGGTTTGCCACGGTAAGGTATCGGCGCCAGGTAAGGAGAGTCAGTCTCGACCAGCAACCGGTCGGCCGGAACCTGACGGGCCACATCACGCAACGCATCAGCATTGCGGAAGGTGACGATGCCCGACAACGAGATATAAAACCCCAGATCCAGAGCGGCTTTGGCCATTTCCCAGTCTTCAGTGAAGCAATGCAGCACGCCGGCCTGAGGCAATGCCGCCTCACGCAATAACTGCAGAGTATCGCTGCGCGCCGCGCGGGTATGCACGATCACCGGCTTGCCGGTAATCCGTGCGGCCTCCAGGTGCAGGCGAAACGACGCCTGCTGCAGTTCGGCCGCCTCAGGCTCGTAATGGTAATCCAGGCCGGTTTCACCGATGGCCACCACCCGCGGGTGATCCAGCTCCCGGAGCAGCCATTGCAGTGCAGGCTCCTCGCCGGGTTTGAGGTCCAGCGGATGAACGCCCACCGAACAGTCGACATCGGCATAGCGCTCAGCCAGCGCCTTGACCGTTGCGGCGTTGTCAGCGCTGACACCGATGCACAGAAAATGACCTACCCCCTGGTCACGCGCCGCTTGCAGCGCGGCATCCAGAGAACCCTGATGCTGGGTCAGGTCGAGGCGGTCCAGATGGCAATGAGAATCTACAAGCATGAATAAGGCACAGTCACATCGTATGGGTGGGGCGGTCGGACTTCAGGGCACCGGCCAGGTAGGTTTCGATCAGGTTGCGGGCAGTATTGTCACCGTCGTTGAACTGCACACCGACACCGGCGGTGCGATTGCCCTGAGCGCCTTTGGGGGTGACCCAGATGACTTTGCCGGCGACCGGGACTTTTTCCGGCTCGTCCATCAGGTTCAGGAGCATGAACACTTCATCGCCCAGCTTGTAATTCTTGGGGGTCGGAATGAACAACCCGCCATGCTTGATGAACGGCATATAGGCGGCGTAGAGCACGGACTTGTCCTTGATGGTCAGGGACAGGATGCCGTTACGCGGACCAGGATTGATCGGCAGGCTCATTGCATCTCCTTGGAATAACGTTCAGCGCTGAGTCTACCCTTGTCCGGGTAGCGCTGCCCACTGCACCAGCAGTGCCTCAAGCAGCAGCACACGGTTGAGATTGGCCTTGCCCATGACTTTCTGGCGCTGGGCGAGCACCCAGTCCTGCATCCCCAGCACTTTGCCACGCGGCGACTTCTGCGCCAGATACTGCACCACCTTATGCATGTCAGCCAGCCCGAGACCGTTTTCATCCTCAGTCATCTGGTAACGCAGGATCAGATGCGCCCAATCGCAAAACCAGTCGAACAGCAGCAACAGGGGAACATCTTTCCATCCCTCGGCGAGCTGGGTCGGCGATAGCTGCTGCTTGAGCAGCTTCTTGACCCCGTCAACGACCAGCGCACGCTGCTCAATGACGCCCTGCCCGTGCAGCTTGAGGGCCAGCAATGGCGAACCGGCAGCCAGTGCCAGCAGGTCGTTGCGCAATTGCGCGTCCCCGTCCGGCAAGGCGGCACTGAGCCATTGCAGACTGGCCGCCTCACCGGGCAACGGGCAAGCCTGTTGCACGCAGCGGCTCTTGATGGTCGGCAGCAGACGGCTGGGCTGGTGGCTGACCAGCAGCAGCACGGTATTGCCCGAGGGCTCTTCGAGGCTTTTCAAAACGGCATTGGACGCATTGATGTTCATCGCCTCCACCGGCTCGACCAGCACCACCTTGCGCCCGCCCATCTGCGCGGTCTGCACCACGAAGTTGACCAGCTCACGGACCTGATCGACCTTGATCGGCTTGTCGTCTTCTTCAGGCTCAAGCACGAAGTTGTCCGGGTGGCTACCGGCGGCCAGCAACTGGCAGGATTTGCACTGCCCACAGGCACCCTGCGGCGCGGGTCGCTGGCACAACAGAAACGCCATCAACCGCTCCGCCAGGGCGCGCTTGCCAATACCGGCCGGGCCGTGCAGCAGATAAGCATGCGCGTGTTGCGTACGACCGGCCAGTTGCTGCCAGAGCGCCGCCTGCCACGGATAGGCCTCAGCCACGGCAGCGCTCCAGCAAGCCCGGCAGCAGGGCGGACAATGACGCCTGAACCTCAGCCAGCGGCTGGGCGGCATCAATCAACTGGTAACGCTCAGGCGCTGCAGCAGCGCGCTGCAAATAGGCACCGCGTACAGCTTCGAAAAAGTCACGGCCTTCCTGCTCGAAACGATCCAGCCGGCCACGCGCCGCAGCACGGGACAGGCCAATCTCCACCGGCAGATCGAAAACCAGCGTCAGGTCAGGGCGCAGCGAACCCTGGACGAACTGCTCAAGGGTCACGATGCGCTCTTGCGACAGGCCGCGCCCGCCGCCTTGATAGGCGTATGTGGCATCCGTAAAACGGTCACAGAGCACCACCGCGCCCCGGTCCAGCGCCGGGCGAATCACCTCAGCCAGATGCTGGGCACGGGCCGCGAAAACCAGCAGCAACTCAGCGTCGGCGTGCATGACCTCGTCGCTGGGCGCCAGGAGGATTTCCCGAATCCGCTCAGCCAGCGGCGTGCCGCCAGGCTCTCGGGTCAGCACGACATCTACACCACGAGCGCGTAATTGCTCGGCGAGAAAATCACGATTGGTACTTTTACCGGCGCCTTCCGGCCCTTCGAGGGTAATAAACAGGCCAGTCACAGGCAGTCCTTGAAATTCATTGGGCAGACGACTCACTGTCGGGCGCGTCAGGCGCCTGGACGGGGTCGGTCTGTACCGGGGTGGATTCGTCAGCAGAGGGCAGCGGTGCCGGGCTGGAGCGATAATCGGTGCGGCGCTTGAGCTGATACTCACGCACCGCCGCATTGTGCTGGTCCAGATTGACAGAAAACACATGACTACCATCGCCCTTGGCCACGAAGTACAGGCTACGCCCCGGCACCGGCTGCAGAGCCGCATGAATCGCTTCACGCCCGGCCAGGGCAATCGGGGTCGGTGGCAAACCGGAAATCACATAGGTGTTGTAGGGCGTGGGTTCACGCAGATCAGCTCGGGTGATCTTGCCGTTGTAGCGCTCGCCCATGCCATAGATGACGGTCGGGTCGGTCTGCAGCAACATGCCGATCTGCATACGGCGCACGAACACCCCGGCGATCTGGCCGCGCTCTTGCGGCACGCCGGTCTCTTTCTCTACCAAAGACGCCATGATCAGCGCCTGATAAGGATCGCTGTACGGAAGATCCGGGGCACGCTGGCGCCACTCTTCGTCCAGCACCAGCTCCAGGCGTTTGTAGGCCTGCTTGAGCAACTCGGCATCGGTCATGCCACGCACATAGTGATAGGTATCAGGAAAGAAGCGACCTTCAGGAAATATATCCGGATACCCCAGGCGCGCCATCAGCTCACTGTCACTGAGCCCGGCCAGGGTCTGTCCCAACTTGGGCTGGCGCTCCAGGGCGCTGCGCACCTGGCGGAAATTCCAGCCCTCAACCAGAGTAATGGTGTATTGCACCACTTCCTTGCGTTTCCAGACCCCGAACAGGTCCTGCACACTCATGCCCGGCGTCATGCGGTACTCACCGCTGTGCAACGGCTGGCCGGCCAGATTGAAACGCCAGTAGAGGCGCAGCAGGAATGCGTCGTTGATCACCCCGTCGGCTTCCAGGCGATTGAGCACGCCCGAAGGGCTGGAGCCGCTCGGCACATCGAGCAACTGCTCTTGGGCAACGTTGAGCGGTTGATGCAATGCCTGGTTCTGTCGCCAGATGCCATAGCCCAGCACCAGAACCCCCACGACCACAGCGGTTTCCAGCAAAACCAGTAATTTTCGAATCACGAATCAGCTACCCAGAAGTGCGTACGCAACAGCCTGCATTCTACGGGTGAGCGGCCCGACCGGCCAGTTCAGCTGAGCAAAGCCGCGAACCGGCCAGATGCCATATACGCTGTTACAAACAAAGAGTTCGTCCGCCTGCTCCAGGTCGGACATCGACAGGTCGCGGACTTCGACAGCGATCCCCAGGGTTGGTGCCTGATCGAGCAATTCGGCACGCATGACACCGGCCACCCCACAGCGCAGCAGATCAGCCGTGATAAGCCGTCCGTCACGCACCACAAACAGGTTGCTGTACACCCCTTCGACCGGGCGGCCGCTGGTGTCGCGCATCAGCCCTTCGGCAAACTCCGGCGTTTGCCATTCGGCGCGGGCCAGCACCTGCTCCAGCCGGTTGAGATGCTTGATACCGGCCAACAGGGGCTGCTCGGCCAGGCGGGTCTGGCATTCGTAAAGACGAACCCCCTGTGCAAAGTGACCCGCAGGGTAAACCGGCGCGGGCGAGCCTTGCAGGATACGACGTGGCGCGGCACCGGCAGCCGGTGCATAACCGCGCTGGCTGTCGCCACGCGTGAGGATCAGCTTCATCACACCGGCATCCAGCTGCCTGGCAAAGCGGGTCATTTCAGCGCGGATCAACGCCAGGTCAGCCTCTATGCCCAGACGCTGGCAGGAGACGGCCAGACGCTGCACATGGCGATCGAACAGCAGCGGCTGCCCGGCCCGCACAGCGATGGTCTCGAACAGCCCATCGCCATAGGCCAGCCCGCGGTTAGCCAACGCCAGGCTGTCTGCCGGCTGGCCGTCGACCCACGCCGTCATCACTCGCTGAACCGGCGGAACACCAGCGAGCCATTGGTACCGCCAAATCCGAAGGAGTTGGACAGCACGACATCGATCGGCATACCCCGCGCCTGATGAGCGACAAAGTCCAGATCGCAGCCTTCGCTTGGCTCATCGAGGTTGATGGTCGGCGGAGCAACCTGATCCAGCAGGGCCAGCACGCTGAAAATCGCCTCGACAGCACCGGCAGCGCCTAGCAGGTGGCCGGTCATCGATTTGGTGGAGCTGACCGCCAGTTTGTAGGCATGTTCGCCGAACACCGTCTTGATCGCCTGGGCTTCGGCAAGGTCACCGGCAGGTGTCGAAGTACCGTGCGCATTGATGTACTGCACCTGCTCGGGATTGATCCGCGCATCGCGCAGGGCATTGACGATACAACGCGCAGCACCGGCGCCGTTATCTGGCGGCGAGGTCATGTGGAAGGCGTCGCCGCTCATACCGAAACCGACCAGCTCGGCCAGAATGTTGGCGCCTCGCGCCTTGGCGTGCTCAAGTTCTTCAAGCACCATTGCACCGGCACCGTCGGACAGAACAAAGCCGTCACGGTCCTTGTCCCACGGACGGCTGGCACGAACCGGATCGTCATTGCGGGTCGACAGCGCACGCGCTGCGCCAAAACCGCCCATGCCCAGACCGCAAGCAGCCATCTCTGCGCCGCCCGCGATCATCACGTCGGCTTCGCCGTAGGCGATATTGCGCGCCGCCATGCCGATACAGTGAGTTCCGGTGGTGCAGGCGGTGGAAATGGCGTAGTTAGGCCCTTGTGCACCCAGGTGGATGGACAGGAAGCCGGAAATCATGTTGATGATCGAGCCGGGCACGAAGAACGGCGAAATACGCCCAGGGCCTTGCTCATGCATCAGTCGACTGCTGGTTTCAATATTGGTCAGGCCACCAATGCCCGAACCCATGGCGACACCAACGCGCTCACGGTTGGCATCAGTCACTTCCAGCCCGGCATTACGCACCGCCTGAAAGCTGGCCGCCAGGCCATACTGAATGAAAAGATCGACCCGCCGCGCCTCTTTGGGCGCCAGGTACTGGCTGACGTCAAACCCTTTGACCGAACCACCAAAACGCGTGGTGAAAGCCGACAGGTCGGTGTGCTCGATAGGACCGATACCACTTTGCCCTGCCAGAATGCCTTGCCAACTGCTGGGTACATCGTTACCCAGTGGCGATATCATTCCCATCCCGGTGACCACGACGCGTCTACGCGACACAGGACTCTCCTTCTCTCTCGTTGGCGATACATCTTCAGGGTGCATCCAAAAACTGCCTGCGTGGCCATCACTGGGTTGAAAACCGGTTCACAATGCTCGTCGACAAACCGTCAACGGCGCTTGCCCGCCTGTTTTCCGTCGTGCTGGCTGCCTCGCCCGAGCCTTCAGAGACACCTTTATCTTTACTAAAGAAAAAACCGCACGCCGGTAAGCAGTGCGGTTTTTCCCATAACAGCAATCAGCGATTACGAAAAATCAGCCCTGGTGGCTGTTCACGTAGTCGATGGCAGCCTGAACGGTGGTGATCTTCTCGGCTTCTTCGTCAGGGATTTCGGTCTCGAATTCCTCTTCCAGAGCCATTACCAGCTCAACAGTGTCCAGGGAGTCAGCGCCCAGGTCTTCAACGAAAGAAGCAGTGTTGACAACCTCTTCTTCTTTGACGCCAAGTTGCTCGGCAACGATTTTCTTGACGCGCTCTTCGATGGTGCTCATACCTAGTTTTAACTCCTAGTGGAAATGTTCAGGCATTTGGCCGGTGGCTAAGTGTATAGAAGAGGTTTTGCGCTTTTCAAGCTCAAAGCTCCCCTCCCGCTCCGTCACGACCCAGTACCCATTAAAAGATTGCAGCTTTATAACGGATTTTAGACAGCTCGTATGACATTTTTCTGAAACGAGCGTTTATAAAATCCGGTTACATGTACATCCCGCCATTGACCGGAATGGTCGTACCGGTCACATAACCCGCGCCCTCAGAGGCCAGGAACGCTACAACATTGGCGATTTCCTGTGCCTGGCCCAGACGCCCCAGAGGAATCTGGGTCAGCAAGGCCTCACGCTGGGCCTCAGGCAACTCACGGGTCATATCAGTATCAATGAAGCCTGGCGCGACAGCGTTCACGGTCACAGCACGCGAACCGAGCTCACGCGCCAGGGCACGACTGAAACCTTCCAGCCCCGCCTTCGCGGAAGCGTAGTTTACTTGACCGGCATTGCCCATGGCACCGACTACCGAACCAATATTGATGATCCGCCCCCAACGCGCCTTGGTCATACCCCGCAACACACCCTTGGACAGGCGGTAGAGGCTGTTGAGGTTGGTATCGATGACGTCGTTCCACTCGTCATCTTTCATGCGCATCATCAGGTTATCGCGGGTGATGCCGGCATTATTGACCAGGATCAACGGCGTGCCTACACGCTCGACGATGGTCGCCAGGACCGCTTCGACCGACTCGGCCTTGGTCACATCCAGCGCCAGACCGAAGCCTTCGATGCCGCTTTCCTTGAAGGTCGCAGTGATGCGCTCTGCACCGGCCTCAGACGTCGCAGTGCCGACGACAACGGCACCGTTGCGGCCCAGTTCCAGAGCGATAGCCTGGCCAATACCACGACTGGCACCGGTTACCAGTGCAACTTTACCTTGCAGACTCATGCAGGTTTCTCCTTATTCAGGCCAGTGCCGCACGGGCGGCAGCAAAGGCGTCAGGGGTATCCAGGTTGTAAGTCACCACGCCATCGGCGCAGCGTTTGTTGAGGCCGGCCAGCACTTTGCCCGGACCACACTCCACCAGTTGGGTCACACCCAGGCCCGCCAGGCACTGAATGGACTCAACCCAACGTACCGGCTTGTACAACTGCTCAAGCAGATCACGCTTGAGGGTCGCCAGGTCAGTGACCGCCGCGGCGCTGACGTTCTGCACCAGCGCGATTTCCGGCGCCTGCCAGTCGATAGCTTCAACCGACTCGGCAAAGCGCTCGGCCGCCGGGCGCATCAGCTCACAGTGCGACGGCACGCTGACCGGCAACGGCAGGGCACGCTTGGCGCCTGCGGCCTTGCACAGCTCGATGGCACGCGCCACCGCCTCGGCATTACCGGCGATCACCACCTGGCCTGGCGAATTGAAGTTGACCGCACTGACAACCTGACCTTGCGCAGCTTCAGCGCAAGCGGCTTTGACCTGGTCGTCATTGAGCCCCAGGATTGCAGCCATGCCGCCCTGACCGGCCGGCACCGCTTCCTGCATCAACTGACCACGTCGTTCGACCAGCTTTACAGCATCGGCCAGTGTCAGACTGTTGGCCGCCACCAGAGCACTGTATTCGCCCAGGCTGTGACCGGCCACGTAAGCAGGAACCGCACCACCCTCGGCCAGCCATACATGCCATAGCGCGATGGAGGCCGTCAGAATGGCCGGCTGGGTCTTGTCGGTCTGATTGAGCAGCTCGACAGGCCCCTGCTGGGTCAAGGCCCACAGGTCATATCCCAGAGCGTCGGACGCCTGCTCAAAGGTATCGAGGATCAATGGATGCTGCGCACCTTGCTCGGCGAGCATGCCGAGCGATTGCGATCCTTGACCCGGAAAGACGAATGCGAGGGATGCAGACATGTAACAGGCCCCTGATTGGTTATCTTGAAAAATAGGCCCCCGGCCCAGCCGGCGGCAGTGAAGCAAATCGATATGACTGAACGTTTGGATGACGCTCTGACGGCTAGCGTCACATTTCCGGCGCCCCCGGCGACAAGCCCGGCAACAGCGCCTCAAGCCGCCCGCGCAGACGCTGCGGCAGGTTGTCCTGGATCTGCACGACGGTACGCAGGATTGCACTCTGCAAGCCCTCAACCCCGGCCGCCCCGTGACTCTTGACCACAATGCCCTGCAAGCCCAGCAGGCTCGCACCATTGTGCCGCGCCGGTGCAAACTCGGCCTGCAGACGCTTGAGCACAGGCAAAGCCACCACGCCCGCCGCCCTGCCAAGCAGACCCTGCCTGAATAGCGTTTCAATTCGTGCAGCGATCATGGTCGCCAGGCCTTCGCTGGACTTGAGCAATACATTGCCGACAAAGCCATCGCACACCACCACATCAGCCTCCCCACGATAGAGCCCGTCACCTTCAACGAACCCGATGTAGTTCAGACCTGGCGCCGCCTGCAACAACGCTGCCGCCTGACGAACCTGCTGATTGCCCTTGATGTCCTCGGTACCGACATTGAGCAGCGCGACCCTTGGCCGCACCACCCCCATGACCTCGGCATTCACAGCACCCATTACAGCGAACTGATACAGGTTTTCGGCACTGCAATCGACATTGGCTCCCAGATCCAGCAACTGACAATAGCCGGTACGGGTCGGAATTGCCGCCACCATCGCCGGACGATCGATACCCGGCAGGGTCTTGAGCACAAAACGCGACAAGGCCATCAGCGCTCCGGTATTACCGGCACTGACGCACGCCTGAGCCTGACCGCCAGCCACCAGCCCGAGGGCGACACGCATTGATGAGTCGGGCTTGCCGCGCAGGGCCTGGGACGGTTTTTCATCCATACCAATCACTTCGCTGGCATGCACAACGTGCAGGCGTGCGCGGTCGACCTTGCGATGGGAGGCAATCAGTTCGTCAATAAGGGGAGCTTGGCCGACAAGGGCCAGGTGGAGCGAGGGGGTAGCAGCCAGGCAGGCGATACTTGCCTGAACAATGCTGCGGGGACCGAAGTCCCCGCCCATTGCGTCGATCGCGATGATCGGAGCGGACAAGAAATTACTCGTCAGCGCCCTTGTCGATCACTTTGCGGCCACGGTATACGCCTTCTGGCGAAACGTGGTGGCGCAGGTGAACTTCGCCAGTGGTTTTTTCCACGGACAGAGCGTTCGCTTCGAGAGCGTCGTGCGAACGACGCATATCGCGAGCAGAGCGGGATTTTTTGTTCTGTTGAACAGCCATAATTAACTCCTAAACGTTTGGGTCACGCTTTAATTGCGCCAATACACTGAACGGGTTGGACCGTGTTACCTCGTCCACGCTCGGTTCGGGCTCATCGAGACCCGCCGGTTGCTGGCATTCTTCAGGATGATGAGCAGGCACGATTGGCAAGGCGAGCAGAAGCTCTTCCTCAATCAATGCCAGCAGATCCAAAGGATCCTCGCCCAGTTCCAACACGTCATAGCCTTTCGGCAACGATTGGGTGTTCGCACCCTCCTTCACCACAACGTAAGTACATTCGCTCTGGATCGGCAGGGTAACCAGCTCAAGACAACGCTGGCAAACCATCTTGACCGAGGTCTTGAGCCGACTGTGGAAAACCGCAGTGCGACGCTCGTCACGCTCAAAAATGAAGTTGGCCTGAACCGCACCGGCGTTATCAGCCAATGGGTCGCAGAGTCTTTGCAGGTCGGCCAGCAGCACTTCACCCTGGAGGGTCGTGCCGCGATCAGCCAACTTGCGCGGGTCAATATGAGATGGAATCGGGTCATTCAACATAGGCGCAGCATTCTAGGGATGCACCTTTAGCATGTCAAAGGAAATTCAGGCCTATCAGGGCTTGCCGGCACTTATTAGAATTGCGGCTCAGACCACGGAGAATCGCATGCCTTCCCTGCTCCTTGCTTCCAGCTCGCCGTATCGACGCCAATTGCTCGCTCGACTGCGCCTGCCATTCACCTGCAGCTCGCCGGACATAGACGAAAGCCGCCTGCCCGGCGAGAGTGCCACCCATCTGGTAAAGCGCCTGGCACAACAAAAAGCCCAGGCCCTGGCCGGCGATCACCCGGACCACCTGATCATCGGCTCCGATCAGGTGGCCGTGCTCGGTGACGAAGTACTCGGCAAGCCGCACGACTTCGAGCGGGCACTGGCGCAACTGTCGGCCGCCAGCGGCCAAAGCGTAAGCTTTCTTACCGGCCTGGCCGTGCTGAACACCCGCACTGGCCAATGCCAGGTCGACTGCGTGCCGTTCACCGTGCACATGCGCGAACTGGACACAGACACCCTGCAACGCTACCTGCATGCCGAGCAACCCTACGACTGCGCCGGCAGCTTCAAGGCCGAAGGGCTGGGTGTAATGCTGTTTCGCAGCACCGAAGGACCAGACGCCACCAGCCTGGTCGGACTGCCCCTTATCCGCTTGGTAGACATGCTGATGCAAGAAGGCGTGAGCATTCCCTGAACACCCCAGAAACAACAAACCCGACCAATGGCCGGGCTTGCTACAAACCAGCTTGACCTAACGCAGTGACGGCCCGCCAAACCCGGCCCACATCGCCAGACGCTCAGCAATACTGGCACCGAGCTTCTTGGAGAAACGATCGAACGGCGACTCCTGAATGGTGTAGTCGACGATATCTTTGGCACCGATCACTTCGCGAGCAACGTAGCTGGAGCTGCCCAGCCCATCGACCAACCCAAGCCCCACGGCCTGCTCACCTGTCCAGACCAGGCCAGAAAACAGCTCGGGATGCTCCTTGTCTTTCAGGCGCTCGCCACGACCCTGCTTGACGCTGGCGATGAACTGGCGATGAGTGGTATCCAGTACACCCTGCCAGAACTGCGTTTCGTCAGCCTTGGGCGGCTGAAACGGATCAAGAAACGCCTTATGCTCACCCGAGGTATAGGTGCGACGATCCACACCGATCTTCTCCATCACCCCGACAAAACCAAACCCGGCTGCCGTAACCCCGATAGAACCCACCAGGCTGGCCTTATCGGCATAGATCTGATCAGCAGCACTGGCGATGTAATAGGCACCGGAAGCACCCAGATCGGTAATGACCGCATAAACCTTGATCGCAGGCTTCTCGGCACGCAGACGACGAATTTCGTCATATACATAGCCAGACTGCACCGGACTGCCGCCCGGACTGTTGATGCGCAGGATCACCCCACGCGTCTTGCTGTCTTCAAAAGCGGCGCGCAAGCTGCCCACGATGTTGTCGGCACTGGCCGACTCCTTGTCAGCGATCATGCCCTGGATTTCGATCAGAGCCGTGTGATCAGTGCCACGCGACGCGGCCTTCTTGTCACCCAACAACGGAGTGAACAACAGCAACATGCCAAACAGGTAAGCAAAGGTCAGGAATTTGAAGAAAATCCCCCAGCGCCGCGCCCTGCGTTGCTCTTGCACACCCGCCAGCAGCGTCTTCTCCAGCAATTTCCAGCTTTTGGCATCTTCAGGCGAACCGCCATCTTGCGAATCTGGCGCTTTCCATTGATCAGACATAGCTCTTTCACCTTACCCGCAGACTATTAGGCACCGCGCCCATCCAACCAGACACGCAGCTCAGAAAAGTGTTCGATGGCCAATTGTGGCCGATACTCACGCAACGAATCGAGCGACTGAGCGCCATAACCCACGGCCACCGAATGCATGCCAGCATTGCGAGCCATCAGCAAATCGAAAGACGAGTCACCGATCATCAGCGAGCGCTCCGGCGCGACATCGCAATGCGCCATGATCTCGTGAAGCATCAGCGGATCAGGCTTGCTGGCAGTTTCATCTGCGGCCCGGGTGATATCAAAATACTCCAGCCAGTCATGCGCCTTGAGCACCCGATCCAGCCCACGCCGGGCCTTGCCGGTGGCTACCGCCAGCCGGTAACCCTGCTCACGAAACGCCTGCATCGAATCCAGCACACCATCGAACAGCGGCGACGCCACCTGATCCATGGCCATATAACTGTCGGCATAGCGCTGACGAAAATCCAGCAACTGGTTGGGCGAGATCTGCGGGTACAGCGTGCGAATCGCCTCCGGCAATCCCAGGCCGATAATGCCCTTGATCGCAGGATCATCACGCACCGGCATATCGCCGGTGATAGCGGCCTCACGCATGGCGGCGACAATCCGGCCAATCGAGTCGGCCAGCGTGCCGTCCCAGTCAAAAATCAGTAAGTCGTAGTCACGGCGCACTCAGACGCTCCACTGTCTTGGCCCACATCTCATCGACGGGCGCCTGCAATTCGAGTTTGCCGCCATCAGGCAGCGGCACGGTCAGGCGATAGGCATGCAGAAACAGCCGCTTGCCGCCCAGATCACGGATTTCCCGAGAGAAATCTTCCTCACCGTATTTGGTGTCACCGGCAATCACATGCCCGGCATGCAAGGTATGCACGCGAATCTGGTGAGTCCGGCCAGTGATCGGGCGCGCCTCGACCATGGTCGCAAAGTCGCCAAAACGGCGCAGCACCTTGAACAGGGTCAGCGCCTCCTTGCCTTCATCGTTGACTTCCACCATGCGCTCGCCGGAACGCAAATTGCTCTTGAGCAACGGCGCATTCACCTGCTTGCAGGCGCTCGCCCAGTTGCCGCGCACCAGCGCCATATAGCGCTTGTCGACACCGTCACCGCGCAAGGCTTCGTGCAGATGGCGCAACATGCTGCGCTTCTTGGCGATCATCAGCAGCCCCGAAGTGTCGCGGTCCAGACGATGGACCAGCTCCAGCTCCTTGGCATCAGGACGCAACTGACGAAACGCCTCAATAACCCCGAAGTTCAGACCGCTACCGCCATGTACGGCGATGCCGGCTGGCTTGTTGAGCACGATCAGTGCCTTGTCCTCATGCACAATGGCCGCCTCCAGGCGCTGCAGCAGCCCCTGGGCAACCTGCACCGGCTCGTCACGCTCCGGCACGCGCACCGGCGGAATACGCACAATGTCGCCCGCCTGCAACTTGTACTCAGGCTTGGCCCGACCCTTGTTAACCCGCACTTCGCCTTTACGCAAAATACGGTAGACCAAGGTCTTGGGCACACCCTTGAGGTAGGTGATCAGGTAATTATCAATACGTTGGCCGGCATATTCCGGGGCAACCTCGACCAGCTGGACGCCGGGGGTTGGGGGAGTGATATTGGTCATGCGGCGAATCATAACAATTTTTTATGGATTTGAAGCACTTAATGATTGCTGCTATAGTCGCGAACGCCGCCAAAAGCGGTCGGGCAGCAGATCACCGGATGACAACCGGCCCTGACCCACGCAATTCCCCGGGCGGGAGGCCGCCCAGCAAGGCTTTCGGTGACAACGAAGATGCCTGGAAACGTAACGAGCGCAGGTGACATGAGGCCTGAAATACGCCGGATTGCAGAGTCAAGACTCGCCTTCCCGAGCGCAGAACCCACGGCCAGTTCACAAGGTGCAGTCGCTTCCCGACCCTTCGAGCGCGAGTCCTGCGAACTACGCCTCGAGCCATGATGCGCGAAACTCCACGGGAGGATCGCGGTAAATGCCAACCCGCTGCGGATTCTGCGCGCGGCAGCACCCGAATTATCAGGGATACGTGTAGGGTGGAGACGCACGACCATCGGACTGTGTAGCACCGACGCTGTTCAAGACGCATCATCGCGTCCGCTCCCGATGGCCGATTCCTCCTCCTGATCAAAGCTTTTGCTGACTGGGTGTCATCTGTCACCACAGCAAGCAGGAACGTCGTCGCGACTCTTCAGCCCCACTGGCTGAAGAACCTCGCTGGACACTGGAGCGTCCCCACGCTCCTGACGTGCTCTGACACCGACCGTGAGAAGTCGTGTGTGCCGAACGCCGTTTCCGGCAGCCCCGGAAACCGACGGTACTACATGAAAAGAATGCTGATTAACGCAACTCAACCCGAAGAGTTGCGTGTTGCACTGGTAGACGGCCAACGCCTCTACGACCTGGACATCGAGTCCGGTGCCCGCGAGCAGAAGAAGGCCAATATCTATAAAGGCCGTATCACTCGCATCGAGCCAAGCCTTGAGGCTGCCTTTGTCGATTTCGGCTCTGAGCGTCACGGCTTCCTGCCCCTGAAAGAAATCTCCCGCGAATACTTCAAGAAGGCCCCTGAAGGCCGGGTCAATATCAAGGAAGTCCTGAGCGAAGGCCAGGAAGTCATCGTTCAGGTCGAGAAAGAAGAACGTGGCAACAAGGGCGCCGCCCTGACCACCTTCATCAGCCTGGCCGGCCGTTATCTGGTGCTGATGCCCAACAACCCGCGCGCAGGCGGTATCTCGCGCCGTATCGAAGGCGAAGAGCGCAATGAACTGCGTGAAGCCCTCAATGGCCTGATCGCCCCTGCCGACATGGGCCTGATCGTGCGCACTGCCGGCCTTGGCCGCAGCAGCGAAGAAATGCAGTGGGACCTGGACTACCTGCTGCAACTGTGGACCGCCATCAAGGAAGCGTCCCTGGATCGCGCCGCGCCCTTCCTGATCTACCAGGAAAGTAACGTTATCATCCGCGCCATCCGCGACTACCTGCGCCAGGACATCGGTGAAGTCCTGATCGACAGCGTCGAAGCCCAGGAAGAAGCCCTGACCTTCATCCGCCAGGTTATGCCGCAGTACGCCAGCAAGATCAAGCTGTACGAAGACAGCGTACCGCTGTTCAACCGTTTCCAGATCGAAAGCCAGATCGAAACCGCCTTCCAGCGCGTGGTCGAACTGCCATCGGGCGGTTCGATCGTTATCGACCCGACTGAAGCTCTGGTATCGATCGACATCAACTCGGCACGCGCCACCAAAGGCAGCGACATCGAAGAAACCGCCCTGCAGACCAACCTGGAAGCGGCTGAAGAAATCGCTCGCCAGTTGCGCTTGCGTGATATCGGCGGCCTGATCGTAATCGACTTCATCGACATGACCCCGGCCAAGAACCAGCGTGCCGTCGAAGAGAAAGTCCGTGAGTGCCTTGAAGCCGACCGCGCCCGCGTTCAGGTCGGTCGTATTTCGCGCTTCGGCCTGCTGGAAATGTCCCGTCAGCGGCTGCGTCCGTCGCTGGGCGAAAGCAGCGGCATCGTCTGCCCGCGCTGCAACGGCACCGGCATTATCCGTGACGTCGAATCGCTGTCGCTGGCCATCCTGCGCCTGATTGAAGAAGAAGCGCTCAAGGACCGTACTGCTGAAGTGCGCGCCCAGGTGCCAATCCCGGTCGCAGCATTCCTGCTCAACGAAAAACGCAACTCGATCACCAAGATCGAACTGCGTACCCGTGCCCGCATCATCATCCTGCCGACCGATCACCTCGAAACGCCACACTTCGAAGTGCAGCGCCTGCGTGATGACAATCCGGATGCCAGCACGCACAAAACCAGCTACGAAATCGCCGCCGAAGCGGCCGAGATCGAAGACGTCGCGCCACAGGCCAGCGCCACCCGCACCCTGGTTCGCCAGGAAGCTGCGGTCAAAACCGCTCCGGCTCGCGCCAATGCTCCAGTACCTGCCGAAGCGGCAGCCCCGGTAGCGGCTCCGGTCGCTCCGACGCCAGCCCACGAGCCAAGCCTGTTCAAAGGCCTGGTGAAGTCGCTGGTCAGCCTGTTCGCTACCAGCAAGCCCGAGCCGGTTGCCCCGGTTGCTGCTGAAAAACCAGCCGTTTCCGAGCGCCCTGCGCGCAACGAAGAGCGCCGCAACGGTCGCCAGCAAAGCCGTGGCCGCAACAACCGCCGCGACGAAGAGCGCAAACCGCGTGAAGAACGTGGCGAACGTACCCCACGTGAAGAACGCGTACCTCGCGAAGAGCGCGCACCACGTGAAGAACGTGCCCAGCGTGAAGAACGCGCACCTCGCGAAGAGCGTGCACCGCGTGAAGAACGCGCCCCACGTGAAGAACGCGCGCCACGCGAACTGCGCGAAGCCCGTGACGAGTCCGGCACACGCGAAGAACGTCAGCCACGCCCACCTCGCGAAGAACGTCAGCCTCGCGAGCGCAAGCCACGCGAAGAGCGCGTCCGTGAACTGCGCGAACCACTGGATGCCGCACCGGCTGCCGAAGCCGCTGCCGGCCAGCCAGCCGTTGCCCAGGAAGAACGCGCACCTCGCGAAGAACGTGCTCCGCGTGAAGAGCGCGCGCCTCGCGAAGAGCGTCAACCGCGCGCCCCGCGTGAAGAGCGCCAGCCTCGCAATGAGCAAGCCACTGAAACCGCTGAAGATGAAACGCTCAACAGCGAAGAGCAAGCCCATGACGAGCAGGATGGCGCCGAAGGCGAACGTCCACGTCGCCGCTCGCGTGGCCAGCGTCGTCGCAGCAACCGTCGTGAGCGCCAACGCGATGCCAATGGCGTGGAAATCGCTGATGGCGAAGAGTCTGGCGAAACCGACAACAGCAATGCTCTGGCGGCCGGCCTGGTGGTCACTGCCGCCGTCGCTGGCGGCGTGATCAGCGCACCTGCCGAAGCCGAGGCCAATCGTCAGGCCGAACAGGCCCAGGCGTCGACCGACAGCCAGGCTGCACCAGCACCAACACCTGCTGACGCAGTTGAAACGCCTGTCGCCGATGCACCGACCGTTACCAGCGAAGCCGTTGTTCAAGCACCTGCCCCGGCCGTCGAAACACCTGCCGTCGAAAGCAGCGAGCCAGTCGTCGCTGTAGCGGCGCCAGAAGTTGAGCTGGCCAGCGAAACCGCTGCCGAGCCACTGATCGTGGCCGACAACAAACCGGCTGCTGACTTCACCCCGACGCCAGAGCCTGTTCCGGAGCCGGTGATTGAGCTTGAGAAAGCACCAGCAGCGCCAGTCAGCGAGTCTGCCGAACTGAGCCTCCCGGTTGTCGAGGCACCTGCTGCCGAGCCAGAGCCTGCGCCTTACGTCGCGCCGGTCGTCGAGCCAGTCGCCGTTGTCGAGCCCGAGCCAGTCGTTGAGCCAGCAGCCGAGCCAGCCCCTGTGGTCGTCCCGGTTGTAGAAGAGACACCGGCTGTAGCTGTTGCCAGCTCGGGTCGTGCACCTAACGATCCTCGCGAAGTGCGTCGCCGCAAACGCGAGGAAGAGGAGCGTCGCCGCCTGCAAGCCGAAGCTGAAGCGACTGCGGCTGCCGCACCGGCACAAGCACCTGAAGCCGAGGTGGTTGCTGCCGCAGCAGAGCCCGTGAGCGAGCCTGCTCCAGCCCAGGTACAGGCCGAGGCAGTGGTTGAACAAACCGCTACCCAACCTGAAACCTCAACTGAAGAACAGACTCGCGAAAGCAAACCGCTGGTCTGATCTGCTGATGTAAAAAAGCCCCGCCTGCAAAACAGGCGGGGCTTTTTTATGGCTGTTGAGTTATCCCTGCAGGAGCCGCCCGGCGGCTCTTACAGGGTAATACCGGTCAGTACAGGTTAGGCTCCATCTCCAGCTCAACGCCAAAGCGCTCAAGCACATCCGCCTGGATACGCTGCGCCAGCCTCAATAGCTCAAGACCGCTGGCCTGGCCATAGTTGACCAGCACCAGCGCCTGCAAGCGATGCACACCTGCATCCCCCTCACGAAAGCCCTTCCAGCCGGCCTGTTCGATCAGCCAGCCCGCGGCCAGCTTCACCCGCCCGTCAGTTTGCGGGTAGGCCACCAGCTGCGGATAACGCTGTTTCAGAGCGTCAGCCTGGTCAGCCGCAATCACCGGGTTTTTGAAAAAACTGCCGGCGTTGGCCAGCACGGCCGGGTCCGGAAGCTTTTCACTGCGAATGGCACAGATCGCGCGACTGACATCCAGTGCTGTGGGCTGTTCTATCCCCTGCTCGCTCAAGCGCTGACGCACCGGGCCATATTCCAGGTGCAGCGGCGCCTGACGACTGAGCGCAAAACGCACCCGCAGGATGATCCAGCGCCCGGCCTGCTGCTTGAACAGGCTGTCACGGTAACCAAAGGCGCAGTCATCGAGAAAGAACTCACGCAGCTCACCGGTTTCCCGCTCCAGGGCGACCAGGCTGTGGAATACATCCTTGATCTCGACGCCGTAGGCACCGATGTTCTGCATCGGCGCCGCACCGACCGTGCCCGGGATCAGACTGAGGTTTTCCAACCCCACCAACCCCATCTCCAGGCACTGCAACACGAAAGGATGCCAAGGCTCGCCGGCCTCAGCCTCGACCATGACACGCTCCCCGTCATCCTGCACAACGCGCACGCCACGACTGGCCATGCGCAGCACCAAACGTTCGACATCACCGGCCAGCAACAGGTTGCTGCCACCGCCGATCACCAGCAGTGGCAGTTGTCGCTCGACGGCCAGCGCCAAGGCCTGACGAACATCGTCATCGCTATGCGCTTGTGCGAACAGGCTGGCGCGGACATCGACCCCGAAGGTGTTGAATGGCTTGAGAGAGACTTGCCGATGTACATCCAGGCTCATGCGCCAGCCCTCGACAGACGGCCCATCATGCCTCCAGCAGGCGCTTTACGCGCTCCAGGTCTTCAGGCGTATCCACGCCTGCCGGCGGCGCCTCCAGCGCATCAGCCACATGAATTCGCACCCCGTGCCAAAGTGCGCGAAGCTGCTCAAGCGACTCGGTGTTTTCCAGCCAGCACGGCCCCCAGGCCACGAAGTCGTGCAGAAAACCTGCACGGTAGGCGTAGATGCCGATATGCCGACGATAAGGCACGCCTGCCGGCAGCACGTCGCGACTGACCGCCAGGGCATCACGCGCCCAGGGCAATGGCGCACGACTGAAGGTCAGCGCCAGACCATTGATGTCGGTCACGACCTTGACCACGTTCGGGTTGAACAACGCCGCGACGTCATCAATCGGCTCGGCCAGTGTCGAGATCCCGGCCTCGGGATGGGCTGCCAGGTTGGCTGCCACCTGATCAATGATCGCCGGCGGGATCATCGGCTCGTCGCCCTGCACATTGACCACAATGGCGTCAGCCGCCAACCCCAACTGAGTGGCCACTTCGGCCAGACGGTCAGTGCCGGAGTTATGATCGTCGCGGGTCAGCAGCACTTCGGCACCAAAGCCCTGGCACGCCGCAACGATGCGCGCATCGTCGGTGGCCACCACCACACGGCTGGCGCTGCTTTTACGTGCCTGTTCCCAGACATGCTGCACCATCGGTTTACCGGCAATCACCTTGAGCGGTTTGCCAGGGAAACGGCTGGAGCCGAAACGCGCCGGAATCACGACAGTGAAGGCAGTGCTCATTTATCCAGGCGCTCCTCGGCGGTCAGGGTCCGGGCTTCGCTTTCGAGCATTACCGGGATGCCATCGCGAATCGGATAAGCCAGGCCGGCGCCCTTGCTGATCAGCTCGGACTTGTCGTCGCTGAGTTTCAAGGGGCCTTTGCAGATCGGGCATGCGAGGATGTCGAGCAGTTTGGTATCCATGATGGCTCCCATTAGTGATTAAGACGTGCCAGCCAGTCATCGAACCAGCTGACGAACGCCGTGGACGGCTGAGCGTCCACGGCCAGATACCACCAGTCGGCGGCAGCGAAGGCGCGGCATTTCACGGCGTCCTTCTCGGTCATGACCAACGGCAGCGCGGGACTGAAATCAAGCGCTTCAGCAGTGAACACCGCATGATCGGCGAAGGCATGCGGCACCGGTCGCCAGTTTAGCCCTTCAAGCGTCGTGAAAAAACGCTGCGGGTTGCCAATCCCGGCCACCGCATGCACGGCCTGACCCGCGGCAAAATGCTCGACACCGACTCGCTGGCCGCTGCGCAGATTGACCAGCGCCGAAGGCTGCAGAGTAAAGCCAAAGCCATCTTCGCGATCAGCCTGCGCGCCGTTGTACAGCAGCGCATCGACGCTTTGCAGGCGCTCGACAGGCTCGCGCAAGGGCCCGGCCGGCAGGCAACGACGATTGCCAAGCCCACGAGCGGCATCGATCAGCACCAACTCCAGATCACGGGCGAGCCGATAATGCTGCAAGCCATCGTCAGACAGAATCAGGTCCAGCGGCTCAGTGTCGAGCAAGGCCTGCACGGCGCGGCCGCGATCAGGGTCGATCACCAGCGGCACGCCGCTGCGCTGCACGATCAGCAAGGGTTCGTCACCGGCCTGGGCAGCGCTTTGTTCGGCGCGCACCCGCCACGGCAGGCTCGGCGGTGTGGCACCATAACCACGGCTGACCACTCCGACCCGCAGGCCGCGTTGCCGGCAGTGTTCGATCAACCAGAGGATCATCGGCGTCTTGCCAGTGCCGCCCACGGTGATATTGCCTACTACGACCACCGGCACCGAGGCCCGATAGATGCCGCCCTCCCCGGCCAGAAAGCGCGCCCGTTTGCGGTTGACCACCCGGCGGTACAACAGCTCAAGGGGGCGCAGCAAGGACAGTGCCGGATGGCCTTGATACCAGGCGGCGAGCAACCGGTCGGAAAGCGCCATCAGTTAGCCTGCGTGGTTTCGACCGTGGTCATGCGCAAATGGCTGAAACCCAGTTTTCCGGCGGCATCCATGGCGGTAATCACCGACTGATGCGGTGTCTTGCCGTCGGCACTGATCGACAGCGGCAGGCTGTTATCACCACCGGACTCGCGCTGCACGGCTTCGATCAGGCTGTCCAGATCGTTACGCGGCAACAACTGGTTATTGACCGAAAAGATGCCGTCGGCATTGATCGCGATATCCACCTGCTTGCGTGCGGCATCGTCATTGGACGCACCGGTCACGGCCTGGGGCAGATCGACACGCAGTTGGGTTTCACGGGTGAAGGTGGTGGTCAGGATGAAAAACAGCAGCAAAATGAACACCACATCAATCAGCGCTACCAGATTGATATCGATATTGTCGCGCTGCTTGCGGCGGCGAAACTTCACTTGCGCTTGCCTCCGGTCCTGGCAAGGGACTTGAGATCGACCGGTGCGTCGACCAGGTCTACCTCACGGTCGCCCTGCACCACTTCAACCAGACGAATCGCCTGCTGCTCCATGCCAACCACCAGCTCATCGACCCGGCTTTGCAGGTAGCGATGGAAGAAAATCGCCGGGATCGCCACCATCAGGCCCGAGGCAGTACAGATCAGCGCCTTGGAAATACCACCGGCCAACACCACGGCATTGCCGGTATTACCGGCTGAATTGAACGAAGCGAAGATGTCGATCATGCCCAGTACAGTACCGAGCAGGCCGAGCAATGGCGCCATGGCCGCCACCGACCCGAGTGCCGCGAGGTAGCGCTCCAGCTCATGGATCACCCGCGACGCAGCCTCTTCGATGCTTTCTTTCATGATCTCGCGACCATGCCGGGAGTTGGCCAGGCCAGCGGCGAGAATCTCGCCCAGCGGCGAATCAGCGCGCAATTGCTTGAGCTTTTCGCCGTCGAGCTTGTTTTCCTGAATCCACTGCCAGACCTGCCCGAGCAAGTGTGGCGGGGTGATTCGGCTGGCACGCAAGGTCCAGAGACGTTCAATGACGATGCCGGCCGCGACAATCGAACTCAGTATGATCGGCAGCATCATCCAGCCGCCGGATTTGACCAGTTCCCACACAGTGCCGACTCCCTTGAAAAAATTGGCGCCACTTTAACATAGGGTCGAAAGAGGGTGCTTGAGATTGCCGGTCAATCTCGCCAGAAACGCCGGTTTTCACGTTCACCCCGCGGTTGCTCGAACGCTCCCAGACGCCAACTGATCGCGCCTTGCCCGGCGCTGTCGTGAATATCGATGCCCAGCGCCCGATAGCGCGCAACCACTATCGGGTGCGGATGGCCGAAGCTGTTATTGCGGCCACGGGAAATCAGCACGCCTTCAGGCATTACCCGGCGCAACAAAGGCGCTGAAGACGAGGTGCGGCTGCCATGATGCGGTGCCTGAAGCCAGCGGGCACGCAGGTCGAAGTCAGCCTGGCGAATCGCCCACTCAGCCCCGGCTTCAATATCACCGGTCAACAGCAGCCGCTCACCGCTGGCATCGATCATCAACACACACGACGCCTCGTTGCTGTTGTAGGCCTTATCCCAACGCCAGGTCTGGAAACGCACGCCGTCCCACTCCCAGCGCTCGCCGGTGCGGCACGGCTGCGCGTGTAGCGATGCGTGCATTGCCTCGGGCTCGCCGCCAAGTACCCGCTCAACCGGCACACTGCGCTGCACCGCCAGGGCGCCACCGGCATGATCGGCATGTGCATGACTGATTACCAGCGTGTCGAGGCGGCGCACGCCGGCCTTGCGCAACACCGGCACCA
Source organism: Pseudomonas sp. 21LCFQ02 (assembly GCF_024129895.2). Taxonomy (NCBI): domain Bacteria; kingdom Pseudomonadati; phylum Pseudomonadota; class Gammaproteobacteria; order Pseudomonadales; family Pseudomonadaceae; genus Pseudomonas; species Pseudomonas sp. 21LCFQ02. The sequence continues at coordinate 5,680,050 of NZ_CM178749.1, forward strand.
CCACCCGCTCGCCCAGGTCAAACTCACCCGAGGCAGGGCCTGCGTCATACAGCAGGTTGTGATGGCGGGTGCGTATCAGGATCGCCAGCCCCTGGCCGACATCCAGTTGCAACACCTCAGCCTGACCCGGCGCAATCGGTTGTCTGGGTACAAACACACAGAGTAATAATAAAGGCCAACCCAACGGTCGCAGTGGCACACCGGCTGGCAGCAACAACAGCACAGCCCCCAGCAGACACAGCAACCACACCCAGAGCGGCAAGGCCTCCGGCAACCAGGCCGGCAGCCAGGCGGCAACCCAGCCCAGCGCAACAAACAGCAATTGCATGCTGCCCCCGGCCAGCCATAGCAGGCTCGCCCCCAACCAAGGCACAGGCAGCAGCAAAGTACCGAGCAACGCCAGCGGCAACACCACCAGACTGACCCAGGGCACTGCCAGCAGATTGGCCAGCGGCGCACTGAGGCTGACCGGCAGCTCAAGCACAATCAGAAAAGGCAGCAGACCGATTGCGATCAGCCATTGGGCACGGCTCCAGGCCTGCCACCAGCGCCAGCTCCCCAAACGGCCGGCGAAAACCAGAATCAGCACCGCCACTGCCGCAAATGACAACCAGAAGCCCGCTTGCAGACTGGCCAGCGGCTCGAAGATCAGCACCAGATTCAGCGACACCAGCCAGGGCCAGAGCAGACCAAGATGCCGAAAGCGCAAGCGCCAGAGCAGCACCATCCCGACCATTACACAGGCACGCCGCACCGGCACCTCGAAACCGGCAAGCAGGCCATAGCCCAGCGCGGCAACAAAGGCCAGCCCACACGCCCAAGGTAACCAGGGCAAGGCCGCAGGCCACAGCCCCCGGCGCGCCAGCGCAGCAATCAACAGATACACCGCGCCCGCCAGCAAACCGACATGCTGCCCGGAAATCACCAGCAAATGCACCGTGCCGGTTTCTTGCAGTATCTGCCAGTCATCCCGTGACAGCCCTGAACCATCGCCCAGCACCAGGGCCGCCAGAGCGCCTTCACGGCCTTGTGCATCAACGGCCAGCAAACGCTGGCGGATAGCATCACGCCAGGCGGCACGGGCAGGTGCCAGACGCTGACCATCGAGCACTGTCCCGGTCGCACCAATACGCTGTGCCAACAGCCAGGCCTGATAATCAAAGGCGCCTGGATTGACCAACCCGTCCGGCCGCCGCAACTTGACCGCCAGTCGCCAACGCTCGCCACTGGCCACCGGCGGCCCGCCATACCAGCTCACCCGGATACGTTGCGGCAAACGGGCACGTCGCGACTGCGGCTGATCCAGCTCAAAACGCGTCACACCATCGTTCGCACTCGGCAGCCCCACCACCCGCGCTTCCAGCCATAGCGTACCGCCATCCAGACGCGGCAGCAGCCGGTCATCCAAGGCATTCTTGGCCGAAAAACAGGCCAAGCTGAACCCCAGCAGCCATAACGCAACAGGATAAGTGCGCCAGGGCAATAGCATCAGGGCCAGCACCGGCATCAGCAGCAATAGCCAGCCAGGCGGCAGGGCCGGCAAAAAGCGCAGGGTCAGCAAGCCCAGCGCCAGTGCGACCAGCGCAGTACGCATGGTGAATCCTCAAGGGCAAAAAGGTCTTGAGGATGGGCAAATCAGTGAGGGGGTGCAGGCGCAGAGTATTGCGGGATTTGACCGGCGAATGTTCGCTCAGTCGTGCACCGACTTCCTACAAATACCGCAGAAGCATCCTGCATTTTTCCGTGTGGCCGCTTGGTAGGGTTTCAACTTTGGCGCCTTGAACGGGTAACAGCAGATGCATGCCACAGATCAGCCATTGAGCCTGCACCTCAAGAATCCGCAGCACGACCTGCAAGTGCTTTCGTTTAGCGGCGAAGAAGCCATCAGCATGCCCTATCGATTCAATATCGAAGCGGTCAGCGAAGACCCGCAACTGGATCTGGACGCATTGCTGCATCAGATGGTCTTTCTGGCTTTCAACAGCCAGGGCGCAGGCATTCACGGCCAGATCCAGCGGGTCGAGCAAGGCATCAGCGGCATGCGCCTGACACATTACAGACTGACTCTGGTGCCTCGTCTGAGCTATCTGCAATACCGTATCAACCACCGCATCTTCCAGGCCCGCTCAGTTCAACAAATCATTGAGCAGATCCTCAAAGAGCATGGGCTGTTCAGCGATACCTGCCAATTCCGGCTCACCATGAAATACAAGCCTCGCGAATATTGCGTGCAATATGGCGAAAGCGATCTGCAATTCATCCAGCGCCTGTGCGCGGAAGAAGGCCTGCACTACCACTTCGAGCACAGCCGGGATATGCACATTCTGGTGTTCGCCGACCACCAGGCGATGTTTCGCAAACTGGGTTTCGAGCTGCGCTACCAACCGGTCGCAGGCCTGCAAGCCGAAACGCAGGTGGTCCGGCGTCTGGGTGTGCGCCTGGAAGCACGCACCGCCCGCACCACACGCCGTGACTATGACTTCCGCAAAGCCGGCCGGCGTCTGGAATATCAGGCAGGTCCCGACCCGCAGATCATCCAGCCGAATCTGGAAGACTATCGCTGGCCAGGGCGCTTCACGGGTGAAGAACGCGGCAAACCCTTGACCCAGCGGGCGCTGGAAAGCCGCCGGGCAGACTACCGTCAGGCAGATGGCGAGAGTGACCATCCCGGCCTGGTCAGCGGGCATTTCGTAGCACTCACCGATCACCCCCGCACGGAGTGGAACGATACCTGGCTACTGACCCGGCTTGAGCATCAGGGCTACCAGCCGCAGGTACTTGAAGAAGCCGCACGCAAAGTCGACGGTATGGTAGAAGGCTATCGAAACCGTTTTACGGCAACACCCTCGGACACGTTCTTTCGTCCACCGCTGCCCCACAGCCGACCCAAAATTGCCGGCAGCCAGACTGCCCGGGTAACAGGCCCTGACAACCATGATGTTCATTGTGATGAATACGGGCGAATCAAGGTGCAGTTCCATTGGGACCGGAACGACCAAGCGGGCGAGTTCAGCAGTTGCTGGCTGCGAGTAGCCTCCAGTTGGGCTGGCGATACATTTGGCGCAACGGTCCTCCCTCGGGTCGGCATGGAAGTGTTGGTGAGCTTTCTCGAAGGCGACCCGGACCACCCGATTGTCAGTGGCTGCCTGCCCAACAACCTCAACATGCCGCCCTACCCACTGCCCGAGCGCAAGACCCGTAGCGTGCTGCGCAGCCACAGCACACCGCACAATGGCGGTTTCAGCGAGCTACATATCGAAGACCTGGCCGGCCAGGAACTGATCTACCTGCGCGCCCAGCGTGACATGGAACAGAAGATCAACCACGACAGCCGCCTCGAGGTGGGCAACGACCGGCAGGAAACCATCAAAGGTAACAGCATCAGCGTGCTGGAAGGTGAAGAACAGCGCACGGTCAACGCCGACCGCAAGACACAAATCAAAGCCGACGATTATCTGCAGGCTGACCAGAACCGCCATGTTCGGGTCGGCCAGATTCTGACAGTTGAGGCTGGCCAGCAGGTGCATATCAAATCCGGCGCGCACCTGATTATCGACGGCGGCGCCAGCATCACCCTCAAGGCCGGCGGCCAGCACTTGCTACTCGGCGCTGGCGGTATTTTCAGTAGCAGCCCAATCCTGCCCGGCGGCGTCCCGCTACCCGGCGCACCGGCGTTAGCGGCGCAGCCCGCACCGCTGACAGCACTGCAAAACCTGACCCTCAATGTACAGAAACAGGCATTGCGCAGCGCTGCAGGCAAGGCTGCTCCTGTATGTGCTGTGTGCCACAAACTCAAGGAGCGCAATGCATGAGGCGTTCCTACCTGCTTCTGGACAGCGCGCAGATCGACGGTCTGGATCAACACTTATTACAGGTTGGCGAGTTCATGGCATGCCATCCGCTGTACCTGAACACAGCCTATGCCGAGCTGGCCGACTGCGGCCCGCTACTGGTTCCCGTAGTCGCTGGCAGCAAGCTTGCAGACCTGTTCCACACGCAGTGGCGCTCGCGAGCAGGAATCTGGCTTGAAACCGAGGCCAGCGAAACCGAGCTGCTGGATCACCTGCGCAGCCTGGTACATGTCAACCTCGACGGCGACGTGACAGTGTTATTCCGCTATTACGACCCACGTATTACCCGCCTGTGGCTGGCAGACCTGCAAACGTTCGAACAAGACCGTCTCATGGGCCCCGTGCAATTGATCCGCCTGCCCGACGATGACAACAACGAACTGCTGATCAACCGCAGCGAAACTGCAGCAGACAGCCAGCGTTACCAGCCAAAACCCTGGCTGCACCTGAGCGCAGAACAGCTCGATGTCCTTGGCCAGGTGCAACGCCAGCAGTTCGATCAACACTTGATTGACCATTGCCGCCGCTACTTCCCCTTCGCTTTGGCCGGCATGGACACCACCGCGCATCGTGCATGGGCAAAGGCATGCAGGCTCAGTGCCGCCCGCCATGGCTATGGCACGGATGACCAGGTCACTCGCTGGGTCAGCCTCTATGCCCATCTAGGCCCTGATTTTCCTGCGGCACCTGCGCACCAGGCATACCGCCAGATCCTTGAAGCACCCAGCTCCAGCCCCCAGCAACGCCTGGATGCGCTGCTTGAAGAATTGACCCTGCAGCTGACCCGCACGGCGCAAGCAAAGACATGACCGACAAATCCTCTTCATCCGCACTGCTGAACCTGAGCCAGGCCGAACGGGCTGCCGGGCAACGCCCTCGTCAGGATATAGACAGCCTGGTTGCAAGCTGCCCGGCCAGCCAGGGCAAGCTCTTCGTCGTACCGACACGTTACGCCCTGGCGGAGTACCCGGCCGACCATGCCAGTTGCCAGCCCGGCGTCGAGCCGCAGAGCCACCCCATGGCGCTGCGCCGGCTACGCGAAGGTTTTCTCTACCTGTGGCAAAGCCCCGGCCCGCTGCAACGCTTTGCAATCTGCCCGCAAGGCATGCTCGAACCGCAACCGCTGACCGATGATGACACCATCACCCTTAACGGCAGCCTTACGGGACTTGCGCTGGACAAACATTCGCCTGCCTGGCTGATGTATGCCGAGTACCCGCTCAATGCCCGGAGTTGCGAAGCACTGAATGACCCCGGCACCCGCCAGAAACGCATGCGTCGGCTGGATTTACCACAGGTTGCCAGCCACTTGAGCGCCGCCCATTGCCCACCACTGGAGGCAGCAGAACAGGTCATTGCCGAACTCATGCCGCAAACCTACCACTGGGGCGTGGTCAGTGATCACCAGCTCAATGGTGATGCCGAGTACAAGAAGGCAGAACAGCTCAAGGAACAGATGTTTGCCAACCCGACCGCTGAGACCAGCAAGGCTTGGACGGATGCCATGTATTGGGTCGGCGAGCGTGACCGCATCGCCTCCAAGCACGCTGACGCACCTCAGGGCCGCCCCGCTCCAGGCCAGTGGAGCGCCGCAGCATGGCAGCCTCTGCACACCCGAAAATGGCTGGACAGCGCACGACAAGAAGCCGCTGAGTGCTGGGCAGTGTTTGCCTGTCTGGATGATGACTTGGGTGTGTTGCGTGATATTGATCGGGACCAGAGTCAGTTCGAAGACGCCCACCAACAGTGGGTCAGCGACAACCAGATTCGTCTGACCGTGGGTGGATTCATCCGCAGCCTGATGACAGAGGATGGGGCGGAGCTGGCGGATCGGATCAATTATCGTTTTAAGGAGGAGAAGCTAAAAATAACCCCGGAACAAGGAAATACGCTCTTAAAAATCCATGAGCGCCTGGATCCTCTTCGCTTCGAAGAATCACGACTCGCAAACGCCAGTGCTGTATTGATCACCCCGGAAGGCAAGCAGAAACTCGCCAGCCTCAAGGAAGAAATCAGCCTGTTAAAAAAACCAGTGAACAATTTCATCCCTGTAAAGCTACAAAAAGATGTGGAAATAGAGACTCGTGTTTATAGACAACATAAGAGTCACAATCAAAGATCAGGCAAATTCAGTGGCAAGATAGGAGAATATATTGACCTGAGCACAATGAATAACTGGCTGGACGTGACCGCCCCCGACCACTACAAAAGCGTCGAAGTACACCACAGACGGCTCCATGCAGACAGGGATATCTTTCTTTACCGTCACGAGAGTGGTACTTGGTTCGTCGATTACGACGACATTAATTATCGTAATTGGCTGGACCAGCTGGCCGCCGCCTGCCTTTCCGAACAATGTAATTACAGCCAGGGCGCAGAACAGTTCGCAGAGTATGTGCGTAGCCAGGACAAGGGTGCATTGCGCCAACTGTTCTTTTCCTGGAGCCCCAGCCTGGAAATGGCCTTGAACTCTGAAACTCGTTTAGGAGAAGTACTTGTAGCGCTTGGAGACGAAAATCGAAGCAATATTCAGGCTGGCTTATCCGGAATATTGGGGGCATCAACCAGATCAATACTGACGTTCATGCAGCGCACGGAAAGCAACAGTCGCTGGGTAACCTTGGTCAACCGCATGGCACCTACCGTGATGCTCCTGAAGGGGGAACTCGACCGCATAAGCCGTGTATGGATGAGTCTGATGATATTTACCCATATCAAAACCCAGATCGCATTCAGATGGGTAACCAATAAAAACTTCCGGACGCTAGAAGCATTTGGTAAAAATGTCGATGAACTGAAGGACTGGACGAAACTCACCAGCGACCATATCAAAAGCGGACGTGCAGCCCAGATTATTAATAGCAGAGCTGTAAAGAGCAGCGGCGGCGTGACCGCGCTGATTGTTTTGACCTTGAACATCTGGAATGCCAGCAGATATCTGAATCAGGCTAATGCGGTCGAGAGGATGGATGAACAGAGAAACTATGAAACAGCTTCGGCTACGCTTTATGCTTCTGCGGCGTTAGTGGCTGTCATCGATAGCGTGATCCGTAAAGGTTTCGGCATCAACCAGCTAAAAATTGGCCTAAGCTTTACCGCGACTCAAACCTTTTTCAGCTCAATCATAGGAGCCTTGTCAATCGGAGCAGCCGTCAATGAATTTCAATCGTTGAAAAAACAAATCGATAGTTCGAACTACATTGTGGATCCTTGGCTAGAAGCACGCAAAAACATCGTTAGTTTACAAATATTGGCGTTCACCGCTCAAACCCTAATAGCCTCTCGCTACACCATAGCTATATTGGCAGGCACAATGACCATTGGAGCGGGATTGGCCGGTGCAGGTGCCGCAATCGCACCACTGCTCGTAATAATTGCGATACTCGGCGGAGCCTACCTTATAACATGGCTCTTCCAACAAACCCCACTCCAGAACTTTCTCTACCAATGCTGCTGGTCCATCCAACGAGCTAAAGAGAGGTCACCACTTGATCATGGGACTCAACAAAAAGAGCTGGAGCACTTGCTCGCTCTAGTTTATACGCCGCGCATAAATTACGAAAGTATAAGCTCACATGTACCTACTGACGGTCAGTTTCCGATGCGTAACAAACCGCATCTGCAATCGTTATCTATCGACTTGCCGGGAGCCACCCCCGACGGCGTTTACCTGGAACTGGCAATGATCGGCGACCCGGTTGATTACCGGCTATGGATGGACATCTGGGGAACGCCAGGGTTGACCGAACCTCCTTACCGAATGCGAGATATGGGCAGCCACTGGTTAAAAACAGCTCATTACAAATGGATTCCTGCCAACGAAGGGCAAGGCCTGCGCCTTACGGGTCGCTACCTAACAGACACTGTGATGGGCTCACTTCCTAGAAGTATTTCCATAAAGATAAAATACAGCACCCCTATAACGTCTTTACTGGGAATAAATCATTCTATTGGCGGTGATTCTGGGCTGATCTATACCATCACTGCAGAAGATGGAGTTATTTCACTTAGGCCTCATGAGGCCCCTACGTTGAGCAAAGCCAGACTTCATAGAATCGGCGTCCAGCGCCGCTCGCTTCCGCTCCACTGAGCGCACAACTACAGACACCTCTTCCAGAGAACTTAAATTGGCCCTTAGAATAACTCAATTCTCCCCACTGCCTTTACCTACCGGACGCTCGCCCTCTGACGCCTCAGACATAGCCTGGCGGAAGAACGAGGTATTCCTTGACATAAACCAGTACAACACCGGCACAGCCGCAACACTAATATGGTTTAACGCAATTCTTTACCTGTCACTGGCACTCGCATTAAAAAACCTTACACCTAACGTCGTCCCCTGGCTATTAATAACCAGTCTAGCCATAACACTGGCCACACTCCCAATTCTTTATAAAGGCTTAAAAAAACCAACACCTTTACCTGTACGCTTCAATCGCCAACGTCGAGAAATATGTGTTATGAGAGCACAAGACGTCTATTGGATAATACCTTGGGAAAGCGTAATAGCCACGGCGCACTACACTTCAGAAACCGCTAGAAGAAGCGGCATGAGTCTTGGGTTCCTGAATGTGCGTTTCGACAGCCCACATCCTAGAGAGCGTGTTGAAAAAGATTGTCACGAGTTAACCTTTAACTGCCCAGATGAAGAAATGGCGGCAAGCTATTGGGAATACATACGCACCTACATGGAATCAGGTCCCGATGCGGTCCATGAACCCTCAAGAAAATTCACTCGCACCAAAGGCATCTTCGCCAGCTACCTGGATGACCTGAAAGAAGCCGCCAAGCGCAAAGGCTGGATCCTCACCCTGATCTGGGATGGCTTTTTTGGCCTGGTCTTCTTCAACGTACTGCTGGCCGATTATCTGGAGCGCAAGAAGCTTTATCCTCTCCCCGACCTCGACCACCCCGATATCATCGAATGGTCAAAACCCCTGCCGCCGGAGCAGTGGGCCAGGCCTTCTGCCGAATTTCAGGTCGCGCTGGCCGAGTACGAGGCGCGCCGGGTCTCATGACCCGGCGGACAATCAGCGGTTACTGACGCATGCCGCGTCCGCTGACCAGCATATCATCGGTGGCGAGGACGGCTTGGCTTTTACCATGGACCCCAACAATGGTCCCATCCCCTTACGCAAGCACGAAGCCTATATGCTGAACAAGGCGAAATTACACAAATTGGGCACTTACGAGGAAACCCTCACAATACCGGGACCAAAACATGACGTTCCCTGAAGCAGGCACATGCAAAAAGACCGTATTTCGCCGAAGCGACTATTTGGCTCCATTACCAATACCCACCGGCCAGAAGCCTGGGGACTCATTAGGGATTATCTGGCGAAAGAACGATACATACATGGACATCGGAAGCTTCACCCTTTCCGCCACCATTCGTCTTGCATGGTTTCAACTCCTGCTCTTTTTAGGAATGGGTTCTCTGCTGAAATACCTAAACATAGACACATATTGGATGATTTGGGCAGCAGGGTTAGTTGGATTGTGCATCGCCCTTTACTTTATAGCACCCGCCTTACGCCGCCCGTCCCCCAACCCTGTTCGTTTCAATCGCCATCGACGTGAAGCTTGCGTCGTCAGAGAAAACGGCGATTACTGGTTTGTGCCTTGGGAGCAAGTCGTTGCAGTGGCCACTCAGGCTTCGAGCATGAGTCAAGGAGGAAAAGTCACTCAAGGCATGCTGTATATAGGTCTGAATAATCCTCTAACAGTGAAGAAAGATAATCAGAACTACCTGCTAGGTTTTTATTGTGGGGGCGGTGAACCTGCTATGGCGTTGTGGGAATGCATCCGTACCTATATGGAAGTAGGGCCCGACGCTGTGGTCTCGATCGGTACATCCAGATTCACTCGCACCAAAGGCATCTTCGCCAGCTACCTGAATGACCTGAAAGAAGCCGCCAAGCGCAAAGGCTGGTTCCTCACCCTGCTCTGGGATGGTTTTTTTGGCCTGTTCGTCTTCAACGTGCTGCTGGCCGATTATCTGGAGCGCAAGAAGCTTTATCCCCTCCCCGACCTCGACCACCCCGATATCATCGAATGGTCAAAGCCCCTGCCGCCGGAGCAGTGGGCCAGGGCTTCCGCCGAGTTTCAGGCCGCATTGGCCGAGTACGAGGCGCGCCGGGTCCCATGACCCGGCGGGCAATCAGCAGTCACTGACGCATGCCGCGTCCGCTGACCAGCAGGCGGATGCAGAACAGGTAAAGCACTGCGGTCGCACCGACCATGAACGCCATGGCGATGCTGATGCTGATGTCGGACACGCCGAGGATGCCGTAGCGGAAGGCGTTGACCATGTGCAGGACCGGGTTGGCCAACGAGACGGTCTGCCAGAACGGTGGCAGCAGGCTGATGGAGTAGAACACGCCGCCCAGATAGGTCAGCGGAGTCAGCACGAAGGTCGGAATGATCGAGATGTCGTCGAAGTTGCGGGCAAAGACGGCGTTGACCATGCCCAGTAGCGAGAAAATGGTCGCGGTCAGCAGCACCACCACGACGGTCACGCCCAGGTGATGGACCTGCAGGTCAGTGAAGAACATCGACAGCAGGGTCACGATCAGGCCGACCATCAGACCGCGCAGTACCCCGCCCAGTACGTAGCCAACGAGGATGGTGTGCGGGGAGACCGGCGAGACCATCAGTTCTTCGATCGAGTGCTGGAATTTGGCGCCGAAGAAGCTCGACACCACGTTGCCGTAGGAGTTGGTGATGATCGACATCATGATCAGCCCCGGCACGATGTACTGCATGTAGCTGAAGCCGCCCATGTCGCCGATCTGGCGGCCGATCAGGTTACCGAAGATCACGAAGTACAGAACCATGGTGATCGCTGGCGGCAGCAGGGTCTGCGGCCAGATGCGCATGAAGCGCCGCACTTCGCGGTAGACGATGGTGTTCAGGGCAACCAGATTGGGGCGCAATTCGCTGTTCTGGGTACTCATTATTGGGCCACCTTGGCCAGGTTCTTCTCCACCAGGGACACAAATAACTCCTCAAGGCGATTGGCTTTATTGCGCAGGCTCAGCACCTCAATGCCTTGCAGGGCCAGTTGGCTGAACAGCGCGGTGATGCCGATATTCTTGTCGACCTGTACTTCCAGGGTATGACTGTCGATCAACTTGCTGGCAAAACCCGGCAGTTGCGGCGCAGCGCTGTACGACTGCTTGAGGTCGAGCACGAAGGTTTCAACGGTCAGGGTGTTGAGCAATTGCTTCATCCCCATGTTCTGCACGATCTCACCGTGGTCGATGATGCCGATGTTGCGGCACAGTTGCTCGGCCTCTTCCAGATAGTGCGTGGTAAGGATGATGGTGATGCCTTTCTGGTTCAATTCGGTCAGAAAGGTCCACATCGAGCGACGCAGCTCGATGTCCACGCCTGCGGTCGGCTCGTCGAGAATCAGCAGGCGCGGCTCGTGGATCAGCGCCCGGGCAATCATCAACCGACGCTTCATACCGCCAGACAACGAGCGCGAAGGCACGTCACGCTTATCCCACAGGCCCAGCTGAGTCAGGTACTGCTCGGCGCGTTCCTTGGCGATACGGGCCGGGATGCCGTAGTAACCGGCCTGGGTGACGACGATGTCGAAGGTCTTTTCAAACTGGTTGAAGTTGAATTCCTGCGGCACGACACCAATCGAACGCTTGAGCGCAGCCGGTTCGCGGTCCAGGTCGTGGCCGAAGATATTCACGCTGCCGCTGGTCTTGTTGACCAGGGTCGACAGGATGCCGATGGTGGTGGATTTGCCGGCGCCGTTGGGGCCAAGCAAGGCGAAAAAGTCACCTTCGGCGACGTCCAGATCAATGCCCTTTAGGGCCTGGAAGCCGTTGCCGTAGGTCTTTGTGAGCTGTCGAATGGACAGAGCAGAACTCATGGCGGAAAACGTACCCATCAGGAAGAAAGTTTCTGGTTATGAACGAGCGCACGAGGCGCTCGAATAGATGCTGCAATGGTGCTAGGACAGACCGCTCAAGTACAGACACATTCATTAATAATAAATATCGAGCCGGGACACGATCGTCTGCCGGCAGTTTTAACGCCATTCAGGTCAATGGCGTCATGACCGCCTTGCGATAAGCCGCACGCGTCTTGAGCCGCTCGTACCAGGCCTGCAAATGGGGCAGCTCAGGGCGCTCAATGGGCATCTCGAACCAGCCGTAGGCAAAGCTGCCCAGCGGAATATCGCCCATCCCAAAAGCATCACCGGACAGGTAAGGCTGATCGGCCAGCACGGCATCAGGGATTGCCAGCAGGCCATGCAGCGTCTGGATACTTTGGTTGATGAAGTCCCAATCCTGCTTTTGCGGCGCAGTGCGCACAACGCCCCAAAACACCGGTTTAAAGGCTTCGGCCAGCGTCGAGGTGGTCCAGTCCATCCATTTGTCAGCCTGCGCGCGCACTTGCGGATCAGCCGGATACAGCCCTGACGCTGCGCCGTAACGCGCGGCCAGATAGCGCACGATGGCGTTGGATTCCCAGAGCACGAAGTCGCCGTCTTCAATCATCGGCACCCGGCCGTTGGGGTTCTTTGCCCGGTACTCTGGCTCGTCGACCAGGCCAAAGGCACCGCCAGCGTCCTGGCTCAGGTACGGCACTCCGACTTCTTCTGCAATCCACAGTGCCTTGCGGACGTTGCTGGAATTCTTGCGTCCCCAGATCTTGAGCATTTGCTTACCTCCTGTGATGACCGCCATTCGTCGCTGACCAGTCTACCCTGTAACGGTCGCAACTTACTGGCTCATGCAGGGTCACTAACCATGTTATGAACACGGCCCGACCGTCGCCGTCACGGAGGATTATTTATGCTGTTGTTGTGGATCGCAGGATTGCTGGTAGGCAGCGCCTGGCTGGCGCACCGCCGCGTTACCCCTATCGCAATATTGGGTGTAATCGCCCTTTATCTGCTGGCCATGGGCATCTGGAGCCACGCGCCGGGCTGGTTGCTGGGCATTTTCTGGCTGGCATGGCTGGCCGTGCTGCTGCCGTTGGTGCTGCCGGAGCTGCGCCGCAAACACTTCAGTGCGCCGATGTTCAAATGGTTCAAGAAAGTGTTGCCGCCGATGTCCGACACCGAGCGCGATGCCATCGACGCCGGTACTGTGTGGTGGGATGGCGAGCTGTTCAGCGGTCGCCCGGACTGGAACACCCTGCTCGCCTACCCGCCAGCGACCCTGACCGAAGAAGAGCAGGCGTTCATCGATGGCCCGACCGAAGAACTCTGCGCGCTGGTCAGCGACTGGCAGATCGGCCAGGACATGGACTTGCCACCAGAGGCCTGGGCGCACATCAAAGCGCATGGCTTCTTTGCCCTGATCATTCCCAAGCAGTATGGCGGCAAGGGCTTCTCTGCCTACGCGCACTCGCAAGTCGCAATGAAGCTGGCGACCCGCAGTGGCGACCTGGCCTCCACTGTGATGGTGCCCAACTCGCTCGGCCCGGCAGAATTGCTGCTGCATTACGGCACCGAAGAACAGCGTAACCATTACCTGCCCCGCCTGGCCCGTGGCGACGACATTCCCTGCTTTGCCCTCACCGGCCCACTGGCAGGCTCCGACGCCGGGGCAATGCCCGACACCGGGATCATCTGTAAAGGCCAGTGGCAGGGTCAGGAAGTCATCGGCCTGCGCCTGAACTGGGAAAAACGCTACATCACCCTCGGCCCGGTGGCGACCTTGCTGGGCCTAGCGTTCAAAGCCTACGACCCTGATCATCTGCTCGGCGAGCAGACCGAACTGGGCATCAGCCTGGCGCTGATCCCCACCGATACCCCCGGTGTCGAGATCGGCCGCCGTCACCTGCCGCTGGGCGCCGCCTTCATGAACGGGCCGAACAGCGGCAAGGATGTATTTGTGCCGCTGGATTACCTGATCGGTGGCCAGCAAATGCTTGGCAAGGGCTGGATGATGCTGATGAACTGCCTGTCGGTGGGCCGCTCCATCTCGTTGCCAGCGGTAGGCACCGGCGCGGCCAAGTACACCAGCCTGGTCACTGGCCAGTACGCGCAGGTACGCGAGCAGTTCAACGTTCCACTGTCAGCCTTCGAAGGTATCCAAGAAGCGTTGGCACGGATCGGCGGCAATGCCTGGCTGATGGACAGCGCACGGATCCTGACGGCCAATGCTGTGGATCTGGGCGAAAAACCTTCGGTACTGTCGGCGATCCTCAAATACCACCTGACCGAACGCGGCCGTGAATGCATCAGCCACGCCATGGATGTGCATGGCGGTAAAGGCATCGTCATGGGTCCGAACAACTACCTGGCGCGCAACTGGCAGACCGCACCGATCTTCATCACCGTCGAAGGCGCGAACATTCTCTCGCGCAACCTGATGATCTTCGGTCAGGGCGCGATCCGCTGCCACCCGTTCGTACTCAAGGAAATGGCCTTGGCCAGCCGTGAAGATCATGACCGGGCACTGTACGAGTTCGATGACCTGCTGATGTGCCATATCGGTTTTGCGGTGGGCAACGCCGCCAGCACCCTGATACTCAATCTGGGCCTGGGACGCTTTGACAAACGTCCCGGCGACAGTCTCAGCCAAGGCTATTTCCGCGCGCTGGACCGTCAGGCCGCCGCCTTTGCCCTGCTGGCTGACCTGAGCATGATGCTGCTCGGCGGCGAGCTGAAACGCCGCGAGCGCCTGTCGGCGCGCCTGGGCGATGTGCTCAGCCATCTTTACCTGGGGTCGGCAGCGCTCAAGCGCTACCACGATCTTGACTCGCCTGATTATCTGCGCCCGCTGTTGCAGTGGGCCATGGAAGAAAGCCTCGGCGAGTCCGAGCGGGCGCTCGATCAGTTGCTGCGCAATTTCCCCAACCGCTTGCTGGGCTGTGCGTTGCGGGCGGTGGTATTTCCGTTCGGTCGCCGTCACAAAGGCCCTGACGACGCTCTCGATGCCCGAGTCGCGCAACTGCTGGGCCGCAGCAAAGGTGATCCGGCCCTGGAGCAACTGCTGGCTGGTTGCTACCGCCCGCAAGCGCAGGAGGATGCCGTCGGTGCGCTCAACCATGCCCACCAGCAGGTACAAGGCAGTCAGGCGATACGCCGCAAACTGCAACTGGCGGTCAAATCGGGGCAGGTTCAGGTGCAAGGTGACGAGTCGCTGATTGACGCCGCGTTACGCGCCGCAGTGCTGCAGAGCGCAGAAGCGCACAGCCTGGAACAAGCCGAGCAGGCGCGGCGCAAAGTGATCGACGTCGACGATTTCAGCAAAGAGCAGTTGGCGCCTGCGCCTGACAAGGTCAGATAACCAATCCCACAGCGGGCGCGATGAGGCTTATACTCTCGCGCCTTTTTTACATCCGAGGATTTCATCATGGCCGACGCCATTCTCAACCATCATCTGGCTCTGCTGACCCACCTGCGCAGCATTCTGGTTGCCTTGGGCGAGGCCGAGCAGGTGGAAGAAGCCAACCACGCGCTGTTCATGGAGCGCTTCGACGAGTTGATCGAGCAACTGCCGCAAGACCCGCTGCAAAGCCAGTATCTGGGCCAGGACCTGATGTGCCAGGTGATTCAACGTTACCCGCAGATCGCCCACCTGGTGCCTCGCGACCTGCTGTGGTTCTTCGGCGGCGACTGCCTGCACTTCATGCCAGATGAAGAGATCGACCTCTATCAGGCCCTGGAGGAGCGTCGCTTTGAAGCCGAAGAAAATGACGAACCCTTCGACTGGGCTCAGGAAAAACAGCTGCTGTCGCTGAACACCCAAGGGCCGTCGCACTGATTGCAGGAGTGGCCGGGCGGTGCTCCGCTTTAGCCGCGCAGGCAGCGCCATGGTTTTTGGGGGAAAGAAAAAGGGGTCGTGATCGACCCCTTTTGTTTGCCTGAAGAATCAGTCCAGGCTCGACAACAAGTCTCTGGCCATCTGCTGATGCGCCTCGTCGCCGTATTCAACCACCTGTTCCAGCAGCCGCCGCGCGCCGTCAACGTCACCTTCATCGATCATCAACTGAGCCTGATTGACTTGAGTCAGCGGCTCTTCGTCCAGTTCCATCAGGTCGAATTCCATGCCGTCGTCGTCGGCAAAGCTGTCGAGAAATGCATCGTCCAGCGCGTCATTGCCGACGGGCTCGACCAGTTCGATGGGTTGGATGTTCTGCTCATCCAGCCCGGAAAACCCCTCCAGCCCGTCCAGCAGATCAAAGCCCGACAGCGACTGATCGACACCGGAGGGCGCGATGATCTCGATAGAATCATCTGCACCATAATCCAGGTCCAGGGAATCACCCGCCTCAAGAGCTTGCGCGGACTCGACAGACGCCCCCCGAAACGGCTCGTCATCGAGTTCGAAAACTTCCGGCAATTCGGTAAGGTTGGATGCAAAGTGCGGATCCAGCGGTGCAGCCTCGGGCACCTCGGCCTTGCCATGGTGCGCTGGTTTGTCAAACGGATCGACCAGATCCCAGTCAGCGTCCATGGACAAATCATCCAGGTTCAGCTGGAACTCATCGTCGTGCTCCGGATTGAGCGCAGCGGCTGCAGTTTCGTCCAGTTGTGCCGGGGCCTCGGGCTTCGGCTGCGCGGGTTCAGCAACTGCCGGTCCGACCATCGCGGTAACCGCAGCAGCCGCCGCTGCGGCGCCCACGGCCACCCCTGTGGCGGCAACGGCGGGTGATGGTTTGAGCTGCGGGTAACGATCACGTATTCCCTGGATCTGTTCACGACTCAGGCCATGTTCCAATGCTGCCTGCTCTTGCTGCTCGAATCCCGCAATGTCGCCCTGCTCGCCAAGCAGCTCAAGAATACGTTCGCGAACATCTGCTCGCTCAGGTTGCTTGCTCAGGGCATCACGCAAGATAGCCAAGGCTTCATTAAAACGTCCATAAGCGATGTAGATGCTCACACCATCCAACGCATCCGGCGCCGCCCCGGAAAGACGCTGGCTGCTCGTTACCTTGTTCAACGACGCGCCTTTACTGGCGCTCTGCGCAGGCGCGGCAGCCGGAGGCGCGACGACAGGAACTTCGTAGACAGGCAGCGCCACCGCTTGAGCCGGCTTGATCAGCCGCTCGTCACTGGCGGCGGGCTCAATATGCTCAGACGTCGACACGCTCTGGCGACGTTGGCGCAGCCGCAAACCGAGGATCAACAGCAGCAACGCTGCAACCACACCGAGTAACACCGGCAGGCTGAACAGAGGATTGTCGGTGCTGGCCTGTTCAGCTGCGGGCGCAGCGGCTGGCGCAACCACAGCAGCAGGTGCCGCCGGGTTACCGGCAATCGCTCGCGTGCTCAGGTCCGGAGCCTGAGCGGCGTCACGCATTTCGGCCAGCCGGGCCTGCAAGACAGTGACGGCCTTGTCGCGCTCGAACACCTGTTCCTGCAACGCGCGATTGAGGCTCTTCAAGTCTTCGAGCTGTTGGTTTTCAATGGCATCGGCAGCCAGTTGCGCCGCTTTCTGGGCATCCGCCACAACAGGCACTGCAACGGCGTCAGCGGCTGACGGTTCGACTGCAGGCGGTTTGGGAACTACCGCAGCGTCTGGTAACAGCAGGTTTTGCCCGGCCCGCAGGGCACTGCCCGCGCCAGTCGGAAATGCCTGCGGGTTGAGCGCCTGGATGCCGTCTGCCAGTTGCGCCGCCGAACCGTTGCTGCCGGGGCCCTGCAACCGGCGAGCGATGCTGTTGAGCGTGTCGCCGTCGGTAACGATGTAATGCTTGCCCTGCACCGCCATGGGGGGCGCCTTGGGCATGCGCGAATCCTGCACGGTTGTTTCTTGAAGCGGCTTGCGGTTACGCGTCGCCGCCAGGCCCTCGGGGGTGTTGGCCGGATCGAGCAACAAGGTGTATTCGTGCAGCAGGTCACCGTTGGGTCTGGACAACTGCACGACAAAGCTCAGGTAGGGTTCTACCACAGCCTTGTTCGACGAGACCTGTATATAGCCACTATTGCCGCGGATGACCGGCGTAAAGCGCAGGTCATTGAGGAAGAAGACCCGTTCTATACCCGCTTTGGTGAATGCGTCGGGTGAAGCAAGCTTGACGACGATGTCTTCAGGGTCGAGGCCAGCGGTCTCAATCAACTGAATCTCGGCGTTCAACGGCTGGTTGAGCGCCGAGTGCAAACGGATCTCGCCCATCCCCAATGCCGCGGCCATACCCGACCAGCCCAGCGAGCAAAGCGCTACCCACATCGCCAACCCGTGGCGACGTCCGCCCGCTTTCAGGGCAACTTTTACGCCGCGCTCCACTCTGTTCAGCATGCGACCCCTTATGGAAACCGGTCCTGGCTTCCCGCATTGAATTGCGCCCAAGTATGAGCGAGAACCCGGTGCCACGCTTCAGGTTCTTTCCAGGTTTTCCAGTATGCGCGCATGCACACGCATGCAAAGTTGCAGTTCTGTTTCATCGACACCGGTGAGCAACTCGGCGCGCAGAGCATTGGCGATGGATTCGATCTGCGCGATCAGCGGCGCGGCGCTGTCGCAGAGCAGGATCTTCTTCGCCCGACGGTCTTCGACAACCGCCTGGCGGCGAACCAGGCCTTGGGTTTCAAGGCTGTCGAGCAGGCGGGCCAGGGTCGGCCCTTCGACGCCGACGCTTTGCGCCAGCTCACGCTGGGTCGGCGCCTCATCATTGAAGCGGGCCAGATGCAGCAGCACCAGCCAGCGGGCCTGGGACAAGCCCAGCCCCGCCAGACGCCGGTCCAGCTCGGCGCGCCAGCCACGGGTCATCTGGGCCAGTTGCATCCCGAAGCGGTGTTCATCAGTCAAAGGCATAACAAACTCATGGTTAATCTAATTATTAGCCAGCTAAGCATGGCCTCTGGCCGCGATCAAGCGCAGCGCCGAGACCTTTCGTCGCAACCTGTTACGCCTCGAACTCCGACTGCAGGGCGGCACGCACGCAATACAACACCCCTTCAGGGACCCGACCGCTGAATTGCGCGGCCACATCGCTGACCGCCGGCAGCTCGCCCTCGCCGTCGAGAAACGCGTCCTGGATTTCTTCTTGCAGTTCGGCTTGCAGATCAAGCGCCTGCTCAAGCGACAGTTGCTGGCCGGCAATGGCTTCAGCCAGCAGGCTGTAGACATTCTTTTCCGAGCATTGCAACTGCCCGGCGATCTGAATCGGGGTCATGCCGGCACGGGCCAGACTGATCAGTTCGTGGCGCAGGTCGGCCACCACCTTGGGCGCCTCGGCCTGACCACTGAGCACTTCAAGGAAGGCTTCGCCGTAACGCTCCAGCTTGCGCGCGCCCACGCCACTGACCCTGGCCATCTCGGCCATGGAGCGTGGCTGACCCCGGAGCATTTCCAGCAGGGTCGAGTCCGGAAAGATAACGTACGGCGGCACCCCATGCTCTTGCGCCAGGCGTCGGCGCAGGGCACGCAGCGCGTCCCACTGTTCGCGCTCTTCAC
Source organism: Pseudomonas sp. 21LCFQ02 (assembly GCF_024129895.2). Lineage (NCBI taxonomy): Bacteria > Pseudomonadati > Pseudomonadota > Gammaproteobacteria > Pseudomonadales > Pseudomonadaceae > Pseudomonas > Pseudomonas sp. 21LCFQ02. The sequence continues at coordinate 5,699,278 of NZ_CM178749.1, forward strand.
CACGCACCAGTTGGCTGGCCGGGCTACCGCTGCCGCCGCTACTGCGGCTGGTACTGGTCTGGGTCTTGAGATCGCGGCGCAGTTCTAGGCTGACCTCACCGCGCAGCAAGGGCCGGCAACTGTCGGTCAGGCGCAGCCCGCCGTAACCTTCCAGGTCGATATCGGCCAGGCCACGGGCGACCAGTTGCCGGAACAAGGTGCGCCACTCACCTTCCGAGCGGCTTTTGCCAACCCCGAACACCGCCAGATGCTGATGACCGAAGTTCTGCACCTTGTCGGTAGACTTGCCGAGCAAGACGTCCACCAGATGGCCCACCCCGTAGCGCTGGCCGGTCCGGTAGATCGCCGACAGCGCCTGGCGGGCAGGCTCGGTGGCATCCCAGGTCTGCACCCCGTCGACGCAATTGTCACAGTGCCCACAGGGTTGTGGCAGCTCTTCGTCGAAGTAGGCCAGCAGTGCCTGGCGTCGGCAGCGAGTTTCTTCACACAGTGCCAGCATGGCATCGAGCTTGTGCTGCTCCAGGCGCTTGTGCCGCTCGTCGCCCTCAGAGTTTTGCAGCATTTGCTTGAGCATCAGCACATCCTGCAGGCCGTAGGCCATCCAGGCGTCAGCGGGCAAACCGTCACGCCCTGCGCGGCCGGTCTCCTGATAATAAGCTTCCAGCGACTTGGGCAGGTCCAGGTGCGCGACAAAGCGCACGTTGGGCTTGTCGATGCCCATGCCAAACGCCACGGTGGCGACCATGATCAGGCCTTCCTCGTTAAGGAAGCGCCGCTGGTTGCTGGCCCGGGTCTCGGCGGGCAGGCCGGCGTGGTAAGGCAGCGCCGGGTAGCCGCTGTTGCTGAGAAACTCGGCCACTTCCTCAACCTTTTTGCGCGACAGGCAATAAACAATACCGGCATCACTGCGCCGCTCGGACAGGAACGCGAGCAACTGCTTGCGCGGCTGCTCTTTGGGCACGATGCGATAAAAGATGTTGGGCCGGTCGAAGCTCGACAAAAAGCGCTCGGCATTTTGCAAATGCAGACGGGTGACGATCTCTTCGCGGGTCCGCTTGTCGGCTGTAGCCGTCAGGGCGATGCGCGGCACATCGGGAAACAGCTCGGCCAGTTGACCCAGTTGCAGGTATTCGGGACGGAAATCATGACCCCATTGCGATACACAGTGCGCTTCATCAATAGCGAACAGCGCAATATTGAGGTTCTGCAGGAACGACAACATACGCGGCTGAACCAGCCGCTCGGGCGCCAGGTAAAGCATTTTGAGCTGGCCCTGGCGCATGCGCGCGGCCAGTTCACGCTGCTGCTCGGCGCTCAGGGTCGAGTTCAGCGCGGCGGCCGACACCCCCAGTTCATCGAGGGTCGCCACCTGGTCGTCCATCAACGCGATCAGCGGCGACACTACCACGCAAAGGCCGTCGCGCAACAGGCCGGGCACCTGGAAGCACAGCGATTTGCCGCCGCCGGTGGGCATTAACACCAAAGCATCGCCGCCGCTGGCCACGCGCTCGATAATCGCACCCTGGCGCCCCCGGAAGCTGTCGTAGCCGAAGATGTCCTTGAGAATGCGTTGAGCCTGTTCGAGCATAAAAACCCCGGGTTGTGCTGCTACAACAGGCCGCGTCGGTCGAGCCGCGCGGCTACAAACGCGTCAGTATACCCGAGCGCCCTACTCAGCGGAGGCTCTGTACATCAGCTGTCAATATTGCCCGGCAGTGCTCACGCTGCTGGCGCCCAGGCCGTTGAGAGCCTAGAATTTGGCATCGTTTATTTCCAAGGTAGTCCGTCAATGTCCTTCGCTGAGCAACTTACCCGCCTGCAAGTCTTCCTTGATGCAGATGATCTGCACGATGAAGCACTGGACTACGTGGCCGCCCATGGCTACCTGACCGCCCTGTCAATCTGCTCGGAGCAGGTGCCTGAGCGCGAGTGGATCGAAGCACTGTTCGCTGAGCCACCGCACTACGCCAGCGACGCGCAGCGCGAAGAAATCGAAACCACTCTGGTCTTGTTGCAAGCGCATATTGCCCGCCAATTGGCCTCGGACGAAGAGTTCGAACTGCCTTGCGACCTGGACCTGGGCGACGACCCGGACGACTCGGAACTACGCGGCTGGTGCATCGGCTTCATGGAAGGCGTGTTCCTGCGCGAGAACGCCTGGTTCGAAAGCGCCGAGGAAGAAGTCAGTGAAATGCTGCTGCCGATCATGGTCGGTTCGGGCCTGTTCGACGAACAACCGGAATTCGCCGACATCGCCCAGGACGCCGGCCTGATGGACGACATGATTGTCCAGATCCCTGAAGCCCTGACAGCCCTGTTCCTGCTGTGCCAGGCACCGGAAGAAAAACCGGCAATCCTCAAGCCTCGCCACCACTGAGTTGGTCACCCCGTCATCGCGCACCCGCTCACACGGGCTGGTGCGCTATGCACTGCTGGCGATCGGCTGGCTGAGTGTCCTGCTCGGAATCATCGGCATCTTCCTGCCGGTGCTGCCCACCACTCCCTTCCTGTTGCTGGCCGCGGCGTGTTTCGCGCGCAGTTCGCCGCGATTTTACCGCTGGCTGGTCGAACACCCGCGCCTGGGCCCGTGGATCCGGGACTATCTGGAAGGTCATGGCATTCCGCTCAAAGCCAAGGTCTACGCCATCGGCCTGATGTGGTTCAGCATCGGGGTGTCGTGCTGGTTCGTGCCGCTGACCTGGGTGCGCGTGCTGTTGCTGCTCTGTGCGTTATTAGTCAGCCTATGGATTGCAACCCAGAAAACCCTGCCACCGCGCCGCTAGACACGGTATTGGTCTTTCAGGCCTGCCTGCGCGTTGGCAAAACCGCTATAAGCGTTATGCAAAAAACGTCTGACCTTCGCGCAAAGTTGTTCTTAGCTGTTGTTACGCCGCTGTAACGCCCAAGACCGTTGCAGCGCGTGGACATCACCATTGATCAAGGACAACCCCATGCGTGACCTCCCTCCCCTGTACAGCGCCATCCTGCGTGCCCTGGCCGAAGCGTTGGCTGCCAACCTGCCGAACCGCAGCCCCGAGCGGCACGATGCTGCGCCAACGCTCAGAGACTGCACCCCCGCGCAGCACGCCAGCGATCAGCGGCCTGCGTAACTATTTTTTCTTGCTGTCGCGGGCAAATGCCGCTTCCAGCGCTTCGTTGAGGGTACGCAGCACCTTGACCCGCGCCCAGCGCTTGTCGTTGGCCTCCACCAACGTCCACGGCGCAATCGAGGTGCTGGTGCGGTCAACCATGTCACCGACTGCGCGGCGATATTGCGGCCATTTTTCGCGGTTGCGCCAATCGTCTTCGGTGATTTTGTGGCGTTTGAACGGGATCTCTTCCCTGGCCTGAAAACGCTCCAGCTGGGTCTGCTCGTCGATCGCCAGCCAGAACTTGACCACCACCACCCCGGCGTCGGTCAACTGCTCTTCGAAGTCGTTGATCTCGCCGTAGGCGCGTAACCAGTCGGTCTCGCTGCAGAAGCCCTCGACTCGCTCGACCAGCACCCGGCCATACCAGGAGCGATCAAACACGGTGAACTTGCCGCGTGCCGGGATCTGCCGCCAGAAACGCCACAAGTACGGCTGGGCGCGTTCGTCTTCGGTCGGCGCGGCAATCGGCACGATGTGGTACTGGCGCGGGTCCAGCGCCGCCGCCACGCGGCGGATCGCGCCGCCCTTGCCGGCCGCATCGTTGCCTTCGAACACGGCCACCAGCGCATGGCGTTTCATGCGTTTGTCACGCATGTTGCGCGACAGACGCGCCTGCTGGGTGATCAACAGATGCTCGTACTCATCCTTGTCCAGTTGCTGGTTCAAATCGAGGCTGTCGAGCAGGGTCAGTTCATCGTCATGGGTGCCGCGCGGTCCGACCGCCAGCGCCTGGGGTTCGACTGGCGGGGTGTTCAGCGCCGCCTGCATGCCTTCGAGCAGTAAACGGCCAACGGTCAGGCTGCGATAGTTGGCATCGGCGCCTTCGATCACATGCCAGGGCGCATATTCACGGCTGCTGCGGCGCAGCACCCGCTCGCCGAAGCGCACAAATTTGTCGTAGGTCTTGGACTGCTGCCAGTCCAGCGGGCTGATGCGCCAGCTGTGCAGCGGATCGTCGCGCAGGCTTTTGAGGCGTTGTTTCATCTGTTTACGCGACAGATGGAACCAGAATTTGAAGATGATCGCGCCTTCATCGCTGAGCATCTTTTCCAGCCGCTCCGCGCCGCTGATCGCCTGGTCGAGTTGCGCGTCCTTGAGCAGGCCATGCACCCGGTCCTGAAGCATCTGGCTGTACCAGTTGCCAAAGAAAATGCCCATCCGGCCCTTGGCCGGCAATTGTCGCCAGTAGCGCCAGGCCGGGGGATGATCGAGTTCTTCGTCGGTCTTCTGGTCGAAGGTGCGCACCTCGATGAAGCGTGGGTCCATCCACTCGTTGAGCAATTTAACCGTCTCGCCCTTGCCGGCGCCCTCGATGCCATTGATCAGCACAATGATCTGCCGCCCGGCCTGCTCATGCAACTCGTACTGGGCTTCAAGCAATGCCTCGCGCAACGCGGGCACCTGCTCGTCGTACGCCTGCTTGTCGATGGCATGGCCGATTTCAGCGGATTCGAACATCCTGGAACTCCCTTTACGAATCTTCGTTGATAGCGCTTTGCCCATTAAGACCATCAATTCGCCCGATGGGTCAATCCGTTCAGCCTGCGACCGGGTAAAATGCCGCCTCGTCCACCGCAGAGCCCGCCATGACCGCCCCCTTCCAGAACGCCCAGCTCAGCTGGGACGAAAACGGCAACCCACGCTCCAACGCCTTCGATGACGTGTATTTCGCCACCGATGCGGGCCTGGAAGAGACCCGACATGTGTTTCTGATCCAGAACGACCTGCGCGCCCGCTTTACGGCCTTGCCGGCGGACGGGCGGCTGGTCATCGGCGAAACCGGGTTCGGCACCGGGCTGAACTTCTTCTGCGCCTGGCAGTTGTTCAACGAGTGTGCACCGGTCGGCGCACGCCTGCATTTTGTCAGTGTCGAGAAGTACCCCCTCAGCCATGCCGACCTGCAACGCGCCCTGGCGCTGTGGCCTGAACTGGCTGCGCAAGCCGGGCAATTACTGCACCAGTACCGAGCCATTCATCCAGGCTTTCAGCGGCTGCTGTTCGACGACGGGCGTATTACCCTGACCCTGCTGATTGGCGATGCGCAGCAGATGCTGGAACAACTGGACGGGCGCATCGACGCCTGGTTTCTCGATGGTTTTGCCCCGGCTAAAAACCCTCAGATGTGGAACGAGCAGCTGTTTGCGCAACTGGCGCGGCTGTCGGCGCCCGGCACCACGCTGGGCACTTTCACCAGCACCGGCTGGGTGCGCCGGGCGTTGGGGGCGGCCGGTTTCAAGATCAAGCGCGTGCCGGGCATCGGCCATAAATGGGAAGTCATTCGCGGCGCCTTTATCGGTTGGCCCGACGAAGCCGAGGCGCCCCCTGCGGTCAAACCCTGGTTCGCCCGCCCACCGCGGCCTGCCGGTGAACGCAAAGCCCTGGTGATCGGCGGCGGCCTGGCCGGTTGCAGCACGGCACGCAGCCTGGCCGTGCGTGGCTGGCAGGTCAGCCTGCTGGAGCGTCATGAACAGTTGGCCAGCGAAGCCTCGGGCAACCCGCAGGGCGTGCTGTACCTCAAGCTTTCAGCCCATGGCACGGCGCTGTCGCAACTGATCCTCAGCGGCTTCGGCCATACCCGGCGCCTGCTGGAGCGTTTGCAGCGTGGCAGCGACTGGGACGACTGCGGCGTGCTGCAACTGGCGTTCGATGACAAAGAGGCGCAGCGCCAGGCAAAACTGGCCGAAGCCTTCCCGGCCAGCCTGTTGCACGTGCTGGACCAGCACGCCGCCGAACAACAGGCCGGGGTGAGCCTGCCCGGCGGCGGGCTGTTCTACCCCGAGGGCGGCTGGGTGCATCCGCCGGCGCTGTGTCAGCAACAGGTCGAGCACCCGAATATCACGGTTCTGACCCACCACCAGGCGCTGGATCTGCGCCACGAAGATGGCCTGTGGCAGGCTTGGGCCGATGACCGGTTACTGGCCAGCGCTGCGGTGGTGGTTCTTGCCAATGCCGCCGATGTGCAGCGCTTTAGCCAGAGTGCCGAGCTGCCGCTCAAACGGATTCGCGGGCAGATCACCCGCCTGCCGGCGACCGCCGCCAGCCAGGCGCTCGCGACTGTGGTCTGCGCCGAAGGGTACGTGGCGCCGGCGCGTGGCGGCGAACATACCCTGGGCGCAAGCTTTGACTTTCATAACCAGGACTTGAGCCCGACCCTGGCCGAACATCAGAGCAACCTGCAATTGCTGGAGGACATCTCGCCGGACCTCAGCCAGCGCCTGCATGGCGCCGGTCTGGACGGCGCGCAATTGCAAGGCCGGGCAGCCTTTCGCTGCACCAGCCCCGATTATCTGCCTATCGTCGGCCCGCTGGCTGACGGGCAGGCGTTCGCCCACACTTATGCGGCGCTGAGCAAAGACGCCCGCCAGGTCCCGCCCCTGGCCTGTCCATGGCTCGACGGCCTGTACGTCAACAGCGGCCATGGTTCACGAGGGTTGATCACCACACCGTTGAGCGCCGAATTGCTCGCGGCCTGGCTGGACGACGAACCGTTGCCGCTGCCGCGCAGTGTGGCCGAGGCCTGCCACCCCAATCGCTTCGCGCTGCGCAGCCTGATTCGTGGGGGCAAAAGCTAGATTCGGCGGGTTTTTGTAACAGGCATTTGCACAGGCGGCTTTGACCTGAGCGGCGATAAGCCCTACGGTGGTTACCTGCACACGCTGAAAAACGGAGACTCGCATGCTGTTTCGTCAACTGTTCGACAGCCAGACATCCACTTACAGCTACCTGCTCGCCGATCAGGGTCAGGCGCTGCTGATCGACCCGGTCAAAGAGCATCTGGACGATTACCTGCGGTTGATTTCCGACCTTGATCTGCGCCTGATCATGGCTATCGACACCCACACGCACGCCGACCACATCACCGGCCTGGGTGATCTGCGCGATGCCACCGGCTGCAACACCGGCCTGGGTCAGGAAAGCCACGTGCCTTGCGCCAGCTTCAACTTCCATGACGGCCAGAGCCTGGCCTTTGGCAGTCGCGAATTGAAGGTCTGGCATACGCCGGGGCACACCAGCGATTCGTACTGCTTTCTGCTCGCCGCCCGCGGCCGCCAACCGGCCTGGTTGTTCAGCGGCGACACGTTGCTGATTCGCGGCAGTGGCCGCACCGACTTTCAAAATGGCAGCGCCCGCCAGCAGTGGGCCAGCCTGCAACGCCTGCTGGACCTGGGCGACGACACGCTGGTGTTCCCGGCGCACGACTACAAGGGCTGGACCTGTTCGACCATTGGCGAAGAGCGCCGTCACAATCCGCGCCTGCAAGTGGCCAATGCCGAAGAGTACGCCGCGCTGATGGACGGCCTGCACCTGCCGCCACCCCGCTTGCTGGACGTGGCCCTGGCGGCCAATCGGGCTTGCGGGCAAAACTGACCGCTCATAGAGAACCGCGCCATGCTGCAGGTTGACGACCTCATCAAGCACTACCCCACCGCCCAGGGGCCGCTGCAAGTGCTTGATGGCGTGAGCCTGCAACTGGCGCCTGGCGAAAGCCTGGCGTTGATGGGTGAGTCGGGCAGCGGCAAGAGCACCCTGCTGCACCTGATTGCCGGCCTGGACCGACCAGACAGCGGCTGTATTGCTGTCAACGGCCAGCGTCTGGACGGCTTGAATGAATCCGCTCTGGCGCGCTGGCGGCGCAGCGGTATCGGCCTGGTGTTCCAGCAGTTCAACCTGATCGGCAGCCTCAAGGTGGCAGACAACCTGGCCTTTCAGGCGCGTCTGGCCGGGCGCCACGACCGCGCCTGGCAAGCGCAACTGGCACAGCGTCTGGGTCTCAATGGCTTGCTGGATCGCTATCCCGAGCAACTGTCTGGCGGCCAGCAACAACGGCTGGCCATCGGTCGCGCACTGGCCGCACGGCCGGCCTTGCTGCTCGCCGACGAGCCGACCGGCAATCTCGACGAAGCCAGCAGTGACGACGTCATGCAACTGCTCATGGAGCTGTTGGCCGACAGCCCCACCAGCCTGCTGATGGTCACCCACAGTCCGCGCATCGCCGCGCGCCTGGCTCGCCGGGTGGTATTGCATAACGGGCGGCTCGACGACGCCGCAGCCCACTGAGATGAGCGCACTCGGCTGGACGCTGTGCGCCCTGCTGAGTCACTGGCGGCGTCATCCGGTGCAGTTGGCCGGCGTGCTGGTCGGCTTGTGGCTGGCAACCGGGTTGCTGACCGGCGTGCAGGCGCTCAACAGCCAGGCTCGCGACAGTTATCAGCGCGCCAGTCAGTTGCTCGGCGGCCAGGCCCAGAGCTGGCTGGTCAGCCCCGACGGTGGGCCATTTTCCGAGCGGTTGTTTGTCGAACTGCGCCGGGCCGGCTGGCCGGTGTCGCCGCAACTGCAAGGCCGGGTCAGCCTCAACGGTGAGCGCCTGCAACTGCTCGGCATCGAACCGTTGACCCTGCCACGTGGCACTGCGTTGGCGGGCCAGACGCTGGGCAACGACCAGTTGCTGAATTTCCTGCGCCCGCCCGGCGTCACCTGGATCGCCAGCGATACGTTGCGGGCGCTGGGTTTGCAGGAAGGCCAGCAACCAGCACTGGACAACGGCCAGCGCCTGCCGCCATTGCAAAGCGTCGCAACGATGCCACCGATGCTGCTGTTGACCGATATCGGCCAGGCGCAAGCCCTGCTGGCAATGCCCGGGCAAGTCAGCCGCCTGCTGCTGGCCAGTGACTTCGCCGCCACCCAGCCAGAACTGCTCCCGCGGTTTGCCGACCGGTTACGCCTGCAGCACGGTGATGCCAATGACGACCTGGCGCGCTTGACCGACAGTTTCCACCTCAATCTCGATGCCTTGGGGGCTTTGGCTTTCGTGGTCGGCCTGTTCATTGTCCATGCGGCTATCGGCCTGGCGCTGGAACAACGTCGCGGCCTGCTGCGCAACCTGCGCGCTAGCGGGGTCAGCGTGCGCATGCTGGTGGCCGCGCTGGCCCTGGAGCTGGTCGGCATGGCTGGGCTGGCCGGCATCGCCGGGGTGTCCAGCGGCTTTGTGCTGGCCAGCCTGTTGCTGCCTGACCTGGCCGCCAGCCTGCGCGGCCTGTATGGCGCACAGGTGGCCGGGCAGCTGAATCTGGGCGCGGGCTGGTGGCTGGGCAGCCTCGGCGTGGCGCTGCTCGGTGCCCTGCTCGCCGGCACCAGCAGCCTGCTACGCGCCGCCCGCCTGCCAGTGCTGGCGCTGGCCCGTGCTCAGGCCTGGCGTGAAGCGCATCAACGCTGGCTGCGCCATCAGCGCCAGATTGCCCTGGCGGGTCTGGCGGTGGCGCTGGGCGCCGGGTTCGGTGACAGCCTGATCAGCGGTTTTGTGCTGGTCTCGGCACTGTTGCTCAGCGCGGCGCTGGGCCTGCCGGTGATTCTCGACGGGTTGCTGGCGGTGGCTCTGCGCCGTAGCCATTCGGTGCTGGGTCAATGGTTCATTGCCGATTGCCGGCAGCAGTTGCCGGCCCTCAGTCTGGCGTTGATGGCGTTGTTACTGGCGATGGCCACAAGCATCGGCGCCGGCGGCATGACCGCAGGCTTTCGCCAGACCTTCAACACCTGGCTGGAGCAGCGCTTGAGCGCCGAGTTGTACGTCACCGTCGCCACCCCGCAACAGGCCCGTACCCTGCCCGACTGGCTGGCGCAACAATCGGGGGTCAGAGCGGTACTGCCGGACTGGCAAGTCAGTGTGCGCCTGCAAGGCTGGCCAGCCGAACTGCATGGGGTGATCGACCATGCGCATTACCGCGAGCATTGGCCGCTGCTGTCAGCCAGCGCCGAGAACGCCTGGCAGCAACTGGCGCAACAGGACAGCGTGATGCTCAGCGAACAATTGGCCCGGCGTCTGGGCCTGGACGTTGGTGACTCGCTGGAAATCCCGGTACCGCAAGGGCGCTGGCACCCACGCATCATTGGCCTGTATGCCGACTACGGTAATTCACGTGGCCATTTGCTGGTCGATTCGCGGCAACTGTTACAGCACTGGCCCGACCTGCTGCCTGGCCGTTTCAGCCTGCGTACCGAGCCGCAGGCCGCTGGCGTGTTGAGCGCCGCGTTGCAACAACGCTTCGGCCTCGACGATAGCCGGATCGTCGATCAGCAGCAGCTTAAAGACTGGTCCGGTAAAGTCTTCGAACGCACCTTCGCCGCCACTGCGGCGCTCAATAGCCTGATCCTTGGCGTGGCGGGCATTGCGCTGTTCATCAGCCTGCTGACGCAAAGCCAGGATCGTCTCGGGCAACTGGCGCCACTCTGGGCATTAGGGGTCGACCGTCGTCGTCTGGTAGTGCTCAATCTTGCCCAGACCTGGCTGCTGGCCAGCCTGACTTTGCTGGCCGCTGTGCCGCTGGGCGTGCTGCTGAACGGGTGCCTGAACGCGGTGATTCAGGTCCAGGCGTTTGGCTGGCGGCTGCCCACTCAGCTGTTCCCGCTGCAATGGCTGAACCTCACGGCGCTGGCCCTGCTCGCCACCTTGCTGGCCTCGGCCGGGCCGCTCTGGCGGCTGTACCGCAGCCAGCCCACCGACCTGCTCAGGAGCTTTGATCGTGACCAGTAGCTGGCGTTTTGGCGTGCTGAGCCTGTTGCTGCTGGCCGGCTGTGACGACAAGCCGCCAGCAGAACAGGGCTTTGCCGGCATGGGTGGGCAGGCTGATGGCTACACTCAGGTCACTGCGGGTCGGCCGTTCAGCTTTCCTGCCGATCACGCCCCGCACCCGGGCTTTCGCATTGAATGGTGGTATGTCACGGCCAACCTGCAAGACCCGCAAGGCCGGCCCTTCGGCGTGCAATGGACGCTGTTTCGCAATGCCCTGCAGCCCGGCAGCAGCGGCGCCGGCTGGCAAGACACCACGCTCTGGATGGGGCACGCGGCAGCCACCTCCGCCACCTCGCATCACGCTGCCCAGCGCCTGGGACGCGGCGGTGTCGGTCAGGCCGGCGTCAACCTGACACCGTTCGCGGCCTGGATTGACGACTGGTCAATGACCAGCAGCGCCAGCGAACCGATGCGCGACCTGCACCTGCAAGCCAGCGCTGCCGCTTTCAGCTACACGCTGCACCTGACCAGCGAACGCCCCATGGTGCTGCAGGGCGAGCACGGCTACAGCCGCAAGTCCGAACAGGGCCAGGCATCGTATTACTACAGCCAGCCGTTCTACACGGTTAAGGGTCAATTGCAGATTGACGGCCAGACTCATCAGGTCAGCGGCCAGGCCTGGCTGGACCGGGAATGGAGCAGCCAGCCGCTGACCGCCGAGCAGAACGGCTGGGACTGGTTTTCTCTGCATCTACAAGATGGCACACGGCTGATGCTCTACCGCATCCGTCGCACCACCCGGCCGGCCTACCTGATCGGCAGCTGGATTGCGCCGGATGGCCAGATCCAGCCACTCACTGGCGATGACATTCGTCTTGCGCCGCTGAACGAAACCCGCGTGGCAGGCCGGAGCCTGCCGACCCGCTGGTCGATAGAAATCCCCGGCAAGAACCTGTCGATCATCACCGAGGCCCTCAACGCCAAGGCGTGGATGGACCTGGACGTGCCTTACTGGGAGGGGCCGGTGCGTGCCAGCGGCAGCCAGAGCGGGGTCGGGTATCTGGAAATGACCGGGTATTGAACGGTGGTTTGCGGTCAGGCGCAATATTGTTCAGTTAGGCACCATAGCTCCCACAAAGGTATACGGCGCCTAAACGAACAGTATTGAGTCTTCGCTGGGAACACTTTCCAAGGAGCAGCGTGATCAAAAAAGCCAGAAGCCCCCGGCAGTCGACCTGGCTAGCCAGCCTGGCGCAGCCGCCTCAGAACCCGGTCTCGCGCCAGATCACTACCAATACCGAACGCAGGAAGCTTTGCGCCAGCGATTGCCAGTCACCGGCAATCACCACCTTGCCTCGCCAGCTTTGCAGTTGCGCCAGTTCTGGCGGTTGCTCGCTGCTCAGCGTCACCCGGTACACCGCCCGCTCCGGGATCAGTTTGCCGTGTTTGTCGCGGGTCATCACCGAGCCGCCGGCGGCGCTGGACAGCTCACCATTGAGCAATTGCCGGGTGGCATCCTGTTCGATGGCCTCCACCCGCAACGACAGGCTCAGGTCAGCGCGGCCGTCGGCGTAGAAGCGCGCACGGTCACCAACCTTGATCCGCCTTACATCGTCCTCATCCAGATAAGTTTCCACCCGCCAGATACCGGGCTGCACCAGGGTCGCCAGACGCTCGTGGGCACTGACCCAGACACCGGGCTTCAGACCCGGTTCGAGGTTGTACAGCACGCCATCGAACGGCGCACGCGGCGCATAGCGCGCCAGTTCGGCCTGAACACTGGCCAGTTCGGCACGCGCCGTGCTTTCCTGTTGTGCGAGCAACTGCATGTTCTGCCGCAAAGCGGGGTCGATGCCGGTATTGGCCGCCTGCTGACGGATCGTCTCAAGCTGAGTGCGGGCCAGGCTCCAGCGCCGCTGCAGGTCCGGCGAGGCCAGTTCGAGCATGACCTCACCGGCCCTCACGGGCTCACCATTGGCCTTGCTCAGGCTGACCAGCTGCGCGCCGGCCGGCGCATGCACCGGAAAACTCTCTGCCGGGCGCAACAGCCCCGAAGACCCAACCCGCGTCGGCAACGGCACCACCAGCAACAGCACCAGCGGCAGCACAATCAATGCCAGCCGCCATAGCCCCCGGCGGCTTCCCTTGAGCGTCAACAACTGCGGCCACAGACGCACTTCCTTGATCAACGGCATCAACACGAACCAGCCTATTTCAACGATGAACAACACAATGCCCACGGCCTTGATGAAGAAGTGGTAAACCAGCACCGCGATACCCAGAAACAGCACCAGCCGGTACAACCACGTGGCGTAGGCGAACAGAATCAGCCCCAGGGTTTTACTCGGAGAAAAATACTCCGGCGGCTCAAGCCCCAGGCCAAACAGCTTTTCGCGCATGTGCCAGCGCGCCAGGGCAAACGAGCGGCCATGCAGGTTGGGCATGTCCAGCCAGTCAGACAACAGGAAGTAACCGTCAAAGCGCATGAACGGGCTGGTATTGATGGCAAGCGTCGCAATCCAGGTGGTGGTCGCCAACATGAACGCGCACGACTTGGGCAGGCCATCGGGCAGCAGCGCCCAGGCCAGGGTCGCCCAGGCCGCGACCACCAGTTCGGTCGCCACCCCCGCCGAAGCCACTGCCAGACGCTGCTTGTGGCGGGCCAGCTTCCACACCTCGTTGGTGTCGGTGTAGGCCATCGGGAACATCACCAGAAATGCCACACCCATCGCCGGGATCCGGCAGCCATAGCGCTTGGCGGTGTAGGCATGCCCCAGCTCGTGAAGGATCTTGATCAGCACGATGGTCACACCGTAACCGGCCAAGCCTTGCCAGGAAAAGGTATCGATCAGGGTGGAGGTGAAGCGGGTCCATTCGCGTTCGACCAGAATCAGCCCCAACACCAGCACCATCAGGGTCAGCCAGGCAAAGCCCTTGCTGAACAATGGCGCCACCCAACTCTGGGTGCGTTGCAACCAGGCATCCGGGCGCACCAGCGGCACCCGGAAGAACAGATAACCGTGCAACAGGTTGTGCCAGAAACCGCCCTTGCGCTGACGCACCTGCGCGGCCATGGCTGTGGCACTGCCGGGCAGGCGCTGCAACAACTGGTTGTCGTGCAGGAAGCGGGTGAACTCCAGCACATCTTCCGCGAGCACCTGCAGCGTGGTCTGGCGCGAGATGTCCGCTGCAATCGCTGCGGCCTCAGCCATCTCCCAACGCGAAATGATTTCGAAGCTCAGCCAGTCGATGCGGAAAAACTGGTTGCGGATCGGGTCGTGCAAGGTCCAGCTCGGTTGCCCGTCGCTCAGGGCGGGACCTGGAAACAACGCCAGTTCCTCGCGCAGCGGCGCCATGACCGGCGGCGCCGCAGGCCCGGCGGCCGCAGCGGCCATGACCGCCACCTCAGACCCCCAGCATCTGGCGCACCGCGGCCAGCGGGCGACGCAACACCCAGTAAGCCAGCGGCACCTGCTCGGCACTCAGCCTGACCGTGCCTTTGAGGCCCACACGCTGATCAGTGGTGGCATCCAGGGTGGCCCGCACCCGATAGGCGTAGCTGCCGTCGGGTTGCTGCTCGGCGTCGTGGGCGATATAGCGCAACCGGGCGGCCACGGGTGTCAGCGGGCTGGCATTGAGGTACAGCCTGACCGGTGCTCCGGCCTCCAGCGGGATCGCATCGCCCACCGCCAGCCAGGCCTGGATTTCGACATCCTGCGGCAGTGCGATGCGCATGATCCGCTCACCGGTGGTCACCGGTTTGCCAATCCACTCACTGGGGTCATCGAACAGCGCAATACCGTCCTGTGGCGCCACCACCCGCGAGCGTTGCAACTGGCCTTGCAGGTAGTCGGACTCGGCACGGCGCTCTTCGATCTTGCCGGCCAGAATGGCCAGCTGTGACTTGGCCTTGGGGTCGTAGACCGCCATCTGCGCGGTTTGCCGGTACTCGGCCTCGGCGGTGACCAGCGCTTGCCGGGCCACCTCCAGGCGGCTGGTCAGTGCCGCCTCGTCAAAGGTGAACAACGGCTGGTCCTTGACCACCTGCTGATTGGGCTCAACCATAAACGCGCCCAGCACACCATCCATCGGCGCCCGCAAGGTGGCCGGGTTGGCCGGCACAAGTTCGCCAGGTGCCAGTACCGTCAGGTGAATCGGCAGGCACCCCAGGGCGATGATCAGTCCAGCCAGCAATGCCAGACGACGCGGGCGCCGCCAGCTACGGCGCAGCCCCGCCAGCCGGCGACGCCATGACGGCGGCTCGCTGCGCAGGCGCGCCTCGAACGCGTGCTGCAACACATCACGCCATTCATCCAGCAACGCCACCTCAATGGGCTGCCAGGGCGTGTCGCGCATCAGCAGCAAGGCCCCTGTGGTGGCCTCACCCGACATCGGCAGCCACAGCAGGTACACCGGCAGCCAGTCACCCCACTCACGGGCCAGTGCCTCAGGCACATCAACGGAGGTGACCTGGCGAGGCCCCTGCCCTTGTGCATGCAGCGCCCGGCACAGTTGTTCCAGCCACTGCACATAAGGTGCGTTGGCTTCCTTCTGCACCACGCCCGACAGCGCCCTTATCCCTTCTTGCTCGAACCACAGCGCCGCCTGGCGATAGGGCACCAGCGCATGACCTTCGTTGACCGCCAGAAAGTCCAGCTCGACGCTGTCGCTGGCATGCCTGGCCCGGCGAGCCAGGCTCAGCAGCAGGTCCAGCGCCGCGGCCGACACGCCTTGCGGTGGCTGCGGCGAAGACAAATCGGTCATGCGCCCGCCGTAGCCAGCGACGGCGCCCGCTTGGCCGCGGCACGCAGTTGCTCAGACAAACCGCTACGCCCGCTTGGCGCTTCGGCACGGCCATTCGCACCCGTACTGCCCTGGCCATTGACCCGGAAGTTAGCTTCCGCAGTGCGACCATTCTGGTCACGGGCCTGGACCTTGATCACCAGTTCGCCATTGAAATTTTCCGGCGGACGGCCTTCGAACTGGCCGCTGGCTGCGTTGAAGCTCAACCAGGCCGGCAGCGGCCGCCCATCGGCCAGGGTGGCACGCAAGGTGATGCCGGGGTTCTGCTCGGTGTGGGCGAAGGCATCGGCCGGTACGGTGAAGTTCCAGGTCTGGCCAGCGCTCAGCTGCTGGTCAGCAACGCCGCTCAGCACGCGCAGGCCTGGCTGCTCAGAGACCAGCGACACCACCTGGAAGCCGCCACGGCCAACATCGGTCAGGCCGCTGCTCAGTGCTGGCGAGCTGATAAAGCTTGAGCCCTGGCGCTGAGCACTGTCGTTGAGTGGATTGACGAAAACGCCCAAGGTAGCGCCGGAAACCGGCGACTGGGTGAAGCCGGCTTGAGCGCCAGTAGCGGAACCCGCTGCTTCGACGATACTGCGATTGGCCCCCTCAGGGCGCGAAATCTCTATCGCCGTCAGAGTGCTGACACCGCCAAGCTGCTGCTCAGTAATCAACTGGTTGGCATTGACCGTAGCTCCCGTATCCGCCAGTACGCTGCCGGACCCGACGCTCGGCAGAACAACGTTCGTGGCAGGCGCCAGCACTGGCGGCAACGGGGTCGGTGTGTTCGGCACCTGCGGATCAGCGATCTGCACCGGCGGGGTCACCGGATCAACCGGCGGTGTCACAGGTGGCGTGACCGGCGGCGTCACCGGTTCAGTCGGTGGCGTAACAGGCGGCGTGACGGGTTCGGTCGGTGGTGTCACCGGTGGCGTGACAGGCGGCGTTACCGGCTCGGTTGGCGGGTTGACTGGTGGTGTGACGGGCGGGGTCACCACCGGTACAGCACTGGTACGCACGGTAAAAGTCAGGCTCGCCGAAGCGTTGCTCAGGTCCGTCGCCGTGACGGTCAAGCGGATATCACCCACGGTGGTCGGGGTGCCGGTAAAGGTACGG
The DNA here is from genome assembly GCF_024129895.2 of Pseudomonas sp. 21LCFQ02. Classification (NCBI taxonomy): domain Bacteria; kingdom Pseudomonadati; phylum Pseudomonadota; class Gammaproteobacteria; order Pseudomonadales; family Pseudomonadaceae; genus Pseudomonas; species Pseudomonas sp. 21LCFQ02. The sequence continues at coordinate 5,715,838 of NZ_CM178749.1, forward strand.
GTGGCGGGGTCAAAGCTCAGCCAGGCCGGCAATGCTCCGCCGCCCATCAGGCTGGCACTCCAGGTCAGCGAATCACCGGCATCGACATCGGTGATCATGCCGTTGGGGAACGTATAGGTCCACGGTGTGCCTTCGGTCACCTCGCGCACGCTGACGATGCCATTGACCTCAGGTGCGTCGTTGGCACCGCGAATGGTAATGGTCAGGGTCGAGGTACTGGTGGCCAGGGTATTGTCGGCGATCGTGTATTGGAAGGTGTCGGTCAGGGTGTCAGCCGTGGTGCGCAATGCCTGCACCGCCGCGCTGTTGTTGTTCACCACGTAGCTGTAGCTGCCGTCGCTGTTGAGCGTCAGGGTGCCATAGGTCCCGGTGAGCGGGCTGCCCACGGTGCCCCCTCCCACCGCGGTCACCGTGCGTACATCACTGCCGTCATCGTTGGTAAGCACGTTGCCGGTCGGGTTAACGCCCGGCGTGGCATTGCTCACCCCGCCGGCCTCGGTGGCGAGCGCCGTATCAGGGTTGGCTGCTGGCGGCACATAAGCATTGACCGCAATGCTGTAGCTGCGCTCGAACGAGTTACCGCCGCTATCGGTGCTGCGCACGCGTACCGAATAGATACCGGCGGTGAGCGCCTGACTGCTCACCCGCAGCTCATCACCGACCACCGTGAACCTGGCGTTGTCGGTGGAGCCGGTGCCAGCGACCAGCGTGTAGGTAAAGGAGTCCACCACACTCAGGTCGGTGGTACTCAGTGTCCCGACCACCGCGTTGGCGCTGTTGGCGCTTTGCAGGCTGGTGTTGCTCAGTTGCATGCCGCTCGGCGCATTGGCATTGATTGAGTCATTGGACTGGGTAATGGCCGTGGTCCAGGTGGCGGTATTGCCTGCAGCATCCATCAAACCGACGTTCACCGGCAGGCTGGCCGAGCCGGCGTAATCGGTGCCGCCATCGGTCACCACGTATTGCGCTCTGTAGAGAGTGCTACTCATGGGTGTCAGATTGACCAGCGAATATCCGGCAACAGTACTGCCCGGGGCGAGGGTGTAAGGCACGCCGCCATCGTTGCTCACGGTCAGCGTCACGGTGATAGTGTCACCGACCCGTTGTGGCACGTCGGGCCCCTGCAGATTGCTGATCACCGGCGCCACGCGGTCCACGGTGTAGGTCTGGCCGGTAGTGAAGCCGCCGCCGATAGCGGTATTGCTACCCGACACGATGCCGGTGTTGGAGCCTTTGAGATCAAGGCGCAAGGTACCGTCACCGGCCAGGCTATTGACCGTCACTTGCCGGGTATTGCCTGTCCCGCTCACCGAGTCAATAACGCCAGAGGCGTTACCACTGGTGGTCGTCAGGATGAAATCGCTGGTGTCGACCCCATCGACTGCCACGTTGAAGGTCACGTTGTAGACGATGCTGGTCGTCGAGGCGAGCACCACCTCGGCCGAAGCACGATCGATCGAGCTGACTGCTGGCACGACCCCGGCAACGGTCGCTGATGGCCCGCTGAACAGGGTTTCCAGGGTGCCACCGTTATCCGTGTAGGTAACCTTGTCGCGCACCGACTTGCCGACCTGATCGCTGCCCAGAACAAAGCTGGCAGCGTTGGCGCCGTTGATGTCTGACCAACTGCCGTTGGCAAACTCCTGCCATTGGTGGTTGAACGTGACGCCTGACAGGCCATCGACATCGACAATGCCCGAAGTGCTGGCCGTCAGGGTCTGGCCCTCCTGAGCGCTGCCAGTGACGGTCGGACTTCCCGAGGGTGCGTCATTGACCGCCGTTACACTGATAGTGAAGGTCTTTTCGACGAAATTCACTCCACCATTGGCGGTGCCACCACTGTCGCTCAGCCGCACGGTAACAGTGGCGACCCCATTGGCGTTGGCCGCCGCAGTGAAGGTCAGGTCACCGGTACTCGGGTTTATCGCTGGCTGGACGCTGAACAGCGCGTTATTGCTATTGGTGGTGATAAACATCAGGGTCTGCCCGGACTCGTTGGCAGGCCCGACCGACAGATTGGTGGCCCAGCCCGCGATGGTCTGCGGCCCGGCGTCCTCCAGGACAGTCACATCGGCCCCCGCGGTGAAGTCCGGCGCATCGTTGACGCTGGTCACGCTGATGCCAATGGTGTTGGTGCTGGCCGCGAACGGCGTCGAGCCACCATTGCCAGACACATCCAGTCGCGAGGCGGTGCTGGTGCTGTAAGCACCAGCGAAGGTGTTGTCTATCGCTCGCACGCTCAACGCAGCCGGACTACCAAAGTAGTTGGCCGCCGGCAGAAAACGCAACTGCGTGCTGGCCGACAGCAGCAGGGCATCGGTATTGCTGACCGTACCGACCGCATACCAGTCGCTGCCATTGACCGAATACTGCCAGAGCCCATCGGTTACGGCATCGGCAGTGTTGGCCACTACAGCGATGCCACTGAGGCTGGAACCGGCATCGACATCAACGAAATTGAAGCCCGGCAGCGCATTGATCGCAGTACCGGCAGGGCTGCTCGCGTCTTCCAGAATCGCCGGCAAGGTCAGATTGCCCAGCCCGGTCGGTGCATCGTTGACCCCGGTGATGGTGATGGTAAAGGTCTGCGCCGCACTGGTGTCGACCCCGCCATTGGCTGTGCCGCCTGAATCTTTCAGGGTCACAGTAACCGTCGCAGTACCACTGGCGTTGGCAGCGGCGGTAAACGTCAGATTGCCATTCGCATCGATGGCGGGCTGAGTACTGAACAGCGCATTGTTATCGTTGCTGACGGTAAAGGTCAGGGTTTGCCCTGACTCGTTGCCCGGCCCGACACTGAGATTACTGGCCCAGCCAGTCACCGTTTGCGCACCGGCGTCCTCCAGCACGGTCACGTTACCGCCCTGGGTGAACGAAGGCGCGTCGTTGACCGCCGTGATGGTGCCGCTGATGGTTCTGGTCGCAGCAGAAATAAACGTGCTGCCACCGTTATTGCTGGTATCCATGGTAACGCGAGTTTGAGAAGCCGCTGCGCTACTGGTAGAACCCGGGAACGTATTGTCCAGCGCACGCACCGTCAAGGCCGGAGTGGTGCCGTTGTAGTCGGCCACCGGCACGAAACGCACCAGCGTCGCAGGCGAAAGTATCAGCCCGGAAGTATCGCTGACCGCACCGATCGCGTACCAATTGGTACCGCCATTGGTGGAGTACTGCCAGAGGCCTTCAGTTGCCAGGTTGGCCGGGTTGCCCACCACGATCAGGGCAGCCAGCGACGCATTGAGATCCGGGTCGGAAAAGGCGGCGCCAACGATGCTGGTGATCGATGTACCGTTGTTGCTGCTGGCGTCTTCGAGAACCGTCGGCACCGTCATGTTGCCGGTCAGGGTCGGCGCATCGTTGATCGAGGTGGCAACCACCGTGGTGGTGCTGTTAGTTACCGCCGGGTTGGTGCCGTCGTAGACCGACAACGTGAAGGTAGTGGTCTCGGTACTGCCAACCGCCAGCTTGTTATTGGCCGGCTGGTAGACCAGGGCGCGCAACGCAGCCTCCAGAGAAGCAGCACTGCCAGAGGTGCTGGTATAAGTTTTGCCACTATTGCTGCTGGTGAAACCCGCCGCAGAGGTAAAAGCCCCCTTGCTCGCATCATCCAGAGTGATAGTGACAGTAACGTTGCCGCCGGTGAGGGTCACACCGGAAAACGGCTGCAGCGTGGCATTGTCGTTGACCGGCTGGCTGGCGACGGTGCCGCTGATGGTCGGAGGAAGGGCAGTTGCCGCATCGCTGACAGCGATGCCATCAGCGGCCTTGACGACGGCCCTGTCGTTCCCGACGGTCCCCTCTGCGCCCTTACCGGCGACTGCAAGGTTATTTGAGACATCACTGCTGGTGACGGTCAACGTTGCACCACTGACACTGTGAATCCCGGCGTAGGCGTCGCCGCCTTTACCACCGACAGCATATACACCAAGAGGAGCAACGCCGTTAGGACCGCCGCCAGCACCGCCGCCACCGCCACCGCCTGCCGCCATGTTTCCGGTGACGGTGCTGCCGGTGATCGTCAGCGTGCCGGCATTGTAAATGGCTCCCACCGCCATTCCACCGTTGCCACCAATGGCGCTTTCACCCTGCCCGCCACCGCCGCCACCAATGGTCACGCCGTTGAGGGACACAACGCCGCCGTCACCACCAGTGGCGAAGCCGACATACACTTGAGCTTTGCCACCGGTGCCAGAGCCGACAACCGAAGAACCTCCGTTACCACCGAGCGGACGAGCATTGGCTGCGTAGGGGTCGCCAGCTCCCGCACCACCTTCTCCCCCACCACCAGCAGCGCCTTGGGTGGTAACACCGCCTGGATTATAACCAACAGTTGTGCTGTGGGTGCCGCCGCTGGCACCACCGTTTCCGGCGGCACCACTGCCGCCGCCACCAGCGCCACCGGAACTTGAACTGAGATGACCGCCGCCACCGCCGCCGCCTGTGGCCTTGTTGTTGATGATCGAGCTATTGACGATGCTCAATGTGCCCGCATTGTAGATGGCGCCACCCAAAGCGCCCTCAGCCGCGTTCGGAGTTGTCGTGGCAGCAGAATCGGTCTCTTCAACACTGTCGCCACCCCGACCACTGGCCATACCGTTGGTCAAGGTCACACCTTGCAGCTCAATACTGCCGGAGCCAGCATTGATATGCATGATCTGCGTATAGTTCTGGGCGTCGATCTTGAAACCATTACCAATGATGGTTGTCTTGAAGCCGTCATTGATCGAGAAGGTCAGGGTGAGGTCACTGCTACTGAAAAGAATATCATTGGCCAACGTGATGGTGTCAGCCTGGTTATTACCACCTGATGTTGTCAGCAAACCCTGCAACTGAGAGACACTCGTGGCACTGAACGAAGCCAGCGTGTAGTCATAGTCGGCCAACCGTGAAGTATTCAGCACCGCGGCACTGGTGAGGCTCCCGGTCGAGATCTCAAGATCCCAGTTGCCTCCACCGGCGAGATTACCCGTATCGTCATTCGAAGCGGCGACAACAGCACCCGTTGCATCTGCAAGGTTATGGATGAAGCTGTCACCCAGGCTGCCTGCGCCTACATCGCAACCATACAGAAGAATTTCGCCCCCGGACCGCAATGCAGTACCGATTGTCGTGAGCTCAGCGCGGTAGCGCTCCAGGTTGTCGCTGTAGAGCGCGCTGTTGCCCAATAGCAGCAACCCGTCACTGCCATGGGACACAATGCTGATCGAAGTCACATCGCGCATGTCCTTGAGCGCATCGGCGATCTGCACGATGCCGTCGCGCGCAGTATCAAGTACTACGACTTTCACGTCCGGCTGCGCCGCATCGACAATTTTTTGGTAATCACTGACCGCAGCGTCAACGAACAGCACTTTGCTGCCCGAACCGTTCTGAGGTTCACTGACGCCCTCAACCACCAGACGTTCCTCGCCCGCCGCCCTGGCTGTATCCGCATTCCGGCTGCCAGTCTGCGCTGCTGCGGCCTTGGCCAACTCGGCAATGTGCGATGCCGGCGCTTCGCCTGCTACTGCCGGCTTGGCCGCGTCGGCTGCGGTGGCAACGGCAGCACCATCAAACATGATCCTTGCTTCCAGCGCCAACGGCGAAGGCTTGCGACGCTGAAGAGCTCGGGGAGCGTTAGAGAAGGCCTGGGGCGGAGTATGATCTTTGCTCATGGGGCAGTCCTTGCAGTACAAGCGTTGCGAGGCAAACAACGATTCAGGGAATATATCGGTAGCGTCTGGCTTTGCATTAACAGCCAGTCGTCGGTTTAATCGTGATAACGCTGGCGGCACTGCCGTCCTGATTTTGCCAGAACGCAAGTTCGTTGAACTGGGCGAACAGGTCAGGAGGCAAAACGGTACGTCGTTTCTGCAGTTCTACCTTGCTGCGCACGGTGTGCAGACCGTGTACGCCCAGCGCTGCGTCGAACTGTGCCGCCTCATAACTGACAGCCTCGAAATCGTGGTCAAACAACGGTTCATCGATGAATGAATACAGCAGTGGCATGACCTTCTGAGGTGCCTGGGCCAGCAAATCGTAGTCAATGATCAACAGTCGACTGGCGTACTCGCCGTAAAACGCTTCCTTGAGCGCCGTCCACGGGTAGCCGACCAAGCGGTTGCGCTGGCCCAACGTTTCTACCCGGCTGTAAACGGTATTGCGCTCGACACCATCGCCGAACAAACGAGTGATTTCATACGGATTGGCGCGAAAACGACGCTCCAGGCTGTCCATGACCCATGCCACATTGCGCACACAGGCAATCACTTTGGCCTCGGGAAATTGCTCAGCCAGCAAAGGCATGCTGGCGCTCCAACTGCGATTGGTGTCGAAAATCACCTGCTTGTCGGATTTGTCCGCGTAATACGCATCAAAAACACCACGCACGAGTCGTTGCCGCTGAGGCTGGCTAAGCATGCTACCCAGCTCGGTACCTGCGCCAAAATGGGTAATCAGGTTATTGACCAATATGCCGACCGGACTGGTCATGCCTGCATGAAAGCGTGGATTCTGCAGCAATAGCGCAGACAGGAGCGTAGAGCCCGAACGGGGTAACCCGGTAATGAAATGATACTTCTGAGCAACGACGGCCATGGCGATATCCTTGTCGCGTCAGGGGCTGACGGGTGATTTGATCAGCACCGTACCGCTCATGCCTGCAATCAGTTCGGGAAAATGCCCATCAATAGTCGCCACCAGCTTGACAGACTGGCTGACTGGATCGACCCGGGCGCCGATACGGGTAACCTTGGCCGGGTACTGCCTGGCAGTTTCGTCAACGTTCAACTGCAAAACGGTGCCCACCTTGAGCCACGCCAGCCAGCGCGACGGGGCAAGGAATTCAACCTCCAGCACACTGTCATCGAGAATGTCGAGAATCGCCTGGCCGGGCTGCGCAAATTGCTGCTCGCGCATTTTCTGCTCGACCACACGACCATTGAACGGCGCGGTGATGCTGCACTTGCCGAGCATGGTGCTCATCAGCGACACATCAGCACGGTTCTTCATGACCTCGGCTTCAGAAACCTGCAACTCCACCTGGCCGATGGAGTTCAGTTCATTGAGGCGCTTGTTGGCGCTCCAGGTCTTGTCAGCGGCGCTCAGCCCGGCGCGGGCCTTGTTCAACTGCGCCTGCTGCAACGAACAATCAAAACCGACCAGTGTCTGGCCCTTCTTGAACGCACCGCCTTCGGACACCGGAAGGCTGCTGATCTTGGCGCCGATTTCTGCCGCCAAGGTGGTGAACTGACGCGGCGCCAACTGGGCGCGGATATCTCGCACCTCAGTGCCCGCCGTTGCAAGGGTAGACGGCATGGCGGCAGGATCGGCCGCCAGCGCCACAGGCAAACAGGCCAGTCCAGTGATCAGACCAAGACCCTGCAACAGATTGCGATGGATCATTTGCCGGCCTCGACGGCTGGCGCCGCCAGTTGCCCCTGGTTCCACTGCGCCAACGAGGCGTGCACTTCTTGCTGCAATTGCGCCAGAGGCACTTCGTTCAGATTACCGATGGCCGGTTCCATGCCCAATGTGGCCTGCAGCTTGCTGGCGGCAGCATTGGCCAATGCCATGGCCTGATAACGGCGTAGCTGGCTGAGAATCGCGGAGGTATTGCTGGCAACCGTATCAAGCGCACCCACCGCCTGGGCTTGAGCACGGTTGGCAGTTTGCTGGTTGAGGCGGTCGTCAACTTGCCAGATAGCGTCGGCACGCTGGAACTGCTGCAGGGCATTGGCATATTGCAGGCGAGCGATGTGCACTTGAGCCAGCACGGCCATCTGAGTCGCCACACGACGCTGGTCGGCAACAGCAATGCCGGCCTTGGCCAAACGCATCTGCGCCGGGGCACTGAGAATATTCAACAGGTTGAAGGAAAGCTGGGCCCCCGCCTCGTTCCAGTTGTTATTGATCAGGTACTTGTCCGAATCGTGACGCAAGCTGTAGTTCAGGCTGAGATTGGGAAACAGCCGCAGCAGGGTTTTGCGGGTTTCCTGGCTGGCAATACGCGTGTTGTAGTTCTGCTCGCGCAACAGGGCATTCTGCTCCAGCGCATGGGCTTCAAGCTGCTCAACCGGCAGGTCCAGCACGCGCTTGTTGAAGGTTTCGGCGGGTTCTACCACGGTCAGATTGGCGCCGAGCGGTGCGTTGATCAACGCCGCCAGCTCAACCTTTGCAGTGCCCAGTTCCTGTTCGATGGCTTCCAGCAGGCGCAGGTTTTCCAGCACCTGACGCTGGTAGCGCAGCGACTCGACCGGCGAGCGCAAGCGCTCGGTCTCAGCCTGACGGGCATCAGCCAGTGCTGACTCGGCCAACGCGGTGGACTGCTTGACTGAAGCTTGCAGCTTCTGCGCACTGGCGGCACGCCAGAACGCGCTGCGCACGTCCTGCACCAGCACGTGCATGGCCTGACGGCGACGCTCGGAGGCGATCAGCACGCGGTCTGCGTTCTGCTTGGCTTCGTAGTACGACAAGCCAAAATCCAGCACGCTCCAGGTCAGACCCAGATCGCTGGTGGCATGTTGCTTGTCGCTGGAAATATAGGGGTTGGCCAGCGATGGTTGGCCAGTGACCGAATCCACCGCCCGGGTGGTGGCGTACTCACTGCGACGGCTGTAGCCAGCCGCGGCGATCATCTTCGGCAGCATGTCGAAGTTACCGACATCGTACTGGCTCATCGCGAGCGCCTGTTCCATCTCTCGGGAACGGGAGTCGAGGTTGTACTTCAAAGCACGGGCAATGGCTTCGTCGAGTGTCAACGGGCCAGCAATGGCGGGAACGTTCTGCCGGGCAGTGAGCGTATCCTGATGGACTTGCTCCTGCAGCGCACCGCGTTCCAGCGGTTGTGGATCGAGGCTCATACATCCCGTCAGCAGCAGCACGCCTGACACTGTGCCGGCTTGCAACACAGTGGCGACATGACGGTTGAAAAAGCTGGCGCCGGTGGTGTTGGTCTTGATGTTGCGGACAGACATAGGTGGTCCTACCTTCCCTTATGAATACGTAATACACGCATCGCAGCTGGCAAAATCAGTGGTCATTTGATGGGTTTGACCCATCCGTGCAATATCTTTCCGTCGAGCACATACAGCACCCTGCTAAATGACACTTTGACCAGCAAAGCGGCACAGGTAGAACCTTTCAACAGGCCAGGCAAACCCGACTGCAGAATCTAGCGCCAATGAGACGTGAACGGCATAGCTGACACAATTGCATCGGCCGCGGGAACCTTTTCTTTAGTGAGCTGTATCGCTGTGTATTTATCCACCTCCGACAGGGTGAGTGTCAATTAGCCACCCCAAAAAAAGCAGTCTGCCGCCCCCCTCAATTAAAACGAAATAAAAGCTTGCAAAAACTGTAGCCTTTATGAACTATGTTTCAGCGTAAGGAACGGCCACTGGCCATGAAACATCTCTCGTGTTGCTCATCAAGGATTGATTTGATGGTATTTCCAGCACTCCCTCAGCATGCGCTCTTCCTTCACGCTTCGCCTCGCTCGCCACTCTTCTTAATCATCCGATATTGACTCCCGGCAATGCCTGACCTCAGGCCGTCGGCGCACGTTTTGTTGTGCGGTTTCAGATCCACGCCCGCGATTTTCAAACCTCTTGACCATAGAAATCCAACCGATCGGGACTGTTACTGACACCGACGGTCGATTGTGTAACGAGTGAATCAAAAAGGAGATGTTATGGATGTTTTCGTTGGGTCTATTTACATGTGGGCAGGCATTCGCATCCCCACCGGCTGGCATCTTTGCGATGGGACAACACTCAAGATTCAGGACTACCAAATCCTGTATTCTCTGATCGGCACAATCTATGGCGGCGATGGCGTCACGACCTTTGGATTGCCTAATCTGGTCGACCGCTTCCCCGTGGGCTCTGCAACGCCCCCCGATGCTTCGCAGCTGCAAAAAGGGAGCGCAGCACAAGCGACTGTGCTCAAAACCACTGCGGTACTGGCTGCCAATAATCTGCCCGAGCACACCCATCCGGCCACGATGTCGCTGGCCAACCTGTCCGGCAGCACGTCGATAAGCCTGGGCACCGGTACGACCGGCGGCGTGCCTCTGGCCAGCGCCAATGCTGTGCTCACAGGCACCTCAAACAATCCGGGGGCTGCGGCCATCTACCAGGCTGCCCCACCCGCGTCAGGCAGCACTGTCACTCTGGGCGGAGTCAAAACCGAGATATCAGACGTCCCCAAGGTCACCGTGGGTAATAACGTCGGCGGCGCGCCAATTCTGATAGAGAAGCCAGTCAGCAACCGTCCGCCGTCGGTCGCAATCAACTACATCATCTGCCTTGAAGGCCTTTATCCGAGCAGACCCTGAGAGCTTGCTCCAGAAATTACGTAGCCACTGAATTTATCAATTAAAACAAAGGCTAAGTCACTAGCCTTCATGTGAGAACAGATCGATGGATGCTTTTTTCTACGGAACGATCCTTCCATGGCCAGTTGGCTACCCCCCCCAGGGCTGGATGTACTGCCGCGGCCAGTCCTTGCAAATCCAGCGATACGCTGCGCTCTACTCATTGATTGGCACCAAATACGGCGGTGACGGGACGACCACGTTCAATCTTCCCAACCTTTCTGGCAATTTTCCGGTCGGCGCCACAACAATTGGCACCGTCGGCGTCGCCAGCGGCGCACCAACCGTCACATCCAATCAGATGGCTGTGCTCACTGCCAACCAGGTACCTCCCCACACCCATACGGCCACAGGGACCGTTACCGGCCTGACCGGCACCACGTCCATCACTGCAAGCACGGCGAACACCGGTGGTGCCATGGTCCCAGCCGATCAGTGCTCACTCTGTGGCACCGGCGGCACCGGCTTTACCGGCAACCCCTCGGCAGCCATCTATCTGGATAAGAGTGTCACGCCGACCAAACCGGTGAACCTGGGCGGCGTGCAGTCGCAGATTTCGGGCGGTGAGGTGACATTGCAATTGAACAATACGAATACACCGGCCCCTTTTGGCACACCAGTCACATTACCTTCGGTACCGCCTTACCTGACGTGCGATTTCATCATTTGCGTGGACGACGGCATTTACCCGAATTTCAACTGAAAAACGGGTCAATGACCAGTACAGCACCTCGTACAGAACGAACGTCAAGGCAAGCATTCAACCGGACAACGTCCGAAAGGAAATTCCATGGAAGCATTCATCGGTACCATTCTACCCTGGCCTCTGAACTGGGCTCCAAAAGGCTGGATGTTCTGTGACGGCAGTAGCTTGCCCATCCAGCAAAATGCCGCTCTTTACAGCCTGTTGGGCACTCGGTATGGCGGCGATGGCCAGACCACGTTCAAGTTGCCGGACCTGCGCAAGGCAACGCCAATTGGTGTGAGCGGCACCCCGCTCAACGGGCAGGACATCTCAAAACTTGGCGCCAAGGGCGGTAATCTGTCGTCGTCCACCACAACCACTGCCGTACTTACAGTGGCCCAGTTGCCTGGACATATTCACCCGGCATCGGTCGAGATCAATGCCACGACCACCGTTCAGGTAGGCACTGCACTTACCGGTGGCGCCTTAGTGCCAACCCAGGACGCTGTCCTCACCAGTACGACCGCAGGGCAGACCAACGCCGCCGCAATCTACTTGCCATCGACAGCGACGCCTGTGGCACCAGTAACGCTTGCCGGAGTCAAAACCCAAGTGGTCAATACTGCGACCGGCAAAGTGACGGTCGACAAAAATATCACAACCAATGCCCCTGTAACGCTGGCATCAACGGCCGACATGACACCGCCGTACCAGACACTCAACTTCATCATCTGCTTGCTCGGTATCTATCCCCCACGCAACTGAACCTTGCTCACGCCCTCGCTGATCCGGGGGCGTGTATCGCCGGCCCGACATTCTCGACAGAGTCGACAAAATGCCCAACTCCCTTTACGCACCCGGCATGCGAGAAGCCATGGCGGACGATCATGCGTTTCTCAAAGCCCTGTATCGTAGCAGCCGCAGCGATCTCGCCATGCTGGCTGAAAACCCTGTGCTTGAACCGTTACTGGACATGCAACAACGCGTGCAAGAGCAGGGCGTACAGCGTGAATTCCCTGACGCACGTCATTGGCTAATGCTGGACCAGGAGGAACCTGCCGCACGGCTGATCCTCGACACCAATCATCAGCGCCTGCATGTCATCGACATTGCTGTACTGAGCCCCTGGCGTAATAAAGGCCTGGGCACCCGACTATTGCGCTGGGCGCAAAATCAGGCAGCCGAGGCTCATTTGCCGCTGGAACTACGCGTACAACACTCAAACACATCCGCGCTACGCCTTTATAAGCGGCTGGGCTTTCGAGTAGTGGACAGTGATGAGCTATCGCAGCGTATGCGCTGGCTGGCCGACACATGAGCGGTTCTGACTACCCCTGTCGCTACCTGAAGCTGCCGCTGAGCTTCGATACCAGCGAAATGGAGCAGCAAATTCGCGCCCTGCCTCAGTCACGCTGGATCAGCCACATGAACACTGGTACGTACGAAGGAGACTGGCAATGCTTGGCGCTGCGCTCGATCAATGGCGAGGCCGACAACATCATGGCAGTGGATGATGCCAGCTACCAGGATACCGAAGCCCTAGCACAATGCCCCCTCGTGCAGCAGGCTCTGGCTCGTTTTGACTGCGAAAAACTCTCTGTGCGCCTGATGGCTCTGGCACCAGACGCACATATCAAACCCCATCGTGATCGCGGCGGTGCCTTCGAGGACGGCATTGCCCGCTTGCACATTGCATTGCAAACCGGACCGGAAGTGGTGTTTGTCGTTGAAGACGAAAGTGTCCATTTCAGCCGCGGCGACACCTGGTACCTGAACGCAGCCTGCACTCATGCCGTTTACAACCGCAGCCGGCAACCCCGTGTTCACCTGATGCTCGACTGTGTGGTCAATCCCTGGCTGGAGCGCCTGTTCGTTGCCAGCGGATTTGTTGCTCGTGACCCCGGACCTTACGGCGACCCGAGCATCTGCCATGATAATGCCTTGAAGATCATCGCCAACCTGCGGGCACTGCCATCACCCGCAGGCCTGGCGATGGCACAGCGCCTGGAAAAAATCTATCGTGCCCGATAATCACCAGCCCGACCGCCCAATTTTCGCCCCTGCGTACAAGCATTTGCTACGAGCTGTGGAGCAACAGCCTGAGTCGCTGCAAGGCTGGTACCCGATACTCATCAGGACTGCACCGGCTGGGGTATGGTGGCGTCATCTCGGAACGCTGCGCTTTGACGACCCGTTTTTCATTGAAACGCTCAATCGCCAGCCTTTCGATCAACGCCAACGCTGCTTAACTGATTTTTCAGTCCTGGATGAGCTATCTGACGGCATGCCCCTGAGTGCGCTGGTATTTCACGTTTCACGCTGCGGCTCGACCCTGCTCACCCAGATGCTGGCAACCCTGCCGCAATGCGTGGCGCTATCCGAACCGCCAGTGATCGACTCTTTGCTTTATCAATACCAGCAAGGCGCTCTTGAGCGTGAGAGTTGCATTAACCTGCTCCGCGGCGTGGTCCGTGCATTGGGCCAACGCCGCACTACGCAGCAACAGCATCTGGTGATCAAGCTCGACTGCTGGCACCTGCAACACCTGCAAATCCTGCGCGAAGCCTTCCCGGATGTTCCTGCTCTGTTTCTCTACCGTCAGCCGTTGCAGGTCATGGCCTCACATCAGCGCCAGCGCGGCCCGCAGATGCTGCCCGGCATGCTTGACCCTGCATGGGTACAGGCATCGGACGATCTTTTGCCGGGCAATCTGGACATCTACTGCCTGCATGTATTGAACCGCTTCATGCAGACCGCACTGACAGCGGCAGAACAGGGCCAGCTTGTACCGGTGAATTACGCCAGCCTGCCCGACGCCGTACCCGACCGTCTGTTACCGCTGCTGGGTATCACACTGGATACCGACCAGCGGGCCAGCATGCTGGAAAGAACCCAGCGGCATGCCAAAGGCAGCGAGCCGTATCGAGGCGATCCGCCCTCTGTCACCTGCTGGGGCGAGGCGCCGGATGCTGATTTACTGCAGCGTGCCCAAGCGCTATACGACGCACTGAACGCCCTAAAAGTGGTGTAGAAGACCAGCAAGCAGCCAGACACTGCCGCCTCCTTATAACCGATTGATCTAAAACTCCCGCTCCTGCTCCGGGTCAGTTTCAGAGTGACCGCCTTCGCGATCACCCTCCCCAACGGAAACCCGGTAAGGACTTATGTGCGGAATTGCAGGCGAACTTCGTTTTAACCATCAACCGGCGGATCTTGCCGCCATTGAACGTATCACCCATCACATGGCACCTCGCGGCCCGGACGCCTGGGGCTTTCATAGCCAGGGGCCGATTGCCCTGGGGCATCGACGGCTGAAGATCATGGACTTGTCGGACGGCTCGGCGCAGCCGATGATCGACAACCATCTGGGCCTGTCGCTGGCCTTCAACGGGGCCATCTATAACTTTCCGGAATTACGCGCCGAGCTTGAAACGCTGGGCTACGCCTTCCATTCCGGCGGCGACACCGAGGTGCTGCTCAAGGGCTATCACGCCTGGGGCAAGGAACTGCTGCCCAAGCTCAACGGCATGTTCGCCTTCGCAATCTGGGAACGTGACGCCAAACGGCTGTTCATTGCCCGCGACCGACTCGGCGTCAAGCCGCTGTACCTGTCGCGTACCGGCGAGCGCCTGCGCTTCGCGTCGAGCCTGCCAGCGTTGCTCAAGGGTGGCGACATCAGCTCGCTGCTCGACCCGGTGGCGGTCAATCACTACCTGAACTTCCACGCGGTGGTGCCGGCACCACGCACACTGTTGGCCGGGGTGGAAAAGCTGCCGCCAGCCAGCTGGATGCTGATTGATGCCCAGGGCAATACCGAGCAGCAAGTCTGGTGGACGCTGCCTTATGGCCCGCATGACGACGAGCGCGATCTGAGCTTTGAAGACTGGCGCGAGCGGGTCCTGGACAGCACCCGTGAAGCGGTGGGCATCCGTCAGCGTGCAGCGGTGGACGTCGGCGTGCTGCTGTCGGGCGGCGTGGACTCCAGCCTGTTGGTTGGCCTGCTGCGTGACGTGGGTGTCGAAGACCTGTCGACCTTTTCGATCGGTTTCGAAGATGCCGGTGGCGAGCGCGGTGACGAGTTCCAGTACTCTGACCTGATCGCCAAACACTACGGCACGCGCCATCATCAGTTGCGCATTCAGGAAAGCGAGATTATCGAACAATTGCCAGCGGCCTTCCGGGCCATGAGCGAGCCGATGGTCAGCCATGACTGCATCGCCTTTTATCTGTTGTCCCGGGAAGTCGCCAAACACTGCAAAGTGGTCCAGAGCGGCCAGGGCGCGGATGAGCTGTTTGCCGGTTACCACTGGTATCCGCAGGTCGATGGTGCAGCCGACCCGGTTGCCGCTTACCGCGCAGCATTCGTCGACCGCAGCTATGAAGAGTACGCCGCCACCGTACAGCCTAAGTGGCTGGTCGATCACGACGCTGCGGGTGAGTTCGTGCGTGACCACTTTGCCCGGCCAGGTGCCGAGGCGGCAGTGGATAAAGCGTTGCGGCTCGACAGCACAGTGATGCTGGTCGATGACCCGGTCAAGCGGGTCGACAACATGACCATGGCTTGGGGTCTGGAAGCCCGTACCCCGTTTCTCGACTATCGCCTGGTCGAACTGTCGGCACGAGTACCGGCGCGCTTCAAGCTGCCCGACGGCGGCAAACATGTCCTCAAGGAAGCGGCCCGCCTGGTGATTCCGGCCGAGGTGATTGACCGCAAGAAGGGTTATTTCCCGGTACCGGGCCTCAAGCACTTGCAGGGTAATACCCTTAACTGGGTGCGCGAGCTGCTGCTCGACCCGAGCCAGGATCGCGGCCTGTTCAACCCGGCAATCATCGACACGTTGCTGACCAACCCCAAGGACCAGCTCACCCCGCTGCGCGGCTCCAAGCTGTGGCAACTGGCAGCCCTGAACCTGTGGCTGAGCGAACAAGGACTCTGATCGATGAAACCCCATGCAACGGCTTACAGCCAGCGACTGTTGCGGCGCCAGTCGCCGTCCTACGAACGCCTGCAGGCGCGCTTGGCCGAAGACGGCGGCCAGCCGGACAGCGAGCCACTGGCCCTGCATTGCGGTTGGGGGCGGCTGCTGATCGGCCACACCTACCCGGAGCCGGCGGCGCTGGCCCAGGAGCTGCTCAACGAAAAATCCGGCGAGCGCGATATCGCGCTGTATGTGGCTGCGCCGCAGCAGGTGCTGGCCCAGGCGCCCCAGCAGTTATTTCTTGATCCTTCCGACACGCTGCGCCTGTGGTTCAGCGACTACCGGCAGGCGCATCGGGTGTTTCGCGGTTTCCGGATTCGTCGGGCCCAGAGCGAGGCCGACTGGCAGGCGATCAACAACCTGTATCTGGCTCGCGGCATGCTGCCGATTGATCCTGAATTGCTGACCCCACGCCATCAAGGCGGCCCGGTGTACTGGCTGGCCGAAGACGAAGGCAGTAATGCGATCATTGGCAGCGTCATGGGGCTTAATCACCTCAAGGCGTTCAACGACCCGGAAAAAGGCAGCAGCCTGTGGTGCCTGGCGGTGGACCCCAACTGCAGCCGTCCGGGGGTCGGCGAAGTGCTGGTGCGCCACCTGATCGAGCACTTCATGAGCCGCGGCCTGAGCTATCTGGACCTGTCGGTACTGCACGACAACCATCAGGCCAAGGCGTTGTACGCCAAGCTGGGCTTTCGCACCCTGCCGACCTTCGCCATCAAGCGCAAGAACGGCATCAATGAAGCGCTGTTTCTCGGTCCTGGTCCGCAAGCAGAGTTCAACCCCTATGCGCGGATCATTGTCGAGGAAGCACATCGACGGGGTATCGATGTGCAAGTCGATGATGCCGATGCCGGGTTATTCACCCTGAGTTACGGTGGCCGTCGGGTGCGTTGCCGCGAATCGCTCAGCGACCTGACCAGCGCCGTGAGCATGACCTTGTGCCAGGACAAGAGCCTGACCCATCGCGCCTTGAAAGCCGCTGGCTTATGCCTGCCCGCGCAAGTGCGCGCCGGCAGCGCCGACGACAACCTGGCGTTTCTCGAAGAGCATGGCCGGATCGTGGTCAAGCCCCTCGACGGCGAGCAGGGCCAAGGCGTGGCAGTGGACCTGCGCAGCATCGAAGAAGTACAGCAAGCCATCGAGCGTGCCCGGCAGTTCGATACCCGGGTCATTCTGGAAAGCTTCCACGAAGGCCTGGACCTGCGCATTGTGGTGATCGGCTTTGAAGTGGTTGCAGCGGCGATCCGCCGCCCCGCAGAGGTGGTCGGTGACGGCCGCCATACCATCAAGCAGTTGATCGAAGCCCAGAGCCGCCGCCGCGCGGCGGCAACCGGTGGAGAAAGCCGGATCCCCATGGACGAGGAAACCGAACGCACGGTGCGCGATGCCGGTTTCGCTTACGACGATATCCTGCCCATGGACCAGCGTCTGGCCGTGCGCCGCACCGCCAACCTGCACACCGGCGGCTGCCTGGAAGATGTCACAGCGATCCTTGACCCGGTGCTCAGCGACGCCGCCGTGCGCGCGGCACGGGCACTGGATATTCCGGTGGTCGGCCTGGACCTGATGGTGCCGGCCGCCGACCAGCCCGAGTACGTGTTCATCGAGGCCAATGAACGGGTCGGGCTGGCCAATCATGAACCACAACCCACCGCAGAACGCTTTGTCGATCTACTCTTTCCCCATAGCCTTCCAGCTCATAGTTGAAACACAGCTACAAGCACCAGGTTGCAAGCTGCAAGCCATATCCACTCCGGCTTGCAGCGTGTAGCGTGTAAGCAGTAGCTGCTCCAGAGGAGCCCTCCATCATGTCTAATGCAACCATCCCTGATCCGGATCTGAATTACCTGCAGAAAGTCCTGCTGGAAATGCTCGCGATTCCCAGCCCTACCGGCTTTACCGACACCATCGTGCGCTATGTCGCCGAGCGCCTTGAAGAACTGGATATTCCTTTCGAGTTGACCCGGCGTGGCACCATTCGCGCCACCCTCAAGGGCCGCAAGAGCAGCCCGGACCGCGCGGTGTCGGCCCACGTCGATACCATCGGCGCCTGTGTCCGCGAGGTCAAAGACAACGGCCGTTTGAGCCTGGCGCCGGTGGGCTGCTGGTCGAGCCGCTTTGCCGAGGGCAGCCGGGTCAGTGTGTTCACCGACACCGGCGTGATCCGTGGCAGCGTGCTGCCGCTAATGGCCTCCGGGCACGCCTTCAATACCGCCGTGGACCAGATGCCGGTCAGTTGGGATCATATCGAACTGCGCCTGGACGCTTACTGTGCGACCCGCGCCGACTGCGAGTCGTTAGGTGTGGGCATCGGTGACTACGTCGCCTTTGACCCGCTGCCGGAGTTCACTGAAAGCGGCCACATCAGCGCCCGCCACCTGGACGACAAAGCCGGTGTAGCTGCCCTGCTGGCATCGCTCAAGGCGGTGGTCGACAGCGGCCTGGAGCCGGTGATCGACTGTCACCCGCTGTTCACCATCACCGAAGAAACCGGCACCGGTGCGGCCGGGGCACTGCCTTGGGACGTCAGTGAGTTCGTCGGTATCGATATCGCGCCGGTCGCTCCCGGCCAGCACTCCAGCGAACACGCGGTCAGTGTGGCGATGCTCGACTCCGGCGGCCCGTATGACTATCACCTGTCGCGCCACTTGCTACGGCTGGGCGCCGAGCAGGAACTGCCGGTACGCCGCGACGTGTTTCGCTATTACTTCAGCGATGCCCATTCGGCGATTACCGCCGGCAATGACATCCGCACCGCGCTGATCGCGTTCGGTTGCGACGCCACCCACGGCTACGAGCGCACCCACATCGACAGCCTGGCGGCGCTGAGCAAACTGCTGAGCGCCTACATCCTCAGCCCGCCGGTATTCGACAGTGACGCGCAACCGGCCAAGGCCTCGCTGGAAAGCTTCAGCCACCAGCTGGAGCACGACACTCAGATGGAACCGGAAACCCGCGTGCCGCCGGTCGATAGCCTGATCGGCCAGGGTCGCGAAAGCAGCTGAGCCGGTCTGGCTGCCGCAGGGCATGCATCCTGCCGGGTGCATAACCTGCGGCCCTGCACTATCATCCCCGGCCCTGCCGCGAGAGCCATCCATGCTGATTCCCTTTGAGCAACTCGAACCCGACACCCTGACCCGCCTGATCGAAGACTTCGTGACCCGCGACGGCACCGATAACGGCGACGACACGCCGCTGCAGACCCGGGTATTGCGGGTGCGTCACGCCCTCAGCAAAGGCCAGGCCGTGATTTTCTTCGACATCGAGAGCCAGCAGTGCCAGTTGATGGCTCGCCATGAAGTGCCCAAAGAGTTGTTCGACTGAGCAATCCGGATAATCCCTGAGCCGCTCAGGCTGCCGGCGACTGTTGCTGCGGCTGCGGCTGCGGCTGCTCATCAGGTTCGGACAAGGTCTTGATAATGCGCCGGAACACTTCGGCGCGATGGATCTTGACGTGTTTGGGGGCGTCAAAACCGAAGCGCACCTGATTACCACTGACGCCCAGCACTTGCACGGTGATTTCGTCACCGATGGAAAAGGTTTCGCCTACTTCGCGTGTTAATACCAACATGTTTGTGCACTCTTGCAATCCCGTGAATGGGCAGAGTGCCGCGCGCGGCAGAGTGCTTCAATGTGGCGAAGTAAAATCAGCCATGTCCTGCACACTCGCCGGAATTAGCTGAAGGAAATAACCTACATTGCAGACGCAAACGTCGTAATTACTGCATCGCTCAGCGTCTACGCCAACGTCGCCACACCAGGCTATAAGCCAGGGCATTGATAACCAGCACCACGCTGCCAAGCCATAACTGGTGCTGCATCGTCAAACCCGCCGGATAGATCAGCGCGATCAAGTAATGCTCGACGAAACCGCCGTCATAACCCTGCTGGCCGGCCAGGCTGCGCAGGTGGTTTTCCAGTGGCGTGAGCGGGCAGTACAGGTGCAGAAACTCCACCGCCGCCCCCCAGGCCACCGCAGGCAGGTGGAGCACCGCCAGCCAGGCTTGCGCAGCACCAGCAAACCGCCAAACAGCACAAACACGATGAACAGCAGGTGCACGACCAATACCGCATCGGCCGCCAGACGCATCAACATAACCCCTCCTTTTAATCGGCGGCGAATACGTCACCGGCCGCTGTAAGTTCAATCTTTCACTGCCGCGCACTCGCCGACTTTATACCGCCAGGAAAGTTGCAACTTTCAGACTGGGCTACCCGGTATTTTAACGAAGCTAATTTGTAAAAATATATTCAAAGCGCTTAGAACCTTTATTCAACGCCCAGAGTCGGATTATTCAAGAGGCCACGAGACATGACATCAAGGGTGTCATGAATTCCTCCGGCAATCTTGGCTCCCTTATATTGAAAGAAGGAACTCATCATGGGCATCAGTACAATTCTCATCATCATCCTGATCCTGCTACTGATCGGCGGCCTGCCAGTGTTCCCCCACTCGCGTAGCTGGGGTTACGGACCGTCGGGCGTGGTCGGGACCATTCTGGTCATTCTGCTGGTACTGGTGTTACTGGGCAGGATATGAATGCGCGGCTGGACATCGCGCCGACGGATGTTCAGCCACGCTAAAACCGGCCCCACAAAAAAGCAGCCTGACGGCTGCTTTTTTGTTGTCGCGGTTTAGCTGTCAATCAGTGCGATACCGCACCGCTGGCACCCAGACCGGTTTGCGAACGGACAAACTGTGGCACGAACAGCGCACGCTCATCCTCACCTGCCTTGGACTTGTCGGTGATCGAGAAGAACCAGATGCCCACGAATGCAATGGCAATCGAGAACAGCGCCGGGTACTCGTACGGGAAGATTGCTTTAGGGTTATGCAGAATCTGCACCCAGATGGTCGGGCCGAGAATCATCAGCACCACGGCGCTGATCAAGCCCATCCAGCCGCCAATCATGGCGCCACGGGTGGTCAGGTTCTTCCAGTACATCGAGAGCAGCAGCACCGGGAAGTTGCAGCTTGCAGCGATGGAGAATGCCAGGCCGACCATGAACGCGATGTTCTGGCTCTCGAAGGCGATACCCAGGATGATCGCAACCACAGCCAGCGCGATGGTGGTGATCTTCGACACGCGGATCTCGTCTTTCTCGTTGGCCTTGCCTTTCTTGATCACGCTGGCATACAAGTCATGGGAGACCGCCGAAGCACCTGCCAGGGTCAGACCGGCTACTACAGCCAGAATGGTGGCGAAGGCTACCGCAGAGATAAAGCCCAGGAACAGGCTGCCGCCCACGGCGTTGGACAGATGCACCGCCGCCATGTTGTTACCGCCGATCAACGCGCCAGCCGCGTCCTTGAACATCGGGTTAGTGCTGACCAACAGGATCGCGCCAAAACCGATGATGAAGGTCAGGATGTAGAAGTAGCCAATGAAACCGGTGGCATAGAACACCGACTTGCGGGCTTCCTTGGCGTCGCTGACGGTGAAGAAGCGCATCAGGATGTGTGGCAGGCCAGCCGTACCGAACATCAGCGCCAGGCCCAGCGAGAACGCCGAGATCGGGTCTTTAACCAGGCCGCCCGGGCTCATGATCGCCTCACCTTTAGGGTGCACGGCAACCGCCTGGGAGAACAGCTGGTTGAAGTCGAAGTTGACGTGTTTCATGACCATCAGCGCCATGAACGAAGCACCGGAGAGCAGCATCACCGCCTTGATGATCTGTACCCAGGTGGTCGCCAGCATGCCGCCGAACAGCACGTACAGGCACATCAGGATACCCACCAGGATCACCGCAACGGTGTAGTCCAGCCCAAACAGCAACTGGATCAGCTTGCCGGCACCGACCATCTGCGCGATCAGGTAGAACGCCACCACCACCAGCGAGCCACACGCCGACAGGGTACGGATTTCCATCTGCTTGAGGCGGTAGGAAGCCACGTCGGCAAAGGTGTACTTGCCCAGGTTACGCAAGCGCTCGGCAATCAAAAACAGAATGATCGGCCAGCCCACCAAAAAGCCGATCGAGTAGATCAGGCCATCGTAGCCAGAGGTGTAAACCAGTGCGGAAATACCCAGGAATGACGCCGCCGACATGTAGTCACCGGCAATCGCCAGGCCGTTCTGGAAACCGGTGATCTTGCCGCCGGCGGCGTAGTAGTCCGACGCCGAGTTGTTTTTCTTGGAGGCCCAGTAAGTGATGTACAGGGTGAACACCACGAACGCGACGAACATGACGATCGCCGGGACGTTGAGAGCTTGCTTCTGCACTGCGCCGGTGAGGGCGTCAGCCGCCATCAGTGCGGGTGCGAAAGCGGTCAGCGCAAGTGCCGCAGAGAGACGACGGATCATTGCTGAATCTCCTTGAGTACGGCGTTGTTCAGCTCGTCGAATTCACCGTTGGCACGGCGTACGTAGACGCCGGTCAGGATAAACGCGGTGACGATCAGGCCGACCCCGATCGGCATGCCCCAGGTCACCGTGGACGTTGCGCTCAGCTTGGCGCCCAGAATGTGGGGGCCATAAGCGATCAACAGGATAAAGGCGGCGTAGAGGCTGAGCATGATCGCTGAAAGAATCCAGGCGAAACGCTCCCTCTTGGCCACCAGCTCCTTGAACCTGGGGTTGTCTTGTATCTTTTGGTAGATGCTGTCGTTCATTGTTTTTGTCCTCGCAGCATAGGATGAGATGACACAGCTTCACTTTAGTCAGCTCTTGGAACGACTCCAGACGACCTTAGTATTAGAACGATATTAATTTGTGAGTCTGGAGCCAGGCGAGCCGCACCGTCCGCTGCGAAGCGGCGTCGGCAAATGTCAGGAAAGAGAGATTAGACAGATACCGGTTGCGCTGAGTACCGGCCGTATAAAACGCAAAACCACCCGACGAAGCGCGCCGGGTGGTTTTCGAAAAGGCGGCCCGCAGGCCGCAAAAGGGGAAGTAGTTGTTACTTGCCGGTCCAGGCCGCGACGCGGGCCGGGTTTTTCTCTACCCATTCCTTGGCAGCGACTTCAGGCTTGGCGCCTTCCTGGATGGCCAGCATCACCTGACCGATTTCGTCCTTGGACTCCCACTGGAAGTTTTTCAGGAACGCGACCACGTCCGGGGCTTTCTTTTCCAGGCTCAGGCTGCCGACGCTGTTGACCGTTTCAGCAGCGCCGTAGACGCCTTTAGGGTCTTCCAGGAAGCGCAGTTTCCACTTGGCGAACATCCAGTGCGGCACCCAGCCGGTAACGGCAATGGATTCATTGCGTTTTACCGCACGGGTCAGCTCGGCGATCATCCCGGCACCGGAACTGGCCTGCAGTTTATAGCCGTCCAGAGCGTAGTCCTTGATGGCCTGGTCGGTCTTGAGCATGACCCCGGCACCGGCATCGATACCGGTAATCTTGTTCTTGAAGGAGTCGTCAGTCTTGAGGTCTGCGATGCTCTGGGCTTTCACGTACTCAGGAACAATCAGACCGATGCGGGCATCCTTGAAGTTCGGACCGTAATCCACCACCTGCCCTTTGTACTTGGCGATGTACTCGCCATGGGTGCCTGGCAACCACGCCGAGAGCATCAGGTCGAGTTTGTCAGTGGCCACCGCCTGCCACATGATCCCGGCCGCGACCGACTGCAGTTTGACGTCATAACCGAGCTTCTGCTTGAGCACCTCGGCGGCCACGAAGGTGGTGGCGACACTGTCAGACCAGCCTTCAACGTAGCCAATACTCACTGTCTTGGTTTCAGCAATGGCCAGCGTGGAGCTGGCGGCCAGTACCAGAGCGGCACCCGCCCCCAGAATTTTGCGCATATTCATCATTACTTCCCCGGTAGAGTCCTTGCACCGACCAGCGTCGGGCATTTTTGACGTTGTTTTTCTCAGGACTGCCCACCACGCCCGAATATGGGGCGATGCGCACCCTCCACGTTTCAATAACTCTTGCCGGCAACGGCGCTCACCGCTGCGGCCCATTGATAATCTGCCCCCCCTGCAAAGCGACATGATCTGCCAGCGACCCCTGGCAAGCGGTAAACGACATCACACCGCCATCAACGACATGCACACCAAAATCACGACACCTCGATTGGTTGGCAACTGAAAACCATCCTTAGTGATGCCCCTGCATGGCAGTAGCCGCGCGATTGGCCACTCACCTGAAAATATCGCCAGCGCACCCATTCAGGGCGTCGGTGGAGGGAACACAATGTGTTACCGATACGGGGTCCATGCTGACCCGCAGCGGGTAACACGGGAACACATCGACCCGATGCCGATGCGCAGACTTTCCTGAAAAATCGCAAGCCATTGATTTATAAGGATATTAAAAAGTTGGCATGGGTAGTGCTTTATCTCCTGCACAACAAGAACAAGAAAAACGGCAGCAACCTAATAAAAACAAGACGTACGGATCTGACATAACAAGAACAACACGGGCAGAGACGAAGCCAACAGATTTTTTTGAAGTAGATTCAGCTCCACCGGGTCTTTTGCAAAAGACCACGCAACCAGGCACAGAACAATAAAACTACCTTGAGGTAGCACAGAACTGGTTGGATCGCACTGCTGTGCAGGCAGTCGATTGAAGCGAGTCAGCGCTCAAAAAAATACGTTTGCTCTTGACCTCCATTGAGGTCGCATGAAATGCAGTGAAGGGTGGCCCAACAAAAACAACAACACACCACCCTACAAAAATAAAAAGAGCACGCGACACGACTCAAAAGGGAGCCCATGGCTCCCTTTGTGCTATCTGGCCTTTCACACCTCCCCAACGCGGCAAAGCCGACCTGCATCGCAATTACTACGCTAAAAAGCGCACATTCCTACATGCCTGACTTGACGAAAGGTGTATCGTTTCACCGCCGTTACATGGGCGTTTCAAAAAACGCAGTCAGTTTTTAGAGATGCCCAGAAAGGATCGCGCGCAGGTACGGCACTTTGGCACTATGTCGACGGTCATAGCCTGCGTACCTTTTCTGTACCTCATTCCCAAGGGATTTAGTCATGCTCCGTCTCCTGCGCTTAGCTGCAGTCCTGGGTGGTCTCTGCCTGAGTGCAGCCGCCCTGGCTAAAAACGTCGACCCGGCCACTTATGGCTATCCGCTGACTAACCCATTCGAAGCGACCATCGCCACCACCCCGCCTGATCTGCGTCCGGATCTGCCGTCCGACGACGACATCGATCAGGACGATTTCTATCTCAACCTGCATCCAGAGCGCGAGTTCACCCTGCCTGACAATTTCTGGGCGGTGAAAAAACTGCGTTATCGTCTGGCCCGCCAGGATCATGCGGCGCCGCTGATTTTTCTGATTGCCGGCACGGGCGCGGCGTATAACAGCACCCTCAACGAATACCTCAAGAAGCTGTATTACGGGGCGGGCTACCACGTTGTGCAATTGTCGTCGCCGACCAGCTACGACTTCATGAGCTCGGCTTCGCGTTATGCAACGCCAGGGCTCTCCAAAGAAGACGCTGAAGACCTGTATCGGGTGATGCAAGGCGTTCGTGCCCAGCACGCTGACTTGCCGATTACCGACTTCTACCTGACCGGTTACAGCCTGGGCGCGCTGAATGCTGCGTTCGTCAGCCACCTGGACGAAACCCGGCGCAGCTTCAACTTCAAGAAGGTGCTGCTGCTCAACCCGCCGGTCAACCTCTACACCTCGGTGAGCAACCTCGACAAGCTGGTGCAGACCCAGGTCAAGGGCATCAACAACACCACCACCTTCTATGAACTGGTGCTGGCCAAGCTGACCCGCTACTTCCAGCAAAAAGGCTACATCGACCTCAACGATGCACTGCTTTATGACTTCCAGATGTCCAAGGAACACTTGAGCAACGAACAGATGGCCATGCTGATCGGCACCTCGTTCCGTTTCTCTTCCGCCGACATCGCCTTTACCTCGGACCTGATCAACCGCCGCGGCCTGATCACCCCGCCGAAGTTCCCGATCAGCGAAGGCACCAGCCTGACCCCGTTCCTCAAGCGCGCCATGCAGTGCGACTTCGACTGCTACATGACCGAGCAGTTGATCCCCATGTGGCGTGCCCGCACCGATGGCGGCAGCTTGCTGCAACTGGTCGACCAGGTCAGCCTCTATTCGCTCAAGGACTACCTGCACAACAACAGCAAGATCGCCGTCATGCACAACGCTGACGACGTGATTCTGGGCCCTGGCGACCTGGGCTTCCTGCGCCAGACTTTCGGCGATCGCCTGACCGTTTATCCTTACGGCGGTCATTGCGGCAACCTCAACTACCGCGTCAACAGCGACGCCATGCTGGAGTTTTTCCGTGGCTAAACGTCATTTACTGCTTGCCGCCCTGCTGGCTGCCGGTATGGCCCAGGCGGCCGACCAGACTGAAATATCCCACGCCACCAAGGACCAGGCCACGGTGGTGCGCAACTACGACGAAGACGGCTTCACCCAGCCGCTCAAGTCGCTGAAGTTCAACCCCGGCCTGGACCAGCGAGAGTTCGAGCGTGCCTCGACCAACGCCCTGGAAGTCTATGACCCGCTGGAGTCGTGGAACCGCCGGGTCTGGCATTTCAACTATCGCTTCGACGAGTGGGTATTCCTGCCGGTGGTCGACGGTTACCGCTACATCACTCCAGGTTTTGTGCGCAGTGGCGTAAGCAACTTCTTCAGCAACCTGGGCGACGTGCCCAACCTGCTCAACAGCATGCTGCAGTTCAAGGGCCAGCGCTCACTGCAAACCACCGGGCGCCTGCTGCTCAACACCACCATCGGTGTGGCCGGCCTGTGGGACCCGGCGACCATGATGGGCCTGCCCAAACAGAGCGAGGACTTCGGTCAGACCCTGGGCTTCTATGGCGTGCCGGCCGGCCCGTACATCGTCCTGCCGCTGTTCGGCCCATCCAACCTGCGTGACACCGGCGGCCTGATCTTCGACGTGGCGGCTGAGTCGCAGATCAACTTCCTCAACGTCGCCCAGGTCAGCAGCGACCACCCGGAAATCGTGATTCTGCGCGGCATCGACAAACGCTACGTAACCAGCTTCCGCTACGGCCAGATGAACTCGCCGTTCGAGTACGAGAAAGTGCGTTATGTGTACAGCGAATCACGCAAGTTGATGATTGCCGAGTAAGGCGCGCAGTAACGACAAAGGCCAATCCGGGTGACCGGGTTGGCCTTTTTACTGCGTCGTTCATCCGTGTCGACTGCCTTCAGGAGTCATTGGCTTTGTGCAACCTCGAAGGGGCAGCACCATGGCGATTAGCGCCTTGCGAACCTGGAAAAAACATCATAAGCCAAAGAGTCAATGGCCCAGCCACAGGAACCAGACTGATCAATATCCACCACCCGCTTTTATCCAGGTCATGTAAACGCCGCACAGTCAAAGCAAGATTGGGCAAAACGTTGAGTAGAATGAAAAGTTCTACCACCTGCTCAGGGAGCTGGGTGGCGCTATCAAACACCAGATAAACCAGCCCACCCAAAATCGTCAACAGGAAAACCGAGTAATAAACAAACTCTCTGACACTCGAACGCCCGTCAAAGTCAAAGGCCTTTGTATAGACCTGAATAACTTCTTTCATCGTGCACCTTTACTATCTGGACAGATTAATCAACTGGAGAGCTGCCAGACTCAGCGGCGCAGTCTGTACAGAAGCTTGCAACTCAACTTTCACGGACAAATACATGACATCCCACAACGTCATGCCGATCCGTCAAGGCGAGTTACGCACGTTTCCTGACCGCTCTGCACTTTGCTCTCGGCAGCCTTAGACCTGCGTGGGCAAGGCCCATAGCTGTTCACGCCTACCGACCCGGATGACAGACACAGCATCAACAGAAACAAAGGCCCATAAAGCGGAATGAAGGTGACCAAAAACCACAGCCCGTTGAAATCGGCATCGTGAAGTCGCCGATACGTGATGGCCAGACCGGGTACTAAATTGAGGGCGATGAATCCAGCCGTCACTCCCCCCAGTTGAACACTGCCCCTCACGATCCTCGAATCACTCTCAAACATAAAAAGAGCGATCACCCCTGCCGTATAAAAGAGCTGGTAATACAAAAAATTCCGTCGCCGGGTACGTCCTCTGAACTGCAACATATCGCGACAGGCGATGAGCATCATTTTCACGGGTTGAGTTCCCTGCCGGGCCAAATTCTGCCAACGCACTCATCACAAATGAAAGTCAGGCGCCCCCTGACACGCCAGATATTTCAAGCGGGTGGCAATCCGTAATAGTTCTCCCCCGGTTCTCCTTTTTCGAGAAGCATCCATGCACAGAGAACAAGACCTGCGAACGGCAGCAACCAAGCCAGGCTGACCCAGGCACTACAGCCAATGTCATGAATACGACGTGCAAGCAAGGCGGGTAAAGGCGCCAGGATATAGATCATCAGCAACTCGACCTGCCATACCAGGTCAGACCCTGGCGCCAACAATCTGATCTGCAGATACAGGTAGAAAATAACGCTAAACGATATCAAGAAAGAGAAAAGCTCTTTGCGATTCGAACGCCCCTTAAAATCCGGCCGTCTAAAAAAATAAGATACGTGCCCCATTAACATTGCATTGCCCCTAAGCAGTCTTCGACGCAAATTTATCGTCAAGCCCAAGCCACGGATGCAAGACAGTACTTCCTATAACGTAGGAAACGTCTGAGCTGATGCCCGCTGAAAAACGTAGCGTAGAGCTATGCCAGCAGACTCATCAAACATACTGATAATTTATAAAGAAATTTTGAGCCTTTCAATCGATCAATGCGATATACAATTTAGCCAAGTTCATTTGCACCACACGGAGCGCCACTCATGACCACATTTCGCAAAGTCCTGTCGATCCACACTGGCCAGCCCGCTTCCGACGGTGCCGGGGTCAAGCTGACTCGCGTGTTTGGCGGCCCTGGGGTGGAGCAGTTCGACCCGTTCCTGATGCTCGACGAGTTCGGCTCCGACCAGCCCGACGACTATATCGCCGGCTTTCCGCCGCACCCGCACCGTGGTTTCGAGACCGTTACCTACATGCTTGAAGGGCGGATGCGCCACGAAGACCACATGGGCAACGTCGGCCTGTTGCAAGGCGGCGGCGTGCAGTGGATGACCGCAGCCCGCGGCATCATCCACAGCGAGATGCCGGAGCAGGAGCAAGGCGTGATGCGCGGCTTCCAGTTGTGGCTGAACCTGCCGGGCAAAAACAAGTTGATGGACGCCAGTTATCAGGACATCCAGCCAGAACAGATTCCACGCCTGACCACCGCTAATGGCATCGAGGTGGTGGTGATCGCCGGGCAGTTTGACGACGGTCAGGTACAACAGGCCGGCGCCGTACAGCGCCCGGACACCGAGCCGCAGTATTTCGACCTGCACCTGCCGGCCGGCGCCAGCATCAGCCCGCGGTTGCCGGACGGGCATCGGGCGTTGCTGTACGTGTATGAAGGCGAAATCGAGGTAGGCGGTTACCCGCAGGCAGTGGCCGCCAGCCGCCTGGTGCGTCTGGGAGAAGACGGCGAACTGCGTATTCAAAGCGCTGCCGGAGCCAGGGTGTTGCTGATTGCCGGTAAACCCTTGCATGAGCCAATCGTGCAGTACGGGCCGTTCGTGATGAACAGCCGCGAAGAGATCGAACAGGCCCTGCGTGATTTCAGGGATGACCGGCTGACGGCTTGAACAAGATGGGTGAGCAGTGCGCCGTCACGCACAATTTCACTGGAATCGGGCTTTTCAGCAGATGCTGAAATAGCCTGTTCCAGTGAAAATCTCACATGACCCGCTCGAACAGGTTAACCCCCGGTGTCGCCTCACGCGGGCCGATATCACGCCAGCCATTGCGCTGGTAAAAACGCAGCGCCGGAAGGTTGTCCGGGCTCGCCGACAACTGCAGGGTCGTGCACTGCCGCTGGCGAAAGAACGCGATCGCCCGATCATGCAACTGCTGGCCCAGGCCCAGATGACGGTAAGGCTCAGTGAGATAGAACAGATGCACATAGCCCAGCGCCGGCTGCGGCTGGTTCAACTCCAGTTGCCCGACGATCTCGTCGCCCTGCCAGACATGCATCATGCTGCCCGGCAGCGCCTGCGAGCGCTGCGCCAGCCAGTCCAGATAACGCCCCGCCCCCTGCCCGTCTTCGCTATGCAGCGGCAGCGTCGTGCCCAGCGCCAACTGGAACACGTCCTCACGAAAGCGCACGCACAGGTCGGCGTGACGGTCGAGGTCGATGGGGTTGAATTGGAGAGGTATGGCAGCGTCCATGGCAGTTCCTTGTATTCAATTCAGGGTCAGTTCGGTGTAAGGGCTTTCAGGCGAACAAGCCTGTCATGACGGTACAGGCATTTGAAGAACGCCTGATCTATAAAGTGCCAAACAGCCTGTAGTCCATTTCTGAATTTTTCCGGATCACCGGACACCCTCTATTCACACGCTGGACGTCTGACTACCCTGCCCGACACTCGCTGCAAATTCAGCGAGCCGGGTTTGGCGACCCGATTGTCAGCAGCTACGCAGCGCCAGACGTTGTGTGTATCCTCACGCACGTCGCTTTATGGCGGCTGTGCGTCGGAGACCTTTAGGTCTGCCGGTCGTGGCTCCTGACCCGGTTCGCCAACCCTCGCACAGCTGCCACCTTCTCGTTTGGCGACGG
Source organism: Pseudomonas sp. 21LCFQ02 (assembly GCF_024129895.2). Taxonomy (NCBI): domain Bacteria; kingdom Pseudomonadati; phylum Pseudomonadota; class Gammaproteobacteria; order Pseudomonadales; family Pseudomonadaceae; genus Pseudomonas; species Pseudomonas sp. 21LCFQ02. The sequence continues at coordinate 5,746,411 of NZ_CM178749.1, forward strand.
CCAGGGGCAGCTCCTTGATAATCTGGAGCCTTCGAAAATGCATTTACTAACCACCTGTCCACCCTGCCCCGAACACTTCGACGCAGAGCCCTTTTTCCGCCATCACCGCCGTCTGCGCACCATCCGCCATGACAGCCAGGCGTGGTTCTGCCTGGCAGATCTGGCCCGCCTGATGGGCAAGCGGCTCGACGAACGCAATACTCTCAAACTCGACCACGACCAGCGCCGCATGGTCTGGCTCAACTCCCACGGACTTTACGAACGCTGCCTGATGATCAGCGAGTCCGGCGTCTTCGCCCTGTTGATCCACCACTACGTCCCGGAGAACCGCAGCCTGCGTCAGTGGTTGACCCACGAAGTCCTGCCCGAACTGCACCGGCGTGCCGAACGCATGCTTGAAGAACCGAGCATCAATCGCCTGGAATGGCTGGGCCATACTTTGCAGTTGCTGCAATGGCGCAACGATTCATGGGTGCGCTGGCAGGACATGCCGCACTTGCTGGCCGAGGTGCCGAAGCCGATGGGGTTGTGGCAGAGGTTGATGGTGAAGTTTGGTTTCAAAGACGAATCCATGAAGTTCTGAGGGCTTGACCGACCCTGATCCCGGCGTTGTTCTGTAGGCCGATTCTGATTTTCTGGAATCGGCCTGTGTCAGCCTGTGTGGCAGGTGTCAGTGAGGTTAAAACGATGACTACTATTTTCCGGCGACCTCCATAACAGCGGGCTTAGCATGGACTCGTTTCAGAAAGACTCATCCTATCTGTCCAACAAATGAAGTCAGGCAGAGCAGCGCGCATGACCATAATCCATTCATCGGACACGAACAAAGACATTACCAAGCTGGCGCGAAAAGCCCCTTCCTTCAGGTGGGGGATGAAAGCGCCACCGCGAAGCGGTCATAGGGGTTAACATCCATAAAACCGCCCCATCCTGTGTTTCATGACTGAAATGAAAGCGACCAAAACCCTCAAGGTTCGAGTGCGAGACAAGCATGCAGCGCAGCTGCGTGAGGCTTCTCGTGCTGTGAATTTTGTGTGGAACTACGTAAACGAGTTGAGCAGTCGCTCGATTCGTGAGCACGGTCGTTTTCTGTCGACGTTCGACATTCACAAGTACACCAACGGAGCTGGCAAGGATCTGGGGCTGCACAGCCAATCGGTGCAGGCTGTTGCCGACGAATATGTCACACGGCGCAAACAATTCAAAAAGCGCCAGCTCCGCTGGCGCCGCTCGGGCGGCGCTCGGCGCAGTCTGGGCTGGGTGCCCTTCAAGGTCGGCGCTGCTGTCTGGAAAAACGGCCAGGTCGTCTTCAACAAACAGCACTTCAAGGTCTGGGACAGCTACGGCCTGGGAGGCTTTAAATTCAGATCCGGTAGCTTCAACGAGGACAGCCGTGGACGCTGGTATTTCAACGTCGTGGTCGAGGTCGACCGCCAGTTATCGCCAGGCCAGGACGCAGTGGGGATCGACCTCGGACTGAAAACCACGGCCACCTGCAGCGACGGTGATCGCCTTGAAAGCGGCAGGTTCTACCGGGATCTGGAGAGCGCCCTGGGCACGGCCCAGCGCGCCGGCAAGAAAGCCCGTGTGCGGGCGATTCACGCCAAAATTGCGAACCGCCGCAAGGATTGCCTGCATAAGTTCAGCAACGCGCTGGTAGCGCGTTGTGGCGTCATTGTGGTGGGCGATGTGAACTCACTGAAACTCGCGAAAACCAGGATGGCCAAGTCGGTGCTGGACGCCGGCTGGGGCCAATTGAAAACCATGCTGGAATACAAATGCGATCACGCAGGCACGGTTTTCAAGGTTGTTAGCGAGAGAAACACCACCCAAACCTGTTCGAGCTGCAAGCAATTGCCGGACTCGAGGCCCAGAGGTATCGCAGGGCTTGGAATAAGGGAATGGACTTGTTGTGGGTGCGGTGCCACCCACGACCGCGACGTCAACGCCGCAAAGAACATTCTCGCGCTCGGGCATGAGCGTCCAGTTGTGGGAATCCCGGCCCTTTAGGGCGGGGAGGATGTCAACGAGTTTCTGAGCATGTTCCTGGAAGATCCAAACCCTGACGTACTCTTCAGAGTTTTTCAGGAAATCGCCAAGGCTCACGAAAAGTCACGGCTTGCGCAGGACTCAAGTATCGGCCGCGCCTGACCGGTCTGCCATGACCCGCCGACCAAGCGGACCATAAGCCATGCTCATCTACAGCCGCGCAGCCGACATCCCAGCCGCCCCATTCGGAAACAACTGGTGAGTCAGTTCACCAATCTTGGCCTCGGCATTGATGAACTTCGAGAAGGCCATGCCGCCACTGCGCGAGTCGTATTCAGCCTGCCCCACTTGTACGCCGTGCTGAAACACGCGGATGTCGGCATAACTCATGTAGATCGTGAAATCCCAACTCCAGCGACCGATATAGGTCGTCGACAGCGGGCAAACCGCAGGGTTGCTGTTGGCAGCGAGTTGACGGATCTGGAAACCTTTCTCGCGCAGCAGGCGCTCATAGCTGGCCTGAAAACCTGGGCGCAGGCCTTCTGCCGGAATCATGCAGATCACCGGCTCCATTGCCGCAGACAAGGACACCGGGGTCACGGTCTGCTTGATGCTGCAACCGCTCACCAGCAAAGCTGCAAAAAGGGTCAGGGACAGGGACAAACAGCGCATACGACCTCCATGCCGAAATTGAGGGGCGCGAGGTTAACACGGCAGGCTGACCACTGCCGCACAACGAGCATTTGCTCCACCCGCCCTGGCGCGCATAAGATGCGAACAGTTCCCAAAGAGTACTTGCTCTCATGTCAACCTTGGACGACGCCTACTCACAGCAGGTGCTGGGCTATTACACCGCTCATCACGGCTGGATTCATGCCTGGCTGAACAAGCGCCTGGGCAATGCCAGCGATGCGGCGGACCTGGCCCATGATGTGTTCGTGCGCTTGCTGGCCCGGCCACGGCAGTTCGACAGCGACAGCCATGCACGGGCCTATTTGCACACCATGTCGCGGCATGTATGCGTGGACTTCTGGCGGCGCCGCGAGGTAGAGCATGCATGGTTCGAGGTGCTGGCCAGCAGACCGGAAACCTACGCGCCCTCGGAAGAGCATCGGGCGGTGATTCTCGAAGCGCTGCAACAGGTCCACACCATGCTCGCCAAGCTGCCGCCCCGAGTGGCCGAGGCTTTCTTGCTGGCGCAGCTCGATGGCCTGACCTACCGCAAGATCGCCGAGCAACTGGGCGTCTCGCAACGCACAGTGACCAAGTACCTGGCCCAGGCCATGTTCCAATGCCTGTTGCTGGAAGTGGAGCTGGATGAAGCCCTCATCTGAATCACTGGACCACGCCGTCCTCAAGCAGGCAGCGCACTGGTACGCGCGGCTGCAGACCGAGAACGACCCGCACCTGCACGCTGACTGGCAACGCTGGCATGACCAGCACGACAGTCATCAACGTGCCTGGCAGTATGTCGAGCGGATCAGTGCGCGCTTCTCGCCCCTGCAAGGCGAGCGCGACACCGCACGGGCCACGTTGACCGGGGCGCGGCAAGTGCGCCAGAGCCGGCGCAATGTATTGCTGGGCCTGGCTCTGTTCGGCGGTGCAGCGCTGCTGGCGCGGCTCGGCTGGCGACCGCTGGAACAGAACCTGCTGGCCTGGCGTGCCGATCAGCGTACGGCGGTGGGCGAAGTGCGCGCGCTGCGCCTGGATGACGGCACGCGCCTGTGGCTCAACAGCGACAGCGCCCTGAACATCGCTTACACCGCCCAGCAGCGGGTGTTGCAACTGGTGCGCGGCGAAGTGCTGATCGACACTGCCAAGGATGCTCGGCCGTTTTTCGTCGACACTGCCGAAGGCCGCTTGCAGGCACTCGGCACGCGCTTCAGTGTGCAGCAGGAAACCACCGACACCCGGCTGAGTGTGTTCGACGGCGCGGTAGCGATTCATATGGGCAACAGCGCCAGCATTGCCGCTGTGGTCAACGCTGGTCATGAACGACGCTTCAATCGCGAACAACTGGGCACCGAACAACCGGTCAACGCCGGCCGGCAAAGCTGGAGCCGTGGCATTCTGCAAGCCGACAACCAGCCGCTGGCCGACGTCATCGCCGAACTGCGGCGCTATCACCACGGGCATATCGGCGTCGCACCAGAAGTCGCCGGGCTCAAGGTAGTGGGCACCTTCCCGCAGGACGACCTGCCGCAGACCCTGAGCATGTTGAGCAGCGCGCTGCCAATCCGCGTGGAGCAAACCTTGCCTTGGTGGATCAGTCTGGAAGCCAGACATTGAACGTCATTTGAAAATTATTTTCATTCAGGTGTTCCTCTTTCGGCGGCTCATCCGAATTAGCTGAAAACAACCCACACACCATCAGCTAACAGGACCACCCATGTACCGCTTGCCCGCCGCCTCGTTACGCCCCCTGAGCCTGGCCATCGCCCTGGCTGTGCTCAGCCCGCTCAGCCACGCCGCCGAGCAGTACCGCCTGGAATCCGGGCCGTTGTCGACCCAACTCAACCGCTTCGCTGCCCAGGCCGGAATCTTCCTGGTCAGCGACGGCAGCCTGACCGAAGGCCAACAGAGCCGGGTGCTGGACAGCAGCTACAGCGTGGAACAGGCGCTGGCGATCCTGCTCGAAGGCAGCGGGCTGGAGGCGGTGAAGACCGGGGAGAAGCGTTACGAGGTAAGGCCACGGGCAAACAGTACCGGGCTTGAGCTGTCGGCAGTGAGCATTTCAGGCAAGGCACCGGGGTCGATTACCGAGGGGACCGGCTCTTATACGACCGGGTCTACGAGTAGTTCGACGCGCTTGAACCTGACACCGCAGGAAACGCCGCAATCGGTGACGGTGATTACACGGCAGCGGATGGAAGATCAGAAGCTGGATGACTTGGCCGATGCGCTGGATGCCACAACCGGCATTGTGGTCAAACCTCTGGTTTACGGTGGCGATGCACCCCAAATTCTTTCCAGAGGTTCAAGCATCAACAACTTCCAGATTGATGGTGTGCCCACCTCCTCGGCAATGGGCAACTACCTGCAAGCCACTGCCATGTATGACCGGATTGAAGTGGTGCGGGGTGCCACAGGTATCATGAGTGGTCTGGGCAAACCGTCGGCGACCATTAATATGGTCCGCAAGCGGCCAACCTTCGACCCCCAGGTATCCTTTACCGCCGAAGCCGGCAATTGGGACCGCTATGGCAGTGGCGTTGATGTCTCCGGTCCGATGACAGACAGCGGTAATGTGCGAGGACGCCTGGTTGCCGACTATAAGCATCAGCACGGCTGGACCGACAACTATGAACAAGAAAGGATCACGTTGTACGGCATCAGCGAAATCGATTTGAGTGATGACACGCTGCTCACGCTCGGCTTTAGCAACATTGCCAAGAAAACCAATTCCCAGGCCGCGTTAATGCCAATGCTCTATAGCGACGGCAGCAAGATCGATTTAAAGCCTTCAGATATAAAAACGCCAGACTGGGCATTTTACGATCACGACCTCACCAGTTTCTTTGCTTCCATAGAGCACACGTTCGGCTCGGGATGGAGTATCAAAAGCGAGCTGTCCCACGCACGGTATGAATACGAAAGCCTCTATGCTACCTCTACGGGGGCTATCAACAAGAGCACGGGAGCCGGTGGACGCCTGCTAAGCCCCTATTGGGTCAATACGACAGAACAGGAAAACCTGGACACTTATCTGACCGGTCCGTTTTCACTGCTCGGACGCGAGCATGAATTCATTGGTGGTGTAACCCTGACAAACATCCACGCCGATGGCAGCAACTACACCATGGTCCCTTCGACCTACCTGATTCCCACTATTTTCACATGGGCCGATGACACACCAAAACCGCACTATAACAAGACAGGGAAAACTGACCGCCACGAGCATCAGTACAATGCCTACATGAGTTCCCGCTTCCACCTCACCGATAGCACAAGCCTACTGGTCGGCGGACGCCTGACAGACTGGAAAAACAACAATGACACCCTGACCCTGTCGACAGGCCGAGTAACCAAGAGCCGCAGCCGGGAAACAGGAATCTTCACCCCCTACCTTGGCCTTGTGCATGCTTTGAATGACACGTGGTCGCTCTATGGCAGCTACACCAAGATCTTCCAGCCTCAGGATTCGCTGGTCAGCCAATATGTAACTTCTCCAGAGCCGGAGGACGGTACCAGCATCGAGGCCGGTATCAAGGCCAGCTTTCAAGATGGCCGGCTCAATTCCAGCCTTTCGCTGTTCCGCACCAATCAGGACAATCTGGCGGTATGGAACAACGCCAGCAACGGCTACGAAATGTACAACAACACGGCAACCGAAGGTGCCGAACTCGAATTCAACGGCGCACTCGCAGAGGGTTGGAACTTCAGTAGCGGCTATGTCTACAGTGTGACCCGCAACGATGAAGACCAGCGGATTATCACCCGTGCACCACGACACAGTTTCAAGACGTTCACGACTTATCGCCTACCGGGAGACCTGAGCAAGTTTACCGTCGGCGGTGGATTCAACTGGGAAAGCAAGACCGGCGATGACCTGAAGGTCATGCATCAAGGCAGTTATACCTTGGTCAATCTGATGGGCCGTTACGAGATCAACCAGCATCTTTCGGTCTCCGCCAACATCAACAACCTGTTTGACAAGGAGTACATCATCTCGGCCGGTGTGCGCGGCTCGTACGGCATGCCACGCAATTTCATGACCTCGCTGAAATATACCTACTGACTTGCAACACGCGCGCTACCTTTACAGATTTCTCATGCCGCCAGCCGGCATGGGAAATCTGTGACGAAAAAACCACCAGCCATTCACTCACTCAACCAATGCGGTTTGCGAGGAAAACCGATGTGATAGACCAGCCCTTGCACAGATTCCTGCCGCCCTGCGACATCCACCATCGACAGGGTTTTCTCCAGACCGATAATCCAGCCTCTGGGCGAGTCGCTCAAACAACGATTGAGCAGCTCAATCTGCTGTTCACTGGCCTCGTCGATCTGAGGACCGGATGTTTCTGCCGCTCCGATCACTATGCGCTTGACGAAGCGAATCTCTTTCAGGTCTGACATCTACTATCTCCTTGGCGTGATGTGCGCTCTGATCACAACGCTGACCACAGCATAAACCCATCATTCATGGTTCTGGTAACAGATGAAAGCGGAGTGCCACATCACACCAATGAGCCAACGGTCTGCTACAACGCTCTGCCCAAAAACCCCGCAGTCCGGCTTTCAGCACACCGCGCCACCTCCCCCGGCACACCACTTACCACCACCTTGCCGCCAGCATCCCCGGCACCCGGACCGATATCGATCACCCAGTCACTCTGGGCCACCACCCGCATGTCGTGTTCGACCACCACCACGGTGTGCCCGGCATCCACCAGCCGGTTAAGTTGCACCATCAGCCGGTCGATGTCTTGCGGGTGCAGGCCGTTGGTGGGTTCGTCGAGGACGTAGAGGGTCGCGCCGCGGGCGTTGCGTTGCAATTCGGTGGCGAGTTTGATGCGTTGTGCTTCACCACCCGATAGCTCGGTGGCCGGCTGGCCGAGGCGCAGGTAGCCCAGGCCGATGTCCTTGAGCACTTGCAGCGCACGGCGCGGTGCGACCTGCTCGGCGAACACCTCGTAGGCCTGGTCGACGGTCAGTTGCAGCACTTGCGCGATGTTCAGGCCATTCCAGGTGACGGTCAGGGTCTGCGGGTTGTAGCGGGCGCCGTGGCAGGTCGGGCATGGCGCGTAGACGCTGGGCATGAACAGCAGCTCGACACTGACGAAGCCCTCGCCCTCGCACTTTTCGCAGCGGCCCTTGGCGACGTTGAACGAGAACTGCCCGGCATCGAAACCCAGCGTTTTGGCTTGCTCGGTGGCGGCAAACAGTTTGCGAACGTGGTCGAACAGCCCGGTATAGGTCGCAAGATTCGAGCGTGGCGTGCGGCCGATGGGTTTCTGGTCAACCTGTACCAGACGCTTGAGGCCGTCGAGCCCGGCGCTGATGCGCCCGCCAGTGGTCTGTTGCGGTTCGTCCTCCAGGCTCTGCTCGGCAGCGTCGGTCGGCGCTTCGCTGTGACCCAGGTGCGCACCGACCAGCTCCAGCAGCGCATGGCTGACCAGGCTGGATTTGCCGGAGCCGGAAATACCGGTGACCGAGGTGAAGCAGCCCAGTGGAAATGCGGCACTCAGGTCATTGAGGTTGTTGCGGGTGACGCCTTCCAGGCGCAGCCAGTCTTTGCCCACGCGCGGTGTGTGCCCAGCCTGCACGGCAGGGCTGAACAGGTAATGCCGGGTGCTGGAGGCCTCGACCTGCGCAAGGCCCGCTGGCGGGCCGCTGTACAGCACCTGGCCGCCCTGCTCGCCGGCGGCCGGGCCGACATCAATCAGCCAGTCGGCACGGCGCATGGTGTCCAGGTCATGTTCGACCACGTACACCGAGTTGCCCGCCGCTTTGAGGCGTTGCAGGGCTTCGAACAGCGCTTCACTGTCGGCCGGGTGCAGACCGGCTGAGGGCTCGTCGAGCACGTAGATCACCCCGAACAGCTGTGAGTTGAGCTGGGTGGCCAGGCGCAGGCGTTGCAGTTCACCGGACGACAGCGTCGGCGTGCTGCGCTCCAGCGCCAGGTAGCCCAGCCCCAGGTCGATCAGGGTGGTGATGCGTTCAAGCAGTTCCACAGCGATGCGCTGCGCGGCCAGGCGTTTTTCCATCGAAGAATCCGGCTCGTCCTGTTCCAGCCAGTCCGGCGCGGCGACCCGCTGCAGCAGCGCGGCCAGTTGTTGTAACGGCAGCTGCGACAGCGCCGCGATATCCAGCCCGGCGAAGGTCACGCTCAGCGCTTGCGGTTTGAGGCGTTTGCCCCCACAGGACGGGCACGGGCTGGCGCGCATGTATTGCGCCACGCGCTTGCGCATCTGGGCACTCTGCGAATGCATGAAGGTGTGCAACAGATAACGCCGGGCGCCGCTGAAGGTGCCCTGGTAACTGGGTTCGAGCTTGCGCTTGAGGGCCTCACGGGTCTGCGCCGGAGTCAGGCCGGCGTACACCGGCACGGTCGGGGTTTCGTCGGTGAACAGAATCCACTCGCGCTGCTGCCTGGGCAGGTCACGCCAGGGAACATCGACGTCGTAGCCCAGAGTCACCAGGATGTCGCGCAGGTTCTGGCCTTGCCAGGCCAGCGGCCAGGCCGCGACCGCCCGCTCACGAATGGTCAACGACGGATCAGGCACCATCGACTGTTCCGTGACCTCATGCACCCGGCCCAAGCCATGGCACTGCGGGCAGGCGCCTTGCGGGGTGTTGGCCGAAAAATCTTCGGCGTACAACAAAGGCTGGCCGGCCGGGTAACGGCCGGCCCGCGAGTAGAGCATGCGGATCAGGCTCGACAAGGTCGTGACGCTGCCCACCGACGACCGCGCACTGGGTGTGCCGCGCTGCTGTTGCAGAGCCACCGCCGGCGGCAGACCGTCGATGGCATCGACATCCGGGACGCCGACCTGATCGATCAGCCGCCGTGCGTAAGGGGCTACCGACTCGAAGTAACGGCGCTGGGCCTCGGCATACAGGGTCGAGAACGCCAGTGACGACTTGCCCGACCCGGAGACCCCGGTGAACACCACCAGCGCATCGCGGGGAATGTCGACATCGACGTTCTTGAGGTTGTGCTCGCGGGCGCCACGCACCCGGACGAAGCCTGAAAAAGCGGTCGATGGAGAAGCGGGCATCAGGGGTCCTTACTGCGACGGAATTTAAAAACAGTACTGTTCAGTCAGGCGCCCAAAGGCTGCGTCTGGCATGGCCCCTTCACGAGCAAGCTCGTTCCCACGGTGGCTCCCACAAAAGTTGTGGTGGTTATTCGAGCGGTATTGATTCGAAGGCTGAACGTTACTGTGGACCACTGCACCTTACCAAACGTTTACGGTTATCCACCAACACGCCGCTCAGGCCCTTTTGCTGGGTGTCGAACAGCACCAGCACGCCATCGATGCATTGAGCGATCTGGTTGGCCGGGGCCAGGCTGGCGGAATATTGCTCGCCGGGAATGGTTTTGAGCATGGTGTAGTCGTTGAGCAGCAGCGCATCTTCAGGCTTGGCGAAGTGCAGGTAGCCGTAGTACCCGAGGCAGGCGACGGTGCCGGCGATGCTGGCAACGCCAGTCAGGATGATGGGGATGAGGTTGCGTTCCTGGGTCATGGGTGTGCTCGAAAATGAGGTAACTTCTGTTGCCAGCAGAGCGGCCTCCCACAGATCCACGTCGTACCTGGCTCTTGTGCACGCCACAGTTGCGGTGGGAGGCAGCCCTGCCGGGATGCCGGGCCATGGCGAATGCGGATAATCGCTCTCTCCCACAATGACAGTGTTTAATCTGAACATCCGTGAGCGACATCAATGCTTGGGCAGGTCACGGCGTCGCAGGTGCGGGCGGATAGTTGGGGATTTCCCCCAACCGGCGCAGGCCGTTGAAATGCTGGGGGTCGTCGAGGTAGCGCAGCAGCACCTGGCGCCAGGTCGGGTCGGCGAAGGTCTGGACGTGGCCGCCGCGGGTCAATTGCAGCACCCGGGGCAAGGGCGCGGCTTTGTAAAGGGCCAGGCCGTTATTCAGCGGCACGATATCGTCGTCCATGCTGTGAAACAGCAGCATCGGTGTGCCTTTAAGCTGGGCAATGCTGTGGATGGCGCTGTCGCCGTCAGGGATGAACCACGACAACGGCCGCTTGAATGGCCAGGTCAGCCAGGAGGTGCCAAGGGCATGGCGGGCCACTTCACGGTAGCTGGCCGGGACGCCATCGAGAATCAGCGCCTTGAGGCCGCTGCGTTGCTCTGGATGCTGCGCCAGATAATGCACGGCCAGCGCCCCGCCGATGCTTTGGCCCAATACGATACGCGGCTGGCCCTGGGTTTCTGGCGCCTTATCCAGCCAGGCAAAGGCGGCATCGAGATCCTGATAAATGGCCGGCAGGCTCGGCTCGCCTTCAGACAAACCATAGCCGCGATAGTCGAGCATCAGCACCTGATAACCCTGCTCCGGCAGCCACCAGCTCCCCCCCAGGTGCCAGGCCAGATTGCCGCCGTTGCCATGCAGGTGCAGCACCGTGCCCTTGACCGGCACACCCGGTTTGGCCGGCAGCCACCAGCCGTGCAGGCGCGTGCCGTCGGCGGTGGTGAGGGTCAGGTCACGGTATTCGAGGCGGGCCTTGTCGGGGGTGAACGGCAGGCCACGCTCAGGGTAAAACAGCATGCCGCTGCAACCGCCCAGGCACAGCAGCAGGACCAGAATGCCGATCGCTTTCAAACTCACCATCCTTTGTCGTAGGAGCGGATTTATCCGCGAAGCAAGTCCCGACCCCCTCCCGCTCAGAGGATGTTGGAATAATCTGCTTCGATCCGGTCCAGGCTCAAATGGTTCAGGAAGTTGGAGAAGCACATCCAGGCTGACAGGGCATTCATGTCACGGAACTGATCAGGCAGGTATTTGGGCGCGACCACCAGACCTTCATCCACCAGTTGGCGCAAGGTACGCATGTCTTCAAGGGTCGTCTTGCCGCAAAACAGCAAGGGCACCTGTTCGAGCTTGCCTTTTCGTACGGCCAGCTGAATGTAGTTGTAAATCATGATGAAGCCCTTGAGGTAGGACAGATCCTTGGTGAATGGCAGCCCGTTTGGCGTCGAGCCACGGAACACCCGGCTGGCGTTGCCATAGCTGTCGGCCTGACTGAAGCCCTGTTCACGGTAGAAGTCGTACACCTGCAGGAAGTCCGCGCCCTCCTCGGCCATGTGAATGGCGCGGGTGCGATTGGTCAGCTTGCGCAAGCGGCTGGGGTAGGAGGCAAAAGCGATCACCTCCATGAGAATCGCCAGGCCCTCCTGGGTCACGGTCGACGAGGGCGGGCCTTTGGACAAAAAGGTGCAGATCGGCTGGTTCTGGCCATTGAGGGTGGTGCCGACATGCACCAGCCCCTCGTGGACTTCCAGGGCGCGGACATCGCGCTGGTTGAACATCGCATCGGATCGGATCTTGATGTAGTCGGCGCCGGCGGCGGCGTCGGCCACGATGCCGTCTGACTCGAACACCCGCACGGTCTCTTCGCCCCCGCCAAATACCCGGTTCAGGCGCTCTTGGAGAATCTCCACGGCGTCCTTGGCGGTCAGGGTCTTGGGTTCGTCTTTGAGGTCGCCGCGCCCGGCAATGTTGTTCAGATAACCGGAGAGCATCACCCCCAGGTCGGACAGGGTCGGGTCGCCGGCATGAAATGCGTCGGACGCCGCGCCATACAGCTCTTGGGAGATCAGGCCGAAATCCGCCGTGCCACGCGCTTCAAGCATACGAATGACCATGCGGTATTCGCGGCACATGCGGCGCATGATCTGCCCCACCGGGTTGAATTGCCCCAACTGGCGGGTGACATCGCGCTCGATGTTCTGGAATTCCTGCTTCAGCGCAGCAGAGTCGAAGCCCAGTGGCCGGCCTTCGTAATAAGCGCGATCGACTGCGGGCAGCTCTTTGCCCTTGGCGGCCAGAAAGCCCTTGCGCACACTGTCGTCCCACTTCACCGCATCGAGCACACGGATCGGCGTCTGCGCCGTGACGATCCGGTCCGATAAGCCACGAATAGTCTGCTGGTATTCGTCCACCCGGTACTCCTTGATCCTGATGTTGACTTAAAAACTACCTGCTGGCTGAGCGCCATTGCTGCGTAAAAAACAGGCTGCCTCGCCAACGTTTTTAAGTTTCTGCTAAGCCATTGCGAGAAACAGACGCATCTGACGAATCAGAATAGCCAGTCGCTGCCCGTTCGGCGGGTCATTGAGACCGTGCAACAGGCCCTGATATTCCATCCGCCGGATCATGCCCGTCAACACTTCGGCGTCCTGCTGCGGCTGCTCTGAACCCAGCACCTGAAGAAACTGGCAGGCACCGCGAAACAGGATCTGCTGGTGATCAGCGACCAACAGCGCCAGGCGCGGGTTGATCAGGGCTTCAAGGTAAAAGGCATGCTCGGCGATCAGTTGATCGCGGCGGGTCTGTAATTGATGGTCGATGTAGTCGTGGATCATGCGTGCGATCACGTCGGCTACACGCTGCCGGTCGTGCGGGCTGCCGTCGTTGCCAGCGAGCAAATCGCGCAGGATCACTTCGGTGTTTTGCCACAGCCGCGCCAGGTAGGCGGCACTGCGTTGCACATATTGCGCGAAGGCATCGTTGAGCAGGTCATCGATGTCTTTGAAGTAGTAGGTGGTGGCTGACAGCGGCACATCGGCCTCTGCGGCCACCGCACGATGCCTGACCCCACGTACACCGTCACGGATGACGATACGCATGGCAGCATCAAGAATGTCCTGGCGCCGCTGCTCGCTACCCCGCCGACTGGCCTTGCGGCCCTGATAGCGGACGTTCTGAGCGACGGCGCTGGCGACGTTGGCAGGTCCTTGGGTGGCGTCATTCACCACGGTTCTCCTTGAATCGTAGCGCGGCGGCCTTGGTGCCATTCGCGGCTAAAGCCGCTCCTACGGCGTACGAGGTAGGAGCGGCTTTAGCCGCGAAACCGACTTATGCCTGTGGACGCATGTGCGGGAACAGGATCACGTCGCGGATCGACGGCGAGTTGGTCAGCAGCATGACCAGACGGTCGATGCCAATGCCTTCACCGGCGGTCGGCGGCATGCCGTACTCCAGCGCACGTACGAAGTCGGCGTCAAAGTGCATGGCTTCGTCGTCGCCAGCGTCCTTCTCGGCCACCTGGGCCTGGAAGCGGTCAGCCTGGTCTTCAGCGTCGTTGAGCTCGGAGTAGGCGTTGGCGATTTCGCGGCCGCCGATGAACAGCTCGAAACGGTCAGTGACGTTCGGGTTGTTGTTGTTGCGGCGCGCCAGCGGCGACACCTCGAACGGGTATTCAGTGATGAAATGCGGCTGCTCCAGCTTGTGCTCGACCAGCTCTTCGAAAATCATCACCTGCAGCTTGCCCAGACCTTCGTGGCCCAGCACCTTGGCACCGGCCTTTTTGGCGATGGCGCGGGCTTTATCGACGTCTTGCAGGTCGCCTGCGGTCAGCTCAGGGTTGTACTTGAGGATCGAGTCGAACACCGACAGGCGCACGAACGGCTCGCCGAAGTGGAACACCTTGTCACCATACGGCACGTCGGTAGTCCCCAGTACCAGTTGCGCCAGCTCGCGGAACAGCTCTTCGGTGAGGTCCATGTTGTCTTCGTAGTCGGCGTAGGCCTGGTAGAACTCAAGCATGGTGAATTCAGGGTTATGCCGGGTCGAGACGCCTTCGTTACGGAAGTTGCGGTTGATCTCGAAGACTTTCTCAAAGCCACCAACCACCAGCCGCTTGAGATACAGCTCCGGCGCGATGCGCAGGAACATGGCCATGTCCAGGGCATTGTGGTGGGTTTCGAACGGCTTGGCCGCCGCACCGCCAGGAATGGTCTGCAGCATCGGCGTTTCGACTTCCAGGAAGTCGCGCTTGGCCAGGAAGCTGCGGATGTGCGAGATCACCTGCGAGCGCACCCGGAAGGTGTTACGGGTTTCGTCGTTGACGATCAGGTCTACGTAGCGCTGACGATAGCGCTGCTCGGTGTCGGTCAGGCCGTGGTGCTTGTCGGGCAGCGGGCGCAGCGACTTGGTCAGCAGACGCACGCTGGTCATCTCGACATACAGGTCGCCCTTGCCGGAACGCGCCAGGGTGCCTTCGGCAGCAATGATATCGCCCAGGTCCCAGGTCTTGACCTCGGCCAGGGTTTCTTCGGACAGGGTCTTGCGGTTGACATAGACCTGGATGCGCCCGGTCATGTCCTGGATCACCATGAACGCGCCACGGTTGAGCATGATGCGACCGGCAACCTTGACGGGAATCGCAGCCTCGGCCAGTTCTTCCTTGGTCTTGTCGACATACTGTTTCTGCAGGTCGTTGCAGTAGTTGTCACGGCGGAAGTCGTTGGGGAAGGCCTGGCCCTTGGCGCGGGCTGCGGCAAGCTTTTCCTTGCGCAGTGCGATCAGGGTGTTTTCTTCCTGTTGCAGGTCTTGCGATTCGGTCTTGAGGTCGCTCATGTCGTAATTCTTTCCATCAGGTGTTCGTTGCCCCTGCGGGCAGGGCACGCGATACCGGCACAGCCTGGTATCGCGGCGGTGGTGTGCGGCTTACAGCCCCTGCTTGAGGCTCGCTTCCAGGTACTGGTCGAGGTCGCCGTCCAGGACTTTCTGGCAGTCGCTGCGCTCGACGCCGGTGCGCAGGTCTTTGATGCGCGAGTCATCAAGCACATACGAGCGGATCTGGTGACCCCAGCCGATGTCCGACTTGCTGTCTTCGAGGGCCTGCGAAGCGGCGTTGCGCTTTTGCATTTCCAGCTCGTACAACTTGGCCCGCAGCATTTTCATGGCGGTGTCTTTGTTGGCGTGCTGGGAGCGTTCGTTCTGGCAACTGACCACGGTGTTGGTCGGCACGTGGGTGATCCGCACCGCCGAGTCGGTGGTGTTTACGTGCTGACCACCGGCACCGGAGGAACGGTAGGTGTCGATACGCAGGTCCGACGGGTTGATCTCGATCTCGACCTTGTCGTCGATCTCGGGCGACACGAACACCGCCGAGAACGAGGTGTGGCGACGTGCACCGGAGTCGAACGGGCTCTTGCGCACCAGACGGTGGACACCGATCTCGGTGCGCAGCCAGCCGAAGGCGTACTCGCCCTTGATGTGCACAGTGGCGCCCTTGATACCGGCGACTTCACCCTCGGACAATTCCATGATGGTCGCGTCAAAGCCGCGCTTGTCGGCCCAGCGCAGGTACATGCGCAGCAGAATGTTGGCCCAGTCCTGAGCCTCGGTGCCGCCGGAACCGGCCTGGATGTCGAGGTAGGCGTTGTTGGGGTCCATCTCGCCACTGAACATGCGCCGGAATTCGAGCTTCTCCAGCGCTTCGCGCAGGCGCTCGACTTCCGCGACGACGTCGGCGACAGCGCCTTCGTCTTCTTCTTCGGCAGCCATCTCAAGCAGGTCTTTGGCGTCGGTCAGGCCGCTGCCAAGGTCATCGAGAGTGGTGACGATCTGCTCCAGCTGGGAGCGTTCGCGGCCCAGGCTCTGGGCGTATTCAGGCTTGTTCCAGACGTTAGGGTCTTCGAGCTCGCGGGTGACTTCAACCAGACGATCATGTTTGTGATCGTAGTCAAAGATACCCCCGAATGGTTTCGGAACGCTCGGAGAGGTCCTTGATGCTGTTCAGAATCGGGTTGATTTCCATGGTCGGCAGCACTCGCAGGCGAAAATTACAAAGCCGGTGAGTATACCTTAGGCGTAGTGGCGAAAGCAGCCCCGTCGGACGGGGACGCCGCGCATTCACTTCAACGGCGGGTGAACCCACGATGCCTGTGATGCCGCCTTCGTCAGCGAGCTGACTCCCACCGGCCCAGCATCATGCCCGAATCGCAGGAGACTGATCCGGCGACCCCGTTGCGGTCAGGCGCCCCCCACCTGCACCTGATTACGCCCATTATGCTTGGCCGCATACAGCCCCTTGTCAGCGTCCAGAATCAACTGTCGGCTGTTGCCGCCGGGCTGCGGGATCACGGTGGCGATGCCGATGCTGACCGTCAGGTGTGAACCCGGTGCCGGTGCGATGTGCGGGATGTTCATGCTGGCGACGCTCTGGCGCAGTTTTTCGGCCAGCAATCGGGCGCCGCCGGGGGTGGTGTTGGGCAATACCATGGCGAATTCTTCGCCGCCGTAGCGGGCCGGCAGGTCCGAGGGGCGGCTGCAGTTGGCACGGATTGCCTTGGCCACCTGGCGCAACGCTTCGTCGCCCTCCAGATGACCAAAGCTGTCGTTGTAGGCCTTGAAATAGTCCACATCGATCATCATCAGTGACAGCTGGCTTTGCTCACGGGTGGCGCGGCGCCACTCAAGCTCCAGGTATTCGTCGAAGTGACGACGGTTGGACAGCCCGGTCAGGCCGTCGGAGTTCATCAGCCGCTGCAGTACCAGGTTGGTGTCGAGCAGTTGCTGCTGGCTGACCCGCAAGGCGCGGTAGGCCTCGTCGCGCTGCAACAGGGTCAGGTAGGAACGCGAGTGGTAGCGGATGCGCGCCACCAGTTCGATGGTATCGGGCAACTTGACCAGGTAATCGTTGGCTCCGGCCGCGAAGGCCGCGCTCTTGATCAGCGGGTCCTCCTTGGTCGACAGGACAATGATCGGAATGTCCTTGGTCAGCGGATTATTACGGTACTCGCGCACCAGGGTCAGGCCGTCCAGGCCCGGCATCACCAGGTCCTGGAGGATGACCGTCGGTTTGATCTGCACCGCCTGGGCGACGGCCTGATGCGGGTCGGCACAGAAATGGAAGTCGATCAGTTCTTCATTGGCCAGGCCACGACGGACCGCCTCGCCGATCATGGCCTGGTCATCGACCAACAGGACCATGGCGGAGTTTTCGTCCGGAGCCTTGATATCTTCTGTCTGCAAGTCATGCATGAAGCATCTCCTGGTCACCGGCTGAAGGTGATTTCACCTGGAAAATCATTATGCGAATACCTCAACCAAACGCGGAGCAATAGTGCGCAACGGGCGGATCTCGACGGCGGCATCGATAGCGGCAGCCGCCTTGGGCATGCCATATACAGCGCTGCTGGCCTGATCCTGAGCGATGGTCAGAAATCCTTTCTGGCGCATGGCCTTGAGTCCTTGAGCACCATCGCGACCCATGCCGGTCAGTAACACTCCCACTGCATCACCACTCCAATAGCGGGCCACACTTTCGAAAAAAACATCAATCGAGGGCCTGTAGATTTCGTTTACCGGCTCGGCCGTGTAGGCGAGCGTCCCGTCCTGCAACAGACGGATATGGTGGTTGGTTCCGGCCAGCACCACCTGACCCGGTTGCGGCGGCTCGCCCTCGCGGGCCAGGCGCACCGGCATACCTGAGGCACTGCTCAGCCACTCGGCCATGCCGGCAGCGAACACCTGATCGACATGTTGCACCAGCACCACCGCCGCAGGAAAGCTCACCGGCAGGCCTTTGAGCAATTCTTCCAGCGCTGCCGGCCCACCTGCCGAGGAGCCGATGGCCACCAGACCGCCGCGGCGCACCGCGCCCTGCAAGACAGTCCCGGCGCTGCGTTCGCGTGCGCTGCGCTGGCCGATCAGCCAGCCAATGTTGAATATCTTGCGCAGTAGCGGCGCGGCAGCTTCTTTCGGATCGCCCGCACCAACAGCCGGGGTGTCCACCACATCCAGCGCGCCGTGGCCCATGGCTTCGAATACACGATGGACGTTCTGTTCACGATCGACCGTGACCAGAACGATAGCGCATGGTGAGTCGGCCATGATCCTTCTTGTGGCCTCGACGCCGTCCATCACCGGCATGATCAGGTCCATGAGGATCAGGTCCGGGGTGTTTGCCGCGCACATCTGCACCGCCTCGGCGCCATTACGGGCGACCCAAACGATCTGGTGCTCGGGCTCGAAGGCCAGGGCGCGCCGCAGGGCTTCAATGGCCATGGGCATATCGTTGACGATAGCGATCTTCATCCCTGCGCGTCTCCTATCAGTTCCACCACAACATCAAGCAAGGCGTCGTCATGGAAACTGGCTTTGGCCAGGTAATAATCGGCCCCGGCATCCAGCCCCCGACGGCGATCTTCCTCACGGTCCTTGTAGGAGACCACCATCACAGGCAGAGATTGCAGCCGGGTATCACGGCGCACCAGCGTAACCAGCTCGATACCGTCCATGCGCGGCATGTCGATATCGGTAATCAGCAGGTCAAAGTCCTCGGCGCGCAAGGCGTTCCAGCCATCCATGCCATCGACCGCCACGGCCACTTCATAACCGCGACTGACCAGTAACTTGCGCTCCAGCTCACGTACCGTCAACGAGTCATCGACGACCAGAACCCGTTTGCGGGTCACATTGCCATTATGGCGGTTCTGGCGATCAACGCGCTCCAGTCTTCCGGTATTCAGGAGTTTTTCCACCGAGCGCAGCAAATCTTCGACATCGATGATCAGGACCACCGAGCCATCGTCCAGCAATGCACCGGCCGAGACATCCTGAACCTTGCCAAGACGCGCATCCAGCGGCATGACCACCAGGGTCCGCTCACCGATAAAACGCTCGACCGCCACGCCATACACCGCGTCACGCTCGCGGATCACCACCACCTTGAGATTGTCCTGGGCATTGGCGCTCGGTGGCCGGTTGAGCAACTGGCTGGCCGCAACAAGGCCAACGTGGCGGCCTTCATGCCAGAAATGCTGGCGGCCTTCCAGTTGCACGATGTCCTCGGCTTCGAGGTCACGCATGCGCTCGATGTGCGCCAATGGGAAGGCATAGGCTTCGCCGCCGACATCCACCACCAGGCTGCGCACCACCGATAAGGTCAGCGGCACTTCGATCCGAAAGCGACTGCCCTGCCCGGCCTGCTGCTCCAGCGTCACGGCACCGTGCAACTGGCGCACCATATGCTGCACCGCGTCCAGGCCCACGCCGCGCCCGGAAATCTGGGTGACCTTGTCGCGCATGCTGAAGCCAGGCAGGAACAGGAAACTCAGCAGTTCTTCTTCGCTCATCTGCGCCGCCGTTTCAGCCGGCGAGAGCTTGCGGGCGACGATGGCATTGCGCAGCTTTTCGAGGTCGACACCACCGCCGTCGTCGGTGAGCTCGACCACCAACATGCCCGCCTGGTGAGAGGCGCGCAGGCGAATCGAACCTTCGCTGTCCTTACCCAGCGCCTGACGTCGCTCTGGCGATTCAATACCGTGATCGACCGCGTTGCGCAGCAAGTGAGTCAGCGGCGCCTCAAGCTTTTCCAGCACTTCACGGTCGACCTGGGTCTTTTCGCCATCGATATCCAGGCGCACCGGTTTGCCGAGCTCACGGCCCAGGTCGCGGACCATCCGCGCCTGACCACCCAGCACATCGGCAAACGGCCGCATCCGGCAGGCCAGGGCGCTGTCATACAGCGACTGGGCACGCTGTGCAGACTGCCAGCCGAACTCATCAAGTTCTGCCGCCTGCTCAATCAGCATGTTTTGCGCCTGCGACAGCAATTGCCGCGCGTCCTCCAGTGCTTTTTGCGCCTCGGGGCTGATCTGGCTCTGGTTGAGACTGGCCTCAAGCACCTGCAACGCCCGGTCACTGCCCAACTGCAGACGCTTGAGACGCTGCATGCCGGTCAACAGGGGTTTGATGCGCTGACTTTCGACCAGCGATTTGCTGGACAGATCAAGCAACCCGTTGAGGCGCTCGGCGGTGACACGCAATACCCGCTCGCCACCTTCGGCAACCCGTCGGTCACGCAACGGGCGTGGCGCAGAGTCGGCTTGCGCCGTGGCAAGCGGCCCGCTGTCGACATCGACAACAGGCTCGACAGGCGCGGCAGGCGGCTGGGGGACCGGCGCTGGCGCTTCGGCGGCCAGCAACGCCGACAAGTCGGCCTGGGCTTCGGGCGACAGCCCCAACACCAATGAGTCAGGCAAGCCGGGCCCGGCCAGCGCCGCACTGTCGGCGGGCGCAGGCTCTGGCGGACGGCTGACGCTGCGCCCGCTGCCGACCCCAGAGCTCATCAGCTCATTCATGCGCTGTACATAGGCGTCCACAGCCGACTGATCGACGCTGCCATCGCCTGGCGTGGCGATGCGCATGAGCATGTCGGTGCCCGACAGCAACGCATCGATATGCTCCGGCTGCAGCACCAGACGCCCCTCCTGGCCGGCAACCAGGCAGTCCTCCATGACATGGGCAACGCTGACGCCGAAGTCCACGCCCACGATGCGTGCCGCGCCCTTGAGCGAATGGGCGGCGCGCATACAGGCTTCGAGATGATCGGCCTGGGTCGGGTTACGTTCCAGTTCCAGCAGGCCGGCGCTCAGTACCTGGGTCTGCGCCTCGGCTTCCAGGGTAAACAGTTCGAACAACGAGGCGTCGCGCATCTGGTCCGGGGTCATGTCAGGCTCCGATGCACTGCCACCAGCAGCTCTTGTTCATCAAGCAAACGCAGGCTGCGATCCTTCCAGTGCAGCACGCCCCGGGTAAAGCGGGCGTTGGCATGAGTACCGGAGGCCGACGCCGACTCAAGCAGCGCCTGCTCCATGGCATGAATGCCATCGACCTCATCCACCGGCACCACCACCGGACCGCCTTCGGCCGCGACGATGAGCATGCGCGGCATGATCCGGTTATTGGCCGGCGAACAGGCGCCGGTTTCCAGGCCCAGCAACTCGACCAGCGAGATACACGCCACCAGGGCGCCACGGACATTGGCAACCCCCAGCAATGCCCGCGAACGTTGGTGCGGCAGCGAATGGATCGCTTGCATCGGCGACACCTCAACCAGGCTGCGGGTGGCCAGGGCCAGCCATTCATCACCCAGGCGAAACACCACTACCGAACGGGTGTTGGCCCTGCCCTGTTGCTCGGCGCTGCGCGAGCGGTCGTGATAGTCCTGCGCCAGGCTGTAGCGATCGAGCAAGCGCGTCGCCGCTGCCGAATAGACTTCGCAATTACGGCAATGGATGTGCCCGGCCAGCAAGGGGCAAGAGCGGTCACCATGAATACCGATGCGATTCCAGCAATCGTCGATGTCCTGACCGTCATCCTGGGTAAGGCTTGCAAGGCTGACCCCGCTCATCAGCTGTTTCCTTGTTTATTGGCGCCACGTGCTGCTCGTTCGAGCAAGCGCCGGGCACCGCTGCTATCGCCTTGTGCGGCCAGTACAGCAGCCAGTTGCGCCAGGGCTTCGGGGTGCTGGGGTTGCAGATACAACGCTTTGCGGTAATGCTCCTGCGCTTGCTGGACTTTGCCTTCCACTTCACTGAGCAAGCCCAGCCAGTAGAACACCTGGGCCACCGGCTCGTGCCGGGCCAGATACCGCTGGCAGGCCGCTCGCGCCTCACTGCTTTTGCCCTCATTGGCCAGGCTGGCAATAGCCGCCAGCTCGGCATCGGGCTGCGCCGCTGCCGGGGCCTGGCTGCCAGATGAGCCAAACGCGCTGCCCGCCACCCGCGCCGCGGTGCCCGGCGCAAATGGCCGTGGGGTGCTGCTCGGCACGCTGCGTACCGCAGGCTGGACGAGCACCGGCGCCACTGGAGCGGGTGCCGGCACCGCCGGGGCACCGAGTACCACCGGCCGCGGATCATCAGCCCGTGCATGGCGAAACGCGAACGACTGCGCAACGTTGATCGAGCGCATGCCGATCTGCGCCAACAGATTGCCCTCGGCCGGGCCGATAAACAGTACGCCGTCTTCCAGGGTCAGGCGCTTGAGCACCTCGAATACATGAGCCTGGGTCGGCCGGTCAAAGTAGATCACCAGGTTGCGACAGAACACAAAATCGCAGGCCGGCTGGTTGGCCAGTGCCGGATCAAGCAGGTTGCCGGGTCGAAAATCGACACAGTCACGTACCCGCTCAGCCACCTGCCAGCCATCGGCCAGCTGGCTGAAGTAACGTTCACGAAAGCTCAGGTCGGTGCCCCTGAACGAGTTCTTGCCATAGATCGCGCGCTTGGCGCGCTGGATCGACAACGGGCTGATATCGATCGCATCGACGCGAAACTGCTGCGCCGCCAGGCCTGCGTCAAACAACGCCATGGCGATCGAATAAGGTTCTTCGCCGGTCGAGCATGGCAGGCTGAGAATACGCAATGGCCGCGCACCCGCCAGTGCCTGGACCCGCGCCAGCGCCAGTTTGCCAAGCGTGGCGAAAGACTCCGGGTAACGGAAAAACCAGGTTTCAGGAACGATCACCGCTTCGATCAGTGCCTGCTGCTCAGCCGCTGAGGTCTGCAGCAAGGCCCAATAGGCGTCGCTGTCGGCGGCGCCGGACGAAGTGGTGCGCTGGCGCAATGCCCGCTCGACGATGGCCTCGCCCACGGAGGTGACATCCAGGCCGATGCGCTCTTTGAGAAACGCGAAGAACCGCGCGTCATTACTCATGGCGCATCCTCCAGCAGCTCGATGTCCGGCGCGACCACCGGATACAGCAGTTCGCGCACCGGCTCACTGAGCAACTCCTCGACGCGGATCCACTGCAACAGCCCCTGCTCATCTTCGCGTACCGGCCCCAGATAGGGCGACAGGCGATTTTCCAGGCCGTACTCCTTGAACTGCGCAGCCGGACAGCGCAAGGTCTCGGTAGCCTGCTCCAGAATCAGGCCCAGCAACTGCGCCGGGTGCTGATCGTCGTGGCGGTAGTGCACCAGCACCATACGGGTGCTGGTGCGGGCGCGGGCCGGAGTGCCAAAACTCAAGGCACTGATATCAATAACCGGGACGATTTCGCCACGGTGGGCGAAGATCCCTGCCACCCAGGCCGGCGCCTTGGGAATCACCTTGAGTTTCAAGCGTGGCAGTACCTCGGCGATCTCCCGGGCCTGCAGCGCGTAGCGTTCTTCGCCGATGCGAAACAGCAGAAACAGCGTATCGCGCACGGACCGCTTGGGTGATTGCTCAACCATGACCGGGTCTCAAACCTTGAAACGCGAAACGCCGCTGCGCAGCCCCACCGCAACCTGACTCAACTCGTCAATCGCGAAGCTGGCCTGGCGCAGGGACTCGACAGTCTGGCTGCTGGCATCGGCCAGTTGCACCAATGCCTGGTTAATCTGCTCGGCACCACTGGCCTGGGCCTGCATGCCGTCGTTGACCATCAGCACGCGTGGCGCCAGCGCCTGGACCTGATGAATGATCTGCGACAGTTGCTCACCGACCTGGGTGACCTCAAACATGCCGCGGCGGACTTCTTCGGAAAACTTGTCCATGCCCATGACACCGGCCGAGACCGCCGACTGGATTTCGCGCACCATCTGCTCGATATCGTAGGTTGCGACGGCGGTCTGGTCGGCCAGGCGCCGCACCTCGGTCGCCACCACAGCAAAACCGCGGCCATATTCACCGGCCTTTTCGGCCTCGATGGCCGCATTGAGCGACAGCAGGTTGGTCTGGTCGGCGACCTTGACGATGGTCACCACCACCTGATTGATATTGCCGGCCTTCTCGTTGAGGATCGCCAGCTTGGCATTGACCAGATTGGCCGCGCCCATGACCTGATGCATGGTTTCTTCCATCCGCGCCAGACCTTGCTGGCCGGAGCCGGCCAGCACCGAAGCCTGGTCGGCGGCCGAAGTCACCTCGTTCATGGTGCGCACCAGGTCCCGTGACGTGGCGGCGATCTCTCGCGACGTCGCGCCAATTTCAGTGGTCGTGGCTGCGGTTTCAGTCGCGGTGGCCTGTTGCTGCTTGGACGTGGCGGCGATTTCGGTCACCGAGGTAGTGACCTGCACCGAGGAACGCTGGGCCTGGGCCACCAATGCGGTCAGCTCGGTCATCATGTCGTTGAAGCCGGTCTGCACGACATTGAATTCGTCGTTGCGGTCCAGATTCAGGCGCTGGCTGAGGTCACCGGTGCGCATGACTTCAAGGATGTCGACCAGCCGCTGCATCGGCGCGATGATCGAGCGCATCAGCAGCAAGCCGCAGGCACCGGCCGCGGCAATGGCGATCAACAGAGAAATCACCATGCTCACTTTGGCGGTCAGCACGGCGTCGACAATGTTGTCGGTGGCCTGATCGGCCAACTGCTTGTTGGCCACGATAATGTCGTTGAGCTGCTTGCGCCCCAGCGTCCACACCGGATTGACCTGGTCGTAGAATTCGGCCCTGGCCTTGGCGTATTCACCCCGCTCATAGGCGGCATGGGTTTCCTTGAGCAGCCGCGAGTAGAGTTCGCGCTGGGTTTCGAACTGCTGGAAAGTGGCTTTGTCGGAGTTATCGAAAATCGACTGCTTATAGCCGTCGATCTGCTTTTGCAGAGCATCTTCGAAGCCCTTGAACTGCTCGCGCTCGGACTGGGTCAGCGGTCGCCCCTGGCCTTCACCGATCAGTTCAAGGGTACGGATATAACTCTCGCCCCAGGTGCTACGCACCAGGGTGCTGTAATAAACCCCCGGCAACGCGTCCAGGCGAACCACCTCTTCGCTGGACTCGATCTTCAACAAGCGCGAGTAAGACGCCACCACCATCAACAACATGATCGTGATGATTACGGCAAAACTCGCCAGGATCCGTTGGCGCAAGGTCCAGTTTTTCACAGTCATCCCTCAAGCGTTCAACACCGACCGGGCGGTGTTCATGAAGTTGGACCGAACCCCGGCCCAGGCGCGCTGAGTATAGCCCAGCCATTAATCCAGTAGCGCGTCCATGGGCAAGTAAATAACAACGGCCAGAACAAGTATTTGAGTGCGTCCCCGACCCGTCGGAAAAATCTCGACAAAAGCTCTGCGACGCAGGCTGGCGCCGTCCCTGCGGCCCATTCAACAGTATTTGGCGGCGCCATGTTTAATAGATAGTTACCACCTTTGGCCCAATACCCTACCCGTAAGCTTTGTTATTTTCTCAACCGCAACAAGGCTTGCTTCACTATGGATATCTCTCTTTCTGATGGGCTCCCGACAAGGCTCCAGACGCACCGGGCAATCATCGAACGGCGTACGCCCGCCTGGCTGGCCAACGCCGGCCCGGACACTCATACAGCGCTGCGCAAGGCCGCCAGCCAGGCACTGAAGCAGCCTTGGCTGACCAAGGCCCGCGACGATACCCCCGCCATTGTTGAGCAGTTACAAGCGCTGTACGCTGAACACCATCATCTGCAACAACGTATTGCCCCCAGCCTGCAGCGGCTGGGCACACTTGAAGACTTTGCCGCGCCGCGCCTGACCCAGGCTATCAAGCAACAGTTCGACCTGGATCTGGATGTGCGCGCGGCGCATTTGTTTCACGCCAGCCACACCCGTACCGAAGACACTTTCGTTAATGCGGCAAAAGATCCAATTGTCCAAGCCAATAGCACCTTGCGTGCAGCCATCCGGCCGCTGCTTGAAGCCGCTTTGCAAAACTTCCAGGCCGAAGAGACTGTACCGGGTGCAATGGACCGCGATCAGCATTTCAAAGCCGGGATCTTTGCCAACCATCAGGTGCTGGGGCCTTACCTGCAAGGCACGCCCGTCGCCCTGCCGGCCCATGAATTTGCCGCCTTGTCCAGGGGGCTGGACCTGGGGGGTGAATACCAGAAACACATCGACAGCGTGTTCGACCGGGTAACGATCGGCGACCTCCAGGCGTTCGAGCGCTCGACACTGTTATTGCAGGTTCACCTGGCGTTGCTCAAGCAACGCATCGATGCGCCTGCGCACACGGCCCTGTTGAATCTGCTCAACGGCCGGCCCGGCGCACAGCTCAATGGCCAAGAGCTGTACTGCAGTGCCCTGACCCTGTGGGACGTCGAGCTGACCGGGGTCGTGCTGATCAGTACCGACCGCGACGCCAGCACCAGCGTCCAGCCGGTGATGCTGTACATCCCTGAAGACCCGGTTGCACCGCTGCAACTCCATGCCTCGGCACAAGCGCTACATAAAGCGCTGCGAGAAAGCCTGTTCAATAAGCGTTATGCAGACTTTTTCAGCGGGCTGCTTCCCGCGCGCCAGCGCAGCCATGTCATGAATACCCTGTACAAGCACCTGTACCCCAAGGTCAAGAAAGGCCCGTGGTATGGGCAGCGCTGGCTGGAACATGAGGCCGATCACAACGCCCGTCTCAAGCTCGGCGAAAACCATCTTGCCCAACCGCTATTCGAAACCCTGGTACACCGCAAGCTGACGGTCATCAAGGACGATGCACGATTCAATGGCGTACCCACTGCCGAACAGGATCAACGCAGCCATGAGCAGCGCATGGCCTGGTGGCGCAACAAGGCGCTCAACGTTCTGAACATTGCCGCCTTTGCCGTGCCGGCCCTGGGCGCGGTCATGCTGGGAGTGACCGCCGTTCAGTTGTGTTATGAAGTCTATGAAAGTATCGAGAGCTGGGAGCATGACGAGCGCCAGCAGGCTTTGAGCTATTTGCTGGATGTCGTGGAAAATATCGCCCTGATGGCGGCCATTGGCAAGCTCGCCGCTCAAACTGCTCCGCTGCCCGCCATCGAAGCTCCGGGGTTTGTCGAGACATTGGCGCCGGTGCGGCTGCCCAGTGGCCAGCAACGTCTATGGAAGCCGGACCTTGCACCGTTTACCCACGACATTCTGCTGCCAGCTGACCTCAAGCCCAATGCGCTGGGCCTGTACGAGCATCAAGGCAAGCAATGGCTGGTACTCGATGAGGGCACCTACTCAGTCAAGGCCGACAGCCACGGCGACTTTGTCATCGAGCATCCCGATACCGGCCAGCACTTCGAGCCGCCGTTGCGTCACAATGGCGCGGGCGCCTGGCTGCACCCGCTGGATAACCCGCGCCAGATGCACGGCCTGAAACTCCTGCGCCGCTTGGGTTATGACACCGCCAGCCTGCCCGATGCCATGGCCCGGCAAGCCCTGCAAGCCAGCAATACCTCTGAAGCGGTGCTGCGCCACGCCCTGACCGAACTGGGGCGCCCCCCGGCGCTGTTGGTCGACACCATACAGCGCCTGCAACTGGATCGGGAGCTGAGCCAGGCCGGCCAGCCCGAGCTGTTCGACACTCGCTATCAGGCCCGCCAAGCGTCGCCGGTCGCAGGCGTAGAAGCCTTGCAGCAGGCCTTGCCGTCACGCCTGCCCGCCAGCGTCGCGCAGGAGCTGTGGAGTCATGCGTCCACTGCGCAACAACAGCAGTTGCTCAACGAGCACAAACTGCCGATCCAGTTGGCCGAAGAAGCCCGTCACTATCGTCAGCAGCTACGCCTGACACGTGCCTATGAAGGTCTGTACCGGCAATCGTCGCACAACCCTGATACCGACCAGTTGATCCTGCACAGCCTGGAGTCACTGGTCGGCTGGTCCAGCGAACTGCGCCTTGAAATTCGCGATGGGTCATTCAACGGTGCACTGCTCGACAGCGTCGGCCCCGTCGATGCGCCCAAGCGCAAGGTGCTGATCAAGGAGCAAGGCGGCTATAGCGCTCGCGATGCCCAGGACCGTCACCTCAATGACCGTGCTGACCTGTATGCCTCGATCCTGCATGCCTTGCCCGACGCCGAGCGCCAGGCATTGGGCATACCGCATACCGGCCAACGCGCGGTGCTGCAACGCCTGATTCAATACCAGCCACTGGCGCGTCATCAATTGCGCCGGGTGTTGGCAATGCCTGAGATCCGGCCTGGGTTTCGCTCGCCGATGCGCCTGGCCGACGGGCGAATCGGTTATCTGCTCAGCGGCCGGCCAGGCACACACTGGACAGTCAGCCGCCACTATCTGCTCGACCGGTTGAGCCTGCTGGAGTTCGACATGCTCTGGCCGGATGAAATGCTCCAGCGCCTGCAAGACTTTGGCATGAGCCTGGAAAGAATTGATGCACGGCTTGACGCGGTGCTCGAAGAGCAACGCCTGTTGCGCGAAA
The DNA here is from genome assembly GCF_024129895.2 of Pseudomonas sp. 21LCFQ02. Classification (NCBI taxonomy): domain Bacteria; kingdom Pseudomonadati; phylum Pseudomonadota; class Gammaproteobacteria; order Pseudomonadales; family Pseudomonadaceae; genus Pseudomonas; species Pseudomonas sp. 21LCFQ02. The sequence goes on from NZ_CM178749.1 coordinate 5,774,750, forward strand.
GCCTCGAAACCTGGCGCGGCCTTGAGCCGCTGCAGATGGAGGAGGCACAGTCAGTCAACGCTCGCCTGAGCACCGCCATCTGGAGGCACTGGACGCGGCACAGCCTGCCCGAGCTGGGCCTGGCACCCGAGCCACTGCACCTGGAAAATTTTGCCCTGCAAGACTTTGCGCCGCAGTTGCCGGCGTTCTTTGAGCAGCGTGTCACCGCTCTGCAACTCGATGACCTGCGCCCTTCTGCCGCGCATGGGCGGCCCGCTGACCTGCTGTCTGTCGACAACCAGACCCTGCACCAGTTTCTGTCGCGCTGGGGCAATGCCCGCTCGCTGGGCCTGCGCAACAATCCCGGGTCCGGCCTGCTTACCCGCTATTACCCCGGCGTACTGGGTACGGTGTCCAGCAGCCTGCCGAACCTGACCGACTTGCGCCTGATCAATCTGCAACTGTTGCTCAACCAGGCGGAAATGGACGGTTTGCTGCCGCTGCTGCAGTTGCGCAACCTGGAGTTGTCCGGCAACCGCTTCAGCCAGCACCAGCCACTGTCGCTGGAGTGGCTGCGGCCCCAACGGCTGGTGCTGGAGCACACCGAGCTGCGGCATTGGCCGACCTGGCTCGACAGCCGGGTGCCTGGCCCCATTGGCGAGTTGTCACTGGCCGGTAACCACCTCACCGAATTGCCTGGCTACATTCTCGATAACCCGCACAACCCGGACAACCATAGCGTGATCGACGTGCGGGGCAATCCGTTATCAATGGGCACCATCTTGCGTGCACGCCTGGACGACGCACTGGCCGATCGCTCATTCAGCTACCGGATCGATACCCCGGCCGCCATGGAAATCAATCTGGGGGTCCTGATCAGCGAGCGTAACGCACTCACGCAAGCCATCGAAGGCTGGAACGAAGCCAGCACCTCCAGTGTAACCCTGTCGCCGCAGACCATCGCCCAGCGCCGCCGGATCGGCGTGGCCCTGATGGATCACTGGCGCGCTTATGCCCGTGGTGAATCGCAGACGGCCCTGCATCTGGAAGATATGGATCTGGCGCAGTTTCCAAGACGCCTGCCGGGTTTCTTTTATTTACGAGTGCGCTCAATGCGCTTGCACCGGATCACAACCACAGATGAGCAATTGGGCAACCTGCTCAGGTTCATGATCAACCTCGGCAGCTTGCGCATAAGTGGCGAGATGACCCCGCTGCTTTCGCCACCTCAGGCGCTGCTGGGGCTTTCGAGTTTCAGCAACCTGAGCCTGATTGACACAAACTTGCGCATCGACCGGCGCTGGACCGATTTTTTCGCTCGTATGGTGCGATTGGAAAGCCTGGAGCTCGACGGCAACTTTCTCGGCGACGTGCAGGAAGTATCCAGCCTGGGGCACCTGAGTCTGCGCTGGCTGTCGCTGCGCAATACCGGACTTCAAAGCTGGCCTGCCTGGATGACCGACAGGTTGCCCCCTACTCTGGAGACACTGATTCTGGATAACAACCAGTTGCAGGACATTCCCGAACAACTGCTGGCCAACCCGCGCCGCCAGTGGGGGCACACTGAGATAAGCCTGCGCGGTAATCCGTTGTCCCACGAAGCGATGCTGCGCGCCCATACCTCACAACGTTACGGGCGCTCGTACAGCTTTGAAATGGACTTGCCGCCGCAAATCCGCGAAATCGCCTGGTACGAGTCCCACGACTCCGACTCGACCATGACCGAGTCAGACTACTCAATGCACACCCATAGCCCGGCCACCTCGTCGACCCTGGAGCTATCGGGCATCGAACCCTGGCTGGACAATAACACTGAGCGTCCTGAAATCTGGCGACAACTGGAACAGGATGGCGATGCCAGTCACTTGCTGGCGCTGATCGACTACCTGCAACAAAGCGCCGACTACCGCAATCAGTCCAGCCGTGCGCAACTGGTCGAGCGAGTCTGGCAGGTTCTGGAGGCTGCGGCGCGATCGCCAGAGTTGCGGGCCACCCTGGACGGCATCGCCGAGCAACCGCTGCAAATGATCAGAGAACAGGACACCTGCCCCGACGGGGTCATGGTGGAATTCAACCAGATGGAAGTCATGGTTTTCACTCAGCAGTCGTTGCAGGACCTGCCTGCCACCAGCAGGGGCGCGGCATTATTGAACCTGACCCGACGCCTGTATCGCCTGCATGAGCTTGATCGCATTGCCCGCGAGCAGGCCAATGGTCGGGATGAAGCGGAGGTGCGCCTGGCCTACCGGTTGCGTTGGGCACAAGAGCTGGACCTGCCGGTCCCGCCGCAGCGCATGCTTTATGAAGCCCACGCCCGCTTGCAGCCTGACGAGCTGAACGCGGCGCTGGCGCGGGTGCAGGCCGGTGAACGGGGTGATTCATTCCTGGCGTTTGCGATTACCCAGATGCCGTGGGTCACTTACCTGCGCGAAGAGTACGCGACAGGCTTCAACGGCTTGCAAAGAATCTATCGCGACAATCTCAATCGCCTGACCGATCGTTACGAGCAGCTTGGCCTGAGCCTGAGCAGTGCACAATTCGAGGCCGAGGCTCGCACGCTGGACCAGCAGTATCAGGACGACCAACTGACCTTGCTGAGGGCGCTGACCGTAGATGCGGTCGTTTCAGGACCCTCGCCGGATCAGCCAGCGGCGCTGGCTGAACCACCGGCGTCTGGAGCGCTTATGCCTGACGCACCTGAGCCTCCAGCTCAGCCTTGAGCGTCGGTGCCAGGTTGAGCTGACGGGCCAGTTCGTCAAGGTAGGCACGCTCCATGAAGTGCTCCTCATCGACGAGAATCAGGCTGGCAATGTACATTTCGGCGGCAATTTCCGGGGTGCGTGCGGCGCGCGCCACGTCTGCCGGGTCCAGCGGCTTGTCCAGTTCGGCATGCAGCCACTGGCGGAACTGCCGGTCGTCATGAAGCTTGACGAACTCGCCCTCGATCAACTCACGCTCGCGCTGGTCCACATGCCCATCGGCCTTGGCAGCGGCCACCAGCGCACGCAGGATCGCCTGGCTGTGTTCCTCGGCCTGATCGGCGGGCAGCCGGTCAATGGTCTGCGGTTCACGCAGACCGGCCTGGCCCTGGCTGGCCTGCCAGTTGTTGTAAGCCTTGTAGGCAATCACGCCCAGCGCCGCCAGGCCGCCGTAGGTCAGCACCTTGCCGCCCATGCCGCGGCCTTTCTTGCCTTTGAGCAGGCTCATGGCCCCGGCGGCCAGCGCACCACCGCCAGCACCTGACAACAAACCGCCCAGCCCGCCAGCCGCAGCGCCGGGCAACAGGCCGCCCGCCTTGGGACGCTTGCCCGATGTGCCGCTGACCTTGTCCTGCAGCATCTGCTGACCGGAGCGCAGCAGTTGATCGAGCAGACCTCGAGTATTCATGAATGTGTTCCTCGACCTTGATGGGATGTTCAATTGACCCACACAGTAAGGCGAAGTCACCCATGTACGGTTGTTACTAATAATTCCAGATATTTCATCGACCACTGATGCCCGACTCATCGGCAACTAAGGGGGCCGCCGTATCAGCAGGTACAAAAGTTGATATTCATTTGAATAAACTCCACTCATACGAATCGCCCTATTGATCCCGATGCAGGCGCTGCTGAGCCCCTTGTAAAATCGTTGATCGGCCGCCGCCTGGCGGATTTATTTCAACTACCACTGCCTAGGCTATGTGCCCTACAACCTCCCCATAAAAGTTGCGCACTTGCACGGGCAGAATCATTGACTCTCCCCTTTACGGGAGAGTTTAGACTGCGCGCCGTATCTGCCGGGGCCAGAGCCTTCAACAGGCCTTGCCCAACGCTTGCAGAACGCAGCATCTGCCTGGTCTCTGATCATCCCCGGATGCCCTCTGTTTATGGAAAAGCTCTGGAGTAACACCATGGAAAAAGCCGACGTACTGGTAACCGGCTACGGTCTGGTCGCACCGACGGTCATGGATGCCAGAGGTTTATTTGCCCTGCTGGGCCAACATGGCTCGTGCCTGCGCGAACATCCAGACCAGCCCAGCGGCCCGGCAGGCTTTATCGACGAGCAGCAGTGGCAACTGATCGACGAGGCGATTACCGATGAGTCTGCCAACCAGTCGCGCCACACCCTGCTTAGTCGCTATGTTGCCGAACAGGCACTCGGCCAGGCAGCCTTGCGCGCCGAAGACTTCAGTGCCGCCCGCAGCGGATTGTTTCTCGGGTGCCAACCGGGGCAGTATCGGCAGACCCGCTGCCTGGCTCAGTGGCTGGGGGTGCATGAGTATGTGTCGAGCCATTCGGACGCCTGTGCCGCCGGCACCGTTGCCATCGGTAACGCGTATCGCGCGGTTGCCAACGGCGAGCTGGAACTGGCGCTGTGCGGCGGTATTGAACTGCTGCCTGAGGGCAGCTTCGCCTCCAGTGCCCAGGCACCCAGCCCGTTCATCCCCAGCGAAGGGGCAGCGCTGATCGTGCTGGAATCGGCCAGCCACGCGCAACGCCGTGGCGCGCGGGCCTTGGGCCGGGTACTGGGCTACGCCGATCGGTATCAAGACACTGCCGAGCCCGGTGCACTTTATGTGCAGTGCATGCAGGCCGCGTTACATGACGCGGGGCTGGCGCCGCGCCAGGTTCAGCATGTCAATGTCCACAGCCCCTCGCCGCTGAGCATGGACAACCACGAAGCCCAGGCTGTCAAACAGGTATTCGGCACCGCCCTGCCCGACACGACATTCGCCGCCAACAAGTTCGCCGTCGGACACGCCCTGGCCGGTAGCGGCGCCATCGAAGCCGTCCTGTCATTGATGTCGCTGCAATTGGGCGTGCTGCTGCCGACGCCAGACGACGGCGCAGCCAGGTCGCCACATACCACCATGAACTTCCCTGATTCGCTACAGCAACAGACCATCGATGCGGTGCTGTCCAACTCGTTCAGCCGTAACGGCACCAGCAGTTCTCTGGTACTTGGTCGTGGCTGAGTGATCATGCCGGGATGGTCGTGCAATCAGACTCAGGCGCTGGTCAGTCGGCGCTCGAAAGCCAGCAAGCCATCGAGCATCTGCTGCAAGTGAGCCATCTGGTTAGTGAGTTCGAGCTTTTTCGCAATAATGGCATCAAGCATCAATTGCCGTGGCAGTTCTCCGACCTGCTGGCCCTGCAGGATGGCCTGCATTTCCTTGAGCTTGAAGCCCAACTGTTGAGCGCCTTTGATAAAACTCAGGCGCTCAACCGTTTCATGGGTATAAATCCGATACTTTCCTTCGCGCAGTGGCTCGGGTAGCAGGCCAATCGCCTCGTAATGGCGAATGCATTTGACCGTAGTGCCCGCCAGGCGGGCGACTTTGCCGATAAACATGAGCAACTGAACTCCATGGCCTTTTGACACACTCGCGCCAGCATAAGCGCCAATTGTGACATGCCGGAGTGCCTCGGAAACCGCTCAAGGTCAATGAAAGCACCGCAATAGAGCCTTGCGCGTATTGCGGTGCGGATGGCTGTCAATCGCGCAGGTCAGATTCGTGGATGGGCTGGTCGCGATGGGTTGCCCGTTGATACTGAGCGGGCCATACCGCCTGCCGGCTGCCCAGGTCGTCATCGGCATGCAGCGCCCAGTAGGGGTCGCGCAGCAGCTCACGGGCCAGCAGAATGATATCGGCCTGGCCGGTGCGCAGAATGTGTTCGGCCTGGGCCGGTTCGGTAATCATGCCGACAGTGCCGGTGGCAATGTCTGCCTCCTTGCGGATGCGCTCGGCAAAGCGGGTCTGGTAACCCGGCCCGACCGGTATTTCGGCATGCACTGAAGTCCCCCCGGACGATACATCGATCAGGTCAGCCCCCAGTGTCTTCAACCGCCGCGCCAGCTCGACGGTTTCATCAGGGTTCCAGCCATCCTCTACCCAATCGGTGGCCGACACTCGCACGAACAGCGGCAACTCGGCGGGCCAGACTTCGCGCACCGCTTCAGTGACCTGGCAGACCAGCCGGATGCGATTTTCAAACGAACCACCGTAGCGGTCATTGCGCCGGTTGCTCAGCGGCGACAGGAACTGATGCAACAGATAACCATGTGCTGCATGGACTTCGACAACCTTGAAGCCTGCGGCCAGCGCCCGTCGGGTCGAGGCCACAAAGGCATCAATGACCTCGTTGATCTGGTCCGGGCTCAAGGGCTGCGGGGCGACATGTTCAGGGTCAAAGGCAACCGCCGATGGCCCCCATGGCTGCCAGCCGCCCTCTTCGAGCGGTACGTTGCCATGCTTGCCCAACCAGGGCCGCCAGGTACTGGCCTTGCGGCCGGCGTGGGCCAGCTGGATGGCCGGGACGGCGCCCTGGGCTGTAATGAAACGGGTGATGCGCTGCAGCGGGGCAATTTGCTCGTCGTTCCAGAGACCCAGGTCCTGAGGGGTGATACGACCATCAGCGGTGACGGCGGTGGCCTCGGTAAAGATCAACCCGGCGCCGCCGACTGCGCGACTGCCGAGGTGGACCAGATGCCAGTCGTTGGCCAGCCCGTCGACACTTGAGTACTGACACATCGGCGACACCGCGATGCGGTTCGGCAGTTGCAGTTGGCGCAGGGTATAGGGTTCTAGCAGCAGACTCATGGCGACCTCTCTTGTGACAGTCAGGCGTGCAGCACTTCGCAGGAAGGAGCAGTGCCGGCCGCGCAGGTCGTGACCAATCCAGGCCGTTATCGACGATGCGTGGCGGCTTCTCCTTTTTCTATATAGGAGCCTAGTCGACAATTGCCATGGGCACAGGGTTCATCGCTTTGCACGTCGTAGGAGCGGCTTGAGCCGCGAAAGCCATTCGCGTGGTGTAAGAGTCTTTGCTGCGGTTGGCTATTCGTCAGGTTTCGCCCTGCTGGGCGAAACCTGTCTCAACCGACTCTTTTCAACACGGGGCGATATGGGTCACCAGCAGTTGGACGGTTTCATTACCACGAAACTCGTTGAGGTCCAGCCGGTAGGCCAGTTCTACCCAGCGGATGTTCGGGTTGGGCCAGATGTCGCGATCTACGCCGAAGGCGATGCCGTCCAGGCGCACACTGCCGCATTCGGTCTTGAGTACCATTTTCAGGTGCCGTTCACCGACCACCCGTTGCTCGGCCAACTGGAAGATGCCGTGAAACAGCGGCTCGGGGAAGTGTTGTCCCCATGGGCCGGCGTTACGCAGGGCGCGGGCCAGTTCCAGATGAAACTCTTCGACGGCCAGGGTGCCGTCGGATAACAACCGGCCAGTGAGGTCGTCTTCGTTCAGCTGGCGGCGTACTTCGTCGTCGAATGCGGCGCAGAATGCCGGGAAGTTTTGCTCTGGCAGCGACAGGCCTGCGGCCATGGCGTGGCCGCCAAATTTGCTGATCAGCTCGGGATATCGGGCCGCTACCGCATCGAGCGCGTCGCGGATATGAAAACCTGGCACCGAACGCGCCGAACCTTTTAGCACCCCGTCACCGGCGCTGGCAAAGGCGATGGTGGGCCGGTGGTAACGCTCCTTGAGCCGTGAAGCGAGGATGCCGATCACCCCTTGATGCCAGTCCGGCTCGAACAGACACAGCCCGAATGGCATGGACTCTTGCGGCAAGTCCTTGAGCTGCGCCAAGGCTTCGCGCTGCATGCCCTGCTCAATGCTCTTGCGGTCCTGGTTCAGCTCATCGAGCTGCACCGCCATTTCCCGGGCCCGATCCGGGTCATCACACAGCAGGCATTCGATCCCCAGGCTCATATCGTCCAGCCGCCCGGCAGCATTCAGACGCGGCCCCAGGATAAACCCCAGGTCGGTAGAGGTGATGCGTGAAGGATCACGCCGAGCGACCTCAAGAATGGCACGCAGGCCCGGACGGGCGCGACCGGCGCGAATCCGCATCAGGCCCTGATGGACCAGAATGCGGTTATTGGCATCCAGCGGCACCACGTCAGCGACGCTGCCCAGCGCCACCAGGTCGAGCAACTCACCAAGGTTCGGCTGGGCCCGCTGGTCGAACCAGCCGATCTCACGCAGGCGGGCGCGCAGGGCCATCAGTACGTAGAACATCACCCCGACGCCGGCCAGCGATTTGCTCGGAAAGCTGCAGCCTGGCTGGTTGGGATTGACGATCGCATCGGCGGCCGGCAATTGATGGCCAGGCAAGTGGTGGTCGGTGACCAGCACTCTGAGCCCGGCGGCCTTGGCAGCGGCCACGCCGTCGACACTGGAGATACCGTTATCGACGGTCATCAACAAGTCTGGTGAGCGCTGCAGCGCCACGTCGACAATTTCCGGGGTCAGGCCATAGCCGTACTCGAAACGGTTGGGCACCAGATAGTCGACATGCGCAGCGCCCATCAGGCGCAGCCCGAGCACGCCCACGGTGCTGGCAGTCGCACCGTCAGCATCGAAGTCACCAACGATCAGGATGCGCTGACGTTGCTGCAAGGCCTCGACCAGCAGGTCCACCGCCGCATCGATGCCCTTGAGCTGTTGATACGCAATCAGCCGCGCCAGGCTCTTGTCCAGTTCCTCGGCCGAGACCACGCCACGCGACGCATACAGGCGGGTCAGCAGCGGCGGCAGATCGCCAAGAACCGGCAAGGGGCTGGGCATGGGACGGTGTTCGATACGCATGGGTACTGATGTCTCTTTTCAAAGTGATACGGGGTGATCAACCGCGCTCGCCGGCCAGCCATTGCAATTTCACTTCATGCTGGCCCCGGTCGTCGGTCACAAACACCTCGCCATCAGAGATCATGACGTCCCACTTGATGACCCGCGGCATGTCTTTGGCCAGAACTTCCAGAACGTCCTGCGGAACCGCAGCGATGCTGACGTTCTTGAGGCTTTTCGCTCCAGCGACTACTTTTGTTTCCCAGACACGCAAGCTGCCATAGGCCAACAGGCTGGTGCGCTCGGTACGCCGTGAACACCAAGTCAGGCGCTCCAGATCAGGCTGGCCGACTTCGATCCAGTGCAGGACGCGGTCATCCAGGCTTTTTTCCCACAGCGCGGGTTCGTCTACTTCAGACAGGCCACGACCAAAGGCCAGTTGTTCGTTGTACCACAGGGCGTAGGCCAGCAAGCGGACGGCCATGCGCTCTTCGGTCTCGGACGGATGACGGGCGATGGTCTGTTTGACGCTCTGGTAAATATTGCGATCGATGTCGGTGAGGTTGAGTTCGAATTTATAGGTGGTCGACGGCTGGGCCATGGACGGGCTTCCGGAGCAGGAGAAAGCCGACAAGTCTACCCGATGCGCAGGCGGTGAACGACCACATCCGGGCGGACTCAAAGTTGTCAGACAAAAACTGCAAAATCCACTGGCTTAATCCGCATGGTTGATGCAATTTGAATTACTTTCCTGGAGGTTGAGTTTCACGCATGTGTCTTGGCGCCGCACCCTTTGCACGCTTGCGTCTGGCTGTCTGCCTGTTGCTGTTGGGTCTTGGCACACTGCCTGGAACCAGCCAGGCCAAAGACACGCTGATCTGGCTGATGCGCGATATGCCTCCGGTGACCATTTTTAGCGGCCCTGATCAGGGTCAGGGCGCTATCGACAAGCTCATGCCGCTGCTGATCGCGCGTATGCCCCAGTACGATCATCTGTTAATGCGCGTCAACCGCGCGCGCGGCCTGCAGATGCTCAACGAACCCAGCTTCACCTGCGACCCCACCTTGCTGTGGACCGCTGAGCGGGCGAAGAAAATCATCTATTCCATCCCCACCTATGCCGTATTTGCCAATGGCCTGACCGTGCGCAAGGACGATCTGGCGCGTTTCACGCCCTTCATTGCCAACCGGCAAATTGATCTGAAGGCCCTGCTGGCCAGCAAGACCGCCAAAATCGGGGTGGTCGCAGGCCGCAGCTACGGTCCGGTGATCGATCAGATCCTGAGTCAAGTGCCCGAAGAAGAGCTCTCGTCGCACTATGGTAATGATGCAATTGGCAGCATGCTGCAGATGCAGCGCCTGAGCCGGATCCAGGCGATGATCAGTTATTGGCCGGAAGCTCGCTATCAGGCGCTGCAACAAGGGATTCGCGAAACCGAACTGGTGTTTCTACCGGTCAAGGATGCTCCCAAGTATCAGTTCACTCACATTGGCTGCTCTGATACCGAGCAAGGGCGCGAAGCCATGGCGATCATCAACCGGGAAATGCGCGTATTGCGCGAAGAAAAGCTGATCGAGCTGTATGCAGAGTGGCTGGACCCGAAACGGCGTGAAGAATACCTGCAGGACGCCAAGACGTTCTTCATCGATAAATAGTCAAAAAGAAACCCCGAGCAGCGGGGATGACTGGTCGGGGTAAACCTTGGACCTGTAAAGGGCCAGACGGCAGGTAGCAATCACCGGAGCACAATGATCGTTCCTGCCATACCTGATCAGAACCCGATCCGGGCAGAAGGTTCCTGCCGGCCGATCAGGCAAAAACCGGTGCACCGACCAGTGGACGGTTTGCATTGGCATTGCGCATGGCAGCAATCACACACGGCTCGATACGCCCCTCGGCCACCAGCAAATCACGATGCAGGCCATCGACCACGTCAGTCAGCAACAGTCTGTCACGTAACTGGTCGGCGCTGAAACTGCGCTCGATTACCACGGTGCCGCAGACATCCTTGAGGGTCACCAGCCGCTCGCCCCGCAGGCCAGCCGTGCCGATGCTGACCTGATAAGGGGCCAGCGCTTCGCTTAGCAGCAAACTGATATTTTCCATCTTGATCACCCCTCGATTATTTGAATGCAAAAGATGCTTATCAATGACCAGCGTTCATTACAGAAAGTTCTAATGCCAAGCAGGACTCCATCCCCCGTCAATCGAGCATGCCTGTGAAATGTGACAGGGAAAAAACCGCGGCCGCCGATCAACATTGATCAGCATTGCCCCGCCACCGGGTCACACGCGCACGCCTGGCCCGGTCGCTGCTGGGCGTGACCTGTGTGCTGCTCATACTGCCGGCGCAGTTGTTCAAGCTCACGCTCCAGGTGTTTACGGTCGCTGATGTCCACCCAGCCACCCAACAGCCCCTGCAAGCGACCGTCTGCTGCGTAGAACGGCACGCTCCATTGCCAGGCATCCACGCGGCGGCCATTGAGTTCGAAGGTCCGTTCGACGAACACCGGCTGGCGACTCTCAAGCAACTGCAGGTAGTCGGCGTGCATTCGTTCAGCGAGCTGGCGCGGCAACAGCTCGATATCAATCAGCCGTCGTCCCTGCATATGCTCGACGCTGATCTCGAAAAACTGCTCGTAGCTGCGATTGCACGATACCAGGCGGCCCTGCAGGTCACGCACATAGACCGGCATGGGCATGGCATCGAACAACGCTTGCTTGAACGCCAGTTGGTCATTGAGTTGCGCCTCAACCTGGCGACGCTGAGCGGCCTGAATGCGCAAACGGCTATTACAGGCCAGCAAAACCAGACCCAGCAGCAGGGTCAGGACAACGCTCCAGACCAGCCATTGAGGAATGCGACTCCAGAGTGACGGCTGCGGCAGGCTGGCACTCAGCCATTTCATGCGGATCGTCCGCATCTCGGTCACCGGAAAAGCCTCCAGAGCCTTATTGAGGATGCTCAACAGCTCAGGATGCGATTTGACCACCGCGAAGCGATCCGGCGACCACTTGCCATCGACGCTGCGGCCAACCTTGAGCTTCTCGGAACTGAACAGATACGCCCCGGCCTCGTTCTGAATCGTGGCATGGGCCTGGCCCTTCTCGACCAGCTCCCGGGCCTGGGCGTAGGTCTCTACCAGGCGTAGCTGGATATTGGGGTAGTTTTGCCGAATCTCGCTTTCCAGCGCATGCCGGGCGGGCAAGGCCAGAATGCGGTTACCCAACTGCGCGAGGCCGGCAGGTGAAGCATCGCCGCGCCGGACCACAAATACCCAATTGTTCCCACCAAATGAGTAGGTAAAGTTGAGAAACACTTTACGCTCCGGGTTCTCCGCCAAAGTGGTGTTCAACTCGGCCTCGCCACGATTCAGGGCTTCCAGGCTGGCCAGGGTAGACGGCATGCTCTGGTGAACGAACTGCAAGCCGGTCATCCGCGAGATCCGCGCCAGAACATCAGCATTGAGCCCCACCCAGCGGCCCTGTTCGTCACGATAGATATAGGGCGGGTGTTCGGTGGTCGCCACGGTGATGCGCGGGTGCCTGGCCAACCAACTGCGCTCAAGGCTGCTCAGGGCGATACGCTGCTCACCGAGGTACGCATTCAGCCCGGCAGTCCAGCGCGCCTGCACCTCACGCTCAAGATGTACATCCAGGCTCGCCAGCGCCTGGTCCACAAGCCCCTTCAGACGTCGCTCATCAGCGCGCAACGCAAAAGCAAAGCCATGGGGTGCCAACGCGCTTTCAAAATGCACCTGCAACGCCAGATAGGGACGCATGCTCAGGTAGGAACGAACCACGACGTCATTGCCGATAAGTACATCCACCTCTTGCTGCCTCAGTGCCTCCATGGCGCTATACAGGCCGGGAGCCAGAATGATCTGGCTGTCCGGGTAGAGCCTCTGGAGTGCTTGCGGATCGGCATAATCGTCCAGCACCACGATCTTTTGGCCGGCTAACCCTCGGGCGGGCGGTAGCGCGCTGCGATGCCCGACCACCACCGCGCGGTCAGGCATGTAAGCACGTGAAAAGGCTAGCCCGGCCTGCCCACGCTCAAAGGAGCTGGCGCTGCTGAGCAGGTCGATGCTGCCATCACGCAGGGCATCAATGGCATCGTCACGCTGGCTGAAACCCTTGAGCTGAACAGGCATATTCAGCTTGCCACCGAGCAGGCTCAGGTAGTCTGCGCTGACGCCCTGATAGCGGTTGCCATCCGTGGTGATATCGATCGGTTCGTTATCAGCAATGACGATGCCGACCCGTAGCGTCTTACGCAGGTCAAGCCACTGTCGGTCACTGGCGTTGAGCACCAGCGGCTGAACGGGTTCAAACGGCGCGGCCAGGGTGAACGGTAAACTCTGCCCGGCACCCGCTACCGTGCTGAACAGCAGCAGCGCCAGCAGCACCAGTAACATGGCTGGCCACCTGTGGCGCTGCGCTTCGCTGACCGTCACAACGACCGGTCCTTGTCTGCTCACCTGCTTCACTGCCGCTCACTCTTGCCGGATCACTCGAAAGGCAGAGTTTGGCATGCGCAAACAAGAAGGCCCGCCAGATGGCGGGCCCCAAGTGTTACACAACGATACCGTCAGAGTGGCTTGCCACGGTTGCCGTGCTGGCTGACAAACGCTTGTACCGCTTTCAGGTCGTTGGGCAACACTGTGCAGCGCTCTTCACGCTGGAACAGGTCAGACAGGTGGGCAGGCAACTCAAGCGCCTTGCCGACACCGGCCTTCTCTACCGCTTCAGGGAATTTCACCGGGTGTGCTGTACCCAGCACGACCATTGGGATGTCCAGGCTGCGACGGCACTCGCGGGCCGCACGAACACCGATGGCAGTGTGCGGATCAAGGACTTCACCGGTACGGGCGAAGACCTCAGCGATGGTCTCACAGGTCTGCTCGTCGCTGACCGCCAGCGAGTCGAACAGCTTGCGGGTTTCAGTCCAGCGATCCTGTTCGACGCTGAACCCGCCACCTTGCTTGAAGGTGTCCATCAGTTCGGCAATGGCGGCACCATTGCGGCCGTGCATGTCGAACAGCAGACGCTCGAAGTTCGACGAGACCATGATGTCCATCGACGGCGACAGGGTCGGATGCAAGGCATCCTTGACGTACTGATTGCCGCTCATGAAGCGGTGCAGGATATCGTTGCGGTTGGTGGCGACGATCAACTGGTTGACCGGCAGACCCATGTTGCGCGCCAGGTAGCCGGCGAAGATATCGCCGAAGTTACCGGTTGGCACCGAGAACGACACCGAACGCGCCGGGCCGCCCAATTGCAGTGCTGCATGGAAGTAGTAGACGATCTGGGCCATGATCCGCGCCCAGTTGATCGAGTTGACCGCGACCAGCCGCGTACCTTTGAGGAAGTCCTGGTCAGCGAAGCTGGCCTTGACCATTTCCTGGCAGTCGTCGAAGTTGCCGTCGATAGCGATGTTGTGGATGTTATCGCCCAGGATGGTGGTCATCTGCCGGCGCTGCACGTCCGACACCCGGTTATTGGGGTGCAGGATGAAGATGTCGACGTTGTCGCAACGGCGGCAACCTTCAATGGCCGCAGAACCGGTATCACCGCTGGTCGCACCGACAATCACCACGCGCTCGCCACGCTTGACCAGCACGTGATCGAGCAGGCGGCCGAGCAACTGCAGGGCGAAATCCTTGAACGCCAGGGTCGGGCCATGGAACAGCTCCAACACCCATTCGTTGCTGTCGAGCTGACGCAGCGGTGCCACCGCGCTGTGCGCGAACACACCGTAGGTTTCTTCGAGAATTTTTTTGAAGTCGGCATCGGCGATGCTGCCTTCGACGAACGGGCGCATCACCCGGAACGCCAGTTCGTGGTACGGCAGGCCGGCCCAGGAGGCAATTTCTTCCTGAGTGAAGCGTGGCAGGTTTTCCGGGACATACAGACCGCCATCACTGGCCAGACCGGCCAACAATACGTCTTCGAAATTCAACGCCGGGGCTTTGCCGCGAGTACTGATATAACGCATGGGTGCAAACCTTTGGTTTGAGCTGCAAGCTCCAAGCCTCAAGCTGCAAGCCGAAACGTGACCGGCTTCATCTTGCAGCTTGCAGCTTACGGCTTGAAGCTGCTCTTAGTTAAGGTGTTCGACGCGGATGCGGACCACAGGGCCGACGACATCCTGCAAGGCTTCCAGGGCTTCGATGGCATCGTTGATACGCTGCTCCACGACTTCGTGGGTCAGCAGGATCATCGGCACCAGGCCATCCTGTTCCTCGACCTCTTTTTGCATGATCGATTCGATATTGATACCGCGCTCGGACAGGATGCTCGCCACCTGAGCCAGTACGCCCGGATGGTCCTTGGCCTGGATCCGCAGGTAGTAGGCGCTTTCACAGGCCTCGATCGGCAGGATCGGATGGGTCGACAACGAGTCAGGCTGGAAGGCCAGGTGCGGCACGCGATTGGTCGGATCGGAAGTCATGGCACGCACCACGTCCACCAGGTCGGCTACCACCGACGATGCAGTCGGTTCCATGCCGGCGCCGGCGCCGTAGAACAGGGTAGAGCCCGACGCGTCGCCGTTGACCATTACGGCATTCATCACGCCATTGACGTTGGCCAGCAGACGGTCAGCCGGAATCAGGGTCGGGTGCACGCGCAGTTCAATGCCCTGCTCGGTGCTACGCGCCACGCCCAGGTGCTTGATCCGGTAGCCCAGCGCTTCGGCGTAGTTGACGTCAGCGGTGGTCAGTTTGGTGATGCCTTCGGTGTAGGCCTTGTCGAACTGCAGCGGAATGCCAAAGGCGATGGACGCCAGAATGGTCAGCTTGTGCGCCGCATCGATGCCTTCGACGTCGAAGGTCGGGTCGGCTTCGGCATAACCTAGGGCCTGGGCTTCAGCCAGAACGTCCGGGAAGGTACGGCCTTTTTCACGCATTTCGGTGAGGATGAAGTTACCGGTGCCGTTGATGATACCGGCCACCCAGTTGATGCGGTTGGCCGACAGGCCTTCACGGATCGCCTTGATCACCGGAATACCACCGGCGACAGCAGCTTCAAAGGCCACGATCACACCCTTCTCGCGGGCGCGGGCGAAGATCTCGTTGCCGTGTACAGCAATCAGTGCCTTGTTGGCGGTGACGACGTGCTTGCCATTGTCGATGGCCTTGAGCACCAGTTCACGGGCAACGGTGTAGCCGCCGATCAGTTCGACAACCACGTCGATCTCAGGGTTGCTGACCACCTCGAACACGTCGCTGGTGGTCGGGGTACCGGCAAGCTGGCAATTGGGGTTGGGTGTACGAACCGCAATCTGCGCGACCTCAATACCACGCCCGGCACGGCGGGCGATCTCCTCGGCGTTGCGCTGAAGTACGTTAAAGGTACCGCCACCGACGGTACCCAGCCCACAAATGCCTACTTTGACCGGTTTCACTGATGAACTCCCCGTAAAGCGGTCGCCCCCTCGGGCAACCGCACAGAACAACTGCATGCACTGCAGCTGAAAAATTTGAATTATTTGGCGCCCAGCGCCAGCTTGGCCACCTGGGCCGCCGGCTGGTAACCCGGAATCACCTGGCCGTCAGCCAGAACGATGGCCGGGGTACCGTTCACACCAATCGACTGACCGATCTGGAACTGTTTGCCGACCGGATTATCGCACTTGGCTGCCTTGATATTCTTGCCTTCGACCATCTGGTCCATGGCCAGCTTGCGGTCCTTGGAGCACCAGACCGCCTGCAATTGCTGGTCACCCGGCGAACCCAGCCCCTGACGCGGGAAGGCCACGTAGCGGACTTCGACACCCAGCTTGTTCAACTGGCCGACCTCTTCATGAAGCTTGTGGCAGTACGGGCACGTGGTGTCGGTAAAGACAGTGATGTGCGACTTGGCTTCACCCACGGCCGGATAGACCACCATGTCGGCTGCCGGAATACCGTTGATGGTCTGGGCAATGGCCTTGCGCTCGGTCTTCTCGGTCAGGTTGACCGGTTTACCGTCCTGGATCTGGAACAGGTAACCCTGCACCACGAACTGGCCGTCGCCACTGGCATACAGCACACGTCCGCCCTTGAGCTTGACTTCATAGAGGCCATTGAAAGGGCTGCTGGCAATGCTTTCGACCGGCAGTTCAAGTTCGAGGGAGTCCAGGGTCTTGCGAATGGCCTTTTCAGCGCCAGCGTCTGCCTGGGCGAAAAAGCTGAAAGTACTGAGCAGTACTGCGGCGGCGACAGCAAAAAAGGAAGGCAAACGCATGAAAACTCCTATAACGGCGGACAGAATCGAGGGCATCCGACACTGCGGATCGTGCCTCGTTCCGCGGAACCGCCAAAGCCTACCACATTACCCCGGCAAGACGGACCCGGACTGTCGGGCAAATTATCCACGCGGATGATGGGTCGCATGCAGCTCCTGCAGGCGTGCCCGGGCGATATGGGTATAGATCTGGGTGGTGGACAAGTCACTATGGCCCAGCAGCATCTGCACCACCCGCAGGTCGGCACCGTGATTGAGCAGATGAGTCGCAAAAGCATGCCGCAAGGTGTGCGGCGACAATGATTTGTTGATGCCTGCCACCAGCGCATGCTGCTTGATCCGGTGCCAGAACGTCTGGCGGGTCATCTGCTCGCCGCGCAGGCTGGGAAACAGCACGTCGCTGGGACGCCCGTTGAGCAACTCGACACGGGCACCGCGCAAATAACGCTCTACCCAGACGATGGCTTCTTCGCCCATCGGCACCAGCCGCTCTTTACTGCCCTTGCCCATGACCCGCAGCACGCCCTGACGCAGATTGACCTGCTCCAGAGTCAGGCCGATCAGCTCACTGACTCGCAACCCGCAGGCGTACAGCACTTCGAGCATCGCCCGGTCGCGCTCACCAATCGGCTCGCCCAGGTCCGGCGCGGCCAGCAAGGCTTCGACGTCGGCTTCGGACAGCGACTTGGGCAATGGCTTGCCCAACTGCGGCATCTCGACTTGCAGGGTCGGGTCGACGGCGATCAGCTTTTCGCGCAACAGGTAGCGATAAAAACCACGCAATCCTGAAAGCAGACGCGCCGTGGAACGCGGCTTGTAGCCGTTATCCACGCGCCAGGCCAGATGATCGAGAATCACCTCGCGGCCAGCCTCGGACAACTGCACATTGCGCTCGCTCAACCAGCCATTGAACAGCGTCAAATCACTGCGATAGGACTCGCGGGTGTTATCAGAGAGGCCTTTCTCCAGCCACAGGGCATCGAGAAAGCGGTCAATCAGAGGGTGATCCAGGGCAGGCATTGCGGTTCGAGGCACACAGAAGAGGATGACAGACCCTACTACAAGACTTTCGGCAGATAAACGCAAGTCACCAAAAAGATCCCGCAGCCATGGGACTGCCTGACCATCGGGGCGCGACAAGCCCCGCCGTTCAGGGCGGGGAAGGATAGCGCGGACGGCGTAGCCGTCCCTGGTTGCCGTGGGGTGTCTGCTGCTGTTCGATGGATGCACCGCCACAGGATGATGCGACGTAATACGGCGACACAGATGCCCTTATACGGCGGTATTTCGTTACAAAGACCCCATGGTCATGCACCTTGAAAACACCGTGCCGTCCGCGCCTAATGGCGTCTTCATTGCTCATGGCTCAAGAGCAGCATGCAACGACTTCAAGCCTTCAAGTACGAACTCATGCCAGACGGCCAGCAGGAGCGGCAAATGCGCCGCTTTGCGGGCTCCTGTCGCTTCGTCTTCAACAAGGCGCTGGCGTTGCAGAAAGAACGCCACGAGCAAGGCGAGAAGAAGCTCGGCTATGCGGGCCTGTGCAAGTTGCTGACCGGGTGGCGCAATAGCCCGCAAACCGCATGGCTGGCCGATGCGCCTGTTCACCCGTTGCAACAGAGCCTCAAGGATCTGGAACGGGCCTACACCAATTTCTTCGCCAAGCGAGCCGACTTTCCCCGGTTCAAGAAGAAGGGGCAGAACAACAGCTTGCGCTATCCCGACCCGAAACAGATCAAGCTCGACCAGACCAACAGCCGCCTGTTTCTGCCCAAGCTGGGCTGGCTGCGCTACCGCAACAGCCGCGAGACGCTGGGTACTGTGAAGAACATCACCGTGAGCCAGTCGTGTGGCAAGTGGTTCGTGAGCATCCAGACCGAACGCGAGATTGATGAGCAGCCCACGGCACAGGGTGCGGCAATCGGCATCGACATGGGCATTGCCCGGTTCGCCACGCTTTCGGATGGCTCGTTCTACGCACCCCTGAACAGCTTCAAACGCCATGAAACCGCGCTGTGCAAAGCGCAGCAGGCGATGAGCCGCAAGGTCAGATTCAGCCGCAACTGGAAGAAGGCGAAAGCTTGCGTCCAGCGCATTCATTCCCGAATCGGCAATGCCCGCCGCGACTACCTGCACAAGTGCTCCACCACGATCAGCCAAAACCACGCGATGGTGTGTATCGAGGACTTGCAGGTACGCAATATGTCCAGGTCGGCGGCAGGCACGGCCGAGGCACCGGGAAGAAACGTTCGGGCCAAATCTGGCCTGAACAGGGCCATCCTCGATCAGGGCTGGTTCGAGTTCCGCCGCCAACTGGACTACAAGCTGGCGTGGCGCGGCGGCTGGCTGATTGCCGTGCCGCCGCAAAATACCAGCCGCAGGTGCCCGTGTTGCGAACATGTGTCGGCGGCCAACCGCCAGACGCAAGCGCTGTTCAGGTGTGTGGGATGTGGTTTTGAAGGCAACGCCGATGTGGTCGGGGCGATCAATGTACTAAGGGCGGGACACGCCCGGTTAGCCTGTGAAGTGAGCGCAGAGGTCATGGCGCCAGCAGCAGGAACCCACCGAAGCGACTTGGGGGCAGCTCGATGCCGCGCCTGAGCGCCGCAGGAATCTCCGGCCTTCAGGCCGGGGAGGATGTCAACGAACTCGCAGACTCCAGCTCAGAAAAAAGCTTCGCGACCCAGGTCGCTGCCACCGTACAGCAGACGAAAAAAAAGCAGCCCGAAGGCTGCTTTTTTCATGCATCGAAAAACTGTATCAGGACAGTTTTTCCTTGATGCGTGCTGCTTTACCGGACAGGTCGCGCAGGTAGTACAGCTTGGCCTTGCGAACGTCGCCGCGACGCTTGACAGCCAGGCTGTCGATTTGCGGGCTGTAGGTCTGGAAAGTACGCTCAACGCCAACGCCGCTGGAGATCTTGCGAACAGTGAAAGCACTGTTCACGCCACGGTTACGCTTGGCGATGACAACGCCTTCGAACGCCTGCAGACGGCTACGATCGCCTTCCTTCACTTTCACCTGAACGACAACAGTGTCGCCCGGGGCGAAGGCCGGGATTTCTTTCTGCATCTGCTCGGCTTCGAGGGCCAGAATGATTTTGTTGGTCATGCTTGTGCTCCTAAGGGTGATCCTCCCGGATCAGCCATCGATACGTTTACTATCGTCCCGCTCACGGATGTATTCCGTCAGCAGCTTCTGCTCTTCTCCAGAAAGTGAGCGACTTTCCAGAAGATCAGCGCGTCGCTCGAAAGTCCGCCCAAGGGACTGCTTCAAACGCCAACGCCGGATATGTGCATGATTGCCACTTAGCAATACGTCGGGAACACGCTGATCCGCATACACCTCAGGTCGGGTGTAGTGCGGGCAATCAAGCAGACCGTCCGTGAAGGAGTCTTCCTCCGCGGAGTCTACATGCCCTAAAGCTCCAGGCAGCAGTCGTGTAACCGCATCGATCAGTACCATCGCCGGCAGCTCACCGCCAGACAGGACATAGTCGCCAATCGACCACTCTTCATCCACGTGCGCTTCAATGAAACGCTCATCGATGCCTTCATAACGACCGGCGATGAGAATGAGAGCACTCTCTTGCGCCAGTTCGCGCACCGCTGGCTGACTCAGCCTGCGGCCTTGCGGCGAAAGGTAAATCACCTTTGCCTTGTCTCCGGCTGCCAGCCTGGCCTCGGCCAGCGCATCTTCCAGAGGCTTGATCTTCATCACCATGCCGGGGCCGCCACCGAAGGGGCGATCGTCCACAGTGTGATGGCGATCCGTGGTGTAGTCCCGCGGATTCCAACAGGTCAGCTGCAACAGCTCCTGTTTCACCGCACGGCTGGTTATGCCGTATTCGCTGATGGCGGAAAACATCTCGGGAAACAGCGTGATAACGTCTATGCGCAGGCTAGCCATGGCACTTAGAAATCCGCATCCCAATCCACCTTCATCTCGCCGGCTTCCAGGTCGACAGCCAACACGCAATGCTCCGTATAGGGCAACAGGCGTTCGCGATCATCCAGGCTACCCGCGCAGGGCTTTACCACCATTACATCGTTCGAGCCGGTTTCAAGCAGGTGATCGATCTTGCCGAGCAATTGCCCGAGCGTGTCGATAACCTTGAGTCCTTCCAGTTGATACCAGTAGTACTCGCCATCATCCAGATCAGGGAACAGGCTACGCGGCACACAGACTTCGCAACCGGCCAGAAGCTGGGCTTCATCACGATCATCGAGGCCTTTGAGCTTTGTGACCAGGAACTTGCTCTGCAAGCGTCCACTGACCAGCTCGACCTGTTTTTCCACACGCCCTTCGCGCCGCAGCGTCCAGGTCTTGTAGTCCAGCAGGTTGTCAATCGGATCCGTGAAGGAGTACACCTTCACTTCGCCGCGAACGCCATGAACCGAGAAAATCTTGCCAATGACGATCAGATCGTCGGCAGATGCAGGCGTCGCGTTCATAAGACTCAGGCCGCAGCCTTGGTCTTGTTGCTCTCTTTGATCAACTGGGCAACGCGCTCGGAAGTCTGAGCGCCAACGCTCAGCCAGTAGTTCAGGCGTTCTTCGTTGATGGACAGGCGAACTTCCTGACCACGAGCGATCGGGTTGAAGAAACCGATCTGCTCTTTGTGAGAGCCGTCACGGGCGTTGCGGCTGTCAGTGACAGTCACGTGGTAGAACGGGCGCTTTTTGGAGCCGCCAAGGGCAAGACGAATGGTTAGCATTGAACATCGTTCCTGTTTAGTCGGTGCTGCAAATCTTTGTTGCACAAATGGGCACGGGTGCCCAAAAGGCCGCATATTCTCAAGGAATATACGGACATTTGCAAACGACTTTTTCCGACGACTGAGCGCCTGCCGTAAAGACCTGCATGGGTCGGCCACCGCGGCGACCGGGTAAATCCCCTCCTTATTGAGGGGCGCACAGGGTCAGCCCCTGTACGACGAGCGGGCACGGCCTGCGCCGCACCCGGTTGTCTGGTTACATCTTGGGCATGCCGCCGCCGCCCGGGAACATGCCGCCCAGGCCGCGCATCATTTTCGACATGCCACCTTTGGTGGAGAATTTCTTCATCATCTTCTGCATCTGCTTGTGCTGCTTGATCAGCCGCCCGATGTCCTGCACCTGGGTACCGGAACCCAGCGCGATGCGGCGCTTGCGCGAGCCGCTGATCAGGTCAGGGTCGCGGCGCTCGGCCGGCGTCATCGAGTTGATGATCGCTTCCATCTGCTTGAACTGCTTCTCGGCCGCGCCCTGGGCGTTGCCCATCTGCGACAGGTTCATGCCGCCGATGCTCGGCAGCTTGTCCATCAGCCCGCCCAGGCCGCCCATGTTTTTCATTTGTTGCAATTGGTCGCGGAAATCTTCGAGATCGAAGCCCTTGCCCTTCTTGAGCTTTTTGGTGAGCTTCTCGGCCTTCTCGCGGTCCAGCGTCTGCTCGGCCTGCTCGATGAGGCTGAGCACGTCACCCATGCCCAGGATCCGCGAAGCGATACGATCCGGATGGAATGGCTCAAGGGCGTCGCTCTTCTCGCCCATACCGATGAACTTGATCGGTTTGCCGGTGATCGAGCGCACCGACAGTGCAGCACCACCACGTGCGTCGCCGTCGACCTTGGTCAGGATCACACCGGTCAACGGCAGCGCATCACCAAAGGCCTTGGCGGTGTTGGCCGCGTCCTGACCGGTCATGGCGTCGACCACGAACAGGGTTTCGACCGGCTTGACCGCCGCGTGCAGCGCCTGGATCTCGGCCATCATCTCGGAATCGATATGCAGACGACCGGCGGTGTCGACGATCACCACATCGATGAATTTGAGCTTTGCTTCGCGGATCGCCGCCTGGGCAATGTCCACCGGCTTCTGGCTGGTATCGGACGGGAAGAAGGTGACCCCCAGATCGTTGGCCAGGGTTTCGAGCTGCTTGATCGCCGCCGGACGGTAGATGTCGGCCGACACCACCATCACGCTCTTCTTCTTGCGCTCTTTGAGGAACTTGGCCAGCTTGCCGGCGGTGGTGGTCTTGCCCGCACCCTGCAGACCGGCCATCAGCACCACGGCAGGTGGCGCAGCATTGAGCGCCAGGTCTTCGTTGGCCGCCCCCATGATGCTTTCGAGTTCGGCCTGGACGATCTTCACGAACGCCTGGCCCGGCGTCAGGCTGCGCGACACCTCGGTGCCGACCGCCCGCTCTTTGATATTGTTGACGAAGTCCTTGACCACTGGCAGCGCGACGTCAGCTTCGAGCAACGCCATGCGCACTTCGCGCAAGGTGTCCTTGATGTTCTCTTCGGTCAGCTTGGCCTTGCCGGTGACATGGCGCAGCGTCTGGGAAAGGCGTTCCGTTAGATTTTCAAACATGCGCGTTCCTAGTAAGGCTCCGGTCGCCCCTGATGGGTGCGGCACGGCCCGCAATGGAGATAAATGGCGCGCGGCGAGTCGGCGGCCTGAACAGGGCGCAGATTATAGCCGAGAGTCCGGCACACGGACAGAGAGCGTCCAGCCACACGACATGCATCAAGGCCAATGGCGTTCACAACGCCTCGCACTTTCTTGCAGAGCCGGGGTATGCCAAACTCAGCCCCTTTCAGGGCCCGCCCGTCAGGATCATGTTCCCTTTGCCAGCCAGCCTGTTCCCCAGCCTCATCGCCGCCAGCCTGTATGCCGCCGCGACCGTCTATCAAGGCATCCGCCTGCGCCGCGCCACCAGACCCGACAAGCGTCTGCTGTGGCTGCTCGGCTCCCTGGCGATCATCGCCCATGCCATCGGCCTGTGCTCGCAACTGATTCGCCCGGCAGGCCTGGGCCTGGATTTTTTCAACGCCGCCAGCCTCATCGCCCTCGCGGTCATCTTCCTGATTCTGCTCGGGACCGTGCGCATTCCAGTGGAAAACCTGCTGGCGCTGCTGTTTCCGCTCGGCATGATAACCGTCTTGCTCGCGCAGTTCGTGCCCAGCGGGACGGCGCAACCGATCGTCGAGTCGCCTGGCATCCTCAGCCATGTACTGCTGTCGATATTGTCGTACGGCATGTTCACGATCGCCGTGTTCCAGGCGCTGCTCCTGCTCTTGCAGGACTACCAGCTCAAGCACAAACACCCGTCCGGGCTGATTCGCAATTTTCCGCCACTGCAAACCATGGAAAGCCTGCTGTTCGGCTTCTTGTGGGCTGGCTGGACCCTGTTGTCGCTGTCGCTGATCTCAGGCTGGATCTTCGTCGAGAATCTGTTCGCCCAGCATCTGGTCCACAAGACCCTACTGTCTTGCCTGGCCTGGGTGGTGTTCGGGGTCCTGCTCTGGGGTCGCACGCGGCTGGGCTGGCGTGGCCACAAGGCAATCCGCTGGACACTGGGCGGCTTCTGCCTGCTGATGCTGGCCTACTTCGGCAGCAAGCTGGTACGCGAATTCATCCTGCATATCTGACTACACCCATCTAAAGAGCCGCACTCATGAATAGTCTGCCCATCGCTCCCCTGCTCGGTGTGCTGGCCCTGCTGACGCTCTGGTCAGGACTGTTTACGGCGGCCGAAGCGGTGTATTACCTGGCAGGCCCGCGGGCCAGAAACGAGGCCGATCTGCACAGCCTGATACTGGGCAATACCCTGCTCAAGACCCTGCTGGTGGTCATCACGCTGCTGGTCTGCTTGCGTTACTGGGTTTATCAGGGGCCATTACTGGCCTGGCTGGGCAGCTCAGCCGCGCTGCTACTGCTCACCGAATACCTGCCGCGGCGTCTGGCCAGTCGCTATCCACAGCCCACCCTGAAACTGGTCAACAGCCTGCTGCGCGGGCCTTTACGCCTGCTGCAGCCACTGGCCTGGCTGCTTGAGCGTACCGCGGGCCTGCTGCTACAGCCGCTTGCCCGGCGCCCAGGTCCCGGCGGCGAGCTGCAGCATGACCAAGTGCAGCCATACCACGCACACCAAGCGCAAGCCGACAGCAGCCCAAGCAGCGTACTGGCCGGCATTCGCGCCCTGGACCGCATGACGGTCAACGACATCCTGATTCCGCGCAGCGAAGTGGACGGGATCAATCTGGATGAACCGATCGGCCAGATCATCGAGAACCTGATCATCTCGCGCCACACCCGCCTGCCGGTCTATCACAACGACATCAATCAGGTACAGGGGGTTCTCAACACCCGCCAGATCAGCCATCTGCTGCCCAAGGCCGAACTGACCAAGGACCACCTGCTGAGCGCCTGCTACGAGCCTTACTTCGTCCCGGAAAGCACGCCATTGCAGCTGCAGTTGCTGAATTTTCACAAGCAGCAACGCCGCCTGGGCGTGGTGGTTGATGAATACGGCGAGGTGCTGGGCATCATCAGCCTGGAAGATATTCTCGAAGAGATTGTCGGCGAGTTCGAAAACGAGCACCTGGATAACCCGCACATCACTCAACTGCCTGACGGCCAGATGGCAGTCGACGGCGCGGCGTCGATTCGCGAACTGAACAAGAGCCTGGGCTGGCATCTGCCGTCCGATGGCCCCAAGACCCTTAACGGCCTGGTCACCGAAGCGCTGGAAACCATTCCCGAAGGCCCGGTTTGCCTGAAGGTTGGTCCCTACCGGCTGGAAATCCTCGAAACCGAGGATAACCGCGTGACCCGGGTACTGATGTGGCGGCATGCACCGTTGCGCCCCCGTCTCTGACCGAGCGCGCCCGCGCCTGTTACCACTTGTTTCAAAAGCCGCAGCATTCCTATAATCGGTCAGCTTATCCAGCCCGGCCGGTCGACGTGCTACCCGCACGCGGTACGATCCGCCCAACAACAGCCTGAACGACCCGCATACCCTCAGGCCTGGCTCACCATCCCTCGGGCCATTCCCCTGCCTTGCCGCCCAACCGGGCCGACCAGCTCAGCGCTGCCCGCACCTATAACAAATGAATGCCTGCCGCCACTTTGGTCGCCGCAGCTGACATGACAGGGATAATCCGCATGACCACAACGACCCTCGCTGATACCGAGAGCACCCAACCGCCGCCGGCCAACTCTGCCACGCGGGTGGCCACCGCCAGCTTTATCGGCACCGCCATTGAGTTCTACGATTTTTATGTATACGCCACCGCTGCTGCGCTGGTGATCGGCCCGGTGTTCTTCCCGCAAACCTCAGGCACCGCGCAGATGCTCGGCGCTTTTCTGAGCTTCGGCATTGCGTTTCTCGCCCGCCCACTGGGCTCGGCGCTGTTCGGCCACTTTGGTGACCGGATCGGCCGCAAATCGACACTGGTGGCTTCGCTGCTGCTGATGGGCGTCTGCACCACCCTGATTGGCGTGCTGCCCGGTTATGCCAGTATCGGCGTTTGGGCACCGATCCTGCTGTGCCTGCTGCGCTTTGGCCAGGGCCTGGGACTGGGTGGTGAATGGGGCGGCGCTGCGCTGCTGGCCACCGAAAACGCACCCAAAGGCAAACGTGCCTGGTTCGGCATGTTTCCGCAACTGGGCCCCTCCATTGGCTTTCTGGCCGCCAACGGCCTGTTTCTGACCCTGGCCGTGGTCCTTGATGACCAGCAGTTTCGCGAATGGGGCTGGCGCATTCCGTTTCTGCTCAGCGCAGCGCTGGTGATTGTCGGCCTGTATGTGCGCCTGAAACTGGAAGAAACCCCGGCGTTCGCCAAGGTCGTGGCCAAGCACGAACAACTGCGCCTGCCGATCGTCGAAACCTTCAGCAAACACTGGCAGCCCATGCTGCTCGGGGCTGCAGCAATGGTGGTGTGCTACGCACTGTTCTACATCTCGACTGTATTTTCGCTGAGCTACGGCGTCTCGACCCTGGGCTACACCCGTGAGACCTTCCTGGGCCTGCTGTGTTTTGCCGTGCTGTTCATGGCCCTGGCAACGCCGATATCAGCCTGGGCCAGCGACCGGTTTGGCCGTAAACCGGTGCTGTTGACCGGTGGCGTGCTGGCGATTGCTTCGGGCTTTGCCATGGAGCCGCTACTGACTCACGGTTCGACCTGGAGCGTGGCGCTGTTTTTGAGCATCGAGCTGTTTTTGATGGGCGTGACCTTCGCGCCGATGGGCGCGCTGCTGCCCGAGCTGTTTCCGACCAAGGTGCGTTACACCGGAGCCTCGGCGGCCTACAACCTGGGTGGCATCGTCGGCGCCTCGATGGCACCGTTCTTTGCCCAGAAGCTGGTGACCATGGGCGGTTTGAGCTGGGTCGGCGGCTATGTATCGGCCGCCGCCCTGCTCAGTGTCCTGGCCGTACTGGCCCTTAAAGAGACCCGCGATACAGAACTGTAGGACATGTCGCAGGAGCCGCTTTAGCGGCGAAGACCATTCGCCGCTAAAGCGGCTCCTACGGCTTGCATCTGCCGTTACAGCTTGACGTCAACCGCCTGCGAGGCGCGGTTGGCCTTGGCGCGGGCGGCTTCGATCGACTCGTCACGTGCCAGGGCCACGCCCAAGCGGCGCTGGCCGTTGACCTCTGGCTTGCCGAACAGGCGCAGGGCGGTGTCAGGCTCAGCCAGTGCTGCGCCGAGGTTGGCGAACGCAGTCTGAGTCGACTGGCCTTCAACCAGAATCACCGACGATGCCGACGGACCGAACTGACGAATCAGTGGCACTGGCAGGCCGAGAATGGCCCGGGCGTGCAGGGCGAACTGCGACAGGTCCTGGGAAATCAGGGTCACCAGACCGGTGTCGTGCGGGCGCGGCGACACTTCGCTGAACCACACCTGATCCCCCTTGATGAATAGCTCCACGCCGAACATGCCACGACCGCCCAACGCCTCGGTAACCGCCCTGGCCACACGCTCGGACTCGGCCAGCGCCACCGGACTCATTGCCTGCGGCTGCCAGGATTCCTGGTAATCGCCCTTCTCCTGACGATGGCCAACCGGCGCACAGAACGTGGTACCGCCAGCATGGCGCACGGTCAGCAGGGTGATTTCATAATCGAAGTCGATAAAGCCTTCAATGATCACCCGGCCCTTGCCAGCGCGACCGCCCTCCTGAGCGTAGTCCCAGGCTTTCTGGATGTCGGCAGTGCTCTTGAGCAGGCTCTGGCCTTTACCCGAAGAACTCATCACCGGCTTGACCACACACGGGAAGCCCAGACTTTCGACAGCCTTGCTGTAGTCTTCGAACGTGTCGGCAAAAAAGTACGGCGAAGTCGGCAGGCCCAGCTCTTCAGCGGCCAGACGGCGGATCCCTTCGCGGTTCATGGTCAACTGCGCAGCGCGAGCGGTCGGCACCACGGTAAAGCCTTCGGCCTCCAGCTCCACCAGGGTCGCGGTGGCGATGGCTTCGATTTCCGGCACGATGTAGTGCGGCTTCTCGGCCTCGATCACGGCGCGCAGGGCGGCGCCGTCGAGCATGTTGATCACGTGGCTGCGATGGGCAACTTGCATGGCCGGAGCGTTGGCGTAGCGATCGACAGCGATCACTTCGACACCCAGGCGTTGCAGTTCGATGACCACTTCTTTACCCAGTTCGCCGCTGCCGCACAGCAAAACACGGGTCGCGGTGGGCGACAGTGGAGTTCCGATTTGAGTCATCTCAGGTCCTCGAAGAGCAGATGTCGAGGGCAGCCCGCCAGTAAACGGGCAACCACGGTGGAGAAAGGCGCGCAATTTACCATGAAGCCCTGTGCGATGCAGGGTTATCCCGGACAGGCGTGTCGACGCTGCCGCCAGGCCATGATCAGCCACACCGCCGTGACCCCGGCGAATTTCGAGGCCAGGGCAGTAATAAGTACCGGTGCGCTGAGTGCGTCGATCATGCCGAAGAAGATAAAGGTGTCCAGCGGAATACTCAGCGCCGAGCTGATCCACAGGCGATCATGCAGCGGGCGTTTGGTAATGGTGAACACCAGCCAGTCGATCAGTTCAGAGACGGCAAAGGCCGTGGCGCTGGCCAGGGCAATGGTCGGATCGCTGGTGATGTAAGACAACAGCAGCGCGGCCAGCATGGCGATAATCGCGCCATGGCCAAAGCGGGTCTGGACCATGTCGCGCAGTACAAACACCAGGCCGCCCCAGCATGACCAGATGATGTCCAGATGCGGAGCCGCCGAAAAAGCGAAGTTGATCAATACGACGCTGGCGATGTAGGCGATAAGAAAGAGCATGGCAACTGGCGGGTAAACAAGGACAGGCGCGCATGGTAGCAGATTCACTTTTTACCCGAGTGCCTTTGTATGGCATTGCCCGCAGGCAAACCCGGGCTTATCGGCAGACCCGCCACATGCCCATATCCAGGTGAAAGTGATTGCGATGCGCGGCGTTGTAGTCAGGCCCCAGCACCGTGTTGAAGTGCTCACAGGCCGCTTGCTGGACGCTGCGCAGAAACTGCCCCTTGGCGCCGCTGTCGTTCCAGTCACGCAGCAGGTCGATGCGCTCGCCGTTGGCCAGACGAAACCCGGCAATGTCCAGCGCGTTGGCGCTGGCGTGCTGGCTGAGCCGGCCTTCGCTGCGGTTGTAGATGTTGCGGCAGGCAAAGCTGCCCAAGTGGTCGATACGCGCAACCCGCTGGCCCAATGTGGCTTGAGCAACAGGCTGCAGGCTGTGGTGCTCGAACAGCGCATAAGCCACCGCCAGCGGGCAACTGGCCAAAAAGCTGCTACTGAGCGCCACCTCGCCGCCCTGAATCCGCAGGGTATTGCTCAACGGGCAATTGGCCGAAGGCGGGCTGTCAGCCTGGCGGCTGAAGCGCAGGGTCGATGATGCCAATGCCTGATCGCACAACTGCGCATTATCCTGCAAGCGCCAGAGCTTGAATGAAGTCAGCAGATTGGGTTCGGCACGAATGTCCAGCGGTGCCCAAGGGTTCCAGCGCGGCGGCACCTCAACCCAGCTACGCCACACCGCCAGTGAGGCCAGGGCACACAACAGCAATACCACGATAACCAAGCGCATGGTGGGACTCTTAAACCAATGGGTTCACCCTCATGGACCTCAAAGAAGCCCCAACTGCTCCACCTCGGGCCCACGATCAATCTGCACCAGCGGCGCCAGGCCCGGCAAACGCGCCATCAATTGCTCATGAAAGCGCTGCGCCAAGGCGGGTGCACGATGGTTGTCGGGGGTATGCAGGTACACGTAAGGCGTGCGCCCTTCTTCGATCCAGGCGGCGACTTTCTCGACCCAAGGCGCCATGTACGGATCATTGGCAGCCAGTTCCGGGCGACCAATAAACCGCACCTGCGGTGCCTGGGTCAGCGCGGCAGGCCGCACGGGGACCTTGGGCTTTTTCGACTGGGCGTGCAGAACGGCCGGATCGCTGGAGATGCAGCTGAACAGTGCCCGCGAATCCAGGCATATCCGCTCGATGCCGTTATCGAGCAGCAGCCGGTTGAGCGCACGCTCTTCGTCGCCCTTGAGAAAAAATGCCTGGTTACGGACTTCAACGGCCAACGGCACCTTGATCTCGGCGATGAACATTGCCAGTTCAGCGAGGCGTTGTGGGCCGAAGCTGGCCGGCAACTGCAGCCAGAACGGCGTGACCCGCTCACCCAACGGCGCCAGCATGGCAACGAACGCCTGGGCCGCGTCGAGCTGCAGGCGCAGATCGCCCTCATGGCTGATATCGCGATGAAACTTGGCGGTAAAGCGAAAGTGCGCCGGCATGGTCTGCGCCCAGCGCTGCACCGTAGCGGCGTTAGGCCGGGCGTAAAGCGTGGTGTTACCTTCAACCGTGTTGAAGACCTGACAGTAAAGGCCAAGAAAATCAGTGCTGCGGGCGTCTTGCGGATAGAAGAATTCGCGCCAGGTATTGTCGGCCCAGGACGGGCAACCAAGGAAGTAAGGCAGGCTGGTCACAATCAGACGTGCAGATCGAGCTCCGCCACTTCCATCTCCCAATCGCCGAAGCTGGCGGTGGTCAGGTAGCTGGCCAAGGCAGTGGCCACTCGCGAACTCATGGAGCGCGGGAAGATCATGTCTTGCGGACGTGCCGGAACGTTGGGGGTGGGGACGTGTACGTCAGCAGACTCACGACGCGCACTGCGGGCTGGCTGCGCAGGTTGTTCGATATCGCTGTCGACTTCCTCGAAGGCACCCTCAATCGTCGCAGGGCCTTTGCGGGGCTTGCGCTTGATGGGGTACGAGCGTTGTGAGGGACCGTCTATGCGCATCGATGATTACTCGGCGTCTGTAGTGGCAATTTAACGTCACGGATAGGCGCTTTGGCAAACATCCGAATGATAACTAGACCACACAAATTGCACGTTATTCGGGCCGCAGGGCATTTCCATAGACTGAGGCGATGAGCGGTAGATGGCCGATTGATGCCATTCATGATGAATGGCGGTGTCTGCCAATATCGTTTTCAGTCGTAATGGGTATCGTCTGGGACGGGGTTTTCTTGAGGGGCTCGGGGTCTTGCGCGGGGCGATGACTCCTACTTTCGGCGTAGGAGCGGCTTTAGCCGCGAAGGCTTTGCCATTGTCCAAAGGTCATTGCCGCGGTTGCCTGAACTGCCGGTTCTGCTCCGATGGGCGGGTTCCTTTGAAACACCAAAGGAACCAAAGCGCCTGTTCTTCAAGCGCCTTTTGGCGTCGCCACCTTGTCGCGCAGGTAGACCGGTTGGGCTTGATCGGCTGGCATGGCGGCACCGCGCTGCCAGGCGAAGGTGGCGAGGCTGAGCAGGTCTTCGGCATGGGGCAGCATGCCGGCGTCGCAGCCACTCAGTTGCACGGGCAGGCGTGGGGCGTAGCCCCAGCCGGTGCCGGCGCCAAACCAGTCGCCGCTGGCGTCGGCTGGCAGACTGACCTGTTCGGGCGGCAGCACGGCCTCCTCACCGATCAGGCACATTTCACCGGCGCTGGCGCGGTAGCAGCCCCAGTAGACTTCATCCATGCGCGCATCGATGGCCGCCGCGACCTGGCTGGCGCCATGTTCGCGCAAGGCGCGCTGGGCCAGCACCGCGAGGTTCGAAACGGGTAATACCGGGCGATCCAGGGCAAAAGCCAGGCCCTGAACCACGCCAATGGCAATCCGCACGCCGGTGAAGGCACCCGGGCCACGGCCAAAGGCGATGGCGTCCACCGCCGACTTGGGCAAGCCCGCCTGAGCAAGCAGGTCCTGAATCATCGGCAACAGCTTCTGGGCATGCAGACGTGGCGCCACCTCATAGTGGCTCAGCACCTTGCCATCGTGCAGCAAGGCGACCGAGCAGGCTTCAGTGGCAGTGTCCAGGGCCAGCAGGGTGGTCATCGAGGTATCCGTCGCAAATGAAAAGTGGCGCAGTATAAATGACAAATGGCCCGCAAGCGGGCCATTTGTCATTGTCGGGTGGTGCGGATCAGCTCAACGCTGCCAACACCTTGGCAGTGATCAGCTCAGCGCTGCCAACACCTTGGCAGTGATCTGCTCGACACTGCCAACACCCGGGATGTGGCTGCACTTGGGCGTGCCCTTCTCGGCGCCCAGCTTGCTGTAGAACTCAACCAGCGGCTTGGTCTGCGAATGATAGACCGACAGGCGATGACGCACGGTCTCTTCAGTGTCGTCCTTGCGCTGTACCAGCGGCTCGCCGGTCACATCGTCCTGACCCTCGACCTTCGGCGGGTTGTGCTCAACGTGGTAAACGCGGCCAGAGGCCTCGTGTACGCGGCGCCCGGCAATACGCTTGACGATTTCTTCGTCGTCCACGGCGATTTCAACCACATGGTCGATGCCTACGTTAGCCTCGACCAGGGCTTCGGCCTGGGCGATGGTACGTGGGAAACCGTCGAACAGCACGCCATTGGCGCAGTCTGGCTGAGCCAGACGATCTTTGATCAAGCCGATGATCAGGTCATCGGATACCAGGCCGCCGGCGTCCATGACGCTCTTGGCTTTAAGGCCCAGCTCGGTGCCAGCCTTGACTGCAGCGCGCAGCATGTCACCGGTCGAAACCTGGGGAATGCCGAACTTTTCAGTGATGAACTTTGCCTGAGTACCTTTTCCGGCGCCCGGAGCTCCCAGCAGAATCACGCGCATCGTCATGCTCCTCAAAATTTTTATATGCAATCGTCGGATTCGCCTCTTGGGCCAATCGAAAAACTCAAATACGGCCAAAGGCCAAAAGGTTGATCAAGATACACAGCCGACTCTGGCCGCACAAGCCGCCCAAGGTCGCAGCCACAGCCGCATCGCCAGGCCTTACAGTAGTCGGCTAAATAGCCTGGCGGTGCCAGCGGCGCACACCGCGCCACTGACCTGCCAAGCCCGGGTCAATCCGTTAACCGGTGTTGCGCAGCCCAGCCGCAATACCCGCCACTGAAACCAGCAGGGCCAGCTCCAGCGGGCTGTCCAGACGCGCTTCGCGGTTGCGCGAGCGGGCCAGCAGTTCGGCCTGCAACAGGTGCAACGGGTCCAGATAGGTATTGCGCAGGCTGATGAATTCCAGCGTCTCGGGGCTGTGCGCCAGCAGCCGCTGTTGGCCGGTCAGGCCCAGCACCACCGCGCACGCCTGCGACAATAGGTCGCGTAAATGCGCCCCAAGGTGCTGCAGTGGCGCAGCGACCAGACGCTCATCGTAGAGCTGGGCGATATCACTGTCGGCCTTGGCCAGGACCATTTCCAGCATGTCGATCCGGGTACGGAAGAACGGCCAGTGCTCGCGCATCTGCGCCAGCAGCTCGCCTTCACCGCGCTGCAGTGCATTGCCCAGCGCCGCCTCCCAGCCCAGCCAGGCCGGCAGCATCAGGCGGGTCTGGGTCCAGGCGAAGATCCATGGGATCGCCCGCAAGCTCTCCACCCCGCCTTCACGTCGCTTGGCCGGACGGCTGCCCAATGGCAGGCGCCCCAACTCCTGCTCCGGCGTAGCCTGACGGAAATACTCGACAAATTCAGGATGCTCCCGCACCACCGCGCGGTAGGCCTTAACGCCGTCATCGGCCAGGCGATCCATCAGGGCCCGCCAACCAGGCTCGGGCAGTGGTGGCGGCAACAACGTCGCCTCCAGCACCGCTGCAAGATACAGATTGAGGTTCTGCTCGGCGATGCCCGGCAGGCCAAACTTGAAGCGGATCATTTCGCCCTGTTCGGTGGTCCGGAACCGCCCCGCCACCGAGCCCGGCGGTTGCGACAGGATCGCCGCATGAGCCGGACCGCCGCCACGTCCGACCGTACCGCCGCGGCCATGGAACAACAGCAACTCGACCTGTTGTTGGCGGCAGATATTCACCAGGGTTTCCTGGGCCCGGTACTGCGCCCAGGCCGCCGCTGTGGTGCCGGCGTCCTTGGCCGAATCGGAATAGCCGATCATCACTTCCTGCGGGCCGTGCAAGCGTGCGCGGTAACCCGGCAGCCCCAGCAGCCGCTCGAGCACAGGTCCTGCGTTATCCAGGTCGGCCAGGGTCTCGAACAGCGGCACCACGCGCATTGGCCGCAGCACGCCGGCCTCTTTGAGTAGCAGTTGTACCGCCAGCACGTCCGAAGCCGCACCGGCCATGGAGATCACATAGGAGCCCAGCGATGCGGCCGGCGCTGCCGCCACTTCCCGGCAGGTGGCCAACACCTCGGCGGTGTCGGCAGCCGGCTTGAAATGGGCGGGCAACAACGGACGCCGGCTGCTCAGTTCCTGAGTGAGAAATTCAATGCGGGCGTCTTCGCTCCAGTCTTCATAACGGCCCAGCCCCAGGTAATCAGTGATCTCACTCATCGCCGCGCTATGCCGGCTGGAGTCCTGGCGCACGTCGAGCCTGACCAGGAACAAGCCGAAGGTCACCGCCCGACGCAGGCAATCAAGCAGCGGGCCATCGGCAATCACGCCCATGCCGCAGTCATGCAGCGACTGATAACACCGTTGCAGGGGTTCGAGCAGGTCGCGGTTGTCATGCAGCACCGCCTCTGGCGCGGGCTGGGGGACACTCAAGCAAGCATGCGCCCAATTGCGCGTGGCCCGCAGTCGCTCACGCAAGTGTTTGAGTTCGGCGCGGTAGGGTTCGGCGCTGTCGCCGACTCTGGCGCGCAGTTCGGCGCTGGCCTCTTGCATCGACAGGTCGGCGGCCAGGCTGTCGACGTCGCGCAGGTACAGATCGGCCGCCATCCAGCGCGCCAGCAGCAACACCTCCCGGGTCACACTGGCGGTGACGTTGGGGTTACCGTCACGGTCGCCGCCCATCCACGACGCAAAGCGGATCGGCGCGGCGTCCAGCGGCAGCCGAAACCCGGTGGCGGCGTGCAGCGCCTGATCAGCCTTGCGCAGGTAACTGGGGATGGCTTGCCACAACGAATGCTCGATGACTGCGAAGCCCCATTTGGCTTCATCCACTGGCGTGGGCCGGGTACGGCGGATTTCTTCGGTGTGCCAGGCCTCAGCGATCAGCCGCTGCAGGCGGGTGACAATCTGTTCGTATTCCTGACTATTAAGGTCGCGGTGATCGAGCGCGGCCAGTTGATCGGCAATCGCATCATACTTCTGGATCAGGGTGCGCCGCGCCACCTCTGTAGGGTGGGCGGTGAGGACCAGTTCGATGTCCAGCTTGCCCAACTGGCGGGCCAGCGCCTCGCTACTGTGCCCGGCCTGGGTGAGGCGCTCGAGCAACTCAGGCAATACCGTGCTTTCGAACGGCGCAGCCTGGCTGTCGTCGCGGCGGCGCAACAGCTGGTACTGCTCGGCGATATTGGCCAGGTTGAGAAACTGGTTGAAAGCCCTCGCCATCGGCAGCAGCTCATCTTCGTCCAGACTGGCGACACTGGCAGTGAGCTGTTCGGCACCCTGTGCTGAACCACGACGGCCGGCCTTGGCGGCCTTGCGAATGCGCTCGATGGTGTCGAGAAAGTCCGCGCCGCGCTGCTCGCGGATCGTGTTGCCCAACAGCTCGCCCAGCAAGTGGACGTCTTCGCGCAAACGGGCATCTATATCGGCCATCCTCAGTCCTCCTTACTGTTGTTGTGAGACCGACAGTGCCGCAAAAAACCGCTGCTGCCAAACCCTTTGCGAACCCCCGGCACATCGCAAGGGTCCAAAGGCAGTACCCGACACTCGTGGAGGCATCTTGATGAACAGTTTTCAGACCCTGCTCAGCGAATGGGAAGCCAAGGCCCGGCAACAGCACGAACGCAGTGAAGTGACCCTGAGCCTGTACCGTCACGACCTGGTGAAAATCAAGGCGCTGGCCGAAGCCTACGGCCTGGATGAAGCGACCATCACCGAGGGCCTGCTGCATGCGGCGCTTCAAGAAGCCGAAGCGGCCATTCCTTACGTGCAAGGTTCAGAGGTGATCCGCGTCGAAGAAGGCGAGCCGGTGTACGCCGATGCCGGCAAAACCCCGGCGTTCGTAGCCGCCGAGCAACGAATTCTCAGGTAACCCCCCGCGTCTTTCCCGAGCCCTCTGCCTGGAGGGCTTTTGGCGTTCACGGCACGCCACGCCGGTGATTTCCTGCCCCGAAAAAGCTGACCGGGCAGCCTGGAAAAATCTCTGAACTATTTAAAAAAGCCACAGGTCCGACCCATTAGCCATTACAGGAACAGACCGCAGGTAACAGGCGCCCAAGCGTCGCTTGCCTCACTTCCCGGCCGCCACTGTCATGGATAACCAAGCACTTGGAGTTAAACAATGGAGTTGATGACCATGAACAACCTCACTGCCAAAACCCCGTTCGCACGTCTGCGTGGGCTGAAACTGGCTGCGTTGGCCCTGGGTAGCTCTCTGGTACTGGCCGGCTGTGCCGGCAACCCGCCGTCGGAACAGTACGCAGTCACCCAGTCTGCGGTGAACAGCGCAGTCAGCGCCGGTGGCACCGAGTTCGCTGCAGTGGAAATGAAATCCGCGCAAGACAAGCTGCGCCAGGCCGATGTGGCCATGCAGGATCACAAGTATGACGAAGCACGCCGTCTGGCCGAGCAGGCCGAGTGGGACGCGCGCGTTGCCGAACGCAAAGCCCAGGCCGCCAAGGCCCAGAAAGCCGTGCAGGACGCTCGCCAAGGTGTGAACGAACTGCGTGAAGAAAGCCAGCGTCAGATCCAGTAAGCCGCTCCCTTTCGCATTTTCACGTATTCGCCATTGATTTAAGGACGACCAAACCATGCGCAAACAACTGATGATCCCTGCCCTGCTGGCCGTGAGCGTTGCCCTGGGGGCCTGCGCTACCAAGCCGAACCCAAGCCTGGAGCAAGCGCGTACCAACTTCTCTGCGCTGCAAAGCAACCCTGAAGCGACCAAGGTTGCGGCCCTGGAAACCAAGGACGCCAACGACTGGCTGACCAAGGCCGACAAAGCCTTCCGTGACGGCGAAGACGCCAAGAAGGTCGATCAGCTCTCGTACCTGACCATTCAGCGTATCGAAGTGGCCAAGCAGACCATCGCCTTGCGTACCGCTGAAGCCGACCTGCAGAAAGCCGGCGCCGAACGCGCCAAGGCTCGTCTGGATGCGCGCGACGCGCAGATCGCCAAACTCAAGGAAAGCCTCAACGCCAAGCAGACCGAGCGCGGTACGCTGGTGACCTTCGGTGACGTGTTGTTCGACTACAACAAGGCCGAACTCAAGCCGGGCGCACAGGGTAACATTGCCAAGCTGGCCGGCTTCCTGCAGGAAAACCCTGACCGCAAAGTGATCGTCGAAGGCTACACCGACAGCACCGGCTCCGCTGGCTACAACCAGGAACTGTCCGAGCGCCGTGCCAATTCGGTGCGCGCAGCACTGGTGCGTGCCGGTGTAGACCCGCTGCGCATCGTCGCTCAGGGCTATGGCAAGGAATATCCGGTGGCCGACAACACCAGCAATTCCGGCCGCGCCATGAACCGTCGTGTGGAAGTCACCATCTCCAACGACAACCAGCCAGTCGCGCCACGTTCGACCCTGCGCTGATCGTTTGAGGTGAGTTAACCAAAGCCCCGCCAGCCCTGGCTTGCGGGGCTTTTTTGTGGATGTCATGTCGAGCACAGGTACGCGACGGTCGCAATCGCGCTGGACTTCATGGCCCCTGCTTAAGCACCGTGTTTCAACCCGCGCCACGGCGTGTGCAATTCGCTTGATCGGAGATCGCAATCAGCTATGGCCCAGAAGAACGAGCCAACCCCCAAATCCGCCCTCAACCCACCGGTGTTCTGGATTTCGGCAGTCCTGCTTCTGCTGCTGGTGCTGTTCACCAGCGCCTTTCAGAGCACCGCGCAGACCATGTTCAGCCTGATCCAGAACTGGATCATCACCAATGTCAGCTGGTTCTACATCCTCGCGGTCGCAATCATCCTCTGTACCGTGGTGTTTCTCGGCATCAGCCGCTATGGCGACATCAAGCTCGGTCCGGACCACAGCACCCCCGACTACAGCAGCACCACCTGGTTTGCCATGCTGTTCTCGGCCGGCATGGGCATCGGTCTGATGTTTTTCGGCGTGGCCGAGCCGGTGATGCACTTCATCAACCCTCCCTACGGTGACGGCTACAGCGTGGCGGCGGCGCGCGAGTCGATGGAGATCACGTTCTTCCACTGGGGTCTGCACGCCTGGGCGATCTACGCCATCGTGGCGCTGATTCTGGCCTACTTCAGTTACCGTCATGGCCTGCCGTTGACCCTGCGCTCAGCGCTTTACCCGCTGATCGGCGAACGCATCAACGGCCCGATCGGCCATGCCGTGGATATCTTCGCGATCATCGGTACGGTGCTGGGGGTGGCCACTTCGCTGGGCTTCGGCGTCGCGCAGATCAATACCGGTCTGAACGCCATGTTCGGCTTACCGGTGAGTACCGGTGTGCAGATTGTGCTGATCATCGGTACGACGGCACTGGCCACCCTGTCGGTGGTTTCAGGCCTGGACAAGGGCATCCGCCGCCTCTCGGAACTGAATCTGGGGCTGGCCGTGTTGCTGTTGCTGATGGTGGTGCTGCTAGGCCCCACGGTGTTGATCCTGCAAACCTTCGTACAGAACACCGGCGGTTACCTCAGCGACATCGTCAGCCGCACCCTGAACCTGTATGCCTATGAGCCGTCCGACTGGATCGGCGGCTGGACCCTGTTCTACTGGGGCTGGTGGCTGGCCTGGTCGCCGTTTGTGGGCCTGTTCATCGCGCGCATTTCCCGCGGCCGGACGATCCGCGAGTTCGTCACCGGCGTGCTGCTGGTGCCGACCGCCTTCACCCTGTTGTGGATGACCGTGTTTGGCAACACCGCGATTCACCTGATCCTCGATGAGGGCATGGCCGACCTGGCCGCTGCCATCGACAAAGACACCGCGCTGGCGTTGTTTGCCTTCTTGCAGCACTTCCCGTTCGCCAGCTTCATTTCGGTATTGGCGATCATCATGGTGGTGGTGTTCTTCGTCACCTCGGCTGACTCCGGGGCCATGGTGGTCGATATGCTGGCCTCGGGCGGCAATGACCACACCCCGGTGTGGCAACGGATCTTCTGGGCGGCGAGCATGGGCCTGGTGGCCATCGCCCTGTTGCTGGCCGATGGCTTGAAGGCGTTGCAGACAGCGACTATCGCCAGTGCCTTGCCTTTCACCATTGCCCTGCTGTTCAGCATGCGCGGCCTGCTCAAAGCGCTGAAGCTCGACGCGACCAAACGCGGCCTGCGCCACTACAGTATCTCGGCGTCCACCGCCCGTACCCCCGGCAGTTGGCAGCGGCGCTTGCGCAACATGGCGATGTTCCCGCGTCGCGCCCACGTGGTGCGCTTTATCAGCGAAGTGGCCAAACCGGCCTGTGTATCGGTGGCCGAAGAGTGGCGTCGCCAGGGCTATGCCTGCCAGGTGGACGACGGTGAGGATGGCAGTGTAAGGCTGACCGTCG
Source organism: Pseudomonas sp. 21LCFQ02 (assembly GCF_024129895.2). NCBI lineage: Bacteria > Pseudomonadati > Pseudomonadota > Gammaproteobacteria > Pseudomonadales > Pseudomonadaceae > Pseudomonas > Pseudomonas sp. 21LCFQ02. Next base: position 5,814,181 of record NZ_CM178749.1, read on the forward strand.
GCCCGCTGGACAACCCTGAATACCTGTATGCGGTGATCCCCAAGGCCTATGCGATGCCCAGTTTCGTGATGGGTGATACCCAGAACGAAGAGCGCAAGTACTTCCGCGCCGAAGTGCACCTGCGCGAAGGCGGCCAGGACCATGATGTGATGGGCTGGTCACGCGAAGACGTGATCGGCGACATCCTCGACCAGTACGAGCGGCACATGCACTTCTTGCATCTGGTCGGTGACTGAACCGAATCAGGGCGCGGCCTGGGCCTGGTAAATAACCTCGCTCAGCCCATCGCCATCAACAACCGCGCAAAATCACAATGCTGGCTGGCCAGTTCGACGATGTGCGGGTTGATGCCATGGCGGCGATCTGCACGGTAGATCGCGGCGTATTGAATGGGAGGCAGTTCAGGCAGGGTGCGCACCACTTGCAGCACCCCGCGCCCGGTCAGGTGTGACAAGCAGTTCTGCGGCAGATAACTCACACCGATACCAGAGATGGTCAGGCCGACCTGCACCAGCAGATTGTGGCTGGTCAGCGTACGTGGCAACTGAATGTCGTGCAGGGCCAGCCAGCGCTCATAGATCAGCCCGGTGCCGGAACTCGCCCCCTGGGTCAGCACGGTCACCTGTGCCAGCTCGGTCAGGTCCACCGTGCGGTCAGCCGGCAGCATGCCCGGTGCGCACATCCAGGTGTTGTCGACGCTCTGCAGCGGGACCGAGACAAAGCGTACATCGTCGAGCACATCTGGCATCACGATCACGTCCAGTTGATCGCCCTCCAGCTTGCGCAACAGCTCGCTGCTCAGTTCGACAGTAGGCTCGATCTGCACCTTGGGATAAGCCTGGCGAATCGCGTCGATGAACGCCGGCAGCCAGGTCAATGCAGTCAGCTCAGTCACCCCCAGGCGCAGGCGGCGCACCAGCACGTTCTGCGAGCTGATGCGCTCAAGCAGCACGTCGCGGCGCTCCAGCAACTCGCGGGTACAGTCGAGCAGTTCGGCACCCTTTTCTGTCAGCCGGGCGTTGCGTTTGCTACGGTCGAACAGTTGAACCTCAAAGGTGTCTTCCAGCTCCTGAATGCGTTTGGAAATGGCTGACTGCGACATGTTCAGATGATTGGCGGCAGCTTCGAAACTGCCGGTTTCGGCAATCCAGAACAGCGCTTCCATCTGCTTGAAAGTGACCACCCGGTGCGCTCCTGGACGTGTTTACATTCATTTTAGTGATGGTTAATCAGCGAAAAATATCGCTAAAAGTATTTATACGCCAGCCCTACCATCCGGACCACAGCCTTGATCGGCGCTCACCCAACCGGAGGTTCTCATGTCATTACCCGGCACCCGCATCCTGCCTTCGCCACCGCTGGCCTCCAGCGCGGTGGTTCAAGCCCTGCACAATGTGGTCACCCCGCACATCAGCGACAATCTGGGCCGGCACATTGGTGCCCGTGGCCTGACCCGCTACAACCGCTCCGGCAAGCTGGTGGGTACCGCACTGACGGTCAAGACCCGCCCCGGCGACAACCTGTACATCTACAAGGCGCTGACCCTGCTGCAGCCCGGCCATGTGCTGGTGGTGGACGGCCAGGCCGATACCACCAACGCCATGATCGGCGAGCTGATCAAGCTGTATGCGCTGCAGCGCGGCTGCGTGGGCTTCGTGATCGACGGTGCGATCCGCGATGTCGCCAGCTTCGAAGACGTGCCCTGCTATGCCCGTGACGTGGTGCACTGCGGCCCGTACAAGACCGGCCCTGGCGAAATCAACGTACCGGTGTCGATTGGCGGCATGATCATCGAACCGGGCGACCTGATCGTCGGCGACGAAGACGGCCTGGTGGCCTTCCCGCAGGCACTGGCCGACGACGTCCTGCGCGCAGCGGCCCGGCATGCCGAGTTCGAAGAAGCAGTTAAAGCCGAGATCGCCACCGGCAACCCCAGTCAATCGTGGATCGAAGCCCCACTGAAGAAATTCGGCCTGCTGGAGAACGACCTGTGAGCCACGCTTTTCTCTCCCAGCGCCTGCTGGACATCCAGCCCTCGCCGAGCATCGCCGCCAACGCGCTGGTCAGCCAGTTGCGCGCCGAAGGTCGCGATATCGTCAATTTAACCGTAGGCGAACCAGACCTCGACACCCCGGAGCACATCCTCATAGCGGCCGAAGCGGCCCTGCGCGGCGGAGACACTCACTACACCGCCACCACCGGCACCCTGGCGCTGCGCCAGGCCATCGTCACCAAACTGGCACGCGACAACGACCTGCCTTATACGGTTGATGAAGTGGTCGCCGGCTGCGGCGGCAAGCACATCATCTACCACGCCCTGGCCGCGACCCTGAACCCCGGCGATGAAGTGATCGTGCACACGCCGTATTGGGTCTCATACCCGGACATTGCCCGCCTTAACGGCGCCAACCCGGTGATCATCCCCGGCAGCGAGGCCCAGGGCTTCAAGCTCAGCCCGCAGGAGCTGGCACAAGCCATCACTCCACGCACCAAGTGGGTGATCCTCAACAGCCCCAACAACCCCAGCGGTGCGGTGTACAGCGAGGCCGAGCTGTCGGGGCTGGCCAACGTCTTGCGTCGCCACCCACAGGTGCTGGTGATGTCCGACGAAATCTACGAGCACTTCGTGTTCGGCGAGGCGCGGCATGTATCACTGCTCAATGTCGCCCCAGACCTGAAGCAGCGCACCCTGATCATCAACGGTGCGTCCAAGGGCTACGCCATGACTGGCTGGCGCCTGGGGTTCGGTGCCGGCCCCGCGTTTCTGATCGCGGCGGTTGCCAAGCTGCTGTCGCAGACCACCACCTGCCCCAGCTCGATCAGCCAGGCCGCAGCCGTCGCAGCATTTGCCGGTGACCAGCAGCCCATCGCGGCGATGCGCGAGGTCTACCAGCAGCGTCGGGCACGGATGCTGGATCTGCTGGCAGAGATTCCCGGCCTGAGCTGCACGCCGCCGGCGGGTGCGTTCTATGCCTTCGTCAATGTCTCGGGCCTGCTCGGCAAACGTACGCCGGAAGGTGCCGTGCTGCACAGCGACACCGACGTGGTGACCTGGTTGCTCAACGAGGCCGGTGTGGCCACGGTAGGCGGCGCGGCTTACGGCATGTCGCCGTATATTCGCCTGTCGTTTGCCAGTGCCATTGAGGTCATCGAACAAGGATGCCGCCGCTTCAAGGACGCCGCAGAGCGCCTGAGCTGATTAATGGATACTGCGGCCAGGGATGGCCAGACGCTGCCTATAACAACAACGCATTTAGGGTGTCTCTATGCAACCTCGTATCCCCCTGGTCTGGCAAATCCTCATCGGTCTGGTGGCCGGCATCGCCCTTGGCGCGCTGCTGCATGAATTCCCGGACTCGAAACAATGGCTGGTGGCCAACGTCCTGCAACCGGCCGGCGACATCTTCATCAAGCTGATGAAAATGATCGTGGTGCCCATCGTCTTCTCGTGCATGGTGGTCGGCATCGCCGGTCATGGTGACGGCAAGGCACTGGGGCGCATCGGCGTGCGGGCGCTGCTGTATTTCTTCGCAGTGACCACTACGGCGATCATCATCGGCCTGCTGATCGGCAACCTGCTGCAACCTGGTGCGGGCACTGAACTGGGCAGTCTCAAAGCCGCTGCCATCACAGTACCGGGCGCCGATACCCATCGCGGCCTGGGCCAGATCATCGTCGGCATCATCCCGGACAACATCATCAACGCCATGGCCCAGGGCAGCCTGCTGTCGGTGCTGTTTTTCGCGGTGATGTTCGGTCTGGCAGTCGGGCAACTCGATGAAGCCCGCAAGGCACCGCTGATCGACACCCTGCGCGCAGTCTCGGATGCGATGTTTCGGGTGACCTCAATGATCATGGCCTACTCACCAATCGGGGTGTTTGGCATGATCGCCGTCACGGTATCGAACTTCGGCTTCAGCTCCTTGCTGCCGCTGGGCAAGCTGATTCTGGTCAGTTACGTGGCGATCCTGTTCTTTACACTGGTAGTGCTGGGCAGTATTGCGCGTTACAACGGCATCAGCCTGTTCGGACTGATGCGCCACATCAAGGATGAACTGTTGCTGGCCTTCTCCAGCGCCAGCTCCGCCGCGGTGATGCCACAACTGATGAAGAAGCTGGAGAGCTACGGCGCGCCACGTTCGCTGGTGAGCTTCGTGGTGCCGGTGGGCTATTCGTTCAACCTGGACGGTGCTTCGCTGTTTCTCGGTATCGGCACCCTGTTTGTCGCGCAGCTATACGGTATCGAGCTGTCGCTCACCCAGCAGGCACTGCTGGTGGTGACCATGGTGCTGACCTCCAAGGGCGCAGCAGGCGTGCCGGGGTTCATGTTTGTGATCCTGTCCGCCACCCTGGCCAGTGCCGGTCTGCCGCTCGAAGGCGTGGCTTTCATCGCCGGCGTCTACCGCCTGATGGAGATGCCCACCACCGCCCTCAATGTGCTGGGCAATGCTCTTGCGCCGCTGGTGATAGCACGATGGGAACAGCGCGATGGTGTACAACTACAGCAAGCAGAAGATCTGAACGCACGCTAAGACAGGGTTGTCGGCAGAACTGCCTCGGTAAACGTGAAGGCAGTTCTGCTGGCGACAATCTTTCAAGACAGCGGCTGTTCTGGACCCGGCGGATTTTGCTCCGCCCGCCGCAAGACCCCATCGCAGTAAATCACTTCCTGACCCAGCCAGGCCGGGTCAACCTGCGGCAGCACGGCCGATGGCTTGCGCAGTTCACGCAACAGCGTCGAGCCGTGCGACAACCGTCCGCCCATTCGCGCAATCACCGCTTTGGCGGCCTGGTAATGCGCATGACGGCCAGGATCGAGGGTGTCTTCCAGCAAAATGTCCTGGCCCAGAATGCCGCGCACCTGCCCCGGATAAATCATGAACCCGGCCGCCTGCTCGCGACCTTCACGGCCGTCCTGCCAGAAGCTGCCATCGCGGTTGCGCACGTCAGGATGCGGCGCGAACCAATGCCCGCGCTCGGCCTCGGGCATGGCGTGATGCAGACGAAAGAAAATGCGCATCAGGTTGTCGCGATACCACTCGCGCACTTGCAGGTAGTAGCCACGCAGTCCTGGCAAGCCGGCTTTGTGCGCCAGGCCGATTGCCAGCGGCCATTGCGGGAAAGCCTGTAGCGGCAAGGCGGTCAGTGCCGGTCGTGGCGTGCCAGGGTCAGTTTCCCAGGGCAGCCGGTGCGGGCAGTTTTGCAGGTTGTCGTATGCCGTCGGTGGCCGGCCCAGCGCCGCCCCACCACTGCTGGCCAACGCAGTGGCAATGCACAGGTTGCCCTGCACCACGAACACGTAGAAGCGGCTGAACCAGTCGGCCAGTTGCTGGCCGTTGGCGCCCTGCTCGACCTGTTGCGCAAGTTCGGCGTCGAAGCGCTGAAACTGTTGCTCAAGGGTCAACAGGTGCCTACGCGCAATACGCTGCATGCGCAGCAACACCGGCAATGAGCGCAACAGCCGCCAGGGTCGCATCGGCAGGTGCGGCGTGGCGCCGCCGACTTCACCGGCATAGTGGCTGGAGGGAATGCCCCAATCGGCCAGACGCGCCAGGAACAGGTCATTGTTGATATACGACGCGCCGCCAAACACGGCGGTGAAGGGTTCGTTATCCTGCAACACCCGCGCATCCCAACCCGCCATGATCGCCGGAATACTCGCGGCAGCACGGCGCTGGCCATACTCGACAAACCGGCTCGGCTGCGGCGGCAGGATCTCGGCGATGTTCGCCGCCGTCAAATGCCGACGCCAGCCGTAATCGCTGATCGGCCGGTACTGCAACAGCCATAACTGCTGGCCGTCCCAGGCCCATTCCACATCGCCGGGCACATAGTGAAAAACCCGCAGTACACCCTGTAAAAAGTCCCAGAGCATCGTTTGCGTCAGCCCGCGACAAGGCTTGAATGATCCGCTGCTCCACGCCTGGCCCAACCGGGAAATCGTCGCCCGCTGTGGGCTGACCTGGCCGTCGGCCAGCGACTCCAGGTGCCCCTCGACCCACTCCAGCTCGACCGCCAGATGGCGCACGAAACCAATACCGGAAATCACTGGTTTGATGAAGCGCTGCACCACCACTTGCTCGACTCCCGCGCCAAGCAGCTCATCAACCCGTGCGCTCACCTCTTGGGGCGTAACACGAAGGAAGGTGGTGCTCAACCCGGCATTGGCAGCATCGGCCTGATCCTCGCTAAAACTGGATGAACGCACCGCCCAAAGGGTATCGGCTGCCGCGCCCAGTAACTCTGGCAGGCGCGAGTCGCTGCTGCTCTGCACTACCAGCGCCGCCGGCACCGGTTGCCCGGCCATTTGCGCCAACTGCAGGCGGCCGCCCTTGGTGTGGGCGACAAAGCCCTGCTCGCCCGACTCCAGCCAGCCAACGAAACCGGCCGGATCATCGATCCATGGGTAATGCCCCCAGCCCGCTTTGAGGCTGATGCGCAAATCGGCCCGCGCCAGAATCGCCGACCAGGCCGCCGCCTGTTCGATGCCGAGCACGCCATCCTGATCGCCCCATACCAGCTCGACCGGGTCCTGGACCCATTCCAGCAATGGCAGCGCGGTGCTGGCGCGCAGCAGATCCCAATACGGCACAAACGCCCGGCAACGCGCATACCCCTCGCCCATGCGCTGGTACTGCGCCGGGGTCCAGCTGCGACGGGAAAACTTGCTGGCGAACAAAGTCGGTCGATTGGCCAGCAGCCAATGGATGGTCTTGCGAATCGGCAGCGGCGACATCAGCGCCGGAAGCCGCCGCTGCCAAAGAAAGGCGCCCACCGGCGCCAGCAATACACTGCGAGAAAAGTGCCCCGGCTGACGCTGCAAGGCATGCAACACCAGCAAGGCATTGACACCCAGGGCCATGATCGCATTGCCGGGCCGGGTGGCAGCGATCAGCGCACTGACATAACCATCAAGGTCACTGCAGGGTGGCTCGGGGTTGTCCCCAAAGCCCGGCAACTCCAGCGCCTGAACCCGGTAGTGGTGAAAGTGTGGCAGCGCATCATCCCACCAGCGGGCGGTGCTGCCGTTGCCGGCCAACAGGTACATCAAGGGCTTGCTCACGCTGCACTCCGGTCATGACGGTACAGCCACAGCAACGGCGGCACCAGCGCGAGCAGCGCCAGGCTGTCGATCAGCAGATGCGACCAGACGCCGGCCTGCAAGGAAATCACAATATCCTGCGGCGCCCACAGCAGCAGCCCGGCCATCAGCCAGCCCCAGACCATCGGCTGGCGCACGCGGCTGCCGATATGAATCAACGCCAGCATGTAAAGCGAATAACTCTGCAAGGTCGCACCAAACAGCGCCAGCCACCAGGTCTGCTGCTCACGCGCCGCGAGCGGTGCAACGGCTCCCCAGAACGCCTGTTCCAGCGACGCCAGATACTGATCGAACAGCCCGCTGGGCGCCGCCCAACTGAGCAGCAACCCGCCCAGCAGGTGCCCACCGGCAACCAGATAAAGCCAGCGGATCAGGTGTTTGCGCTGCAGCGAGGATGAAGGCGGCATTCCAGGTCCCGGGAAAATCCTTGAAAGCTGGCGAGTGTAGCGAGTTGTGCACAAGCGGGTAAGCATCCCGCTATACCCTTTGACTTGACGCTCGGGTCGACCTATTCAGTAGCGATCAATCAAAGCCTGCTCAAGCGCAGCACCTCTTCATCACTCAATTGCAAGGTCGCCGCACGGGCCAGGCTTTCGACCTGGGCCACGCTGGTTGCGCTGACAATCGGCGCCGTGACGCCGGGCTGGCGTAGCAGCCAGGCCAGTGCCACCTCCGAGGGGCTGGCACTGTGGGTCATCGCCACGTCGTCCAGCGCATCGAGAATCGCCAGGCCACGGCGATTGAGGTATTTGCCGATGCCGCCGCCGCGCTGGCTCTTGTGCAGGTCAGCCTCGGAGCGGTATTTGCCGGACAGAAAGCCCGACGCCAGGCTGTAGTAGGTCACCACACCGATATCGGCATGGATGCACAGTTGCTGCAGGTCGCCGGCAAAGCCTTCACGGTCGTACAGGTTGAACTCCGGTTGCAGCACCTGATAGGACGGCAGGCCCGGTTGCTGGGCGACAGTCAGGGCCTCGACCAGTTGCTCATAATTGAGATTGGACGCGCCGATGCTGCGGATTTTGCCTTCTCCGAGCAGCTTGCCGTAAGCCGCCAGGGTTTCCTGATAAGCGACCTCAGGATCGGGCCAGTGAGAGAAGTACAGGTCGATGTAATCGGTCTGCAGCCGCGCCAGCGACGCTTCCACGGCCTGATCGATCCAGCGCTGCGACAAGCCTTTGCACTCTTCGCTGCCCATCTGCGAACCGACCTTGGTAAACAACCGGATCTTGTCGCGCAGCCCCGGCCGGGCCTGCAGCCAGTTGCCGATGATGGTTTCCGACTCTCCGCCCTGATTGCCTTCAGCCCAGGCCGAGTAGACGTCAGCGGTGTCGATGGCATCGAAACCGTGGTCGATAAAGGCGTCCAGCACCGCAAAGCTGGTTTTCTCATCGATGGTCCAGCCCAATACATTGCCGCCGAATACCAGCGGCGAAATGTCGAAACCGGTCGCGCCCAGAGTGCGTCGTTGCATGATGGTCTCCCCCCTCGATTGCATTAAATAGCTGAGTATCGGAACCCCGCAGAGCCCCGTCGGTTCGATGACATCGGGATTAAATCGCTCTGCGGGCAGATTTTTTTGGCAGGCCTGTCCCCTTTTCCTGTCTCGCGTGTCATGAGTCTTATCAGTACTCAAAAAGAGAGCACCTCAATGCCCGCACTGCCACGCCGCCGTTCGCTTCTGGCGTCCTCGATTTCCCGCTCAACGTTGTGCCTGAACCTGGGCATGGGCCTGGCTTTGGGCGTACCCGCGCTGCTGCCGCAAATGGCCGTTGCGCAGACCCAGCAGCAAAGCTATGACATCCCGGCCGGCGATCTCGGCTCGGCGCTGACCCGTTTCGCCGGGCTGGCCGGGGTCAGCCTTTCGGTAGAGCCAGGACTGGTCCAGGGTCGGCAAAGCACCGGCCTGTCGGGCAGCTACAGTGTCGAAGACGGCTTTGCCCGGCTGCTGCAAGGCAGCGGCCTGCAACTGCAAAGCGTGGGCAACAGCAGCTACACCCTGGTTCCGGCCCCTCAGGCGTCCGGCGCAGGCACGCTGGAACTGGGCAGCACCGCGATCGTCAGCACCAGTATTCTGTCGTTCAACGGTGACGGTGAGCGCTACGCCGGTAATCAGGTGGCGCGGCGCGGTTCGCTGGGCCTGCTCGGCTCGCGGGACTTCATGGACACGCCGCTGAGCAGTACCACCTATACCAGCGAAACCGCCAAGAACCTGCAGGCCCGGACCCTCAGTGATCTGGTGGCCAGTGACCCGTCGGTGCGCGCCACCAACCCGGCCGGCGGGCGCTTCGAGCAGTTCACCATTCGTGGCTTCAGCCTGTTCAACACCGATGTGTCGTACAACGGCCTGTACGGCGTGTTGCCGACCTACTCTATCGACATGGAAATGGCCGACCGGGTTGACGTGTTCAAAGGCACCAACCAATTGCTCAACGGTATTTCGCCACGCGGCAGCATCGGCGGCGGCGTCAACGTGGTCGCCAAGCGCGCCACCGATAAACCCATTACCGAGTTCACCGGCAGCGTCGCCTCCGACAGCCAGGTTGGCGGTGCCGTGGATCTGGGCCGGCGTTTTGGTGACAACAATGAATACGGCATCCGCTTCAACAGCGTGAAGCAGTCCGGTGATACTGAGTGGGATCACCAGCACGTTGACCGCGAACTGTCGGTGCTGGGCCTGGATTTCCGTGGCGAGCGGCTGCGCGTCTCGGCGGATATCGGCCGCACCGAACGCGATACCGATGCGCCACAGGAGCGTATCCAGGTCGGCGCCAACGCCCGGGTCCCCAGTGCCGGTGCCATCGACAAGAACTACGCCCAGGCCTGGAGCTGGGCCAGTACCAACGACACCTTCGGCGATCTGAACGCCGAATACGACATCAGCGACTCGTTCATGGTCTACGGCGCGGTCGGCGCCCGCGAGAGCAACCACGAGTTCATGCGTCATGCAGTGTCGGTCAGCAACAACGCCGGCGACTTCACTGTCTCGCCACGCTTCTTCACCCGTGACGAGAGCGTACGCACCGCCACCGTGGGGGCGCGCAAATGGCTGCAGACCGGCCCGGTCAGCCACGAGCTGAACATCTCGGCCACGCACTTTTACATGGACTTCACCAACGGCGGCGCGCGTTATGCCACCGCAGCGGGCAATATCTACAACCCGGTGCAACGCGCTCTGCCGAACACCCCGACCCGCCTGGACTCAAAGGACTACACCGAGAACCGCTTCGACAGTATCGGCCTGGCCGACACCCTGGGGTTCTTTGATGACCGTCTGCTGGTCACCCTGGGCGGACGCTTCCAGCGGGTGCAGGTCGAAGACTGGAGCGATGGTGTGCGTGGCGAGACGGCCTACGACGAGAAGAAGTTCTCGCCCTCCGGCGGCGTGGTGTACAAGGTCACCGATCAGTGGTCGCTGTACGCCAACTACATGGAAGGCCTGAGTCTGGGCAAAATCGCCCCGTCGACCTCGATCAACGAAAACCAGATCTTCGCGCCGTTCATCAGCCGTCAGGTCGAGATCGGCAGCAAATACGACCTGGGGTCGATGGCCTTCACCGCCAGCGTGTTCCGGGTCAAGCAGCCGGCCTACGAGACCAACGCCACCACACGGGTATTCGGCCCCAGCGGCAAGCGTGAAAACACCGGCCTGGAGTTGAACGTGTTCGGTGAACCGCTGCAAGGCGTGCGCCTGCTGGGCGGGGTGATGTACATCCACAGCGAACTGACCGACACGGTCAATGGTGTCTATGACGGCAACCGCGCACCGGCCACGCCCAAGTACAACGTCAATCTCGGCGCCGAATGGGATGTGCCAGGCGTACAGGGCGTGACCCTGACCGCCCGCGGCATCCACTCCAGCTCGCAATATCTGGACCAGGCCAACAGCAAGTCCATCGATAGCTGGCAACGGGTGGACCTCGGCGCGCGCTACGCCTTCAAGGTCAACAGCACCGACGTCACCCTGCGCGCCAATGTCGAGAACGTTCTGGACAAAGCCTACTGGGCCTCGGCCGGTGCCTCCGACGACAGCGAACCAGGCCTGACCCTGTCGACCCCGCGTACCTACCTGCTGTCGGCGACTGTCGGGTTCTGATATCGGCGCTATGAGTAGGAGCGGCTTCAGCCGCGAAGGCTCCGCCGCTAGCCTTCGCCGCTGAAGCGGCTCCTACGGGGTCATGTGTTTGCTGCGCGATAGGCCCCACAGGTTCAATCAGGCAATACGCAGAAACCGCTTTAGCTCTTCACCCTGCACCTTGGCGTCGTGCCGGCCCAGTTCGATCAGTTCGCTGCAATAGCCTGCTTCGAACAACAGGTAGCTCAAAACACTGGCGCCGCTGGTCTTGGTCGCGCCCGGGCCGCGCAGGAAGGTGCGCAAGGCTGGCGGCAGCTCGTGGCGATGGCGTGCGGCGATTTCGTCCAGCGGGCGACTCGGCGAGATCACCAGCACCTCGACTGGCGCCATGCCCGGCTGGCGGCGCGCCTGTTCGTCGGGCAGCAGTGCACTGAGCGTATTGAGCCGCTCCAGCAACTCGATGTCGCCTTCCAGACTGTCAATAAACGTACTGTTGAGCAGGTGACCGCTGATCTGCGCCATGCTCGGCTGATTACCCGTGGTAACCCGGTGCACCTGAGGCTGGGCTTGCACCCCGCGCGGGTTGCCGCTGACCCCGATGACCAACACCCGGTTGGCCCCCAAATGCAGCGCCGGGCTGATCGGCGCCGACTGACGCACCGCGCCGTCACCGAAATATTCCTGCTCGACCTTGACCGGCGCAAACAACAACGGGATCGCCGAGCTGGCCAGCAGGTGATCCACGGTCAAGCGCGAAGGCAGGCCCACACGTCGATGACGCAACCAGGGTTCGATACTGCCTTTGCCCTGGTAAAAGGTCACCGCCTGACCAGACTCATAACCAAACGCCGTCACCGCCACCGCGCGCAAGTGTTGCGCCTCGATGGCCTGCTCGATGCCTGACAGGTCCATGCGTTCGGTGAGCAGATCACGTAGTGGCGAGCTGTTGAGCAGCGCCACGGGGGCTTGGGAACCAAGGCCCAGCAGGCTCTTGCCGACGAAGCGGCTGGCCTGGTGAATCACCCCCGGCCAGTCGCTGCGTAGCACTTGATGGCTGCGAAAGTTTTGCCAGAACAGGGTCAGTTGATGGACCGCCACGCGAAAGCGCATGGCGTCGCTGGCCAGTTTCACCGCATTGATCGCGCCGGCCGAGGTGCCGACGATCACCGGAAACGGATTCATTGCGCCATACGGCAGCAGGTCGGCGATACCGGCCAGAACCCCGACCTGATAGGCGGCACGCGCACCGCCACCGGAAAGAATCAGGCCTGTCACGGCCTGATCTGAAGATCCAACTACTGCGGGTTCAACCATCAAAACGAACCTCAGTCATCCATTTTTTATTTTTTTGCGTACAGCCTCGGCTCACCTTCTGGCCGACTTTTGAAGCGCCGGTGCGCCCACAGGTATTGCGTAGGGCACTCGGTAATGGCCTTTTCTACCCATTGATTGATACGCAGGCAATCGGCTTCGTCGTTTTCACCGGGAAAGTGCTCCAGCGGCGGATGAATCACCAGCCGATAACCACGGCCATCGGCCAGACGCTGCTGGGTAAACGGCACCACGCGAGCCTTGCCCAGCTTGGCAAATTTGCTGGTTGCGGTCACGGTCGCGGCCTGGATGCCGAACAGCGGCACAAAGACACTCTGTTTGGCGCCATAGTCCTGATCCGGGGCATACCAGATAGCCCGGCCCTTGCGCAGCAGTTTAAGCATGCCACGCACGTCCTCGCGCTCGACCGCCAGCGAGTCGAGGTTGTGCCGCTCACGGCCCCGGCGCTGGATGAAGTCAAACAGCGGGTTCTTGTGCTCGCGGTACATGCCATCGATGGTGTGTTGCTGGCCGAGCAGCGCCGCGCCGACCTCCAGCGTGGTGAAATGCAGGGCCATGAGGATCACGCCCTCGCCAGCCTGCTGCGCCTCACGCAGGTGTTGCAAACCCTCGATGTGCGCCAGTCTGGCCAGTCGCTGTCGTGGCCACCACCAGCTCATGGCCATTTCGAAGAAGGCAATGCCGGTGGAGGCGAAGTTTTCCTTGAGCAGGCGTTTGCGCTCGGCCGCCGACAACTGAGGGAAACACAGCTCCAGGTTGCGTGCGGCAATGTATTTTCGATCAGCGGCAAACCCGTACATCACCAACCCCAGCCAGCGGCCAAGCACCAGCAGCAGCCGGTACGGCAACTGCACGATCAGCCACAGCAGCCCCAGGCCCAGCCACAGGGCCCAGAAACGCGGGTGCAAAAAATACGGTCGAAAATGCGGGCGGTCCATTTAGGCTTCCGTCAGGACAATGGCCGCGCATTCTACATCGGTTCGCCATGGCTTGCGGCTGACGGATGTTCTCGTTATAAGTCTCGGCACTTTTAGCGACAAGCTGTTGTCTATGCCGACCATGAGTCAGACCGAATCGCAAAACCTCGACCCCGTGTTTCAGCTCAAGGGCAGCATGCTGGCCATCACCGTTATGGAACTGGCACGCACTGACCTTGAGGCTCTGGACAGACAACTGGCAGCCAAGGTCGCCCTGGCCCCGAATTTCTTCAGCAATACGCCGCTGATTCTGGCTCTGGACAAGATTGCGCCCCAGCAAGGCACGGTCGACCTGCCGGGTCTGGTGCGTATCTGCCGTCAGCATGGCCTGCGGACCCTGGCGATCCGCGCCAGCCGCATCGAAGACATCGCCGCAGCGATTGCCATCGACTTGCCGGTGCTGCCGCCCTCCGGTGCCCGCGAGCGGCCGCTGGAGCCGATAGAAGCCGCGCCGCCAGCGCCGAAAGCCCCGGAAAAGCCACCCGAGCCGACCGTCCGGCCAACCCGCGTCATTACCTCGCCGGTGCGCGGTGGGCAACAGATCTATGCTCAGGGCGGCGACCTGGTCGTGGTAGCGCCAGTGAGCCCCGGTGCGGAACTTCTGGCCGATGGCAACATCCATGTGTATGGCCCGTTGCGCGGCAGGGCACTGGCCGGCATCAAAGGAGACACCAAGGCCCGGATCTTTTGCCAGCAGATGGGCGCCGAACTGGTCTCGATCGCCGGTCAGTACAAGGTTTCGGAAGACCTGCGCAGGGACCCGTTATGGGGCACCGGCGTGCAGGTCAGCCTGTCCGGGGACGTGTTGAACATCATTCGGCTTTAACGGATACTGCCGCTATTTACCTAAGCATCTCTGACTCGTCGCGAAAACGTAGCAAAGGTTGTAGGAAATTCAGAAACACGTGTGTTTTATCCAGCGCCACCCGACGGGACGCTATAAAAGGCCGATGATTTGATGATTTCCGGCATTGCTCTACTGACGCCGCTTCAAGGGACGCTCTTCAGGGACTTTCAATAGTCCGTATCCTCTAGGGGTGAAACACCTTGGCCAAGATTCTCGTAGTTACATCCGGCAAGGGTGGTGTGGGCAAGACCACCACCAGCGCCGCCATCGGTACCGGCCTCGCACTGCGCGGCCACAAGACCGTGATCGTCGACTTCGACGTCGGTCTGCGTAACCTCGACCTGATCATGGGCTGCGAACGCCGCGTGGTTTACGACTTCGTCAACGTCGTCAACAACGAAGCCAACCTGCAGCAGGCGCTGATCAAGGACAAGAAGATCGAAAACCTGTACGTGCTGGCAGCCAGCCAGACCCGCGACAAGGAAGCCCTGACCAAAGACGGCGTCGAACGCGTGCTCAACGAGTTGCGCCAGTCCTTCGAATACATCGTCTGCGACTCTCCGGCCGGCATCGAAACCGGTGCCCACCTGGCCATGTACTTCGCCGACGAAGCCATTGTGGTCACCAACCCTGAAGTGTCTTCGGTCCGTGACTCCGACCGCATGCTGGGCCTGCTGGCCAGCAAATCGCGCCGCGCCGAAAACGGCGAAGACCCGATCAAGGAACACCTGCTGCTGACCCGCTACAATCCGGAGCGCGTCAGCAAGGGCGAAATGCTCGGCGTGGATGACGTCAAGGAAATTCTGGCAGTGACCCTGCTGGGCGTGATTCCTGAATCCCAGGCCGTGCTCAAAGCGTCCAACCAGGGTGTTCCCGTGATCCTCGATGAACAGAGCGACGCCGGCCAGGCTTACAGTGATGCCGTCGACCGCCTGCTTGGCAAGGACCGGGAACATCGCTTCCTGGATGAGAAAAAGAAAGGATTCTTTGAACGTCTGTTCGGGGGTTAACGCATGAATATTTTTGACTTCTTTCGTGACCGCAAGAAAGCCAGCAGCGCTTCGGTTGCGAAGGAGCGTCTGCAGATCATCGTGGCGCACGAGCGCGGCCAACGCGGTAACAGCACCCCCGACTACCTGCCTGCGTTGCAGAAGGAACTCGTGGAAGTGATCCGCAAATACGTCAACATCGAGTCCGATCAAGTGCAGGTCGCTCTGGAAAACCAGGGTAGCTGCTCGATTCTGGAACTCAACGTCACCCTGCCCGATCGCTGATCCGGCAGTCGCCAGCGGCGCAACCGGCAACCCTCATCCGTCGAGGGTCGCTGCTTGCGCCGCTGGCGTTTTTCATAGCGTACCGAGGCCGTCTACCCGCATGCCGTTGTCGAATATCCGCATCCTCCATCAGGACAGTGCCGTCCTGGTAATCGATAAGCCCACGCTTCTGTTGTCGGTTCCTGGCCGCGCCGAAGACAACAAGGACTGCCTGATTACCCGCCTGCAGGAAAACGGTTACCCCGAGGCCCGCATCGTGCATCGCCTGGACTGGGAAACCTCCGGCATCATCCTGCTGGCCCGTGATGCCGACAGCCACCGCGAACTGTCGCGGCAGTTTCACGACCGCGAGACCGAGAAAGCCTACACCGCGCTGTGCTGGGGCCAGCCGACGCTGGACAGCGGCAGCATTGACCTGCCGCTGCGCTACGACCCGCCGACCAAACCGCGCCATGTGGTGGACCACGAGCATGGCAAGCACGCCCTGACGTTCTGGAAAGTCCTCGAACGGGCCGCTGACCATTGCCGCGTCGAACTGACCCCGATCACCGGACGCTCGCACCAGTTGCGTGTGCACATGCTGTCGATCGGTCACCCACTGCTGGGTGACGGCCTTTATGCCCACCCGCAAGCACTGGCGGCGTATCCGCGCCTGTGCCTGCATGCCAGCATGCTGAGCTTCACCCACCCGGTCAGCGGCGAGCGGTTACGCTTCGAGTGCCCGGCACCGTTCTGAGATTTTGTCACGTACCCGTAGGAGCCGCTTTAGCGGCGAAGGCTACCGCCTTCGCGAGCACACTCGTTCCTACAAGCGCCATATTGCCAGCCAATGCGTTAAACTCGCGCCATTGCTGTCTGGAGTGACTTATGCGTGAAGAGTTGAACAAGGGCCTGATCGACTTCCTCAAGGCCTCGCCTACCCCGTTCCATGCCACCGCGACCCTGGTGCAACATCTGGAGGCCGGTGGCTTCCAACGCCTGGACGAGCGTGACACCTGGGCCGTCGAGGCTGGCGGCCGCTATTACGTGACCCGCAATGACTCATCCGTCGTCGCCTGGCGCATGGGCCGCCACTCACCGCTGATCAGCGGCATCCGCATGGTCGGCGCGCACACCGACAGCCCGTGCCTGCGGGTCAAGCCACAGCCGGAGCTGCAACGCCAAGGCTTCTGGCAACTGGGTGTGGAAGTCTACGGCGGCGCGTTGCTTGCCCCCTGGTTCGACCGCGACCTGTCGCTGGCAGGGCGTGTGACCTTCCGCCGTGACGGCAAGGTCGAGAGTCAGCTGGTCAATTTCAAACAGCCGATTGCGGTGATCCCCAACCTGGCGATTCACCTCAACCGTACCGCCAACGAAGGCTGGCAGATCAACCCGCAGATCGAGCTGCCACCGATTCTCGCCCAGGTGGCCGGTGATGAACGCCCGGACTTCCGCGCCTTGCTCACCGATCAACTGGCCCGTGAGCACGATCTCAATGCCGACGTGGTGCTCGACTACGAGCTGAGCTTCTACGACACCCAGAGCGCCGCGGTGATTGGCCTCAATGGCGACTTCATCGCCGGTGCGCGGCTGGACAACCTGCTGTCGTGCTACGCCGGCCTGCAGGCGCTGCTGGGCAGCGACAGCGAGGAAACCTGCCTGTTGGTCTGTACCGATCACGAGGAAATCGGTTCGGCTTCAGCCTGTGGCGCCGACGGGCCGATGCTGGAGCAGATCGTTCAGCGGCTGGTCAGTGATCATGAAGATTACGTGCGCACGATCCAGCGCTCGTTGTTGATCTCTGCCGACAATGCCCATGGCGTGCACCCTAACTATGCCGACAAGCATGATGGCAATCATGGTCCCAAGCTCAATGCCGGCCCGGTAATCAAGGTCAACAATAACCAGCGCTACGCGACCAATAGTGAAACAGCCGGTTTTTTCCGTCATCTGTGCATGGCGGTGGAAGTGCCGGTGCAGAGTTTCGTGGTACGCAGTGATATGGGCTGTGGTTCGACCATTGGGCCGATCACTGCCAGTCATCTGGGTATTCGCACGGTAGATATTGGCTTGCCGACCTTTGCGATGCATTCGATTCGCGAGCTGGCGGGCAGTCATGATCTGGCGCACCTGGTCAAAGTCCTGGGCGCGTTCTACACCAGTAACGAATTGCCTTGACCATTGACGGCCTTCGCCCGCAGGAGCGGCTAGCCGCGAAAAGGCGTGATCTGCGCAGCGATAGAAAATCCTTTTTCGCGGTTTCTGGACTGCAGGTTTCGCCCTGCTGGGCGAGTTACTTTGGGGGTCAGTTCAGCGCTTGCCACGGCTAGTCCCGCTTCAAGCGGGATTCCCTCACTCCGGCGCCGACTTGGCGGTCGGCGTCGTCTATGCCATCCCGGTTCGAAGAGCAAAAGCAGAAGCTTAACGCCAGTGGCAGCAGTTCCTTCAGTCCCCACCCATCACGGCACTGACCCGTATCGCATCATGCCGCCAGTATTCCAGGTCGCAGTCGATCAGTCGTCCGTTGCGGTCATGATTGACTCTGGCGATGCACAGCCCAGGCGTGCCGATCGAGACTTTCAGTGCAGCGGCGGCTTCAGCGTGCAGGGCGGTGGGTGACAGTTCGAAGTTGACCCGCCCGTACTGCAACCCATAGCGCTCGGTATAAAGCTCGGTCAGTGATTGGCTCAGGTCACAGTCGAGGATGCCGGGGAAGCACTCGGGGCGCAGGTAGTGCTCCACATACAGCACCAGACGTTGATCGATGCGCCGGGCGCGGCAGATCTGAATCACACTGGACAACGCCGGCAGTTGCAGCCGCTGGCAGATGACAGCCGAAGCCGGTTGCAGGCGGGCCGAGAGCAGTTGGGTATGCGCCTGCCGTCCCTGGGCGCTGACCATGGCATGAAAGTGGCTGCGGCTGTTGAGGTCATAGGCCAGGCGTGGTGGCGAGATGAACCAGCCGCGGCGTTCTTCCCGGTAGATCAATCCTTGAGCTTCCAGTTGCAACAAGGCCTCGCGCAGGGTAATGCGCGTGGTGGCGAATACTTCGCTGAGTCGTCGCTCTGCCGGCAGCTTGCTGCCCGGCGGCAGCAGGCCGCTCTCAATCTGCTCCTGCAAGGCTTTGCCGATAGTGACAACGGCTCGTGGTTCATCGTCGCGCATTGAGCGTCCTGAATGGTCTAGTCCAGCGCCATAAGTGAGCACCAGAGCCTTCTGGCATCTGGCTCGATAGCCTAGTTCGCACAGATGACTGTCCTGTGACAATTGCTCGTCGAGGTCAGCCAAGACTAGATCACAATCTGTTGCAACACCTTGCCGATCAAGGGTTCAAGCTTGGTCTACGCTGTACACCCAGAGCGACCTGAGCAACGGATTTTTCCATTGCACACCCCATGCCGACACGAAAATGTCATGCAAGGCGCCTAATTTGGCTCAGGTATTGCTGATCTAGACCAAGACCACCCTCTTGCCGCATGTGCATCAAGGAGCTTCGAATGAAACACCTTTTGTTGGCATCACTGCTGGGTTCGGCCATTGCCCTGAGCAACACGGCCTTCGCGAACACTGATCTGAAATCCCTGGAAGACGCCGCCCGTGCCGAAGGCGCGGTCAACAGCGTCGGCATGCCTGATGACTGGGCCAACTGGAAAGGCACCTGGGCTGACCTGACCGCCAAGTACGGCCTCAAGCACAGCGATACCGACATGAGTTCGGCCCAGGAAGTGGCCAAGTTCGATGCCGAGAAAGACAACGCCAGCGCCGACATCGGTGACGTGGGCGCCGCCTTCGGCCCGATCGCCACGGCCAAGGGCGTGACCCAGCCTTACAAGCCGAGCACCTGGGAGCAGGTACCGGACTGGGCCAAGGACAAGGACGGCCACTGGGCGCTGGCCTACACCGGCACCATCGCGTTTATCGTCAACAAGAACCTGCTGCACGGATCGGAAATTCCAAAAAGCTGGGTCGATCTGAAAACCGGCAAGTACAAGGTCTCCATCGGTGACGTCAGCACCGCCGCGCAAGCCGCCAATGGTGTGCTGGCCGCCTCGTTTGCCTTCAAGGGCGACGAAACCAACATCGAGCCGGGCCTGCAACTGTTCACCGAACTGGCGAAGCAGAAGCGCCTGTCGCTGGCCAACCCGACCATCCAGACCATCGAGAAAGGTGAAATCGAAGTCGGAGTGGTCTGGGACTTCAACGGCCTGAGCTACAAGGCCAAGATGGCCAAACCCGATGACTACGTGGTGCTGATTCCGTCCGATGGCTCGGTGATTTCCGGTTACACCACGATCATCAACAAATACGCCAAGCACCCCAATGCAGCCAAGCTGACCCGTGAGTACATCTTCAGTGATGCCGGGCAGATCAACCTGGCCAAGGGCAACGCCCGGCCAATCCGCGCCGAGCACATCACCCTGCCGGACGAGGTCAAGGCCAAGCTGCTGCCCAACGAGCAGTACAAGCACGTGACACCGATCAAGAACCCCGATGCCTGGGAAAAAACCTCCAAGGCCTTGCCGCAAAAGTGGAACGAGCAAGTCATCATCGAGATGAATTGACCGACCCACGGTAGGAGCGGCCGGGCGGCGATCCGCTTTAGCCGCGAATGGGCCGAGACAGACGCTGCATCTTAAGCGCCTGGAATATTGCCTTCGCGAGCAAGCTCGCTCCTACCCTATTTCACCCTCTGGGAGCGTCTGACTTGAAGTCTCTTTCCCGCGGGCAATGGCTGGCGCTGTTATGCCTGCTACCCTTCGCCCTGTTTTTCATCGTGTTCCAGATCGCGCCGCTGGCCTGGGTTGCGATCCATAGCCTGCAGTCGGACAACGGCTGGGGGCTGGATAATTTCGCCAAGGTGTTCAACTCACGGTTTTACCGTCAGGCGATCCAGTTCAGCCTGGAGATCAGCTTCTGGTCGAGCCTGTTCGGCATCGTCATTGCGCTGATTGGCGCCTGGTCGCTGCGTCAGGTCGACTCAAGGCTGCGCGACTTCGTCAGCGCCTTTGCCAACATGACCAGCAACTTCACCGGCGTGCCGCTGGCCTTCGCGTTCATTATCCTGCTGGGTTTCAACGGTGCCGCGACCCTGATGCTCAAACAGGCCGGGATCATCGATGACTTCAGCCTGTACTCCAAGACCGGGCTGATCATTGTCTACACCTATTTCCAGATTCCTCTGGGCGTGCTGCTGCTCTACCCGGCCTTCGATGCGCTGCGCGAAGACTGGGCCGAGTCGGCGGCGCTGCTCGGTGCCAGCCCCTGGCAGTTCTGGCGGCATATCGGCCTGCCGGTGCTGACCCCGGCGCTGCTGGGCACCTTCGTGATTCTGCTGGCCAACGCGCTGGGCGCCTACGCCACGGTGTATGCCCTGACCACGGGCAACTTCAACGTGCTGCCGATCCGCATCGCCGCGCTGGTGGCCGGTGACATCACCCTCGACCCCAATACCGCCAGCGCCCTGGCGATGATCCTGGTCGGGCTCATGACCCTGGTGACCGTGGTGCATCAATGGCTGCTGAGAAGGAGCTACCATGTCGCTCGCTGAGAAAGGCTCTTCACAACAACAGGCCAGCCTGTATCACCGTGCGGTGGTGTGGTTGCTGTTTTTGATCCTGCTGCTGCCGCTGGCCGGCACGTTCCTGTACTCCATCTCAACCAGCTGGTCGGCCACCGTGCTGCCCAGCGGCCTGACCTTCAAGTGGTACCTGGCGTTGTGGAGCGACGCGCGGTTTCTGACCGCCTTCGCCCAGTCGCTGCTGGTCTGCGTCGGCGCCCTGCTGCTGTCGGTGCTGTTGATTCTGCCGCTGCTGTTCGTGGTGCATTACCACTTCCCGCGGCTGGACGGGCTGATGAACATCCTGATCCTGCTGCCCTTTGCCGTGCCACCGGTGGTGTCGTCGGTGGGGCTGCTACAGCTGTATGGCTCCGGGCCAATGGCTATGGTCGGTACGCCGTGGATTCTGATCGGTTGTTACTTCACCATCGCCCTGCCGTTCATGTACCGGGCCATCACCAACAACCTGCAGGCGATCAACCTCATCGACCTGATGGACGCCGCCCGGCTGTTGGGCGCCAATACCTGGCAGGCGGCGTTTCTGGTGGTGTTGCCCAACCTGCGCAAGGGCCTGATGGTCGCCCTGCTGCTGTCGTTCTCTTTTCTGTTCGGCGAATTCGTGTTTGCCAACCTGCTGGTCGGCACCCGCTATGAAACCTTGCAGGTGTACCTGAACAACATGCGCAACAGCAGCGGCCACTTCAACAGTGCCTTGGTGGTTTCCTATTTTGTCTTCGTGCTGGCACTGACCTGGGTCGCCAACCGACTGAACAAGGACAAGAGCTGACATGAGTTTTATCAGTATCGAAAAGCTGCAAAAGAGTTACACCGGCACGCCTGTGTTCAGCGACATCAACCTGCACATCGACAAAGGGGAGTTCATTACCCTGCTCGGCCCGTCCGGGTGTGGCAAGTCGACGCTGCTGCGCTGCATTGCCGGGCTGACACCGGTGAACAGCGGGCGCATCCTGCTCGACGGCCAGGACCTGGTGCCGCAAACCCCGCAAAAGCGCAACATCGGCATGGTGTTCCAGAGCTACGCGCTGTTCCCCAACATGAGCGTGGAGCAGAACGTCGCCTTCGGCCTGCGCATGCAGAAGGTCAGCGCTGACGACAGCCAACGCCGGGTCAGTGAAATTTTGCAGTTGGTCGAACTGCAGGATTTTGCCAAACGCTACCCACACCAGTTGTCCGGCGGCCAATGCCAGCGGGTGGCCCTGGCCCGTTCGCTGGTGACCCGCCCGCGCCTGCTGCTGCTCGACGAACCGCTGTCGGCACTGGATGCGCGGATTCGCAAACACCTGCGTGAACAGATCCGCGCCATCCAGCGTGAGCTGGGCCTGACCACGATCTTCGTCACCCATGACCAGGAAGAAGCCCTGACCATGTCGGACCGCATCATGCTGATGAATCAGGGGCAGATCGTCCAGAGCGGCGACGCCGAAACGCTCTACACCGCACCGGTGGATGCCTTCGCTGCGGGCTTTATCGGCAACTACAACCTGCTCGACGCCCAGACCGCCAGCCGCCTGCTGCAACGCCCGGTCGACAGCCGCATTGCCATTCGCCCGGAGGCCATCGAACTGAGCAGCAGCGGCGAGCTGGCCGGCGAAATCGTCAGCCACAGCCTGCTGGGCAACGTGATCCGTTACCGCGTGCAGGTCAACGGCGTGGCGCTGGTAGTCGACGTGCTCAACCGCTCGGCAGCGGACCTGCAGCCCGACGGGCAGGCAGTGGGGCTGAACATCGAACCCGCCGCGATTCGCCATCTGCAGTAGGAGCGAGGTTGCTGGCGAAAAAAAATCAGCCCTGACGCAACATCTCTGGCGTCTGGACGACAGCTTTCGCGACCAAGCTCGCTCCCACAAGGTACAGTGTCGCCATCACGCTCATAAAGGACCCTATCAATGCCCGTAGCGATTTTCGATCTGGACGAAACCCTCATCGATGGTGACTGCTCCACCTTATGGTGCGAGCAGATGGGCCGCCTGGGCTGGGTCGACCCGGCCTCGTTCATGCGCCGCAACGACGAGATGATGGAGGCCTACAAAGCCGGTGAACTGGCCATGGAGGACTACATGGCGTTCAGCCTGGAGCCTATGGCTGGCCGTACTCCTGAAGAGATCGAGCATTTGGTCGGCCCCTGGGTCGAGGACTTCATTGAGCCGATCATCTTTTCCGATGCCTGCAAGGCCATCGCCGAACACCGCGCAAAAGGCGACCGGATTCTGGTGATCTCTGCCTCCGGCGTGCATCTGGTGGCGCCGATCGCCGAGCGCCTGGGTATCGATGAAGTGCTGGCCATTGATCTGGACATACAACATGGTCATTACAGCGGCGCCACAACCGGCGTGCTGACCTACCAGCAAGGCAAAGTCACCCGCCTGCTGGAATGGCTCGACGCCGAAGGCGAGAACCTTGAAGGCGCCAGTTTCTATTCCGATTCACGCAACGACCTGCCCTTGCTGCAGACCGTTGACCACCCGCAGGTGGTCAACCCTGACCCGGTGCTGCTGGAGCATGCGTTGCAGGCCGGCTGGCCGGTACATGTCTGGAAATAGACTGGCGCCTTGGCGGGTCAGTTCAGGCTGCCATCAATGATCAGCACCAGCTTGCCCGACACCTGGTTGCCGGCAAGCTCTTCGAAAGCCGCCTGGGCCTGTTCGATCGGGTAAGTCCGCGCCAGTTGCGGGCTGAGCCGGCCTTCGGCGAACAGCGGCCAGACCTGCTGGCCGAGGTCGCTGAGCAAGTCGGCCTTGAACTGATCATCGCGGCTGCGCAGGGTCGAGCCCAGCAACTGAATACGCTTGCCCAGCACGTGGGCCAGGTCGAGCTGGGCATGGCGCCCGCCCATCATGCCGATCAGCACCCAGCGACCGTCCTGGGCCAGCAGTTTGAGGTTGGCATTGGAATAATCTTCGCCACCGACCGGATCGAGGATCGCGTCAAACGGGCCAAGCGCTTTCAGCCCATCCAGACCTTCGCTGCGTAGCACACCGCCCTGGGCACCGAGCTGAACACAATAGTCCAGCCGCTCAGCGGAGCCGACACTGACCCAGACCGGGCTGCCAAAAGCCTTGCAGAGCTGAATCGCGGCTGAACCAACGCCACTTGCACCGGCGTGCAGCAAGACCTTTTCGCCAGGCTTGATGGCTGCCAGCTGGAACAGGTTCAGCCAGGCCGTGGCGTACACCTCCGGCAACGCTGCCGCTTCGGCCAGGCCCAGGTTTTCCGGGACCGGCAGAACATGGCGGGCATCGACCACCACCTCTTCAGCCATGCCGCCCCCGGCCAGCAGGGCGCAGACCCGGTCACCGACCTGCCAACTGCTGCCCGGCCCTACCTCGGCGATCACCCCGGCGCACTCCAGACCAAGTATTTCGCTGGCTCCAGGCGGTGGCGGGTACTTGCCTTCGCACTGCAGCAGGTCGGCGCGGTTGAGACCGGCAGCCGCCACCTTGATTCGTACTTGTCCTACATCGAGGGCTGGACTTGTGCTGTCAGCCCATTCCACATGTCCGTTAACGCCTTGCAATGCCTTCACAGTGCCTCCATAGTGAGTCAGGACTGAGCCCGCGGCCTATGCCGGGGGCTTTTGCATTATGCGACCGGGTCCATGGAACCGGCGATCTCTAAGACGGCCTAATATGCGTTATCAATTGTCTCCGCGTCGAATCAGCATGAAGCATTTTATTCCCAGTACGTTTCTATCAAGAAGCGCCCTCGCCCTGCTCATCGGCCTGGCCACCCTGCCGATGTCAGCCAGCACCTTTGCCGCCAACAGCTGGGACAAGCTTCAGCCTGATCGCGACGAAGTGATTGCCAGCCTGAATGTCGTGGAGCTGCTCAAGCGCCACCACTACAGCAAGCCGCCACTGGACGACAAGCGTTCGGTCATCATCTACAACAGCTACCTCAAGCTGCTCGACCCCTCGCGCAGCTACTTTCTGGCCAGCGACGTCGCCGAGTTCGACAAGTGGCAGACCCAGTTCGACGATTTTCTCAAAAGCGGCGACCTGAACGCCGGCTTCACCATCTACAAGCGCTACCTCGACCGCAGCAAGTCGCGCATGGACTTTGCCCTGGCTGAACTGAACAAGGGCGTCGACAAGCTCGACTTCAACGCCAAGGAAACCCTGCTGGTCGACCGCAAGGACGCGCCATGGCCGAAAACCGACGCCGAGATGGACGACTTGTGGCGCAAGCGCCTCAAGGATGAAGTCCTGCGCCTGAGGATCGCGGGCAAAGAACCGGCCAAGATTCAGGAGACCCTGACCAAGCGCTACAAGAACCAGCTGTCGCGCCTGAACCAGACCCGCGCCGAAGACATCTTCCAGGCGTACCTGAACTCCTTCGCGATGTCTTACGACCCGCACACCAACTACCTGTCACCTGACAGCGCAGAGAACTTCGACATCAACATGAGCCTGTCGCTCGAAGGCATCGGTGCGGTGCTGCAGAGCGACAGCGACAACGTCAAGATCGTGCGCCTGGTGCCGGCCGGTCCTGCGGCCAAGACCAAGCAGGTCTCGACCGCCGACAAGATCATCGGCGTCGCCCAGGGCGACAAGGAAATGGTCGACGTGATCGGCTGGCGTCTCGATGAGGTGGTCAAACTGATTCGCGGCCCGAAAGGCTCGGTGGTGCGCCTGGAAATCATCCCGGCCAGCAATGCGCCGAACGACCAGACCAGCAAGGTGGTGTCGATCACCCGCGAAGCGGTCAAGCTTGAAGAGCAGGCGGCCAAGAAGTCGATCCTCAACCTCAAGCAGGACGGTCGCGACTACAAGCTCGGCGTCATCGAAATCCCGGCCTTCTACCTGGACTTCAAGGCCTACCGCGCTGGCGATCCGGAGTACAAGAGCACCACCCGTGACGTGAAGAAACTGCTCACCGAGCTGCAGGCCGAGAAGGTCGACGGCCTGGTACTGGACCTGCGCAACAACGGCGGTGGCTCGCTGCAGGAAGCCACTGAGCTGACCAGCCTGTTTATCGAGAAAGGCCCGACCGTGCTGGTGCGTAACGCCGACGGCAAGGTCGATGTGCTCGAAGACGAAGCCAAAGGCGCCTTCTATAAAGGCCCGATGGCGGTACTGGTCAACCGGCTCTCGGCTTCGGCTTCGGAGATCTTCGCCGGCGCCATGCAGGACTATCATCGCGCACTGATCATCGGTGGCCAGACCTTCGGCAAAGGCACCGTGCAGACCATCCAGCCGCTCAACCACGGCGAACTGAAGCTGACCCTGGCCAAGTTCTACCGGGTGTCCGGGCAAAGCACCCAGCACCAGGGTGTGGTGCCGGACATTACCTACCCGTCCTTGATCGACACCAAGGAAATCGGTGAAAGCGCTCTGCCTGAAGCCATGCCATGGGACAGCATCCCGCCGCGCATCCGCCCGGCAAGCGACCCGTTCAAGCCGTTCCTGGCGCAGTTGCAGGCGCGCCATGACCAGCGCAAGGTCAAGGACGCCGAGTTCGTGTTCATCGAAGACCGTCTGGCCCTGGCCCGCAAGCTGATGAGCGAGAAGAGCGTCAGCCTCAACGAGATCGATCGTCGCGCCGAACACACCGCCATCGAGAATCAGCAACTGGCGCTGGAAAACACCCGGCGCAAGGCCAAAGGCGAAGAACCGCTCAAGGAGCTGAAAAAGGAAGACGAAGAGGCGCTGCCAGTGGAAGACGAGAAGACCAAACCCGAGGATGACGCCTACTTGGCCGAAACCGGGCGCATCCTTATCGACTACCTGGGCCTGAGTGCCACGGTGGCGAAAAAGTGATAGAGGTCAGATGGCGATAGCATAGTGCCAATCTGTCATCATACAGTCATGAAACTGTCGTGAAATAAGGGTCTGCTGACAGCGTCAAGCAGACCCTTATTTTTTGCAGTCTTGCAGTAGAGATCGCCATGACCGTGACTGAACAACTGAGCGCCCTGGGTTCCATCCTGGCACAGGGTGATTTGCACAGCTTGTTCCAGCCCATCGTCATGCTTTCAGAGCGTCGCGTGCTGGGCTATGAAGCCCTGACCCGCGGCCCGTCCAACAGCCCCTTGCACTCGCCCATCAGCCTGTTCGCCGTGGCTCGCCAGGCCGGCCGTCTGAGCGAACTGGAACTGGCCTGCCGCGAGAGCGCATGCCGGCGCTTCAGCCAGCAACAACTGCCGGGCAAACTGTTTCTCAACGTCTCCCCCGAGTCGCTGCTCGAAGCCTCGCATCCGCCGGGACGCACCCTGAAGATGCTGCAGCGCTACAACATCGAGCCGCAGAACGTGGTCATCGAGCTGACCGAGCAGACCCCCACTGACGACTTCGACCTGCTCTACAAGGCTTTACACCACTACCGCGACATGGGCTTTTCGATTGCCCTGGACGATTTGGGCGCCGGCTATTCCAGCCTGCGGCTGTGGTCGGAGTTGCGCCCGGACTACGTGAAGATCGACAGGCACTTTATCGACGGCATTCATCAGGATGCCGTGAAGCGCGAATTCGTCGGTTCCATGCTGCAGATGGCCAAGGCATCGCGGGCGACGGTGATCGCCGAAGGCATCGAACTGGCGGATGAACTGGCGGTACTCACCGAAATGGGCATCGATCTGGTTCAAGGTTATCTGCTGGCCCGTCCTCAGGAATGCCCGCCGCGTGATGCCGGGCGCATGCTGCCCAAGGCCGAAGCCGCGCTGGTGCCGCTCAACGAAGACAACGCCGACCTCAGCGTGCTGCTGATCGCCCAGGCGGCGGTCAGCAGTGACACGCCCACGGCAAAAGTGCTCGATGCCTTCCGCCAGCAAGCCAATCTCAACTCGGTGGCGGTGCTGGATGCCAATTCCCGGCCTTGCGGCATCGTGCATCGACACTCGCTTTCAGAAGCTCTGCTCAAGCCCTTTGCCACCGAGCTGTTCGCCCGCAAGCCGATCAGCCGGTTGATGAGCGATGATTTTCTTGCCGTCGAGCTGAGCCAATCGCTGCAACAGGTCAGCCGCCTGCTGACCAGCCGCGCCCGCCAGCGCATCGAAGAAGACTTTATCATCACCAGCAACGGTGCCTATCTGGGGCTGGGCCGGCTGATCGACGTGCTCAAACTGATCACCGAGCAGAAGATCCAGCAAGCCCGTTACGCCAACCCGCTGACCTTGCTGCCCGGCAACGTGCCGATCCAGCAATGCCTGACGCGGGTGCTGCAACAACAGCGCGAGGCGGTGATCTGCTACGTCGATATCGATAGCTTCAAGCCGTTCAACGATATCTACGGCTACGCGCGCGGTGACGAAGTGTTGCTCTGCCTGGCGCACTGCCTGAACGAACGTATCGACCCCAGCCGCGACTTCGTCGGGCATATCGGCGGTGACGACTTTCTGATGGTGCTGGGGGTGGAAGACTGGGAGAAACGCCTGCAGGTGCTGCTGGAGGACTTCCAGAATCAGTGCCGGCGCTTTTACCGCGCCGAGCACCTGCAAGCCGGCTGCTTCAACGCCTTGAACCGCCAGGGCGTGCGCCAGGAGTTTGCCCTGCTGTCGCTGTCGATCGGGGTGGTGTACCTGCGCGTGGAGGCCTGCGCGCAGATCGATGCCAGCCAGTTGGCGGACCTGGCGTCACAGGCCAAGCACTACGCCAAGGATGTGATCGGCGCCAGTATCCATTGCATCGATACCGCGCGGGTTGAGGAGTTGAGTGGCATCTGAGCCGGATAATCGCTTAACTGATCGGTATTACCCAACAGGAGGGGCTTTAGCCGCGAAGGCTTCGCCGCTGAAGCGGCTCCTACAGGGCCCTACGCGATGGCAAGACGGCGGCCTGGCCAAACAACCTCAAGCCTACGGCAGATGCTGCCCGGCCTCATGCACCAGCCAGTCATGCACCGCGCGCCGTGATGGCGTGCTCAATGCGCCTTCGCGGTACACCAGCACGTACTTTTTACGCGCCTTGATCGGCTGGCCAAACGGCACGATCAGCGAGCCTTCCACCAGTTCGTTGGTGATCAGGGTCTTGCGCGCGATGGCCACGCCCATGCCCATGCGCGCCGCCTCGATGGTCAGGTGGTTGCGGTTGAACGTGTGGCCACGGCGCACATCCACCCCCTCGGCGCCAATCGCCGTCAGGTAAAACTCCCACTCGGCGTATTCGTAGCTGCCGCGCCAGGCGGTGATGTCGTGCAGCAGCGGGTAATGCACCAACTGGCTGGGGCCGTCCAGCGGCGGCCGGCCTTCCAGCAGTTTCGGCGAGCACACCGGGTACAACTCTTCTTCCAGCAACGGCGTGGTCTGCAACCCTGGGTAGCTGCCGTCGTTAAGGTCAATGGCCAGATCGAAATCATCGTCGCGCAGCGAGCCGCTGCTGTCCTCGGCGATCACCCGCAACTGGATGTCGGGAAACGCCTGTTGCAGACGCGGCAGGCGCGGCATCAGCCACTTGTGCAAAAAGGACGGGATCGAGCGCAGCTTGAACACCCCACCGATCTGCCCGGAATACAACAGGCGCAACTCATCGCTGATGCGCCCCTGCACCTCGTTGGCGACCAGCGCCAGGCGCTGGCCTTCGGCGGTCAGTTCCAGACCGCGCCCGACCCGGTGAAACAGGGCAAAGCCCAGGCGCTCTTCGAGCTGGCGCATTTGCTGGCTGATCGCGCCAGGGGTGACGTGCAGCTCATCGGCGCAGCGGGTAAAGGACAGATGTCGTGCGGCACAGGCAAACACCTGTAGCCAGGCATGCATCTGGGCATTGACGATTCGGCTCATTGAACAGTTCCGCTAAAGCGTTGCATAGGAACAATCGTTTGTCGTTTCAGGACCGCCAGCCAAAGATAAAGCCATCAGATGGGGCCTGTTGCCTCAGGCTATTTATCCGAGGGTTACACGACATGGCTATCAGCGTCTTCGACATGTTCAAAATCGGCATCGGGCCGTCCAGTTCGCATACCGTCGGGCCGATGCGTGCCGGTGCAACCTTCGTGACCGACCTGCGCAAGCACAATCTGCTGCCGAGCGTGGAACGAATTGAAGTGCGATTGTACGGGTCTCTGTCGGCCACGGGTATCGGCCATGCCAGCGACCGCGCCACCGTGATGGGGCTGATGGGCGAATGGCCCGACCGCGTCGACATCGTCGATGTCAATCAGCGCGTCGAAAACCTGCTCAAGGACCAGCGCCTGAACGTCGCAGGCGAGCAGGACATCGAGTTTATCTGGGCACGCGACATGCTGCTGCTCGACGAAAGCCTGCCCTTCCACCCCAACGGCATGACGATTTGCGCCTATGGCGCGACCGGCGAGTTGTACGAGCAAACCTACTACTCGATCGGCGGCGGCTTCATCATCAATGCCGAGCAGGCCGCCAGCGGTCAGCTGGACGGTGACAGTACCGAACTGCCTTATGACTTCTCCAGTGCCAAGGAGCTGCTGCGCCTGTGCAAGACGCACAACCTGAGCATTTCGACGTTGATGATGGAGAACGAAAAGTGCTGGCGCAGTGAAGCAGAAATCCGCGCCAAGATCCTCGATATCTGGGCTGCCATGCAGGCTTGCGTCAACAAAGGCCTGAGCGAACAAGGCATTCTGCCCGGCGGCCTGAATGTGCGTCGTCGCGCCTGGCGCTTGCACCAGAGCCTGCTGGAGGTGGGCAAGGCCAACGTGATCGGCTCGACCCTCAGCGCCATGGAGTGGGTCAACCTGTTCGCCCTGG
Organism: Pseudomonas sp. 21LCFQ02; assembly: GCF_024129895.2. NCBI lineage: Bacteria > Pseudomonadati > Pseudomonadota > Gammaproteobacteria > Pseudomonadales > Pseudomonadaceae > Pseudomonas > Pseudomonas sp. 21LCFQ02. The sequence continues at coordinate 5,844,997 of NZ_CM178749.1, forward strand.
CGGTCAACGAAGAAAACGCCGCCGGCGGGCGCATGGTCACCGCGCCCACCAACGGTGCGGCGGGTATTGTCCCGGCGGTACTGCATTACTTCATGAAATTCAACCCGGCGGCCAATGACGACGATGTGGTGCGCTTTTTCCTCAGCGCCTCGGCAGTGGGCATCCTGTGCAAGAAAAACGCTTCGATCTCCGGCGCCGAAGTGGGCTGTCAGGGTGAAGTCGGCTCAGCCTGCGCCATGGCGGCGGCCGGCATCGCAGAGATTCTCGGCGCCACCCCACAGCAGGTGGAAAACGCCGCAGAAATCGGCCTGGAACACAATCTAGGTCTGACCTGCGACCCGGTCGGCGGGCTGGTGCAAGTGCCGTGCATCGAGCGCAACGCGATTGCCGCAGTGAAAGCCATCAACGCAGCACAAATGGCCTTGCGCGGCGACGGTGAGCACTTCATTTCCCTCGACCAGGCGATCCGCACCATGCGCGACACCGGCGCGGACATGCACGATAAATACAAGGAAACCTCGCGCGGTGGCCTGGCGGTCAGCCTGGTAGAGTGCTGAGGCCGGGCGTCTCGTGGTTGTTGTAGGAGCAGCTTTAGCTGCGAAGGCGTTTCGTAGATTGCCTTTCCCGGCTAATCTTCCCTGCTAAAGCAGGTCCTACAAACTAAAGCAGGTCCTACAAACTAACGCCGAGCAAGCGATCGATTACCCCTGACGTTTGACCGGATCGGCTGCGGCGGCATGCCGACGACTGGCGCGCTCTTTGACATCACGCACCAGCGCGGCAAGATCCCGGCCGCCGGTCAGGCTGGCGACCGGTATGCCGGGCACGAGCAGTTCGCGGGCGTGGCTCTCGGGGTTGAGCAACTCCAGAGTGATAGTGCCTTCTTGGGAAATCGTGCAGCGGCAAGGCGTGGGGGCAAACGCTTTTTCCAGAATATGGCGCAGCTCGTTGTGCGAAAACATCAGAACATCCCTTCATCCGTATCGTTGGTTAGCGAGTGAGTCAGGTTCAAAACCTTAGTCTAGACCGCTCAGTGCAACGTTCAGCGATTTCGCCCGGAATACGACCAAAGTCTCAAAGCTCAGCCCAGCATGTCGCTGATCCAGCGCACCTGCTGACTGATGTCCTGGACCTTGTCCTGCGCCACCGCCTGACGGGCCTTGGCGAAGCCTTTGAGGGTCTGCTGCTTCTGCCGCAGGACCCGTTGCCACTTGTTCAAAAATGCCGGGCTGCGAACCTGCAATTGCACCGGGCCGAAGTACAGTTGCTCGGCGCTGTAGCTCACCGGCCCGCTACGTTCAGCGACAATGATTTCATAATCAAAGCGGTTCTCCCGCAACGCCTCCTCAGCCAGGATGCAATAGCCGTTATCCATCAGCCACTGGCGCAGTTCCCGCTCGCCGCCATTGGGCTGCATGATCAGCCGTTCGGCGCCGCTCAATCGCGCCCTGCCCGCCTGAAGAATGTCACGGATGGTTTCGCCGCCCATACCACACAGGCTGATCGCGGTGATTGCATCATGAGCTTCGATTGCCGCCAGACCGTCAGCCAGACGCACGCTGATCTGCGCCTGCAGGCCATATTCACGTACCGTGCGGGTTGCTGCATGAAAGGGCGTCAACGCCACCTCGCCGGCCACCGCCGAAGCAATCACCCCGCGCTGCACCAAGGCGACCGGCAGGTAGCCGTGGTCCGAGCCGATATCGATAAACCGGGCACCTGCGGGCACGTGAGTGGCAACGCGCTCCAGGCGCATGGACAAAGTCTGTTGGTTCACCGGCAGCCCCTTCAAGCACGCGCATCTGGCCCGGATGGCCAGAACGGGGCGCGACTTTATCGGGCAATGCCGGGGTTTTCAAATCGGCGTTCAGGATAAACAGCCTGCCGGTCATCACGCCCGGCGCTGCTCTTGCTCCCGGGTGATTTGCTCCTGGCGGGAAAACGCTTGGCGCACCTGCTGGACCAGACCGGAAATCGCTCGGGCCGAGTTCAGTTCCCTGGCATTGAGATTATTGGCGACAAACGCCGGATGACCGTATTCGGGACGATAGAGGCTGATGGTCATCAAGTGATCGGGGCTGATCGTGCACAGGCATTTGGTTGGCAGAAAGCCGGATTCGATAATCTGACGTAATTCGAGGGACGACATCATGCTTGATCTCCACGGCCAGACAGTGGCCTATGGCTAATGGATGAAGCACGGGAGAAATCGTTCCGGGAATTAGCTGAGCGGTTGCTTGTGCCTGGCATACAACCGCCCAGCGTTGACATCCTCCCCGGCCTGAAGGCCGGAGATTCCTACGGCGCTCAGGCGCGGCATCGAGCCGCCCCCGAGTCGCTTCGGTGGGTTCCTGCTGCTGGCGCCATGACCTCTGCGCTCACTTCACAGGCTAACCGGGCGTGTCCCGCCCTTAGTACATTGATCGCCGCGACCACATCGGCGTTGCCTTCAAAACCACATCCCACACACCTGAACAGCGCCTGCGTCTGGCGGTTGGCCGCCGACACATGGCCGCAACACGGGCACCTGCGGCTGGTATTTTGCGGCGGCACGGCAATCAGCCAGCCGCCGCGCCATGCCAGCTTGTAGTCCAGCTGGCGACGGAACTCGAACCAGCCCTGATCGAGGATGGCCCTGTTCAGGCCTGACTTGGTCCGAACGTTTCTTCCCGGTGCCTCGGCCGTGCCTGCCGCCGACCTGGACATATTCCGTACCTGCAAGTCCTCGATACACACCATCGCGTGGTTTTGGCTGATCGTGGTGGAGCACTTGTGCAGATAGTCGCGGCGGGCATTGCCGATGCGCGAGTGAATGCGCTGGACGCGGGCTTTCGCTTTCTTCCAGTTGCGGCTGAATCTGACCTTGCGGCTCATCGCCTGCTGCGCTTTGCACAGCGCGGTCTCATGGCGTTTGAAGCTGTTGAGGGGTGCGTAGAACGAACCATCCGAAAGCGTGGCGAACCGGGCAATGCCCATGTCGATGCCGACTGCCGCACCCTGCGCCGTGGGCTGCTCATCGATCTCGCGTTCGGTCTGGATGCTCACGAACCACTTGCCACACGACTGGCTCACGGTGATGTTCTTCACCGTGCCAGGCACCTCGCGGCTGTTGCGGTAGCGCAGCCAGCCCAGCTTGGGCAAGAACAGGCGGCTGTTGGTCTGGTCGAGCTTGATCTGTTTCGGGTCGGGATAGCGGAAACTGTCGCGCTGCCCCTTCTTCTTGAGTCGGGGAAAGTCGGCTCGTCTGGCGAAGAAGTTGGTGTAGGCCCGTTCCAGATCCTTGAGGCTCTGTTGCAACGGGTGAACAGGCGCATCGGCCAGCCATGCGGTTTGCGGGCTATTGCGCCACCCGGTCAGCAACTTGCACAGGCCCGCATAGCCGAGCTTGTTCTCGCCTTGCTCGTGGCGTTCCTTCTGCAATGCCAGCGCCTTGTTGAAGACGAAGCGACAGGAGCCGGCAAAGCGGCGCATTTGCCGCTCCTGCCGGCCGTCTGGCATGAGTTCGTACTTGAAGGCTTGAAGTCGTTGCATGCTGCTCTTGAGCCATGAGCAATGAAGACGCCATTAGGCGCGGACGGCACGGTGTTTTCAAGATGCATGCCCATGGGGTCTTTGTAACGAAATACCGCCGTAGAAGGGCATCTGTGTCGCCATGTTACTTCGCATCATCCTGTGGTGGTGCGTCCATCGAACAGCAGCAGCCACCCCACAGCAACCAGGGACGGCTACGCCGTCCGCGCTATCCTCCCCCGCCCTGAACGGCGGGGCTTGTCGCGCCCCGATGGTCAGCTAGATGCCGATGCGGGCCAATTGCTCGCGGATCTGCTCAAGCGTCTGGCCTCGGGTGTCCACGTTCGCACCGATGGCACGAATCTGGCCGATTTCCTCATCGCTCAAGCCGAGGCAGCGAAGCTTGTCTGTCCATTGTTGCAAACGTGCCGGGGCGGTATCACTGGCATTAGGGCCCTGCGCATTGCGCTGGCACACTTGGCACTGGTCATCAGGAAACCGCTTGGTCCCCCAGGTCCCCGGTCGGCGGTACTCGTACAGGCCACAGTCGCAGCGGCACAGCCATAGCGTGCCCTTGCCCGAACGGCTGGCGCGATACCAGGCAATGGCGGTCATCGTGCCGCGCCGTTTGCCGGTATGGTCGGCGGCGTTCAGCGGTCGGGGTGAGAGGTTGGGTAAAGCGTCGGTACAAAAGGTGCGGTGGCGTATGGGGCTATGCATAGGTCTGGCTCCTTGGGTAATGGAGCTGCCACGAATCGCCGCGACGCAATTGGGGTGGCAGCCGTGCGCGGGTTCGCGGACCGGTACCCAAGGAAACCGGCAGGCACGAGTGCCTCCCACACACGACCGCCATAACAAAACGTGCAGGCCAAAAACCTGCAGTCGTTACGAGGGTACTTGTGCACCTTAGGTATTGCGGGCCGCGACGCCCGTTGTCAGCAATGTGACGGGGCGCAAGATACGCGCCGAGGCGCGAGGGTGCAAGCCTCGCACAGCACCACAGCCTTGACGCGAACCTGGCCCATCCAGGTACAAACCCAGGGGCGGCAATGGCTGGCGAAGACGGCGGCACATCCGCGCATGCCAGCACTCGCGTGCTTATTCCACAATCGTAGGTGTATCCCCGTCACCCAAACAGACCGTCAACTGCTGGCCTTGCTTGTTGAAGGCGCAATGGGGCAGTGCTTGCTGCTTCAAGGCGGCCAGTGGCACGGCTACAAAAAATCCACTCAGCGCTGTCGCTACCACTATTTTTCCGAATATTTTTAACCCGGAAAGTGAGGCTCTTTTGGTCGCCGTTTTTGCCCTTCGATAGGCATAAAAACCACTGACGAGAATCGCTGCACCAATCAGCATGGCAACCGTGATGTCTGACCGTCCGGGGCTGTACAGCAGATTACCGTTGGCATCGTCCGGGTAATTCAGTTGCCACCAGCCGCCGATGCACAGTGGCAAAAGCCCGGCAGCGATCCAGGCCAGGATCGCCCCCGGTAGTCGCAGCAGGATCACCACTGTCAAGCCGAGTGTGGCAACGCCCAGGCCACCAAGGTACAGCTGGGTGCCCATGGCGCCGCCGAACAGAGTGCCGCTGACGTCCTTGGGTGTGAGAAGGGCCCAACTGAAGAACGTGATGTGCACAAGCACAGCACATACGGTAATCCAGCTCACTGGGAAGTAAAGCCATAGCCATCGGCTGTTGGAGTGAAGCATGTTCATGCTCGCGCAGTGACAGGAAAGCACGTCAAAGAAATAGGCGTGAAACGGGCGGGTGTCAGCTGAACATGCCGAGCGCCTGATTCGGCTGCCAGTGTGCAATGTGCTTTTTTGGATTGCATGGTTTTTTTCGGCGAGGTGCTTGCCACTCAATTTCAGTGAGGCTCGCCTCGAGCGACGGGGCAGGAAGCGCTACCAAGAGTGTGCGATACAGCGGGATGTGTCCCCTGCAGGAATCGAACCTGCATCTAGCCCTTAGGAGGGGCTCGTTCTATCCGTTGAACTAAGAGGACCCGATAGATGATCTGACGGGCGTTGCCTGAGCGCCCTGTATCAGTGCTGGGCATTTTACGCAAAAACAAGGATTTAGCAAAAAATTCAGCCCGCTTCAGCGCGTAGGGTCATTCACCGGCCGATGCAGACCGCCAGGACGCGCTGACTCGTGCGTCCGGATTTGGTTCCCGTGACCGTCGTGCATTTTGCAACCCTGCAAATAGCCATCATTGCAAAACGCAACGCAAAAGCCGTTACAGACAAATATAAATACTTGATTTAAAAGGATTATTTATTGAATTGAGCTTGGCATGCAGACTGCAATATTACCCGTGGCAGGCAGAACCTCTCTTCCATCTCCGGGCACAGGTACACGACTATGAACATGATCCTCACCGCGTTGAACGCAGTCGCTCTGGTAGCGCTGGTGACCTTTCATCTTCAAGGCACTGCCACCCCTGTCGAGCAGGTGAATATCGAGATTCAGAGTGGCCTGCAAAAACCTGCGCAACTGGCAGTGATGACTGACAAACGTGCCAACCCGGCTATGCTGACCAATGACACACAACAGATGCCCCGCGCCACCGGCAGTGCGACACAGCGCTGGGTGTTCTGAACCATTGCCTAGAACCGTGCCTCACACGCTTAAAGAGAAAGAGAGAGCCGCCATGTCCAAGTCCGCACTGTCGTTTCTGATCCTTACGTTGATGAGTGTTGCTGTAGACCTGTTGCTGCCCGAGCAAGCGCTGGCCTTGAATCTGGCTGCCAGGATCGCTGGCGGTGTGTTTGTCAGCCTGTTCCTCGGCGCGCTGGTCGTCGGCCGCCGCTTCAAGTTTGATCCCGTTCTGCGCTGAGCCCTTCGCACCTCTGCTACTGCTGATGGTTGTACTGGTCACCTGGCCTGCTGGCTGCGACCGGATCATCAGCTCGGGTCACGTACCCGCCCCGCCTGCAACGTCTTTTTACGCCTTATTCACCTCCCGTTCAGCACGTTGGTCGGAGCGCATTCGTATTCGCGGCCAGAAACAACTACGCTCTGAGTACAGATAGCCATGATGGCAAAAAGCAGTCAGGCGATCAGGGAGATCGTTGGAAGGGTGAACGGGGACACGCTATGCAAATTCGTTCGCAATTCTGATAATCGGTGCTGGCCATACGCCTTTATCTGAGTCAATATTTGTCACAGAATTGACGCCAAGGTTCCGACGTAATGGGGCATGATGCTGACCCCTTGATAGCGCGGTTGAACATTTAGCCAAAAGTGCTGTCACACAAGGACAAACTTGCGGCCACTTGCTAGAACCGCTTCCCCTGAACTAACCGGTTAAATATATGAGCCCTATGAAACAGGCTACTTATTCCAGCCGTACGGCTGACAAGTTCGTCGTCCGCTTACCCGATGGCATGCGTAATCGTGTGCAAGAGGTAGCTAAAAACCACCACCGCAGCATGAACTCGGAAATCATCGCACGGCTCGAGCAGAGCCTCATTCAGGAAGGCGCTTTTGGCGACGAGCCAGCTGTGCGCCTTGATAGCCCTGAGCTGACGCTGAGCGAGCGTGAACTGCTGCAACGTTTCCGCCAGCTCTCTCATCGGCAACAGAACGCCCTGGTGTCTCTGATTGCCCATGACACTGAACTGGCGGCTGAAGAGTCGTAAGTATCAAGTAAAACCTCAAGCCAGCTCACCAAGCTGGCTTTTTTTCACTGTAGTACCGCTCCCGTTTAGTTGTAGGAAGCTTCTTCAAAGTACAAAAAAACCGCCACTAAGGGCGGTTTTTTTGTGAGCCTGATTCAGAGCAGGAATATCGTCGCCAACCCCAGAAAGATGAAGAAACCACCACTGTCGGTCATGGCCGTAATCATCACACTGGCGCCCATGGCCGGATCCTTGCCGACCTTGACCAGGGTCATGGGAATGATCACCCCCATGAACGCCGCCAGCAGCAGGTTGAGGGTCATGGCCGCGGTCATCACCACGCCCAGCGACCAACTGTCGTATAGCACATAGGCCACCACGCCGATCACCCCACCCCAGACCAGGCCATTGATCAGCGACACCGCCAGCTCTTTACGCAGTAAACGGGCAGTGTTGCCGGTGCTGACCTGGTCGAGCGCCATGGCCCGTACGATCATGGTGATGGTCTGGTTACCCGAGTTACCGCCAATGCCCGCCACGATCGGCATCAGCGCAGCCAGCGCCACAAGCTTCTCGATCGAGCCTTCGAACAGGCCGATCACTCGCGACGCCAGGAACGCGGTGATCAGGTTGATCGCCAGCCACGACCAGCGGTTGCGCAGCGAGCGCCAGACCGAAGCGAAGATGTCTTCGTCTTCACGCAGACCCGCCATGCTACGGACTTCACTTTCACTCTCTTCACGAATCAGATCGACCATTTCGTCGATAGTCAGACGACCGATCAGCTTGCCGCCCTTGTCCACCACCGGTGACGAAATCAGGTCATAACGCTCAAACGCCTGAGCCGCCTCATAGGCATCGCCGTCCGGGTGGAAGGTCACCGGGTCGTCAGCCATGACCTCGGCGACCTGTTTGTCCGGGTCATTGACCAGCAGGCGCTTGATCGGCAGCACCCCTTTGAGCACCCCGTCGTAATCGACCACGAACAGTTTGTCAGTGTGGCTGGGCAACTCCTTGAGACGACGCAGGTAGCGCAGCACCACCTCCAGGCTGACATCCTCGCGGATGGTCACCATCTGGAAGTCCATCAACGCACCGACCTGCTCTTCTTCGTAGGACAGCGCCGAACGCACACGCTCACGCTGCTGGACGTCCAGCGCTTCCATCAACTCATGGACAACATCACGCGGCAGTTCCGGCGCCAGGTCGGCCAGTTCGTCGGCGTCCATTTCTTTGGCAGCGGCAAGCAACTCGTGATCGTCCATGTCGGCGATCAGGGTTTCCCGAACAGCGTCGGACACCTCAAGAAGGATGTCACCGTCACGCTCGGCCTTGACCAGCTGCCATACGGTCAGACGGTCTTCCAGCGGCAGGGCTTCAAGGATGTAGGCGACGTCGGCAGAGTGCAGGTCGTCGAGCTTGCGCTGCAATTCGACGAGATTCTGCCGGTGGACGAGGTTCTCGACCCGGTCCTGGTGCTGACCTTCCTGGCGGTGGGTCAGGTCTTCAACAATACGCTGGCGCTGCAACAGATCGATAACCTGAGCCAGGCGATCCTGCAGACTTTCCTGCGTTTTCTTTACTTCTCTTTCAGTCATAGGCGTACTCCACTCCCAGCAGGGAGCACGCCGGGAGATCAATCAGGTAGAGCTTGATTGTCAAAATCTGAGGTCAAATAACTACTGGGTAAGTCCATGGAGGTATTCCACAAGCCCCGGCGGGGCTGACGGGCGCAATCATACACCGCTTTGACCGTTTGGCACGCGTGAAAATTCGGGCAAGAACAAATGCTTGCGTCACAAACTTAACAAACTTGAGAGTCAGTATTGCTACGACGTCACATTCAGCCAACAAAACACGCTCGTCAGCACATTCAGCCATCGCTACGCTGAGCGGCATTGTCTGTCATGGAGGACTCGACGATGCGCAACATCGCGCTTTGCGTCGCCTTAGGCGCCCTGCTCCACCCCGTGCTCAATGTCCAGGCCAAAAGCATTCAGCGCTGCGAAGACGCTCAGGGCCAGGTCACCTTCACCCACCAAGGCTGTACAATCGAGCAACACGGCCAACAGGTTGAAGCCTATAACCGGCCGCCCGGCAGCGTACTGCCGGCGATACTGCCAAGCCTGCGCAATGATCGTCCCAAACCGCCGGCCAAAGAGATCGTGGTGGTCGGGCAACGCGATGATGGTTGCGGCAACAGCCTGAGCCCCGAGCAACGGCGCAGTGCGATCATCAACCAGCGCACACCGCCGGGCATGACCCTCAGGGACGTAGAGAGCCTGCTGGGCCGACCAGACCGGGTTTCACAGCGCAATGGCGAGCTGCGTTACCACTACACGAGCAAAGAGGGCCGCACCCATCAGGTGAGTTTCGATCAGCATGGCTGCGTGAAGGGCAAGCGTTGAGACCGACATGATTTTCGAGCACAAACAAAAAGCCCGTATCTTTCGATACGGGCTTTTTGATGTATGGTGCACTCGACAGGATTCGAACCTGTGACCGCTCGGTTCGTAGCCGAGTACTCTATCCAGCTGAGCTACGAGTGCATTTGATGGTGCGCATTATAGGGCCTTCAATAATTCTGTAAAGCCTTTTCTGAAATAAATTCAAAGACTTACACAAAACCTGCGGGCAACGCTTTGCAGCCCCTGGAAAAACACAAAGCCCGTACCTTTCGATACGGGCTTTGCTTGTATGGTGCACTCGACAGGATTCGAACCTGTGACCGCTCGGTTCGTAGCCGAGTACTCTATCCAGCTGAGCTACGAGTGCATGTTATGGCGGAGAACGGGGGATTCGAACCCCCGACACCCTTTTGAGGTGTACTCCCTTAGCAGGGGAGCGCCTTCGGCCACTCGGCCAGCTCTCCGCAACAAGGGGCGTATGATAATCATCTCGTCGCCTCTTGCAAAGGTCTTTTTTGAATAAATTCAACAGCCTGCCATGGCAAGAAGCCGCTTTTTCAAACACAAAGAAAAAAGCCCGTATCTTTCGATACGGGCTTTTCAATATGGTGCACTCGACAGGATTCGAACCTGTGACCGCTCGGTTCGTAGCCGAGTACTCTATCCAGCTGAGCTACGAGTGCATGTGGTGGTTTTATACCAGACCGCCGCTGGTTGAAGCAGATTATCTGTCTAATCGAGCGGCTTAACCACCCCAACTGACAAACAACCTTTAAATGGTGCACTCGACAGGATTCGAACCTGTGACCGCTCGGTTCGTAGCCGAGTACTCTATCCAGCTGAGCTACGAGTGCATATTTGGGTGCTGCGCATTTTAGGTTGCTGAACTCTTTTGTAAAGCGCTTTCTTGCTTCGAAAGCCAGGTTCAACACACTGAAATAATGGCGGAGAACGGGGGATTCGAACCCCCGACACCCTTTTGAGGTGTACTCCCTTAGCAGGGGAGCGCCTTCGGCCACTCGGCCAGCTCTCCGCAACACGGGGCGTATATTAACTACGCATTTCCCCGTTTGCAAACAAAAAATTCAAATAAATTAATGGGTTGGTTCCTGATCCTTCTCTTTCTTGATCCGCAGGTAGATTTCTTCACGATGGACCGCAACTTCCTTGGGGGCATTGACGCCGATGCGCACTTGATTACCCTTGACGCCAAGCACAGTCACGGTGATTTCTCCATCACCAATGATCAGGCTCTCTGCGCACCGACGAGTCAGAATCAGCATACCTTTCTCCTCACGCAATACATTCAGGAACAACAGTCTGAAAAACCACGAGGCAAGTCTGTGACCAAAAAGCCACTAGCCAAGCCTGAGTATTGACTAACGCAACGAAAAGAACAGTCTTTGTGCGCAGATCAAAAAACGAAAGGCGCGGATCTACCGCGCCTTTCGCTTCAACGATCACTCACCCTGGCGGGGAGCGTCCAGTTCGAAGGCCGTGTGCAGAGCACGTACGGCCAGCTCGAGGTACTTCTCTTCGATCACCACCGAAACCTTGATTTCCGAGGTCGAGATCATCTGGATATTGATGCTCTCTTTGGCCAGCGCTTCGAACATGCGGCTGGCTACACCGGCGTGCGAACGCATGCCAACGCCAACGATGGAAACCTTGGCGATCTTGGTGTCGCCACCGGCTTCACGGGCACCGATTTCACGCGCAGTGCTTTCCAGGATCTGCAGCGCAGCCTGGTAGTCATTGCGGTGCACGGTGAAGGTGAAATCCGTGGTGTTATCGTGCGAAACATTTTGCACGATCATGTCGACTTCGATGTTCGCGGCACTGATCGGGCCGAGAATCTTGAACGCCACGCCCGGGGTGTCTGGCACACCACGGATGGTCAGCTTGGCTTCGTCGCGGTTGAAGGCGATGCCGGAAATGATCGGCTGTTCCATGGATTCCTCTTCATCAATGGTAATGAGGGTACCCGGACCCTCCTTGAAGCTGTGCAGGACGCGCAGCGGGACGTTGTATTTGCCGGCGAATTCGACCGAACGGATCTGCAACACCTTGGAGCCGAGGCTGGCCATTTCCAGCATCTCTTCGAAGGTGATCTTCTCCAGGCGCTGTGCCTGGGCCACCACCCGCGGGTCGGTGGTGTAAACACCGTCGACGTCGGTATAGATCTGGCACTCGTCAGCCTTCAAGGCTGCGGCCAGGGCCACACCGGTGGTGTCCGAACCGCCACGCCCCAGGGTCGTGATATTGCCGCTTTCGTCGACCCCCTGGAAACCTGCGACCACTACCACGCGGCCGGCCTTGAGGTCGGTGCGGATCTTCTGGTCGTCGATATCCAGGATGCGCGCCTTGGTGTGCGCGCTGTCGGTCAGAATACGAACCTGGTTGCCGGTGTAGGACACTGCTGGCACACCGCGCTTGATCAGCGCCATGGTCAGCAGGCCGATGGTCACCTGCTCGCCGGTGGAAACGATCACGTCCAGCTCACGCGGCGTCGGCTGATCAGTGATCTGTTTGGCCAGATCGATCAGACGGTTGGTTTCACCACTCATGGCCGACAGGACGACCACCAGGTCATCACCGGACTCGCGGAATTTTTTTACCTTTTCGGCCACCTGCTCGATACGCTCGATGGAACCGACGGAGGTGCCGCCAAATTTCTGTACGATCAAAGCCATGTCAAAGCCGCCTCAGAACCCTTTAAAGGGCACCCGTTAAACATTCAGACCGGTTCTGGCCTGCCGGACTTCCGACAGGCCAGAGCCCGATCAGACACCCTGCTCCACGAACGGAACGGTCAGCGCCAGCGCCGCATCCAGGGCGCTTGCATCGACACCGCCACCCTGGGCCATGTCGGGACGACCACCACCTTTACCACCCACGGCGGCAGCCGCCTGTTTCATCAGATCACCGGCTTTGAGTTGGCCAGTCAGGTCCTTGGTCACGCCGGCAACCAGCACGACCTTGTCATCCTGCACCCCGCCGAGCAGGATCACTGCGCGGCCGAGCTTGTTCTTCAACTGATCGACCAGCGCCAGCAGCGCTTTGCCGTCCTGACCATCCAGACGTGCGGTCAGAACCTTCACACCCTTGACGTCCTGCGCCTGGGCCGACAGATCGTCGCCCGCTGCGCTGGCCGCCTTGGCCTGCAATTGTTCCAGTTGTTTTTCCAGTTGACGGTTGCGCTCAAGCACCGCCGTCAGCTTGTCCAGCAGGTTGTCGCGATTACCCTTGATCAGGCTCGCGGCTTCCTTGAGTTGATCTTCGGCCGAGTTGACCCAGTTCAGCGCCGCCGCACCGGTCACCGCTTCGATACGGCGTACGCCAGCAGCCACGCCGCCTTCACTGATGATCTTGAACAGCGCGATGTCGCCGGTGCGCTTGGCGTGGATACCGCCACACAGCTCGACGGAGAAATCGCCGCCCATGCTCAGCACGCGCACGGTGTCGCCGTATTTTTCGCCGAACAGCGCCATGGCGCCTTTGGCCTTGGCGGTCTCGATGTCGGTGATCTCGGTCAGCACCTCGGTGTTCTTGCGCACTTCGGCGTTGACGATGTCTTCAAGCTCACGCAATTGCTCAGGCTTGATCGACTCGAAATGGCTGAAGTCAAAACGCAGGCGCTGACTGTCGACCAGCGAGCCTTTCTGCTGCACGTGCTCACCCAGCACGCGGCGCAGGGCTTCATGCAGCAAGTGCGTGGCCGAGTGGTTGAGCGAGGTGGCCTGGCGCACTTCACCCGCAACCTGAGCCTGTACGTCGGCGCCGACGGTCAAACTGCCGCTGGCAATCACACCGTGGTGCAGGAACGCGCCGCCGGTCTTGGTGGTGTCACGCACGTCAAAACGCACGTCGCCGGCCTGCAGATAACCGCTGTCACCGATCTGGCCACCGGATTCGGCGTAAAACGGCGTGGTGTCGAGGACCACAACGCCCTCTTCGCCTTCGTTGAGCTGACCGATCGACTGACCATCCTTGTAGATGGCCACGACCTTGGCAGCGCCTGCGGTTTCGGCATAGCCGGTGAACTCGGTCGCGGTGTCGACCTTGACCAGGCTGTTGTAGTCCAGGCCGAAGGCGCTGGCCGAACGGGCGCGCTCGCGCTGGGCGTCCATCTCACGCTCGAAACCGGCCTCGTCGAGGGTAAGCTCGCGCTCACGGGCGATGTCACCGGTCAGGTCCATCGGGAAGCCGTAGGTGTCGTACAGCTTGAAGATGACTTCGCCAGGCACCACAGAGCCCTTGAGCTCGGCCAGGTCCTGTTCAAGAATCTTCAGACCCTGCTCCAGGGTCTTGGCGAACTGCTCTTCTTCAGCCTTGAGCACGCGCTCGATGTGCGCCTGCTGGGCGACCAGCTCTGGGTAAGCTGCGCCCATCTCGGCCACCAGCGCCGCGACGATCTTGTGGAAGAAGCTGCCCTTGGCGCCGAGCTTGTTGCCATGACGGCAGGCGCGGCGAATGATGCGTCGCAGCACGTAGCCACGGCCTTCATTGGACGGCAGTACGCCGTCGGCAATCAGGAAGCCGCAAGAACGGATGTGGTCAGCCACGACTTTCAGCGAGGCCTGTGCATCATTGCTGCAACCGATGGCCTGTGCGCAAGCGGCCAGCAGGCTCTGGAACAGGTCGATCTCGTAGTTCGAATGCACATGCTGCAACACCGCACTGACCCGCTCCAGGCCCATGCCGGTGTCTACCGACGGCGCTGGCAGCGGGTGCAGCACGCCATCAGCGGTGCGGTTGAACTGCATGAACACGTTGTTCCAGATCTCGATGTAGCGGTCACCGTCTTCTTCCGGCGAGCCGGGCGGGCCGCCCCAGATGTCTGCGCCGTGGTCAAAGAAGATCTCGGTGCACGGACCGCACGGGCCGGTATCGCCCATGGTCCAGAAGTTGTCCGAAGCGTAAGGTGCGCCCTTGTTGTCGCCAATGCGCACCATGCGCTCGGCCGGCACGCCGACTTCCTTGGTCCAGATGTCGTAGGCTTCGTCGTCGGTGGCGTAGACGGTGACCCAGAGTTTTTCCTTGGGCAGGTTCAGCCACTTCTCGGAAGTCAGGAAGGTCCAGGCAAAGGTGATCGCGTCGCGCTTGAAATAGTCACCGAAGCTGAAGTTACCCAGCATTTCGAAGAACGTGTGGTGACGGGCGGTATAGCCGACGTTTTCCAGGTCATTGTGCTTGCCGCCGGCACGCACGCATTTCTGGCTGGTCACGGCACGCGTGTAGGCGCGCTTTTCCTGCCCCAGAAAGCAGTCCTTGAACTGGTTCATGCCTGCGTTGGTGAACAGCAGGGTCGGGTCGTTGCCCGGAATCAGGGAGCTGGAGGCTACACGAGTGTGACCCTGTTCTTCGAAGAAGCTCAGGAAGGCTTCACGGATTTCTGCGCTTTTCATTAGGTTCTTCCACGGAGACTGCTGCCAAGCCCGTACACAACGCCACACTGGACGTAACGACGGCAAAGGGCCGCATTATATAGGCGTTGCGGCCACGGTACAGTGTGTTTGTATGATAGAGACGCTCAATTGGATTATCGGTCGCCTTCAGAGGCTACCGTAACACGACTGGTTGCAACGCCACGGGCGGCGACCCATGCCAGCAAACCGAGGTTCTCTCATCCAGTTTATTGTGCGATCGCGCTGACAGGTCTGGACCTTTCTCTTAATGGACGAACGAGCCGGATCAATATTCTCACCTGAACGTAAACCGGCATCGGCACAGATGCACGCGGGCCAGTGCTTATAAGCAAATGGCAGGGTCACTCGACTAAAGTGTCCAAGCATATTGATGGCAACTGTGTTACAAATCTTTCGCCGTCACCTTAAGGGTGTCGGCACGTTCTCAGGGCGGGGTGCAAGTCCCCACCGGCGGTAATGGCGTACAACGCCTAGCCCGCGAGCGCTTCAGGCCCTTCCTGAAGGTCAGCAGACCCGGTGTGATTCCGGGGCCGACGGTCATAGTCCGGATGAAGAGAGAACGGGATGAGTGTCGATCGTATACGGAAAACCTCGTCGAGACCGTGCCGGTGTCGATGTTTTCATACGCTGCCAGTATCCCCTTCGATCCAAACGCCCTGTTTTTTTCATAAACAGGAGTCAGAACACGTGCAACCTACCGCAATTAACAGCAAAGCCCACGCTAACGAGCGTATTGCGTTCATTCAGGCCTGCTGGCACAAGGATATTGTCGATCAGAGCCTCAAGGGTTTTGTCGAAACGCTGATTGAGCTGGGTTACAGCGAGAGTGATATCGACTTTTACGAGGTGGGTGGGGCTTTCGAGATTCCGCTGCATGCCAAGCTATTGGCTGAAAGTGGCCGTTATGCCGGGATTGTGGCGGCCGGGCTGGTGGTCGATGGCGGCATCTATCGCCATGAGTTCGTGGCGCAGTCGGTGATCAGTGGCTTGATGCAGGTGCAACTGGAGACCCGTGTGCCGGTGTTCTCGGTGGTGCTGACACCGCATCATTTCCATGCCGGTGAAGAGCATCAGAAGTTTTTCTTCGAGCACTTCGTGCATAAAGGTCAGGAAGCGGCGCGCACCTGCGCCGATACGCTGGCCAAGGTTCGGCAGTTGCAGCATCCGGCGGCGCCGCAGAAGGTCGCTAGCTAAACCGACTGCGCTGTAGGAGCGGTTTTAACCGCGAAGACCTTTCGCCTTCGGTAAGGGTTATTGCCACAGTTGCCTGTTCGTAAGGTTCCGCTCTTTACGAGCGGGTTACTTTGGGGCGCCAAAGTAACCAAAGCGCTTGCGACGGTCTTGGCCCCCTGCGGGGGTCCCCTCACTCCGGTGCCGATTTGGCGGTCGGCGCGATGGGCGTCCTGCCCAGCGCACCTAAAGCCGGCTTCCCTGCCGGCTTTACCACCAAATCGACACCTACGCTCGGCCAGCGCCAATCGTCGCGTTCGGCGGCATCTGTGCCATCTCGTCTCAAAGATCAAAAGCAACGGCAACGGCAACGGCAACGGCAACGGCAACGGCAAGATCACAAACGATCACATGCTATTGCCTTACCCCTGCAATGCCTCCTCGCCCACCGGTACGATCAATATCCCCGCCCTGAGTCCATTGGCCACTTTGGGGTTGGGGAAGATGATTCGGGTGCCTGGCTGCTCTATGACCCAGCGAGTATTGCCGTCCTGAGCCAGCAGGTAGCCTTTGTCGAGTTCGGTGAAGTTTTCGACTTCGCAGGCCAGGTGCAGGATGAAGGCGTCGCTGTGTTTGATGATTTCCTGCGCCACGCTGAACAGTTGCAGGCCGTCAAGATGGTCTTCTTCGGTTTGCGGCTCGTTACCTTCGATGATCTGGATCAGTCGCTGGCGCAAGGCCGCCAGGTCGACGTGCTGGTTGTGGCCGAACGGGCGCGCCTTGCCCAGCTCCAGGGTGAAGGCCTGTGCATCGAGTTTGTCGCGGGTGTAGGCACTGAACACGTTGGAGGGTTTGTGCTGCAGCAGCGCCGCGCGAATGCCGGCGGCGCGCAGGCAAGCCAGTTCGTGGCGCGAAACAGGGCGATCTTGTTTCCATGGGCACAGGGCAAACTGTTCGATTGCCGAGCCACGGATCGCGGTGTGCAGGTCGTAGTGCAGACGGTAGCGATCGGCCAGGCTGAAGAAACTGCTGGCCAGTCGTTCAAGCTCACAGGCGCGCAGCGCTTCGAGGCCGCCGCTATGTTCGTGCTGGCCGTTGAACAGCCGGTTGAGGTCATGCTCGATATAACGCACCCCACGGCGCATGGCCTCAGGGTTGCCGAGCAGAAACAGAATACGTGCCCGTGGCACAAGCTGGCCTCGGGCAATACCGCGAATCAGCTCGTCGAGCAGCTCGATCGGCGCGGTTTCGTTGCCATGGATACCCGCCGACAGCAGCAGGTCCAGACCATTGTCGCGGCTCTGGGCGGGCCGCACTTCAAGCGCGCCCTCGCCCAGCCAGCGCATGCGCACGCCGCCGACGGTCAGTTGAGTCTTCTCCGCCGGTTCACGGCCGGCCAGGGTCAGGTCAAGCAGTTTACCGAGGGCGAGCATAGACGACTCCCTGTCTTAGTGGTTGCAGTCCGGACCGTGGACGTGACCGTCTTGCTCATCCAGATCGGCCGGCTCCATTTCAAGTTGCAGGCTGACCAGGTTGGTCGCCAATGGACGCAGCAACAGGTTGGCGTATTCAGTATCGCCCTCTTCCACATCGACACCGATCAGCAACTGGCCACGGCCGTCATGCTGGATCCATATTTCCTTGCCTTGCCAGACCACCGCCAGGCGGGTGCTGGACACGCTACTGGTATTGCCATCGGCATCTTCAAGGATCAACTGCAGGGCGTCGCTCATGTTCGGGTGCTCCAGGCTTGAGTTAAAAAGCGCGTCAGATTTGTTGAAACGGATAAACGGCGCCCAGTTTAAGGATTTGCGTCAGCTCATCCAATGCCGTGCGACATTCAATCAGCAATTGCGGGTCGGCCAGATCGCGTTCGTGCATTCGGTCGCGGTAGTGCTTCGCGACCCAGTCGGTCAGCACGCTATACAAGCTGTCACTGAGGATAACCGCTGGATTGATCGCCGCCAGTTCCTGCGCGGTCAACACCACCCGCAGGCGCAGGCAGGCCGGCCCACCACCATTGCGCATGCTCTGCTTGAGGTCGAAGGCGCGCACCTGGCGGATCGGGCCACCCTGGCTCAACAGCGCCTGCAAGTAATTCCACACCCGTGGGTTGGCCTGGCACTCCTGGGGGACGATCAGCAACATGCTGCCGTCGTCACACGTGAGCAACTGGCTGTTGAACAGGTAAGAGCGTACCGCATCCTCGACACCGACTTCAGCACGCGGCACGCAGATCGCCTGCAGGTGACCGTCGACCCGAGCGAGCTTGTCCTGCAACTCGCGCAGCACGGTCTTGCTGTGTAAAAAGGCATCTTCATGGTGGAACAGGACTTCGCCATTGCCCACCGCAATCACGTCGTTATGAAACACGCCCTGATCGATCACCGCCGGGTTCTGTTGGCCAAAAACCACCTGGCTGGCGTTCAGGCCATGCAGGCGCGCCACGGCGCTGGAGGCTTCGAGGGTCTGGCGGGCCGGGTACTTTTGCGGTGCCGGGTAGCGGGTGTCGAAGGCGCTGCGGCCATACACGAAAAACTCAACGCCAGGCTGGCCATGGTCACGGCACAGGCGAGTATGGTTGGCCGCGCCTTCATCGCCGAACTGCGCCACCGCTGGCAATGCCGCATGGTGGGCGAAATACCGGGGGTCAGCGAACATCGCTTGCAGCACCCGGCTGGTGGTCGGGTGTTCAATGCTGCGATGGTATTTGCAGTTGAGGTTGGCTACGGTGAAATGCACCCGGCCATCATGGGTGTCAGCACTGGGGCTGACGGTGGCGGCGTTGGCCACCCACATGCTCGACGCCGAACAGCTGGCCGCCAGCAGCGGCATGTCCTGGCGCGCCGCCTTCTCGATCACCTGCGCATCGCTGCCGCTAAACCCCAGCCGTCGCAGGCTATCGACGTCCGGGCGCTCCTGGGGCGCAATCAGGCCCTGGGTGAAGCCCAGATCCATCAGCGCTTTCATTTTGGCCAGTCCCTGCAAGGCCGCTTCACGAGGGTTGGAGTTGAGTTGGCTGTTGCTCTGGGAGGCCACGTTGCCGTAGGACAGCCCCCCGTAATTGTGGGTCGGGCCCACCAGACCGTCGAAATTGACTTCACGGGTTTTCATCAGGACGGCTCCATGGATCTATTTTTTATGCTGCAGCGCGCAAGGCTCAGTCGAAGCGAATACCCGGCGTGAGGTTGGCCGGCAGACTCAAGGCCTGGGCCTCAAGGGACGCTACCGGGTATGCACAGTAATCTGCCGCGTAATAAGCACTGGCGCGATGATTGCCCGAGGCACCGACCCCACCGAACGGCGCGGTGCTGGCGGCACCGGTCAATGGTTTGTTCCAGTTGACGATACCGGCGCGGCTTTGCAGCCAGAAGTCACGGTAACGCGCTTCGCTGTCGGACAATAGCCCGGCGGCCAGACCATAACGGGTGGCATTGGCCTCATTGATGGCAGCCGCAAAGTCGCTGTAGCGGATCACTTGCAGCAATGGGCCGAACAGTTCCTCGTCAGGGCGCTGCGCCACATCGGTTACATCGACAATACCGGGGCTGAGCAGCGCGCTGCCCGCTTGCAGACGGGTCATTTCCAGCAACGCCTGAGCGCCATTGGCCAGCAACCGGCTCTGTGCCTGCAACAGTGCATCGGCGGCCCGCAGTGAAATCACCGCGCCCATGAACGGCGCCGGCTGGCTGTCGAACGCACCGACCTGCAAGGTGCGGCTCACCGCCACCAGGCGCTGCAAGAAGGCATCGCCCCAGCCGCCTTGCGGCACCAGCAGGCGCCGGGCGCAGGTGCAGCGCTGGCCGGCAGAGATGAATGCCGACTGAATCACGGTGTATACCGCCGCATCGAAATCCTGCACCTGATCGACCAGCAACGGGTTATTGCCGCCCATTTCCAGGGCGAGAATCTTGTGCGGCTGCCCGGCGAACTGGCGATGCAGCGCTTGCCCGGTCTGGCTGGAACCGGTGAAGAACAAGCCGTCGATATCGGCATGCGCGGCCAGCGCGACACCGGTGTCTCGGCCACCTTGCAACAGGTTGAGCACCCCGGCTGGCAAGCCCGCTTCGATCCAGCACTGCAGGGTCAGCTCAGCCACCCCCGGAGTCAGTTCGCTGGGCTTGAACACCACGCAATTGCCGGCCAGCAGCGCCGGTACGATATGCCCGTTGGGCAAGTGGCCGGGAAAGTTGTAAGGTCCGAACACCGCCACCACGCCATGCGGTTTGTGACGCAATACGGCATTGGCATCGCCCAGCGGGCCGCCCTTCTCGCCGGTACGCTCACGGTAACTCTGGATCGAGATGGCAACCTTGTTGGCCATGCTGGTGACTTCCGTGGCGGCCTCCCAGAGCGGCTTGCCGGTCTCTTGACCGATGCGTCGGGCCAGCTCATTAGCACGGGCCTTCAAGCGCGCCGCAAAGGCTTCGAGCAGGTCGATGCGCTCCTGCAACGGTCGCAATGCCCAGCCGCTGAACGCCTGGCGCGCGGCCTGCACGGCCTGATCGACCTGGGCGGCGCTGGCCGCCTGGCCAGACCAGACCCGCTGCTGGCTGACCGGGTTGTGCGCAGCGAAGGCCTCGCCCTGCCCCGCCTGCCACTGGCCCGCGATGAACAGGCTGCTCATCAGCCACCCGCCGACAGCGGCACGGCGCGGACATTATCACCAGGGCTCATGCGCAGGCGCCGCGCCGTGGCCGGATCGACCACCAGGGTGCCGGCCACCGAACGCGCACGGCCGACGGTGATACGGCAGTCCTCACGCTTGCGGTTGTGGATCAGGAACAGCGGCGCCTCATCACCGGCGGTGCCGATCGACAACACCAGGGTCTGGCTGTCGCGCACTGCACGGATCTTGCCGGTCTCGCACTCGATGGCCGGGCCGGCATCGAAGATATCGACGTAGCCCTGATAGGTGAAGCCTTCACTCTTGAGCATGGTCAGCGCCGGTTCGGTTTCGGCATGCACCCGGCCGATCACGCTGCGGGCGTCATCAGACAGGAAGCAGGTGTACAGCGGAAACTTGGGCATCAGTTCAGCGATAAACGCCTTGTTACCGACCCCGGTCAGGTAGTCAGCCTGGCTGAACTCCATTTTGAAGAAGTGCCGGCCCAGGCTTTCCCAGAACGGCGCCCGGCCCTGACCATCCGAGATACCGCGCATCTCGGCGATGATCTTGGGGCCGAACAGTTCGGGAAACTCGGCAATGAACAGCATGCGCGCCTTGGACAGCAAGCGGCCATTGAGCCCGTTGCGCGAGTTGGCGTGCAGGAACAGCGAGCACAGCTCCGAGTTGCCGGTCAGGTCATTGGCCAGGAACAGGGTCGGAATCTCGCGATAGATGTTCAACTCTTGCGAGGCGTTGACCGTCAGGCCGACCCGGTAGTTGTACCAGGGCTCGCGCAACCCCACCGCACCGGCAATGGCCGAGATGCCGATGACCTGGCCGTTCTCGTCTTCAAGCACGAACAGGTAGTCGGAGTCGGCGCGCTCGGCTTCACCGCGAAAGCTTTTTTCCGCCCAGCCCACGCGGTGGGTCAGGCGCTGCTCGTTGGCAGGCAGGGTGGTCAGACCGGCACCGGTGCTGCGCGCCAGGTCGATCAGCGCGGGCAGATCACTGCTGCGGACGGAACGAACGATCATGTCTTCTCCTCAAGGCCCCGTGCGGGGCCGCGAACCGGTCAGGCTTGCGCCGTCAGACCGAAACAATACGCACACTGGCGCCTTCACCGACGCCCAGTGCCTCGGCGGCCTGGCGATTCAGGGTCACCGGGCGGCCTGGCGCCCAGTCCAGCTCCAGCAACACGGCGCGGTAGTCCTGCAGCAGATCGTTGGCCACCAGATACGGACGCCCCCCACGGACGACATCGGCATCGGCATCGCCCTGAACCCTGACCGGCACCAGGCGGCTCTGGGCAATCGAACGAATACTGGACACCCGCGCATGCAAGGTAGGGCCGCCATCGAAAATGTCGATGTAGTGGTCGGTCTCGAAGCCTTCGCGCATCAGGATATCGAAGGTGATCTGCGCCCGTGGATGCACCTGGCCCATGGCCTCCTGGGCATCATCGGACAACAGCGGCACGTAGATCGGGTAATGCGGCATCAGCTCGGCCAGAAAGGTCCGGCTCTTGAGTCCGCAAAGACGCTCGGCATCGGCGTAGTTGAGGTTGAAGAAATGCCGGCCGATCGAGTCCCAGAACGGTGAGTCGCCGTTCTCATCACTGTAACCGACGATCTCGGTCACCACTGATTCGGCAAAGCGCTCAGGATGGCTGGCAATGAACAGCAGCCGGGCACGGGAGTTGAGTTCCGACCAGGCGCTGCCGACCAGCTCCGGGATCACATAAAAGCTGGTCAGCAAGCTGTTGCCTGTAAGGTCGTGACACAGCGACAACACGTGAGTCTTGTTGTGAATCTTCAACTCGCGGGAGGCGTGGACGAAGGTCTCGTTACGAAAGCTGTAGAACGGCTCAGAATAACCCGCCGATGCGACGATCCCGGAGCAGCCGACCAGACGCCCGGTCTGACTGTCTTCGAGCACAAAGAAATAGGTCTCTTCACCGTTGAAACTGACCTCGGCGGCGAACGAAGACTCGGACGCAGCGATCTTGTCACCCAACCGGCCGGCATCGTCGGGCAGGGAGGTGACACCGATCGGGCTATCGGCAGCGAGGCGCTGGACCTCGGCCAGGTCGGCCATTTGCGCGGGGCGCATCACCAGCATGGCGTCACTCCTTAGCGTGTGTGATCAATCACTGAGGCGCGCAGGCGTTACCTGCGCGCCACGAATTCTGGCCGCTGCCGCACCCGGCGACAGCAGCGCGACATCAGGCCGTAAGCTTGGCCACGGCACGTTCGAAGCGGTTCAGGCCCTCTTCGATATCAGCATCGAGGATCACCAGGCTGGGCGCAAAACGAACTACGTCAGGGCCGGCCTGCAGGATCATCAGGTCTTCGGTCTCGGCAGCGGCGAAGAAGTCCTTGGCCTTACCCTTCCAGGCATCGCTGAGCACCGCACCGATCAGCAGGCCCTGACCACGCACCTCGCTGAACACGCCGTATTTCTGGCCGATGTCCAGCAGACGGGTCTTGAACAGTTCATGCTTGGCTTGCACACCTTCAAGCACCTGCGGGGTGTTGACGATGTCGATCACCGCTTCGCCCACGGCACAGGCCAACGGGTTGCCGCCGTAAGTGGTGCCGTGAACGCCAACCGAGAAGTGGCTGGCCAGTTTCTCGGTGGTCAGCATCGCCGCCAGCGGGAAGCCGCCACCAATGCTCTTGGCGCTGGACAGGATGTCTGGGGTCACGCCGTAGTGCTGATAAGCGAACAGCTTGCCGGTCCGGCCCATGCCGCTCTGCACTTCGTCGAAGATCAGCAGCGCGTTGTGCTGGTCGCACAGCTCACGGGCGCCTTGCAGATAAGCCAGATCAGCCGGCAGCACACCGCCCTCGCCCTGGATCGGCTCCAGGACCACGGCGCAAGTCTTGTCGCTGATCGCGGCCTTGAGCGCATCCAGGTCGTTGTACGGCACATGGCTGATGCCAGTGATCTTCGGCCCGAAACCGTCGGAATACTTTGGCTGACCGCCGACGCTGACGGTAAACAGGGTGCGGCCGTGGAAGCTGTTCAGCGCCGCGATGATCTCGTGTTTTTCCGGGCCGTGCAGGTCATGAGCGACACGCCGGGCCAGCTTGAAAGCCGCTTCGTTGGCTTCAGCGCCGGAGTTGCAGAAGAACACCCGCTCGGCAAAGGTGGCGTCCACCAGTTTGTGCGCCAGACGCAGGGTCGGCTCGTTGGTGAATACGTTGGACACGTGCCACAGGCTGTTGGCCTGGGCCGTCAGTGCGCCCACCAGCGCCGGGTGGCAATGACCCAGCACGTTGACCGCGATGCCGCCGGAGAAATCCACCAGCTCACGGCCCGCCTGGTCCCAGACTCGGGAGCCCGCGCCACGCACGGGAATGAACCCGGCCGGTGCGTAGTTGGGGACCATCACCTGGTCGAAATCGGCGCGTTGCACCGCAGCATGCTCAACGGACATCAGAATCTCCTGGAGAGAAACGCCTGCCTGGAACTGGCGAGCGATAGATAAAGGATTGTAAGGACTGCATTTTGTCTGGCCTTGCTAGCAGGCGACAAGTTATTACAGCCCAAGAGCGGACATGGACGTCAAGTTTCAACCAAGCGACACATTAAGTCACCCATGCACCTTGCGAATGATCGCAACCGTCGCAGGAACCGCTTCAGCGGTGAATGGCTTTCGACCGTCGAAACCGCCTTCCCGGCTAAAGCCGGTCCTACAACGGTGAATGGCTTTCGACCGTCGAAACCGTCTTCCCGGCTAAAGCCGGTCCTACAGCGGTGAATAGCTTTCGACCGTCGAAACCGCCTTCCCGGCTAAAGCCGGTCCTACAGCGGTGAATGGCCTTCCCGGCTAAAACGGATCGCCGCCCGGCCGGTCCTACCCCCGCTCTGCCGGCACCGAGGACAGTTCGAACGGGCTGTTGCTGCGGCGCTGGTTGCGATCTTCGCGCGGGGTGGCGCCGAAAAAGTTGCGGTAGGCGCTGGAGAAATGCGGCCCTGACGAGAAGCCGCACGACAGACCGATCTGAATGATCGACTTGCTGGTCTGCATCAGCATTTGACGGGCCTTGTTCAGGCGCAGCTCCAGGTAGTACTGGCTGGGTACGCGGTTGAGGTATTGCTTGAAGATCCGCTCCAGTTGCCGGCGTGAAACACAGACATGCTGGGCGATTTCGTCGGTGGTCAGCGGCTCTTCGATATTGGCTTCCATCAGCAAGACCGCCTGGGTCAGCTTGGGGTGGCTGGAGCCAAGACGGTTCTGCAATGGAATGCGCTGGCGCTCGCCGCCTTCACGAATGCGCTCGACCACCAGTTCTTCGGACACCGCACCGGCCAGTTCAGCGCCATGATCGCGGGCCAGCACCGCCAGCAGCAGGTCGAGCACCGACAGGCCGCCACAAGCGGTCATCCGGTCACGGTCCCAGTCGAACAGATGGCTGGTGGCGATGGCTTTGGGAAATCGCTCGCTGAAGTCGTCCTGCCAGCGCCAGTGCACCGCTGCGCGGTAGCCATCGAGCAGACCCAATTGGGCCAGCGGGTAAACCCCGGCCGACAGGCCGCCGATCATGCAGCCGCTACGCACCAGTTGCTTGAGCGCACTGCCCAAGCCAGCCGAGATCGGCCCCGGCGGCTCGTCCGCCAGCAGAAACAGCTTGTGCAGGCCCTCAAGCCCGGCAGCCGACCACGGCTCGCCCGGCAAACGCCAGTCACCCGCGCTGGCCGGCGTATCCGCTGCGGCGTCGGCCGTTTCGGCATGCAACACCACCCGTTCGTAGCTCACCTCGGGGTGGACCTGCCGGGCAACGCTCAAGGCTTCCTCAGCCAGTGCCAGGGTCAAGGCCTTGGTACCGGGCCAGACTAGAAAACCTATTCGATGAGCAGTCATTAGACATCCACTACATGTCGCCGTTAGGCGGAACCACACCGCTGGCCATCAGGCTGTCGGTGCTTGCACAGCCTCTATCGGGCGCATGCGCCGACGCAGGATGCCTTGTTCCACATCAGAAAGCACCAACTTGGTGCAAGTCACTTCAAGCTTCCCGCCAGGAACTGCTGCAAACGCTCCGATTGCGGATTGCTCAACACCTCGCGAGGATCGCCCCGCTCCTGAACCAGCCCCTGATGGAGAAACACCAATTGGTTGGACACTTCTCGGGCAAAGCCCATCTCGTGGGTCACCACTACCATGGTCCGGCCTTCCTGAGCCAGGCTTTGCATGACCTTGAGCACATCGCCGACCAGTTCCGGGTCCAGCGCCGAGGTTGGCTCGTCGAACAGCATCACTTCAGGCTCCATGGCCAGCGCCCGGGCAATCGCCACGCGCTGCTGCTCGCCACCGGACATGTGGCCGGGATAAGCGTCCTTACGGTGCGCCACCCCGACCCGCGCCAGATAGTGCTCAGCCTTTTCCAGCGCCTCCTGGCGTGGCACGCCAAGCACCTGCACCGGCGCTTCGATGACATTTTCCAGCGCGGTCATGTGTGCCCACAGGTTGAAATGCTGGAACACCATCGACAGCCGCGAGCGCAGGCGCTGCAACTGCCTGGGGTCAGCAGCGCGCAGGCTGCCGTCCTTGCCCGGCACCAGGCGCAGCTCTTCGCCATTAAGGATGATCTTGCCGGCGTGGGGCTGTTCAAGCAGGTTAATGCAACGCAGGAAGGTACTCTTGCCCGAGCCGCTGGAGCCGATGATGCTGATGACATCGCCGGCCTGGGCGGTCAGTGACACACCCTTGAGCACCTCGTGGGTGCCGTAGCGCTTGTGCAGATCCTGGACTTGCAGTTTGTTCATCGTAGAAGGTTCTCGAAAAATCGGTCAGTCACTGAGTAACCGTCCGTGACGTCGCGCGGTGCGCCCCGCCACTTTGGCCAGCCAGAAACCAGGTTGAGCGTAACGCAGCCGCTCGACGGCAAACAGCACGCCGGCGCTGGATGAACACAAGGTGCTGACCTGATCGGACAGCGGATCGATAACTTCGAACAACGGCTCGCCGGCCTCGACCCAGGCACCAGGCTCACGCAGGAACGTCACCACACCGGGGTGTGGCGCATACAGCAGTTCAGTGCCTTCGAAAGGCATGCCTTCGCAGGCCTCAAATGCAGCCTGCGGCCATTCACCCTCGATAAAGCCCTGCTCGGCGAGAAACGCAAGGATACCGGCCGCATGCGCCTGTGCTGCGGCAGCGCCGGTGTCGGCCTGGCCGCCCAGCTCCAGCGTGGTGGCCAGGCAGGCCAGCGGGATCTGCGCGTCGGGGAAGATCCGCGACAGGCGCAACCAGGGCAACGAGCAGGCTTCGTCGAACGAGCTGCCGCCGGAGTCTTCGGCCAGCAGCGCGACCTTCATGCCCATGTGCGCGGCCAGCGAACGCCATTGCGGCCAGTGCTGCGGCAAGGCGTACATATGCAGCGCTGCTTCGGCATCGCAGTGCAGGTCAAGCACCACATCGGCATCACAGGCATGGCTGAGCAACAAGCGCTGCAAGCCGTCCAGCTCGCTGCTCGCCGGTGGCAGACCGGCCAGCGCATCGCGCATGGCCTGACGCACCAGTTGCACGTTGGCACGCGGATCATCGCCCAGGCGACCCTCAAGGCTGGCCGCCACCGGCTCGCTCAGCTCGAAGAAATCCCGATTGAAATTGCGCCCGCTGCCGAACTCGAAGCGGCCCTGATGCGCGCCCTGGAACAATTGCCCCAGGCCCAGCGGATTGGCCACCGGCACCAGTTCGACAGTGCCTTTGAGCGCGCCTTGGACCTCAAGCTCGGCCAGGCGCTTTTTCAGCTCCCAGGCGGTGCGCATGCCGGGTAGCTCATCGGCATGCAAACTGGCCTGGATATAGGCCTTGCGCTCGCCGACACCGAAGCGAAAGACACTGAGTTGGCGACTGCTGCCGAGGCTGCTCCACGGCAATGGGTGATCGATTCGTTGCATGTCAGACCTTCCTTGGGGCCAGGTAACCCAGCCAGCGACGCTCGGCGATCCGGAACAGCCGCACGAGAACGAAAGTCAGGCACAGATAGAAAACGCCTGCGGTGATATATGCCTCGAAAGGCAGGTAATACTGGGCATTGACGGTACGCGCCGCACCGGTCAGATCAATCAGGGTGACAATCGACGCCAGACTGGTGGTCTGCAGCATCATGATCACTTCGTTGCTGTACTGCGGCAATGCACGGCGCATTGCCGAGGGTAGCAGGATACGCCGGTACAGGGTCACCTCGGACATGCCCATCGCCCGCGCCGCTTCGATTTCTCCCGCCGGGGTGGCCTTGAGGCTGCCAGCGATGATCTCGGCGGTGTAGGCGCTGGTGTTGATGGCAAACGCCAGGCAGGCGCAGAAGGTCGCGCTCGACAGCCACGGCCACAGCAAGCTTTCACGCACCGCCTCGAACTGCGCCAGCCCGTAGTAGATCAGAAACAGCTGCACCAGCATCGGCGTGCCGCGAATCACATAGGTGTACAGCCACGCAGGAAAGTTGACCCAGCGTTTTTTCGAAACCCGCATGATGCCCAGCGGCAACGCCGCCAAAAGGCCGAAAAACAGCGAAATGAGCAGCAACTTGATGGTGGTCAGCATCCCGTCCAGGTACAGCGGCAGGCTGTCCCAGACCACGTTGTAGTCGAACATCATAGGTCCACCGCCTTCACGCCTACGGTGTAGCGTTTTTCCAGGTAGCGCAGCGCCAGCAGCGAAACGCTGGTGATCAGCAGATACAACGCCGCCACGGCCAGAAAGAACGTGAACGGCTCGCGGGTGGCATCGGCTGCCTGCTTGGCCTTGAACATCATGTCCTGCAAGCCGACCACGGAGATCAGCGCGGTGGCTTTGACCAGCACCAGCCAGTTATTGGTGAAACCGGGGATCGCCAGGCGGATCATCTGCGGCACCTGAATGCGCCAGAACACCTTGAAAGCACTCATGCCGTAAGCCATGCCGGCCTCGGTCTGGCCCTTGGGGATGCCCAGAAAGGCACCGCGAAAGGTTTCCGACAGGTAGGCGCCGAAGATGACACCCAGCGTGAAGATGCCCGACACGAAAGGATCGAGGTCGATGTACTCATCGAAGCCGAGCAGCGGCGCGACACGGTTGAGCAGGTCCTGACCGCCGTAGAAGATCAGCAGGATCAGCACCAGATCGGGAATGCCGCGCATCACCGTGCTGTACAGGTCGCCCAGCCGCGCCAGCCAGCGCACCGGCGACAGACGAATCGCCACGCCGAGCAACCCCAGGACGATTGCCAGGGCCATCGAGGACAGGGCCAACTGCAAGGTCAGCCAAGTGCCTTCGAGGATAACGGCCCCGTAGCCATTCAACATGTTATGTGGTCCTCAAGCCTGAAAATAAAAATGGCGCAACACGCGTGCGCCATTTTGACAGCGGTTGCCCCGCCTTTACTTGCCGTAGATATCAAAATCGAAATACTTATCCTGAATGGCCTTGTATTTGCCATTGGCGCGGATGGCCGCGATGGCAGCGTTCAGACGCTCCAGGTTCTGCTTGTCGCCCTTGCGCACCGCAATGCCGATGCCTTCACCGAAGTATTTCGGGTCAGTGAAAGACGGACCGGTGAACGCATAGCCTTTGCCTGCGTCGGTTTTCAGGAAGCCGTCCTGCAGCAGGGTTGCGTCAGCCACGGTGCCGTCCAGCCGACCGGCGCCGATGTCCAGATAGATTTCGTTCTGCGAGCTGTACGGGGTCACGGCCACGCCTTTGGGCGCCAGCACTTCACGGGCGAAACGCTCGTGGATCGAGC
Organism: Pseudomonas sp. 21LCFQ02; assembly: GCF_024129895.2. Taxonomy (NCBI): domain Bacteria; kingdom Pseudomonadati; phylum Pseudomonadota; class Gammaproteobacteria; order Pseudomonadales; family Pseudomonadaceae; genus Pseudomonas; species Pseudomonas sp. 21LCFQ02. The sequence continues at coordinate 5,874,479 of NZ_CM178749.1, forward strand.
CGCGCTGCACGCCAATGCGCTTGCCTTTGAGCTCTTCGAGGCTGTCGCTGACAGCAGTGCCGTCTTTCATGACCAGACGCGCAGGCGAGTTGTAGTACTTGCCGGTGAAGTCCACCGACTTCTTGCGGTCGTCAGTGATCGACATCGACGACAGGATGGCGTCGATCTTGCGCACTTTCAGCGCCGGGATCAGGCCGTCGAACTCTTGCTCGACCCAGGTGCACTTGACCTTCATCTCTTCGCACAGGGCGTTGCCGATGTCATAGTCGAAGCCAACGATGTTGCCGTCGGCGGCCTTGGAAGCGAACGGAGGGTAAGCCGCTTCAATACCGATTTTCAGTGGTTTCTCATCGGCCAGAACCGGCTGGGCAAGCATGGACAACGCCAATGCGCCGAAAAGCACAAGCTTTTTCATTCCTGAAACTCCATCGGTAAAACAATTAGGTGGCAGATTGAGCATAGAACCCAATGCACTGAGAAGCAGCAAATCTGCGACGCGCAGGCTTGAGGCCGAACAGCCGGCCTGGGCGAATGGCCGGGCATTTTAACGGCAGGTGAAAAGTCGATATTTCTCTGAGGCGACAACTAATTACAGAATCTTCAAAGGCGCAGAATGAGTGCATTGACAAAGCGCAGGATGATTGATCCAGATGATTTTCTGTGACTCACAGAAGTCTCGACCTAACCGTAGGAGGGGCTTGAGCCCCGAAGCTCTCTATCCCCGAAGATTTAGCACAAAGCCTTCGCGGCTGAAGCCGCTCCTACGGGGTAATGCCGATCAGTGACCCGCAAAAAAACGCCCCGCCCGGTAATTCCGGGCGGGGCGTTGTTTATATCGCGCGAATCAGGCGGCGCTCATGGTCTTGTGGGTGTCGACCAGATGCTGCACCACGCCTGGATCGGCCAGGGTGGAGATATCGCCCAGCGAGTCATATTCGCCGGTCGCAATCTTGCGCAGGATACGGCGCATGATCTTGCCCGAGCGGGTTTTCGGCAGGCCCGGCGCCCACTGGATCACATCCGGCGAAGCAATCGGGCCGATTTCCTTGCGCACCCAGTTGCGCAACTCCAGACGCAGCGCCTCATCCGGCACTTCGCCCGAGTTGAGGGTCACGTAGACATAAATGCCCTGGCCCTTGAGGTCATGCGGCACACCAACCACTGCCGCTTCGGCGACTTTCGGGTGAGCCACCATGGCGCTCTCGATCTCGGCGGTGCCCATGCGGTGGCCGGAAACGTTGAGCACGTCATCCACCCGGCCAGTGATCCAGTAGTAGCCATCTTCGTCGCGACGCGCACCGTCGCCGGTGAAGTACATGCCGCGGAAGGTCTTGAAGTAGGTGTCGACGAAGCGGTCGTGGTCGCCGTACAGCGAACGCGACTGGCCCGGCCAGGAATCGAGGATCACCAGGTTGCCCTCGGCCGCACCTTCGATCAGGTTACCGAGGTTATCCACCAGCGCCGGGATCACACCAAAGAACGGACGGGTTGCCGAACCTGGCTTGAGCGCCGTGGCCCCTGGCAACGGGCTGATCAGGATGCCGCCGGTCTCGGTCTGCCACCAGGTATCAACGATCGGGCAGTTCTGTTTGCCCACCGTGTTGTAGTACCAGCCCCAGGCTTCAGGGTTGATCGGTTCGCCCACAGACCCCAGCAGGCGCAGGCTGGAACCGTCGGCACCTTCTACCGACTTGGTGCCTTCGGCCATCATGGCGCGGATCGCGGTCGGGGCGGTATAGAGGATATTGACCTTGTGCTTGTCGACGATTTTCGACACCCGGGTGATGTCCGGATAGTTAGGCACGCCTTCGAACAACAGGGTGGTTGCGCCATTGGCCAACGGGCCGTAGACAATGTAGCTGTGGCCGGTGACCCAGCCCACGTCGGCGGTGCACCAGTAGACCTCGCCCGGACGGTAGTCGAACACCCGCTCGTGGGTCAGCGAGGCGTACAGCAGGTAACCGGCGGTGGTGTGCAGCACGCCTTTAGGCTTGCCGGTGGAGCCGGAGGTGTAGAGGATGAACAGCGACTCTTCGGCGCCCATTTCTTTCGGCGCGCAGGTGCTCGATGCCACTTCCAGCAACGCGTGATACCAGATGTCACGATGGCGGTTCCACTCGATGTCGCCACCGGTGCGCTTGCAGACGATAACCTTCTGCACGCTGCTGGTTTCCGGGTTGGTCAGGGCGCGGTCGACGTTGGCCTTGAGCGGAGTTTTCTTGCCGCCACGCAGGCCTTCGTCGGCGGTGATCACCACCTTGGAACTGCAGTCGATGATGCGCCCGGCCAGGGCTTCGGGAGAGAAGCCGCCGAATACCACCGAGTGGATGGCGCCGATCCGCGCACAAGCCAGCATGGCGACCACCGCCTCCGGGATCATCGGCATGTAGATGGTGACCACATCACCGCGGTGCACGTCCTGGCCGCGCAGAGCGTTGGCGAACTTGCAGACTTCAGCGTGCAGTTCACGATAGGTGATTTCACGGTGCTCGGACGGGTCGTCGCCTTCCCAGATGATCGCGATGCTGTCGCCGCGCTCTTCAAGGTGACGATCCAGGCAGTTGTAAGCCACGTTGAGGGTGCCGTCAGCGAACCACTTGATGTCGACCCGATGGTCGTCGAAGGACGTCTGCTTGACGTGGGTAAAGGGTTTGATCCAGTCGAGGCGCTTGGCCTGTTCACGCCAGAAGCCGTCGGGGTTGACCACCGACTGCTGGTACATGGCCTTGTAGGTCGCCTCATCGGTCAACGTATTGGCCGCAACTTCTGGGCGCACGGGGTACAGGGAAGCTGCACTCATCTTGGTTACCTCGGTGGATAGTTGTTGTTGTATGGAACTGTTTTATCCCGCCACCGATTGTAGGGCCATTCGACGATGGTCTTACCGAAGCGGCCACCCCCGCCCAGACGCCCGGCCCTGAGGGCGACCCGCTGATTGTTGCAGTTTTGCCAAAAATGCTTAGCCGCCTGGCGCGTTTATTCCGGCGCACAGCACTTCTAGAATGGCCCCCGCCAACCGGCAAACAGCAGACAAATCCACACGCAGACGGCTTGCCCATCGACCTGAAAACGGTCGATGCGCCCTCTCTCGCACTGGATTTCATTCTTACAGAAGGTTCACCAATGAAACGCTCAATCTGGATTCTGGCACTTTGCGGTCTCAGCACACTCGCCCTGGCTGATGATTCCGGAGCCCGAACAGCCAGCCAGACCGATTCGGCCACACCGGTGGTTGAAACCTACACCTACGACATGCATCCGGATATCGCCCGGGTGATCTCGATCAGCCCGATGCCCAACGTTTGCGGTGTAGTGCCGGTGCGCATGACTTACCAAGACTCCCATGGCCAGCAGCACATCATGCGCTACCAAGTGCTGGCCTCCGGTTGCGGCAACAGCTGACCCGGTTGCTTCGGACAACAACAACAACAACAACAACAACAACAACAACAACAACAACAACAAGCGCCTTGCGCAACTGCCCGGCAAGGCGCGCTCGACCGCGCTGCAGGCAAGACCCGCCGAGGGCTATGCTATGGTTCTGGTTTGCACAACAGGAGCACCTCTATGACCGCCCTGCACGAACGCTCATGCCAGCCCTGTCACGGCAATGCCAGCCCGGTCAGTGATGACGACCTGAAAATCCTGCTGCCACAGCTGCCCGGCTGGCGCCTGGAAACCCGCGACGGGGTCCGCCAACTGGAAAAAACCTACGACTTCAAGAATTTCGCCAGTGCCCTGGCCTTTACCAACGCCATCGGTGCGCTGGCCGAAGCCGAGGATCATCACCCGGCATTGCTGACTGAATGGGGCAAGGTCACCGTCACCTGGTGGACCCACGCAATTGGCGGGCTGCACGCCAATGACTTCATTCTGGCGGCCCGCACCGAAGGCGCGGCGCAGCAGGCGGAAGGGCGCAAATAGCGGCTGTCTGCCAGCTTTTTTACCGACAGTGAAATCGGCTATTTGTTTCCAGGAGTAAACAAAAAAGTCTGTTTGTCATCTTCACTGCGCTATCCTGTCAGCGCTTTGTTAAGCACGGTTCTATCTGCAAACCCCTTGCGAGGAGCAATGACTATGCATGAAATCCCGAACTTCCCCTTCACAAGCACTCAGGAATCGGCTCAGTCGATCCTGGCCCAGCAGGAACTTGGCGTCATCGTCGAGCTGCCAACCACCCAGTCTGAAGACAGCCAACAGCCTGTCGAAGACTGAAAGGTGACCACAGGCGTATCGAAAACAGCGTTTGTTGTTTTCCATACGCCTGTCATGATTTCCCTCCCGCTGCTCAAAAGAAGTTCCCATGACTGAATTCTCGCCAGCCCAGGCCGACGCACTGATCGGCACCGCCGAAAAAATGATCGAAATCTGGACGCGCCTGAGTCCGGAAAAGCAAAGCGTGTTGCTCAGCCGCTTCGGCACCAAAGAAAATGCCCTGGCCGCACTGGTCACCACTCGTTTGCTGTCGCCTGCCAATAGCTGACCTCTCTTTTCATCAGAACGGTGTCATCACTGCGCGCCCGTCGTTATGATGGAGGCCGATTGTAAGCTTGCTAAGGTTTTGCCCGGTTTTCTCAATCGGGCGCCATAACAACACCGGCTGGCGACAATCTTCATATTTCGTCCCCAGCCTTGCGACCTCTGATGACCACGCTCAAGCAAACACCCCCACCAACACAACTGCAGGTCACCCGGCAGGTTGTGTCAATCGTGATGTTCACCTTCATCGGCTACCTGTACATCGGCATTCCGCTGGCCGTGCTGCCCGGCTTTGTACATAACGACCTGGGCTTTGGCACGGTGACTGCCGGGCTGGTGATCAGTGTGCAGTATCTGGCCACCCTGCTCAGCCGCCCCTGGGCCGGGCGGGTCATTGATAACCTGGGCTGCAAAAAGGCCGTGCAGTATGGCCTGCTTGGCTGCGGCGTCAGCGGGGTGTTCATGCTGCTGGCGGTTGGCCTGCAAGACTGGCCATGGCTGAGCCTGGTCTGCCTGTTGGTGGGCCGGCTGATTCTAGGCAGCGCAGAGAGCCTGGTCGGCTCGGGGGCAATCGGCTGGGGAATTGGCCGGGTCGGTGCACAGCATACGGCCAAGGTGATTTCCTGGAACGGCATCGCCAGTTACGGCTCGCTGGCCATCGGCGCCCCGCTGGGGGTATGGATGGTCAACAGCTACGGGCTGGCCAGCATGGGCCTGAGCCTGATTGTGCTGGGGTTCGTCAGCCAGCTGTTGGCCTGGAAAAAGCCTCCGGTGCCGATCGTCAGCGGCGAGCGCCTGCCGTTCATCCATGTCCTGGGCCGGGTATTTCCGCACGGTATGGGCCTGGCACTGGGGTCGATCGGTTTTGGCACCATCGCCACCTTCATCACCTTGTATTACGCCAGCAACCAGTGGCCCAACGCAGCGTTGTGCCTGAGCCTGTTCGGCGCCTGCTTTATCATCGCGCGGCTGATCTTCGGCAACCTCATCAACCGCCTGGGCGGCTTTCGTGTGGCCATCGTCTGCCTGAGCGTCGAGACCTGCGGATTGCTACTGCTATGGCTGGCCCAATCGCCGGAACTGGCCCTGACAGGCGCGGCGTTGACCGGTTTTGGCTTCTCGCTGGTATTCCCGGCGCTGGGCGTCGAAGCGGTGAATCTGGTACCGGCCTCCAGCCGCGGCGCAGCGGTGGGTGCCTATTCGCTGTTCATCGACCTGTCGCTGGGCATCACCGGGCCGCTGGCCGGCGCCATTGCCGCCGGGTTCGGCTTTGTATCAATCTTTCTGTTCGCCGCCCTGGCTGCACTGGCGGGGTTGTTGCTCAGTATCTGGCTGTATAGACGCAGCCGGGTTCAATAGTCGACCTTGCCCCGCCCCGACTTGATCGAACTGCGCTTGGTCTTGGACTCCAGGCGGCGCTTTTGCGAACCGAGGGTCGGCTTGGTGGGGCGGCGTTTCTTCTCGACCTTGCTGGCGCTGACGATCAGCTCAGTCAGGCGCAACAGCGCGTCGCTGCGGTTCTGCTCCTGAGTGCGATACTGCTGGGCCTTGATGATGATCACTCCGTCAGCCGTGATGCGGCTGTCGCGCAGGGCCAGCAGGCGCTCCTTATAGAACTCGGGCAGTGACGAAGCCTTGATATCGAAGCGCAGGTGGATCGCGCTGGAGACCTTGTTGACGTTCTGCCCACCGGCGCCCTGGGCGCGAATCGCCGACCATTCGATTTCGCAATCAGGCAGGTGAACGTTGCTGGAGATAATCAACATAGCGCCTCCGTGGGCCTGCCATGAGCCAGGCCCGAATCGCCGCTCAGGCCTTGATAGCCGCCTTGAGCGACTTGAGCAAGTAGAACAGCCACATCGCCGCCAGCCACAACGGAATGGCGAACACCGAATTACGGATGCCGGGAATCAACAGCATGATGCCCAGGATCAGCACCACGAAACCCAGGCACAGGTAGTTGCCCAGCGGATACCAGAGCGCCTTGAATGCCGGAACCTGGCCGGTGCGTTGCAGATGCTGGCGGAATTTCAGGTGCGAGTAACTGATCATCGCCCAGTTGATCACCAGGGTCGCGACCACCAGTGACATCAACAGCTCCAGCGCCTCGCCGGGCATGAAATAGTTGATCAATACCGCCATGACCGTCACCGCTGCCGAGAGCAGGATGGCCCGTACCGGCACACCGCGGCGGTCGACCTGCGCCAGGCTGCGCGGCGCGTCACCCTGCTCAGCCATGCCCACCAACATTCGGCTGTTGCAGTAGGTGCCACTGTTGTACACCGACAGCGCTGCCGTCAGGACCACGAAGTTGAGCAGGTGCGCGGCGGTGTCGCTGCCGAGCATGGAGAACACCTGAACGAACGGGCTGCCACTGTAGGAATCGCCCGAAGCATTGAGGCTGCCTAGCAGGGTGTCCCACGGGGTCAGCGACAACAGCACTACCAACGCACCGATATAGAAAATCAGGATGCGGTAGATGACTTGGTTGATGGCCTTGGGAATCACGGTTTTCGGCTGGTCCGCCTCGGCGGCGGTGAAACCGAGCATTTCCAGCCCGCCAAAGGAAAACATAATGAACGCCAGGGCCATCACCAGACCGCCCAGCCCGTTGGGGAAGAAGCCGCCATGCTCCCACAGGTTGCTGACCGAGGCCTGCGGGCCGCCCTTGCCGCTGACCAACAGGTAGCTGCCCAGCGCAATCATGGCGATGATCGCCAGCACCTTGATGATCGCGAACCAGAACTCGGTTTCGCCGAACACTTTGACGTTGGTCAGATTGATGGCGTTGATCAGCACAAAGAACACTGCGGCCGTGACCCAGCTCGGGATCTCCGGCCACCAGTAATGCACGTACTTGCCGACCGCGGTCAGCTCCGACATGCCGACCAGGATATACAGCAACCAGCAGTTCCAGCCCGACAGAAAGCCGGCAAAACCGCCCCAGTAGTTATGCGCAAAATGGCTGAACGAGCCGGCCACCGGCTCCTCGACAATCATCTCGCCCAATTGGCGCATGATCAGAAAGGCAATGAACCCACACAGGGCGTAGCCGAGAATCATCGACGGACCGGCGGACTTCAGGACCCCGGCCGAGCCGAGGAACAAGCCGGTGCCCACCGCGCCGCCCAGGGCGATCAACTGGATATGCCGATTCTTGAGCTTGCGTTGCAGCCCGCTCGGCTGTACGTCAGTTGCACTCATTGAAAACTACCCGATCTTTAGCGGATGTCTACAAAATGGCTGCACTTGGCAATACTGCGTTGAAACCGCCCTCAAAATGCTCATGTACTTTATGTACACTGCGCTTTTTCAGCCGGTTTCGCCTTGTCTTGCCTTCGCTCGCCTGTTTTGTAAACACCCTCTTTTTTGACTGAAATGACAAACGCCGGTCGAAACCGGCGTTTGCTTGAGGCTCAAGAGCCTTACTGGGGCTTGCGGCCCGGACCACGACGCGGCGCATCGTCACCCGACGGGCGCTTGCCGGCCGGCTTGCCCGGACGCTGACGCACGTCCGATGGCCGCTCGGCCACCGGCGTGGCACGACCACGACCGCCGCTGCGCGAATCGCCCGGCTTGCCGGACAGGTTCGGCCGCGCACGCTCTTCGGTCTTCGGCGCACGTGGCGCACGCTCGCTGCTGGCCGGGGCATCGGCCGCAGCCGCCGGACGCAGGTTGCGCACCCGCTCGCCCTTACCCAATGGACGCGAAGACTGGCGCTGCAGGCGCTCCATTTTCTCGCGGCTCTTGCCACTCATAACCGGCATGGCGACCGGTTTGAGGCCGACTTCTGCCGCCAGGATGTCGACTTCCTGCTGGCTCATTTCGCGCCAGCGGCCCATCGGCAGGTCGGAATTGAGGAACACCGGTCCGTAACGCACCCGCTTCAGACGGCTGACCACCAGACCTTGGGATTCCCACAGGCGACGCACTTCACGGTTACGACCTTCCATCACCACGCAGTGATACCAGTGGTTGAAGCCTTCGCCGCCCGGAGCTTTCTGCACGTCGGTGAAACGCGCCGGGCCGTCTTCGAGGATCACCCCGTTCTTCAGGCGCAGCAGCATGTCATCGTCCACTTCGCCACGTACACGTACCGCGTATTCGCGGTCCATCTCGTAGGAGGGGTGCATAAGCCGGTTGGCCAGCTCACCGTCAGTGGTGAACATCAGCAGCCCGGTGGTATTGATGTCGAGACGGCCGATGTTGACCCAGCGGCCTTCTTTGGGACGCGGCAGGCGGTCGAATACGGTCGGCCGGCCTTCAGGGTCGTCGCGGGTGCAGATTTCACCGTCCGGCTTGTTGTACATGATGACCCGGCGCACGTTCTCGCGGGACTCTTCGCGCTTGACCAGTTGCCCGTCGACACTGATCGCATCATGCAGGTCAACACGCTGGCCGAGGCTGGCGACAACGCCATTGACCTTGATCCGGCCCTGGCCGATCCAGGCTTCGACGTCGCGGCGCGAGCCCACGCCAATACGCGCCAGAACCTTCTGCAGTTTTTCGCCTGCGGGTTTTTCGGCCTGTTCGTCTTGCAGTTCTTTTTCACTCATCTGGGCACCTCCCGGTGTGTCGAATCAGGGTTCACCGAGGACCGGCAAAGCCTGTTGCCCGGCGGGCAGTGTGTGCCGCGCCCTGGCGAAATTCAAGAATCGTCTGGCCCTGGGTCGGTTGCCATCGGGCAATCACCGCGTTGCCGGGTCAGAGGGGCGCGAATCATACGCGCTTGTGGCTGGTTACGCACCCATGGTTATTTCTTTTTCCGCCGACCGGCGCCTTTGAGGGTACTCATGCGCTTTTTGGCCAGGCTCAGAATCTCGCTGCGCTGATCCTTGTCGAGCTTCTTCCAGGCCTTGATTTCTTTCTTGCTGCGGCCACAGCCGAGGCAGATATCAGCATCGAACTTGCACAGGCTGATGCACGGATTCTTGCTTGAACTCATTGATACCTCCGCTAGGGGAATGTCTGTAGCAGGGGCCGGGCGGCGATCCGCTTCAGCCCGAAGCCAAGCCCACCTTTCGCAACTAAAGCGGCTCCTACAAGCGATCGCGGTGGGGTATCAAGCCGGTTTTTCCAGCTCGGCCTCGTCGTCTTCCTGATCCTCGATCGCCGCCTGGGGTTGCTCGCGCAGCAGGTCATCGAAGTCGGTTTTGAGCCCCTGCTCCATATCGTCGAGTTCCAGCAGCAGGGTGCGAAAGCTGGTTTCCTCTTTCGGCGCGGTGTCGCCGTCGCCGACCTCTTCGCCTTCAAAGCTGGCATCGGCCAATGCCTGAAGGTGCGCCGGCACCGGTGCGTCGTCGATGTCCAGCAGCGGCTCGGGCTCCATTTCGCGCAAGTCGGCCAGCGGTGGCAGGTCTTCCAGGCTTTTAAGGTTGAAGTAATCGAGAAACGCTTTGGTGGTGGCCAGCATCGCCGGGCGACCCGGCACGTCGCGGTAGCCGACGATGCGTATCCACTCGCGCTCCAGCAAGGTCTTGATGATCTGGCTGTTGACCGTCACGCCGCGTACATCTTCGATCTCGCCACGGGTGATCGGCTGGCGATAGGCAATCAGCGCCAGGGTTTCCAGCATCGCCCGCGAGTAACGCTGAGGGCGCTCCTCCCACAGCCGACCGACCCACGGCGCATAGCGCTCGCGGATCTGCAAGCGGTAACCGGAGGCCACTTCTTTAAGTTCGAAAGCACGGCCTTCGCACGACTTGCCCAGCAGTTGCAGGGCCTTCTTGAAGACCGGCGGCTCCGGACGCTCAGCCTCTTCGAACAGCTCGTACAGACGCTCCAGAGGCTGCGGCTTGCCAGAGGCCAGCAGAAAAGCTTCCAGCAAGGGCGCCAGGTCGCGGGGTTCATTGAGGTTCATGGCAGGTTTGCTCTATTCGGCTCGGGCGCGCACGTGGATGGCGGTAAAGGGTTCATTCTGCACCAGTTCGACCAGCGACTCCTTGACCAGCTCCAGCACGGCCATGAAGGTCACCACCACGCCCAACCGCCCTTCTTCGGCGCTGAACAGCTCGATAAAGGGCACAAACCCGCCGCCTTTAAGGCGTTCAAGCACGTCGCTCATGCGCTCGCGGGTCGACAGGGTTTCGCGACTGATCTGGTGGCTTTCGAACATGTCGGCACGGCGCAGCACCTCGGCCATCGACATCAGCACCTCTTCGATACTGACCTCCGCCAGCAGCTTGCGCGCCCGGGCCTCGGGTGCCTCAAGGCGCGGCACAATGATGTCGCGACCGACCCGGCTCAATTGATCGATGCCCTCGGCGGCATTTTTAAAGCGTTCATACTCTTGCAGACGACGGATCAGTTCGGCACGCGGGTCGTCTTCTTCGGCCTCGACGGCCTCGGAACGCGGCAGCAGCATGCGCGACTTGATCTCGGCAAGCATGGCGGCCATGACCAGATACTCGGCGGCAAGCTCCAGGCGCACGCTTTTCATCAACTCGACATAGCCCATGTACTGCTTGGTGATTTCCGCCACCGGGATATCGAGAATGTCGACGTTCTGCTTGCGGATCAGGTACAGCAACAGGTCGAGCGGCCCTTCGAACGCTTCGAGGAAAACCTCCAGCGCATCCGGCGGAATGTACAGGTCCAGCGGCAACTGGGTGAACGGCTGGCCATAGACCCGCGCCAGCTGTTGATCAAGTTGCGCCGGGCCGTCGAGTTCGATCATCAGGCGGGCTCGGCAAACGGCGTCGGGTCACCACAGCCAACCCGTACGATCTGCGGCTCGCCATCGGAGAGGTTGATTACCGTGGAGGCCGAGACGCCGCCGATACCGCCGTCGATAATCAGGTCGACGTGGTGTTCAAGGCGGTCGCGCATATCCTCGGGGTCGCTCAGCGGCAAGCTGTCGCCGGGCAGGATCAGGCTGACGCTCATCATCGCCTCGCCCAGTTGCGCCAGCAACGCCTGGGCAATCGGATGCCCCGGCACCCGCAGGCCGATGGTGCGGCGCTTGGGATGCAGCACCAGACGCGGCACTTCACGGGTGGCGTTGAGGATGAAGGTATAAGGGCCGGGGGTATGGGCCTTGAGGGCGCGGAAAGCCCCGGTGTCGACCTTGGCAAACAGCCCCAGCTGCGACAGGTCGCAGCACATCAGGGTGAAATTGTGCTTGTCGTCCAGTTGGCGCAGGCGGCGGATACGCTCGATGGCGCTCTTGTCGCCGATCTGGCAGCCCAGGGCATAGGACGAGTCGGTCGGGTACACCACCAGCCCGCCGGCCTTGATGATCTCCACCGCCTGTTTGATCAGGCGTGGTTGCGGGTTCTCCGGGTGGACCTGAAAGAATTGGCTCACGGTAACTTCCTGTGTCATACAGCAGCAATCACGGGTTCTTGTTTGAAACGGTTCCATAGCGGCGGCAGGTCTTCGGGCAGCGGCCGGTAAATACCGATTTCCGACCAGTGTCCCGGCCCGTGGAAATCGCTGCCGGCACTGACCAGCATGCCAAACTCCCGGGCCAGGATGGCCAGCGTACCGACCTGCTCGGCGGGCTGCATGCCGTTGACCGCTTCGATGGCATGGCCACCGGCCTGGAGAAAGTCGCCGACCAGGCGGCGTCGCTTGCTACGGGTGAAATCATAGTGCATCGGGTGTGCCAGGCTGACCCACGCGCCGGAAGCACGCAGGGTCGCGACCGTTTCTTCAAGGGTCGGCCAGTGTTGCTTGACGTCCCCAAGCTTGCCGGCGCCCAGCCACTTGCGAAACGCCTCGCCACGATCCTTGACGTATCCGGCATTGACCAAATAGTCGGCAAAGTGCGGCCTGGCCGGGGCATTGCCACTGTCGCCCAACGCCTGTTGCACGGCCCTTGCTCCCTGAAGAGCGCCGGGCATGCCCTTTAGTTCAAGTTTTCGGCTGATTTCCTCGGCGCGCAGCCAGCGCCCGTGGTGCAGGCGGTCGATGGCCTCTTTGAGCGCTGGGGCGTCGAGGGCAAAACCGTAACCCAATACATGGATGGTCGCCCCGCCCCAGGTGCACGACAACTCGACGCCGTTGATCAGTTGCATGCCCAGCTCGCGGGCCGCCGTGTGGGCTTCAGGCAGCCCTTCAATGGTGTCGTGGTCGGTCAGCGCCAGCACCCGCACGCCATTTTCATGAGCCCGGGCAACCACCCGCGCAGGGGCAAGGGCGCCATCGGAGGCCGTACTGTGGCAGTGCAGATCAACAATCATGGGAGAGCTTTCGCGGTCTTGGATGTTTGTTATTATGCCGCCACATCCCGCTTCTGGCTGCCATTGTGAAACAATTCATCGATTTCATCCCGCTGCTGCTGTTCTTCATCGTTTATAAAACCGACCCGCGTACTGTCGAGCTGCTCGGCCATCAAGTGTCGGTCGGCGGCATCTTCAGCGCCACTGCGGTGCTGATCATCAGCTCCGTGGTGGTCTACGGCGTGCTGTATTTCAAGCAGCGCATGCTCGAAAAAAGCCAGTGGCTGACCCTGGGGGCGTGCCTGGTGTTCGGTAGCCTGACCCTGGCGTTCCACAGCGAAACCTTCCTCAAATGGAAAGCCCCGGTGGTCAACTGGCTGTTCGCCCTGGCTTTTCTCGGCAGCCATTTCATTGGTGACAAGCCGCTGGTCCAGCGGGTCATGGGCCACGCGCTGACCCTGCCGCAAGCGGTCTGGGTACGCCTGAACATCGCCTGGATCATCTTCTTCGTATTCAGCGGCGCCGCCAACTTGTACGTAGCCTTTACCTATCAAGACTTCTGGGTCGACTTCAAGGTCTTCGGCAGCCTGGCCATGACCCTGGTATTCCTGGTCGGCCAGGGCCTGTACCTGGCCCGCTACCTGAGCGACTCCGCACCTGATTCTGCGACCAAACCCAAGGACTGACATGCTCTACGCCATCATTGCCACTGATACTGCGGACTCCCTGGAAAAACGCCTGAGCGTGCGCCCCGCTCACCTGGAGCGCCTCAACGCTCTGAAAGACGCCGGTCGTCTGGTGCTGGCTGGCCCTCACCCGGCCATCGACAGCAACGACCCAGGCCCGGCCGGCTTCAGCGGCAGCCTGATCGTCGCCGAATTCGAGTCGCTGGCTGCCGCGCAGAGCTGGGCCGAGGCCGATCCGTTCGTCGCCGCCGGTGTCTATGCCCAGGTTGTGGTCAAGCCGTTCCGTCAGGTTCTGCCCTGAGCCGCGCACCTGTCATTGGCCCGATAGAGTAAGTCATGAGCGAACTGTTATTGATTGACGATGACCAGGAGCTGTGTGAGCTGCTGGGCAGCTGGTTATCCCAGGAAGGCTTTCAGGTGCGGGCCTGTCACGACGGTCAAAGTGCGCGCAAGGCCTTGAACGAGGCCGCCCCGGCGGCCGTGGTGCTGGATGTGATGCTGCCCGATGGCAGCGGCCTGGAGTTGCTCAAGCAATTGCGCAATGAACACCCCGACCTGCCGGTGCTGATGCTCTCGGCCCGTGGCGAGCCGCTGGACCGCATTCTGGGTCTGGAACTGGGCGCTGACGATTACCTGGCCAAGCCTTGCGACCCGCGTGAACTGACCGCACGGCTGCGCGCCGTGTTGCGCCGCAGCCACCCGGTCAGCACTTCAAGCCAGCTTGAGTTGGGTGACCTGAGCTTCAGCCCGCTACGTGGCGTGGTCAGCATCGACGAAAAAGAGATGACCCTGACCGTCTCGGAAAGTCGCCTGCTTGAAGCGCTGCTCAGCCAGCCCGGCGAGCCACTGGACAAACAGGAACTGGCGCAACTGGCGCTGGGCCGCAAGCTGACATTGTATGACCGCAGCCTGGACATGCATGTCAGCAACCTGCGCAAGAAGATCGGCCCGCACCCGGATGGCCGGCCACGCATCGTGGCGTTGCGCAGTCGTGGCTATTACTACAGCGTGTAGAGGCGGCCGGGCGGCAATCCGTCTCGCTCGCGAAGGGGGTGAGACATTCGCAGCAGATACTGTGGTTTCAACGGCCTCTTCGCGAGCAAGCTCGCTCCTACAATCTCTTTACCCAAGCTTTACGCAGGGTTGACCGCGCTTGACCTTGATCTCCCTAAACTGGGCTCCAACGGCAACGAGCCGGACTGGAAATCAGGAGACACACCATGCGCAAGACCCTTACCGCTCTGATGTTTGCCGCTGCCCTGCCAACCGTGGCCATGGCTGCACCCGTAGCCCCGGCAGACGGCCACGACGGCGGCCCGCGCTTTCACCAGGACCACGGCCCAGGCAAACACCGTGGCGGCCCATTCGGTGACCTGGACCTGAGCCGCGAGCAGCGCCAGCAGATCGGCAAACTGATGGGTGAACAGGCCCACGCCCGCAAGGAAATCAACGAGCGCTTCCTGGCCAAGCTGCCCGCGGCAGACCAGAAGGCCATGAAGGATGAGCTTGAAGCCAGCCGCACCAAGACTGACACCGCGATCCGTGGCTTGCTGACCCCTGAGCAGCAGAAGGAATTCGACGCCGACAAGAAAAAGCGCGAGGAACGTCGCGCCGAGTGGGCTGAATTCCAGGCCTGGAAAGCTGAAAAGGCCAAAAAGGCGCAATAATCCCCCTCGTGATGTCATCATCGCGACCCGGCATGCCCCGCATGCCGGGTTTTCCCGTTGCAGAGAGGTTGCTCCGTGCGTTCATTGTTCTGGCGAATCCTGGCCAGTTTCTGGCTGGCCATAGCCCTGGTGGCAGGGCTGTCGATTCTGGTCGGGCACATGCTCAACCAGGATGCCTGGGTGCTCAACCGCCACCCGGTGCTCAACGAGCTGCCGCAGAAGTGGACCAAGCGCTTTGAGGAACAGGGGCCCGATGCCGCCCAGGATTACCTGGAAAAACTCAAGCATCGCCACCGCATTGATGTACAGGTGCTCAACAGCAACGGTGAAGCGGTAATCCCCGGTACTTTCCCGCCCCGCGCCGCAGCCTTCGAAGCCCGCCAGAAAAACGACCCCAAGCAATTGCCGTGGCGGCGGCTGACCACCGAATACACCAGCGAGACCAGCGGCGAAACCTACCTGCTGATTTATCGCATTCCGCACCCTGAGCTTGAGCAGTGGCATCGCCAGAGCCTGGTCTGGCCGCTCAGCGCGCTGTTCATTGCCCTGGTGGTGCTGACCCTGTTCAGCCTGATGGTGACCCTGTCGATCACCCGCCCGCTGAGCCGCTTGCGCAGCGCGGTCTATGACCTCGGCCAGACCAGCTATCAACAGCACAGCCTGGCGCAACTGGCCAACCGGCGTGACGAATTCGGCGTGCTGGCCAATGACTTCAACCGCATGGGCGCACGTCTGCAAAGCCTGATCGGCAGCCAGCGTCAGTTACTGCGCGATGTGTCCCACGAATTGCGCTCGCCGCTGGCCCGGCTGCGTATCGCCCTGGCCCTGGCCGGCCGGGCCACCCCGCAAGAGCGGGAAAAACTCTGGCCACGGCTGGATCGCGAGTGCGACCGCCTCGAAGCGCTGATCAGCGAGATTCTGGCGTTGGCGCGGCTGGATGCTGACCTGGCCAAGGCCGAACCGGTGGACCTCAATGAACTGCTGCACCGGTTGCGCAACGATGCGTTGCTCGATGGCCTGCCACCGGACATCGAGCTGCAGGTCGCCAAACCGCTGAGCGTTGAAGGCTGGCCGGACATGATCGAACGCGCCGTCGACAACCTGCTGCGCAACGCCCGACGCTTCAGCCCGCCGGAGCGCCCCGTACAACTGAGCGCCCAGCGCAGCGGCGAGCAGATCCGCATCAGCGTACGCGATCACGGCCCCGGCGCACCGGCAGAGCATCTGGCACAGCTGGGCGAGCCGTTCTTTCGTGCACCGGGTCAAACGGCTGCCGGTCATGGTTTGGGCCTGGCGATTGCCAAACGCGCCGCCGAACGGCACGGCGGCAGCCTGAGCCTGAGCAACCATCCCGACGGAGGCTTTGTGGCAATACTCGAACTGCCGCTGGTGCCAGTGAGTGGGCCTCCCGCTTAGCCGCTCATGCCCGCACAGCAAACACGGCCCCTCTGTGGGAGCGACCTTGGTCGCGAAAGGGCCAGTAAAATCGGCACATCTGCTGTGAATGTAAAGTCGTCTTCACGAGCAAGCTCGTTCCCACAGAGAACCGCGCCGACCTTAACCGATCGGCATTAGTCCTACATTGCGGCTCGCGGCTAAAGCAGATCGCCGGCCGACGAATCGCCGCCCGGCCGCCCCTACCGCTTCAGCCCTGCCAGGCGCTGACGAACGCTGCTGGATCTTCCTTGGCGGCCACACGGGGCGGGTTCTGCGGGGTGCCAAGGTATAGAAAACCCAGCACTTCTTCGTCATCACTCAGGCCAAAACCCTTGGCTACATGGGCCGAAAACGACAGCTCGCCGGTGCGCCAGACGCCGCCCAGGCCCAGCGCATAAGCCGCCAGCAACACCCCGTGGGCGGCGCAGCCGGCGGTCAGACGCTGTTCGCTGCGGGGCACCTTGGGGTGATCCTGCAAACGGGCGACCACCACCACGACCAACGGCGCACGCAACGGCCCCAGGCGCGCCTTGTCCACTTGTTGCGCGCTGGCCTCGGGGTCTTGCAGCAGCAGTGCTTCGGCCAGCAGGTCACCCATGCGCTCACGGGCCGGGCCTTCGACGTTCAGGAAACGGTACGGCTTGAGCAGACCATGATCAGGCGCACGCAACGCCGCGCCGAACAGGATTTCACGCTGCGCAGCATCCGGGGCCGGCTCGACCAGACGCGGGACCGAAACACGGTTGAGCAATACATCGAGCGCCTGCATGGGCGAATCTCCTTGAAAGGTGGTCGGGCATTCTAGGCCACAGCGGCTATCAATAACGAGTGCAAACGCGATAAACAGCTACTCTTGGGCTAGCGGTTTACATGGCCTCAAGCGCAGGTAGAATGGCGCCTCCTTCCCCACCCGTCCGAGCAGTTTCATGGCGTTGCCGACCCTTCGCATCATCGGTTTTATCATCGGCATCTTCCTGATCACCCTGGCGATCTCGATGATCGTGCCGATGCTGACCCTGGTGATCTACGACCGTTTCGAAGACCTGCGCTCGTTCCTGTGGGCCAGCGCCATCACCTTTATCGCAGGTCTTGCGCTGGTGATGCCCGGGCGCCCGGAACATGTGCACCTGCGCCCGCGGGACATGTACATGCTGACCGTGTCGAGCTGGATCGTGGTGTGCATCTTCGCCGCCCTGCCGTTCTTGCTGACCACCCATATCAGCTATACCGACTCGTTCTTTGAAAGCATGTCGGGTATCACGGCCACCGGTTCAACCGTGCTTAACCACCTGGACAGCATGTCGCCGGGCATCCTGATCTGGCGCTCGATGCTGCACTGGCTGGGCGGTATCGGCTTTATCGGCATGGCGGTAGCGATCCTGCCGTTGCTGCGCATTGGCGGCATGCGGCTGTTCCAGACCGAGTCCTCGGACCGCTCGGAAAAGGTCATGCCCCGTTCGCACATGGTGGCCAAGTACATCATCCTCGCCTATGTCGGCTTTACCGTGTTCGGCAGCCTGGCGTTCTGGTGGGCGGGCATGGGCATTTTCGATGCGATCAACCATGCGATGTCGGCGATCTCCACCGGCGGCTTCTCCACCTCGGACCTGTCGCTGGCCAAATGGCCGCAACCGGCGGTGCATTGGGTCGCAGTGGTGGTGATGATCCTCGGCAGCCTGCCCTTCACCCTGTATGTGGCGACCCTGCGCGGCAACCGCAAGGCGCTGTTCAGGGATGAACAGGTGCAGGGGCTGCTGGGCCTGCTGCTGGTCACCTGGGCGCTGATGACCCTGTGGTACGGCCTGACCACTGACCTGCCATGGCTTGACGCCCTGCGCCACGTCGCGCTGAACGTCACCTCAGTGATCACCACCACCGGCTTTGCCCTGGGCGACTACAGCCTGTGGGGCAATTTCTCGCTGATGCTGTTTTTCTACCTGGGCTTCATCGGCGGTTGCTCCGGCTCGACGGCCGGCGGCGTGAAGGTGTTCCGCTTCCAGGTCGCCTATATCCTGCTCAAAGCCAACCTTAACCAGTTGATCCACCCGCGGGCGGTGATCAAGCAGAAGTACAACGGCCACCGCCTGGACGACGAGATCGTGCGCTCGATCCTGACCTTTTCGTTCTTTTTCACCATCACCATCTGCGTGATCGCCCTGCTGCTGTCGCTGCTCGGCCTGGACTGGATGACCGCCCTGACCGGCGCGGCCAGCACCGTGTCCGGGGTCGGTCCGGGGCTGGGTGAAGTGATCGGCCCGGCCGGCAACTTCGCCAGCCTGCCGGATGCCGCCAAATGGATTCTGTCGGCCGGCATGCTGCTGGGCCGGCTGGAGATCATCACCATCCTGGTGCTGTGCGTACCCGCATTCTGGCGTCACTGATGACGCGGCTTGTCGATCAGGGCTAGACTCAGACCTGATCGACAAGAGGACGTCATGCATGGAAAACGTCAGATCTTTCGCCAGTTTCGCGCAGTTCTATCCGTTCTATTTGCAGGAACACCGCAACAGCACCTGCCGGCGCCTGCACTTTGTCGGCACCAGCCTGGTGATCTTCCTGCTGGCGTTCGGTATCGGCAGTGGCCGCTGGTGGTTGCTGTGGTGGGTGCCATTGGCCGGTTATGGTTTCGCCTGGCTCGGGCACTACGTGTTCGAGAAAAACCGCCCGGCGACCTTCAAGCATCCGTTCTATAGCCTGCTGGCGGATTTTGTGATGTTCCGCGACATGCTGCTGGGCAAGGTGCCGTTCTAAGACGGCTTGCCTTAAGGGGTCGGCCGGCGATGCGCTGTAGGACCGGCCGGGCGGCGATCCGCTTTAGCCGGGAAAAGCATTCACCGCTGTACGCGGGAAGCCCGTTCGCGGCTGAAGCCGCTCCTACGAGGCCGTCACCGCCTGTTCTTCGCGCTGTTTCGCCGTGCCCTGCGCATCGGCCAGTCGATACAGTTCGATGGTGCCGTCCAGGTGTTCGATCAGCGCCGTGCAGGACTCGACCCAGTCACCGCAGTTGAGGTACTGCACATCCCCCACGTCGCGAATTTCCGCATGGTGGATATGCCCGCAGACCACGCCATCCAGTCCTCGGCGCACGCATTCGTGGGCAATCGCCTGCTCGAAGTCGCTGATGAAGCTCACTGCGGTCTTGACCTTATGCTTGAGGTACGCCGACAGCGACCAGTAGCCATAACCGTAGCGAGCGCGCCAGTGGTTGAGCCAGCGGTTGAGGGTCAGGGTGAATTCGTAGGCCGAGTCGCCCAGAAAAGCCAGCCAGCGGTGGTAGCGGGTAATCACGTCGAACTGGTCGCCATGGATCACCAGCAGGCGACGGCCATCGACGGTGACGTGCTCGGCCTCATCCACCAACTGGATATTGCCAAGGATCAGCTTCGAGTAACGGCGCAGGAACTCGTCGTGGTTGCCGGTGATGTAGATCACCTCGGTGCCACGCTTGCTCATGGTCAGCAGGCGGCGGATCACGTTGGTGTGCGCCTGGGGCCAGTACATGCCGCCGCGCATCTTCCAGCCATCGATGATGTCACCGACCAGGTAGATCGTGTCGGCCTGATAGCCTTTGAGGAAGGTCGACAGATGCTCGGCCTGGCAATCACGAGTGCCCAGGTGCACGTCGGAGATCCACAGGGTCCGTACCCGTTGCTTGCGGCTGGGTTTGGCGAATTCGGCGCTGGTCATACTGAACCTCCGGCAGGTTTTGGCGTAGCGTGCGCCTGACCGGTGAATTGAATATGACGTCAAGATGGCGTTAACGTGACAGCCGCCGGATTGCCGACCTGTCTGTTACTCAGCCACGCGGTCGTTGTGCCCCAGGTCGCGTTGCGGATCGATCTGGTCACGCACCCGTTGCTTGAGTACCTTGGCTTCCGGGAAGCCTCCATCGGCCTTGCGCTCCCAGATTTGTACATCGGCGCAGGTGATGCGAAATATCCCGCCCGTACCCGGTTCCAGACAGACCCGGCCAAGATCATCGCCAAAGGTACTGAGCAACTCCTGCGCCAGCCAGGCTGCACGCAACAGCCATTGGCACTGACTGCAATAGGTGATGACGATTTCGGCTTTAACGGTGCTCATCGAGGCAAGTCCCTGGCGATGGATTGGAGAGCATCATGATACGCCGTCTGGTTGTTTGTAACCGGCCCAACAACCTTCAACTGCGCAATCAATGACCCGGGATTTGCGCCCCACAGCCCATTGCTGTGCTCCACACCCTTTAACTTCGAGGCTTTCAGTGATGCGCAACACCCTGCGCAGCAAGATGCAATGGCTTGCCCGAAGCTTGTTCATTTTCTGTCCAGCCACTCACCACGAAAAACCACAACCCATTGATAAAAAACAAGATTCTGTATTCGGCACAGTTCTTGGTTTGTCCGCCTGACGCCGCCGAACCGGCGCACATCTGCGACCCCGGTCAGCGCAAGGAGATCTGCCATGTCCGCCGCCCCCCAACAGCACGTTTTTACCCTCACCCTGCCCGGCCAGCATGATTTTCAGGTGCTGGCCTTTCAGGGCCGCGAAGCGCTGAACGAGCCGTTTCGCTTCGATATCCAGCTGGTCAGCGAACGCCAGGATCTGGATCTGCAAGCCTTTCTGCATCGCCCGGCGTTCCTGCAACTGAGCGCCGAGGGCGGTGGTATTCATGGTCAGGTCGAGCGCATCGCCCAGGGTGATCGCGGTCAGCGGCTCAGCCACTACCAATTGAGCCTGCGCCCGCGCCTGGCCAATCTCGCTTACCGCAGCAACCAGCGAATATTCCAGAACAAGAGCGTGCAGGAGATCATCATCCTGCTGCTCAAGGAGCACGGCATCCTTGCCGATGCCTGGCGCTTTCATGTGCACAAGCCGTACCCGCCCCGCGAGTACTGCGTGCAGTATCAGGAGTCGGACCTGCAGTTCATCCAGCGCCTGTGCGAAGAAGAAGGCTTGCACTATCACTTTGAACATAGCCGGCAAGGCCACGTGCTGGTGTTTGGCGACGACCAGACGTTCTTCCCGCGGCTGGCGCCCCAGCGCTACAACCCCAACACCTCGATGGTCGCCACGACGCCGGTGGTCAAGCGCTTCAAACTGCGCCTGGAAACCCGCAGCAACCGTACCGCCCGGCGTGACTGGAGTTTCACAATCCCACGGGTGCATTTGCACAGCGAGGCCAGCAGTGACGCCCCGCTCGACCTTGAAGACTATGTCTACCCGGCACGCTTCAGCCACCGCGAGCACGGCCAGTTGCTTGCTACCCGCGCTCTGGAACGCCATCGCCATGACCATCAGCTGGCCGAGGGTCACAGTGACCAGCCGCAACTGGTCAGCGGCCATTTTCTGCCCCTGACCGAACACCCGCGTGAGGTCTGGAATGAGTTGTGGTTGCTGACCGAGATCCAGCACGAAGGCCATCAGCCGCAAGTGCTTGAAGAAGCCGGTGAACCGGCGGCGCTGTCCCATGGCGAATTCAGCCAGGGCTA
Organism: Pseudomonas sp. 21LCFQ02; assembly: GCF_024129895.2. Classification (NCBI taxonomy): domain Bacteria; kingdom Pseudomonadati; phylum Pseudomonadota; class Gammaproteobacteria; order Pseudomonadales; family Pseudomonadaceae; genus Pseudomonas; species Pseudomonas sp. 21LCFQ02. The sequence continues at coordinate 5,896,378 of NZ_CM178749.1, forward strand.
CCGCAACCGCTTTCTGGCCACCCCGTCGCAGGCGCTGTACCGTCCGCCGTTGCGCCATCGCAAACCACGGGTACTGGGCAGTCAGACCGCTATTGTCACCGGGCCCGCCGGGCAGGAGATTCACTGTGACCCGCATGGCCGGGTCAAGGTGCGCTTTCATTGGGACCGCGAGCGTCAAAACGACGAGCACTCCAGTTGCTGGATGCGCGTGGCCAGTGGCTGGGCCGGCAGCCACTACGGTGCGGTCAGTTTGCCCAGGGTCGGTACCGAAGTGCTGGTGACCTTTATTGAAGGCGACCCGGACCAACCCTTGGTCAGCGGCTGTCTGTACCACACCGACCAGCCACATCCCTATCCACTGCCCGAACACAAGACCCGCAGTGTGTTCAAGAGCATGAGCAGCCCAGGCGGTGGCGGCTTCAATGAAGTGCGCATCGACGACCGCCAGGGTCAGGAGCAGATCTTCGTCCATGCCCAACGTGACTGGGACCAGCGCATCGGCCACGACCAGAGAGTTCATGTTGGCAACGAACGCCACGAGCGGGTCGAAGCCACCAGCTACTCACACCTGTTGGCCGATGAGCACACCACTATCGATGCCGACCGACGCACGCAGGTCCAGGCCAATGATCACTTGAGCGTCGGCATGACCCAGCATGTGCGGCTGGGCGTCGCGCAACTGGTCGAGGCCGGTCGGGAAATTCATCTCAAGGCCGGCAGCAGGCTGGTTCTCGACGGCGGTCAGCAAATCACCCTCAAGGCCGGCGGACACTTCATCAGCATCAATGCCGCTGGCATCACCATGAGCACCCTGCCCCTGCCTGACCCGCTGGGGATGGCCGCCGACGGCAGCCCCGCCCAACCTCTGCTGCCTGGCCCCCTGGACGCTGCCGCGAGCAGTGAACCACCGCCGTTGCGGGTAGCAGCCCAGCAGTTGACGTTCAAGCGCAGCGCCCGTTGCGAGCCATGCGAGCAAGCCGCGCGCAAGGCCAAGCCATGAACCTGACGCACTACCTGCTGGTCGACGGCCTGCTCATGCCTGACGCGCTCAGGCAGCTACACGGCCGCCAGGAAAACCTCGACATCGAACCGCTGTACCTCGGCACCCGCTGGGCCGACTTCCAGGCCCAAGGCCCGATCCTGGTACAGGCCAGTGCATCACTCAGAGACGCATGGCCGAGCGATCCACACTGGCAGTCCTGTGCGAGCCTGCTGGCCAGTGGCGCAACGCTGCTGAAGATTGCCAACCACCTGCGCCACTTCATCTGCCCGCCGGACGCGTTGGGCAATGCCAGCTTGCTGCGCTTCTCTGATCCGGTGGTGATGCATCACTGGCTGAGCAGTTTCGCTGCCGGGCAACTGGACCTTACGCTGGGTCCGATTGATGAGCTGCGGGTCGCAGCGCCCCGGCAACCCTGGCAGGCCGCCAAAGGTATCGCCGCATTCCGTGTAACCGGCGAGCGCCAGCCCTGGGCAGTCGGTTTCGCCCTGCAAGGTGCGCAGCAGCTCGAAGCCTTCGAACAGGCAACCGTGTTTGTCTTTCAACAACGCCTGTACAACTGGCTGCTTGGCGAGTATCCCACCGCCTTTGCCGGGCAAAGCCCCAACCAGATCGATCAATGGCTGGAGCAGTCACTGAGCAGTGGCCGTGAATGGGGGCTGATCACCGAGTTTGGTTTTGCGACCTGGGCCAGATACCGCCTGGCGCTGGGTGAAGACTTCGTCACCGCGCCCGATGGCGCCTGGCAGCAGTGGCTCCGGCAACAGACCGCACCCCGTTGTACCTCACCTGAACAACAGCTGGACGACTTCGATCTGCATCACAACAGCCTGACAGCCAGCCTCAGCGGGCATTAGCCACCCGCCGCAACGCGGTCAAGGTCTGATCTACTGCGGCACCGTGCTCGCCGGCCTTGACTCCCAGCAAACCCAGCAACCGGGCCCGGATTGCCTGGAAGCCAGGCTGACCGCTGTCACGCTGGCGCGGCAGGTCGATATGGATCTGGTCGGCGATTTTGCCGTGAGCCAGCACAATGACCCGGTCGGCCAGCAAGATGGCTTCATCCACGTCATGCGTCACCAGCAGCACCGCCGGGGTGTGTTTGCGCCATAGATCAATGATCAATTGGTGCATGCGGATGCGGGTCAGTGCATCAAGGGCGGCGAAGGGTTCATCGAGCAATAGCAGTTGCGGTTCGCGCACCAGGGCACGGGCCAGAGCAACCCGCTGGGCTTCACCACCGGACAGCGTCGCCGGAAAGGCATTGATGCGATGCGCCAGGCCAACCTCGGTCAGCGCTGCCTCGGCGCGGGCCTTGGCATCAATGCTGCGCAGGCCAAGGGTGACGTTTTTCCAGGCGCGTTTCCAAGGCATCAGCCGCGGTTCCTGAAACACCGCAGCGCGGGCCTTGGGCACCCGCAACTCGCCACCCTCGATACTGTCGAGCCCGGCCAGGCTGCGCAGCAAGGTGGTCTTGCCCGAACCACTGGCACCCAGCAAGGCGACGAATTCGCCGGGGGCAATGTCCAGTTGCAGATTGTCGATCACCCGCTGTTCGCCGAACTGGCGCACCACCTTACGCAGTTGGACGGCGGCAGGCGGCTGGTGCTCGGCACTGGAGCGGGCAGCGACGGGTTCCTGCAGGTCGAGAGCGTTCATGTTCAGGTCCTCAAGAAGGTCGGACGCCAGGCCAGTGCATAGCGTTCCAGAGTGCGGATGATGCCGTCGATCAACAGGCCCAGAACGCTGTAGATCAACAGGCAGATGACAATCACATCAGTGCGCATGAAATCGCGGGCATCACTGGCCAGGTAACCGATGCCGGCGGTGGTGTTGATCTGCTCGACAAACACCAGGGCCAACCACGAGATGCCCAGCGAGTATCGCAGGCCGACAAAGAACGAAGGCAGCGCGCCCGGCAGAATCACATGCCAGATCAGTTCGCGGCGGCTCAGGCCCAAGGTATTGGCCGCCTCGATCAGTTTGGGGTCGATATTGCGGATACCGGAAAACAGATTCAGATACACCGGAAACGTGGTGCCGGTGACGATCAGCGCCACCTTGGTGAATTCGCCAATCCCGAACCAGAGAATGAACAACGGCACCAGCGCCAGGGATGGAATGGTGCGCAGCATCTGCATGGGTGAGTCGAGAATCACTTCACCCTGTTTCGACAACCCGGTGAACAGCGCCGCCGCCACGCCAATTGCCACACCGATGCCCAAGCCGAGCAAGGCACGTTGCAAAGATACCCATAAGTGCCCGGCCAGTTCGCCGGAACTGATCATCTCCCACAGCGTGCCACCTATCTGCGAAGGCGCAGCGATTACCCGGCCAGGCAACAGGCCCGTCTGGGAGGCCAGTTCCCAGAGCAGCAATAACGCCAGCGGGCTGAGCAGGCGCACCACGAATGCCGGAACCGTCCAACGGCGCGCATCCGGTTTGCCAGCCGTGTGGGCCGGGTCAGGCTTGCTGATGGTTAGATAGCCGGCGGCGGCAGGCTCAAAGGCTTTTTCAGGCATGGGCAGCTTCCTTGGTAGTCACTCGGACGACACACATCCGAGTGGAGCAAGGCCCATGCTAGGCGCATAAGAAACGTCGGTGAAATTCTATTTAGCGATAACCTAATGTTTAAATTTTCTGATCATCGCCATTCATATAATGCAGATTTTTTATACAAAGCAGGTTCAGGCTGCGGCTGACACCTGCTTGAGCGAATGGGCTACCAGATTGCCAAACGCGTCGACCGGCGCTTGCAGATTGCCCAGAAAGCGCGGGTAAACCAGCCACAGGTCCATCACCGGCTTGAAGTCCTTGAGGTTGACCACCGCCAGTTGCTCACGGTGGGCACTGCGCTCCAGCAACGGCCGTGGCACCAGACCCAGCCCCATGCCATCGGCAACCAGCCCCAGTTGCAACTCAGTGCCGAAGGTTTCCAGGTTGACCTTCAGGCCCAGCCCCTGGTCAGACAAGGTGCGTTGCAAGCCGGCACGAAAACCGCAGCCGTCAGGGTTGAGCACCCAGCCCTGCTGGTAACAGTCAGCCAGTTTGACGATCTTTTTCGGCGCCGATTCGCGAGCGCAGACCACCACCAGCTCGACCTTGCCGATCGACTGGCCAAGGATGTTGTCCGGAAAAATCTTGCCGGCCGGAAACAGTGCAGCTGCGGCATCCAGCTCGCCGTTCTCGATCTTGCCGATCAGGTGGCTGCCCCAACCGGTCACCACCTGGGCACGCAGCTCGGGAAACTCGCCGCGCAATTGCTTGAGAGCGTCGAGCAACACCACATCGCCGATGGTCTGCGGCACGCCGAGACGCAACTGGCCGCTGGGCGGTGTATCGCTGGCCACCAGCTCGCGCAGGGCGTCCATCTCACGCAGGATCGCCAGGCACTTCTGATAGACCTGATGCCCCATGGGGGTGGGTTTGAGCGGTTTGGTATTGCGGTCGAACAGCTCGACCCCCAGCGCCTGCTCGAAATTCTGCACGCGCCGGGTAATGGCCGGCTGGGTCAGTTGCAAGGACTCAGCCGCGTGGCTGATCGACTGACAGCGGATCACTGCAACGAAAGCATCGATATCATCAATTTTCATTCGAACCGCACATAAAGGCATAAAAGGAACATAGGCAAAAAGCATAGTGCCATTCGCGCTTTCTGGAAAGTCCGATAACGTGCGAACGCGGGGCGTGGCGGGTCCCGGACGAACCGATGCATATGCAAGGTCGCAACGACAAAACAGCTTATAAAGAGCTTTTGGTTATATTCTAATCATAAAAAAATAGCATATTAAGTACAGCTATTATGTTTATATCCAGCCATGCCTCACCACCGCCTGGAATGGATATGTCACACACGCCTCATCCCGAAAGACTCCGTGCCTTTATCGGTGCGCTGGCCGAACTGATCGACGGCAACCCGCACGAGAGCGACCTGCTGCATCGCGGTGGCCAATTGTTGTCGCAACTGGTCAGCTTCGATGACTGGCTGCCCGACGAATTTGCCATCCCGGACCCGACCCGCTACCAGCAGTTTCTGCTGCACGCCGATTCAAGGCAGCGCTTTTCCATCGTCAGTTTTGTCTGGGGACCGGGCCAGAGCACACCGATCCACGACCACCGGGTCTGGGGTCTGATCGGCATGTTGCGTGGCGCCGAGTACTCGCAAGGCTTCGTGCGCAGCGCCGATGGCCGGCTGGAACGTGAAGGCCCGGCCATCCGCCTGGAGCCAGGTCAGGTCGAAGCCCTGTCGCCACGCAGCAACGATGTGCATCAGGTCAGCAATGCCTTTGCTGACCAGGTGTCGATCAGCATTCACGTCTACGGCGCCAACATCGGTGCGGTGCGGCGTGCGGTGTACCTCGACGACGGCACCGAGAAGCCGTTCATTTCCGGGTATTCAAACGCCTTTCTACCCAACATCTGGGATCTGTCAAAAGAAGCGAGCCAAGCACGATGACTACACAAGCAACCCGTTCCTATACCGATATTCGCCAGGCGCTGCTGGACCGGCAAGAACTGGCCCTGGTCGACGTGCGTGAAGAAGCTCCGTTCGCCGAGTCGCATCCGCTGTTCGCGGTCAACATCCCGCTGTCCAAGCTGGAGCTGGAAGTGCTGGCGCGGATTCCGCGCAAGGACACCCCGGTGACCGTCTACGACAACGGCGAAGGCCTGGCGCAGCGTGCCGTGCAGCGCTTTGTCGAGCTGGGCTACAGTGATGTGAAACTGCTCGAAGGCGGCCTGGCCGGCTGGGGCGCGGCGGGCGGTGAGTTGTTCATCGACGTCAACGTGCCAAGCAAGGCGTTTGGCGAACTGGTCGAGCACCATCGCGGCACACCGTCGCTGGCCGCCGAAGAGGTCAAGGCGCTGCTCGATGCCAAGGCCGACGTGGTGGTGCTCGATGCCCGCCGCTTCGACGAATACCAGACCATGAGCATCCCGACCGGGATCAGTGTGCCCGGCGCCGAGCTGGTGCTGCGCGCCCGCGAACTGGCACCCGACCCGAGCACCCGGATCATCGTCAACTGTGCCGGTCGTACCCGCAGCATCATCGGCACCCAATCGCTGGTCAACGCTGGCCTGCCCAACCCGATCAGCGCCCTGCGCAACGGCACCATCGGCTGGCTGCTGGCCGGCCAGACCCTGGACCATGGTCAGGCCCGGCGCTTTGCCCAGGTCAGTGAACAAACCCGCCAGAGCGCCAGCGCCGACGCCCGCCAGGTCGCCGACAAGGCCCGGGTCCAGCGGGCCAGCCTGGCTGACCTGCAGCGTTTCCAGGCAGAGGCCGCGCGCACCACTTACCTGTTCGACGTGCGCACCCCGGAAGAATTCGCCAAGGGCCACGTACCTGGCGCACGTTCGACACCGGGCGGGCAACTGGTGCAGGAAACCGATCACTTCGCCAGCGTGCGCGGCGCGCGCATTGTGCTGGCCGATGACGACGGCGTGCGCGCCAACATGTCAGCGTCCTGGCTCGCGCAACTGGGCTGGGAAGTCTACGTGCTGGACGACTTGCAGCCGGCTGATTTCAGTGCCAGCGGCGAGTGGGACGCCCCCTCCCCGCCAACCCCGCAGGTCGAGCAGATCAGCCCCGAGACCCTGGCCCAGTGGCAGGCTCAGGACAACGTCGCGGTCCTGGATTTCACCGCCAGCGCCAACTATGTCAGACAGCATATCCCCGGCGCCTGGTGGACATTGCGCGCCGATCTGGCCAACGCCCTGGCAAAGATCCCGAGTGCCGAACGCTATGTGCTGACCTGTGGCAGCAGCAAGCTGGCGCGCCTGGCCGTGGCCCAGGTCGAGGCGCTGACCGGCAAGCCGGTGTTCCTGCTCGAGGGCGGCACCGCCAGCTGGATCAAGGCCGGCCAGCCGCTGGAACACGGCGAAACCCGGCTGGCTTCAGCGCGCACCGACCGCTATCGCCGCCCGTATGAAGGCACCGACGCCCCCCGTGAGGCGATGCAGGCCTACCTGGACTGGGAATATGGCCTGGTGGCGCAACTGGGTCGTGACGGCACCCATGGGTTTTATGTGATCTGAACCGAAGACAGCCGCTCCTACGGCGCCCGGCCGGTCCATGCAGGTCCAGCCGGCCCTCTCATTTTCAGGAGAATTTTTCATGAGCAAGCAAGGTCATCTCAAGCAGCGTCATCTGAAACTGGGCGCCATGGTTCATGGTGTCGGTCACGGTTGGGGCGAGTGGCGCCATCCTGATGCGCTGGCTGATGCCAGCGTCAACTTCGGTTTTTACAAGCAGCAGACCCGCCTGGCTGAAGCCGCCAAATTCGACTTCGTGTTCATTGCCGACAGCCTGCACATTCACGAAAAGTCCAGCCCGCATTACCTCAACCGTTTCGAGCCGTTGACCGTCTTGTCGGCACTGGCGGCCACCACCGAGCATATCGGTCTGGTGGCGACGGTGACAGTGAGCTACACCGAGCCCTTCCAGGTCGCCCGGCAATTTGCTTCTCTGGATCACATCAGCGGCGGTCGCGCCGGCTGGAACATCGTGACCTCCTGGCTGAGCGGCACCGCCGATAACTTCGGCAAAAGCGAACACCCGCCGCATGCCGTGCGCTATCGCATCGCCAAGGAGCACGTTTCGGTGGTGCGTGGCCTGTGGGACTCCTGGGAAGACGACGCCTTTACCCGCAACAAACAGAGCGGCGAATTCTTTGCCCCCGACAAGCTGCATGCGCTCAATCACCAGGGCGAGTTTTTCAAGGTCAAAGGCCCGCTGAACATTGCCCGCTCGCGTCAAGGCCAGCCGGTGCTGTTCCAGGCCGGCACCAGCGAAGACGGGCGTAACTTCGCCGCCGAGTATTCCGACGCGATCTTCGTCCATGTCGAGTCGCTGCAGGACGGCATTGCCTATTCGGCAGACCTGAAAAAGCGCGCTGCCAGCTTTGGCCGTGACCCGCAGACACTGTCGATTTTGCCGGGCATCCGCCCGATCGTCGGCCGTGACCAGGCCGAAGTGGAGGCGCGTTTCCAGCAGGCCGTGGAACTGGTCAGCATCGAGGATGCCATCGTGGCTTTGGGCCGCCCGTTCAACGACCACGACTTTACTCAGTACCCCCTCGACGAGCCGTTCCCGGAACTCGGCGACCTGGGCGCCAACAGCCAGAAAGGCGGTTCCGACCGGATCAAGCGACTGGCCAGAGAACAGCAGTTGAGCCTGCGCGAAGTGGCGTTGTGGTTCTCCCGGCCGAACCGGGATTTCGTCGGCACCCCGGAGCACGTCGCCGACGCCCTGCAGACCTGGTTCGAACAGGGCGCGGCCGACGGTTTCATCATCAATTCGCTGCTGCCCGATGGCCTGCAGTATTTCACTGAACTGGTGGTGCCGATCCTGCAACAGCGTGGCCTGTTGCGCACCGAGTACAGCGGCGCCACCCTGCGCGAGCATTTCGGCCTGGCCAAACCGGCCAACCGTTACAGCGCAGCAAGCCGCCCCGAGGACGCCGTCGCATGAGCCAGTCACTCAACCAACAACTGGCCGACCTGCACGCCGAGCGGGTCGCCAGCTGGGCGCCTGAAGCCCTGCAAATCAACATCAACCAGCGCCAGTTGCTGGTCGATACCGCCGACACCGAACGCTTCGTCAAAGCCGGTGATCACATCGGGCCGTTCGAACTGCTCAAGGTTGAAGGCGGTGTGCTGAGCCGCGACCAGTTGCTGGCCGAAGGCCCGGCGGTGCTGGTGTTCTTCCGCTTTGCCGGCTGCCCGGCCTGCAATCTGGCCATCCCGCATTACGATCGCCAACTGGCGGCGGCGCTCAAGGCCAGGGGCGTACCGTTGGTGGCGGTCAGCCCACAGGTGCCTGAGCGTCTGATCGAGATCAAGCACCGACATAACCTGACCCTGCAAGTCGCCAGCGACAAGGACAACGTCCTGGCCAGGCGGCTGGGGATTCTCTACAGCTTCGACGAGGCTTCGCGGCAGGCGGCATTAAGCAAGGGCTCCTCGATTGGCGAGGTCACCGGCACCGGCACCTGGGAGCTGCCACAGCCCACCGTGGTGGTGCTCGACCGCGAAGCGCGGGTGGTGTTTGCCCAGGTCAGCCCCGACTGGCTGGTGCGTGCCGAAGCCGAACCCATCCTGCAAGCCGTCGAGCTGGCCCTGACCGCAGCGACGGTCTGAGCGGCCTGATAGCCGGCGGCCGCCACTGAAAAGGAATCACACATGAGCCTCACAAGTCTTCGTCAGCCTGTTGACGAACCAGAGTCGGCGGCAGCGTTCAGCGCCAGGCTGGCCGATATCAGCGCCCTGCTGGCCAGCACCGCCGAGCACTATGACCAAAGCGGCGAGTTTCCGCACGAGAACTTCCGCGTGCTGCACGAGCACGACCTGCTGGGTCTGACCGTGCCTGTTGAACTGGGCGGCGGCGGTGCCGACCTGCCCAAGGCGCTGGAGGTGATCAAGGCGGTGGCCAAAGGCGAGCCGTCCACGGCGCTGATTCTGGTCATGCAGTACATCCAGCACGCACGCCTGCAAGACAGCCTGCAGTGGCCGGAACACCTGCGCAAAAAAGTCGCCCTGGATGCCGTGCACAACGGTGCGTTGATCAACGCCCTGCGCGTCGAGCCCGACCTTGGCACGCCGGCGCGTGGCGGCCTGCCGGCAACCATCGCCCGGCGTACGGCGCAAGGCTGGCGCATCAGCGGGCGCAAGATCTATTCCACCGGCAGCCACGGCCTGACCTGGTTCGGCGTCTGGGGCCGCAGTGACGATCAAGACCCGCTGGTCGGTACTTATCTGGTGCACAAGGACACCCCGGGCATTCGCATCGTCGAAGACTGGGACCACTTGGGCATGCGCGCCACCAGCAGCCATGAGGTGATCTTTGAAGATGTGCTGATTCCGCTGGAACAAGCGGTCAGCGTCAGCCCCTGGAGCAACATCCGCGCCGAACTGGACCCGGCCGGGATGCTGTGGATGTCGGTGCTGCTCTCGGCGGTCTACGACGGTGTCGCGCACGCTGCGCGTGACTGGCTGGTGGCGTGGCTGGAGCAGCGCAAGCCATCCAACCTCGGCGCCTCACTGGCCACCCTGCCGCGCTTTCAGGAGGCGGTCGGGCACATCGATACGCTGCTGTTCGCCAACCACAATCTGCTGCATTCGGCCGCCCACGGCCAGGTGCCCAGCCAGCATGCCGCACAGATCAAATACCTGGTCACCAACAATGCCCAGCGTGCCGTGGAAATCGCCCTGGAGGCCAGCGGCAATCCTGGGCTGTCACGCAGTAACCCATTGCAACGCCACTACCGTAACGTGCTGTGCGCCAGGGTCCACACGCCGCAAAACGACACCGTGCTGCAAGGCATCGGCAAGGCCGTGTTCAGTGCCCGCAGCGCCCCTTAAGGGCAGCTCTGAGCGCCTGCAAGCCCTTAATAGAACCTCTGATAGCAACGGGGCATCTGCCATGAAGCAGGTGCTCCGTTTTCGCATATGGCACCTTGAAATCATGCACCGAATCACCTGTCAACCGGGGCAGAAGTACTCCAATGCAACACTTTCTTTCCAAATAGCGCCACCTGACCAGAGTCCCGGACCACGACCCTTAAGCCAATTTCCTAGACACAGCCAATGCAAATGACTAAACGCGGATTCGACCGTCCCTGCCAAGTCGTTGCGGCAGAAGGCATTAGGCTGACTGCTCAGTCAAGTCTTCCGGTGACCGAGGCTAATAAGTCCCCCCATGACCCGCTGGTCGGATTAGGGGTTGCCCCGATATTGACGTCAAATTGCCATCGCTATGATCCCCGGACTTTCAGGTAATCGAATGGATGCGAGGATGTTGATTTATCTTGCTTTCTGGGTAGGCCTCGCACTCGGTGCCACTGGACTCGCATTGAGCCAGAGCCTGGTCATCATCGCCGGCCTGCTGATCATTGCCTGCGCCACCGTGGTGGTGCAACTGCGCAAACCCGCCCCGGCTGCAGACCCGGTTGTCCCCACAGAACCCGGCACCCCCTCGCCAGCGCCTGACGTGCCGGCCCTGCTGCACACCGTGGTGCCCAGCTGGAGCGACAGCATCGCCCAGAGCCGCGACCTGCTGCAAAGCAACATCGGCGACCTGTTCGAGCGCTTCAGCAACATTGCCAGCCGCCTTGAAAGCAGCCTGGGTAATTCGGAAAACATCCTGGCCAACGGCGGCGTCGGCACCAGCCTGCGCGATGCCAACCAGCGCCTGATGGAAGTCACCCACGCCTTCGAAGCCAGCAGCAAGCGTCAACAGGCGCTGATCGACACCATCAGCCAGCTCGACAGCTATGCCAGCCAGTTGCAGCAGATGGCCAAGCGGGTGCAGGAAATCGCCAGCCAGACCAACCTGCTGGCCCTCAATGCCGCCATCGAGGCTGCTCGTGCCGGTGAACATGGCCGGGGCTTTTCGGTGGTTGCCGACGAAGTGCGCAAGCTTTCTTCACTGTCGGCCGAGACCGGCCAGGGCATGGACATCAAGGTCGAAGAGATCAACCACGCGATCCAGTCGACCATCAGCGCCGCCGCCGAGCTGGGTGAAAGCGAACGCAGCAACCTGGCGTTCCTGGATGCGTCGGTCAAGACCGTGATGAGCCACCTTGAAGACAACCTCAATGAGCTGTCCGGCGCCTCTCACACCCTGCAGCGTGATGCCCGCGATACCCAGCAGGACATTCAGGCGATCATGATCAGCCTGCAATTCCAGGACCGCGCCGACCAGATGCTCGACCACGTCCAGAGCGACCAGCAGCAGTTGCTCGACGCCTTGCAGCAACAGGACGCCAGCTTGCACGACCCGCGTGCCTGGCTCGACCGCCTGCGCCAGCGCTTCACCACCGAAGAGGAACGCCACGGGCGAACCCAGACCACTGCCAGTGAAGTCACGTTCTTCTAGAACCCTGGCGAGCGAATTCGTTGTAGCTGTTTTTTCTGTGTTTATTGCCTTTTCCTTTGCGAGGAACTCCAACATGGCCAAGACCGTAATGATCGTCGATGACTCTTCTTCGATGCGCCAACTGGTGAAGATGAGCCTGACCAGCGCCGGCCATCAAGTGATCGAAGCCAGCGATGGCCGTGACGCACTGAACAAACTGACCGGGCAGAAAATCAACCTGATCATCAGTGACGTGAACATGCCCAATCTGGACGGCATCGGCCTGGTCAAGGCGGTCAAGGCCCGCCCCGAGTACCGCTTCACACCGATCATGATGCTCACCACCGAAAGCGAACAGTCGAAGAAAGCCGAAGGCCAGGCCGCTGGCGCCAAAGCCTGGATCGTCAAGCCGTTCCAGCCCCAACAGTTGCTGGCGGCAGTCGAAAAGCTGATGGGCTGAGCCCATGTTCACCCTCAGCCACCCGACCCCGGACGCACCGGCGCTGCTACACGCCGCCGGTGACCTGACGATCTACGAAGTCCAGCAGGCCCTTGAGCAACTCAAGGCGCTGCTGCCCGCCGCCAGTGATGCAGCCTGGCAACTGGACCTTTCCGGTATCGCTGAACTCGACAGTGCCGGTGCGCAATTGCTGCTGGCGCTGCACCAGAGCCTGGCGGCTTATGGGCAGCAGCCCGAAATCATTGCGGCCTCGCCCAGCGTGATCGAACTGGCCGGGTTGCTGGCCCTGGATGTACTTCACCCCACCGCCCCGGCCGAGGATTGACCCATGTTCAGTGGCGATCAGTGGAACCAACTGCTGCAAGGCTTTCTGGATGAAGGCCGTGACTTGCTCAAGGACGCTGAAGACAGCCTGCTACGCCTGGAAATCAGTCCCGAGGATGACGAAGCAGTCAATCAACTGTTCCGCGCCGTGCACACCCTCAAAGGCTCGGCGGGTATTTTCTCGCTGACCGCGCTGGTCAACCTCACCCATCATCTGGAAAGCCTGTTGATGATGGTGCGTGACGGTCAGTTGACCCTGACCTCGCAAATGACCTCGCTGATGCTGACCTGCATGGACGAGCTGAGCACCCTGCTTGAAAGCGTCGACGACAACGGCCAGTTGAACGTCGATGAAAGCCGTCACGCGCCGCTGATTGCCGCGCTGTCGGCGGCCCAGGGACATGCCCCGCAAGCGCAGGACAGCCCGCCACACCCGGTGGCGGGCACCCCGGACGAGCTCGACGTACATGACTGGCAGATCAATATCGGTTTCGCCCGCGAGCTGTTCGAAAATGGCTTCGACCCGGCCGCCTTTGTCCGTTACCTGAAAAAGCTCGGGGCCATCACCGAGCTGCAGACCGACACTGCCGGCCTGCCGACATTGCACGAGCTGGACCCGCATCAGTGCTACCTGAGCCTGGCAATCACCCTGCGCAGTGCTGCCGGACGGGAGCAGATCGTCGACGTGTTCAGCTTTATCGAAGACTTCTGCACGCTTGAAATCGAGCGGCTGGATGGCGGGTTTGCCGATTACCGGCACCCGGACGATCAGGCGCCAACCCAGGCCGACAACGCCGCGTTGCCGATGCAGGTTATTGGCGATTCGTCGCAAACGATTGCGCCAGCGGCCGCGCAACCGCCCGCCAGACACACCGCTCAAGCAGGCGCCGCAGCCGCCGAGCGCACCGCACCCCGAGAAAAGCGCAGCAGCGAAAACACCCTGGTCAAAGTTTCGGCCCATAAGCTCGATGAGTTGATCAATCTGGTCGGCGAACTGGTGATCAGTACCGCCGGCGCGCAGATGCAGGCCAAACTGTCTGGCGACACCCGCTGCATCGAAAGCACCCAGGCGGTGTTCCAGCATGTCGAGCAGATCCGCGAGAGCGCCCTGAAGCTGCGCATGGTCGAGGTCGGCGAAACCTTCAACCGCTTCCACCGCGTGGTGCGCGACGTGAGCCAGGAGCTGGACAAGAAGATCCAGTTGACCATCCGTGGCGGCGAGACCGAACTGGACAAATCGGTGATCGACAAGATCGCCGACCCGCTCACCCATCTGGTGCGCAACGCCATCGACCACGGCATCGAACCGGGCGCCGAGCGGCTGGCCGCCGGCAAGCCCGAAGAAGGCAACCTGAGCCTTAACGCCTATCACGACTCTGGCATGATCGTGCTGGAAATCAGTGACGACGGCCGCGGCCTGAACACCGCACGGATTCTGCAAAAGGCCATCGACAAGGGCATGGTCGAAGCCGACGCGCAACTCAGCGACCGGGACATTCATGCACTGATCTTCGAACCCGGCTTTTCCACTGCCGAGCAGGTCTCCAACCTGTCTGGCCGTGGCGTGGGCATGGATGTGGTGCGCAGCGCCATCGACCAGTTACGCGGCCTGATCGAGATCGATTCGGTGGCCGGCTTTGGCTGCACCTTCCGTATCCGCCTGCCGCTGACCCTGGCGATCATCGACGGTTTTCTGGTCAGTGTCGGCAACGACAGCTTCGTCATCCCGCTGGACATGGTCACCGAATGCATGGAGGCCAGCGAACAGACGCTGGACAAAGGCTACGGCTACCTCAACCTGCGCGGCAACCCGCTGCCGTGCATCACCCTGGACAGCCATTTCGGCCTCGACAGCGAGCCGGTGCGCCGGCGCAACATCGTGGTGGTCAGCCAGGGCCGCCAGCAGGCCGGGCTGATCGTCGATCAGTTACACGGCGAGCTGCAAACCGTGATCAAACCGCTGGGCAAGATGTTCCAGCACCTGCGCGGGATCAGTGGCTCGACCATTCTCGGTTCCGGGCAGGTCGCGCTGATTCTCGACATCCCCAGTCTGTTCCGTCATTTGCAGGCCCTGGTCGATACCCCCGCCCCGAGCCAGGCCAACGTCGCCAACGCCCACTAGTTCATTGCCGCTTTCAGGAGATTCAGCATGCAGTTCATTCGAAACATGAAGATAGGCTTGAGGTTGACCCTGGGCTTTCTGGTGGTGGTGGCACTGACCATCGTCATCGGCCTGATCGGTATCCGCAATCTGGACCAGGTCAACTCGCTGTCAGACCGTATGTATGAGGTCGATATCGAAGGCATGACCCAACTTCAGGAAGCCAACATTCAATTGGTTACCGTAGGCCGATCACTGCGTGGTGCCTTGTTGGCCACCAATCAGGCTGACCGCGAGAAAATGCTCAGCTCCACATTGACGGCGCTGGACCTGACCCGCCAGCAGATCGTCAAGGGTCGCGAGAATTTCCTGACCAAAGAAAGCCTGGAACGCTACGACCAGATGAATGCGCCGTTCACCGAATATGAAACGCTCGTCAAACAACTGGTCAACATCAGCCGCAGCTCCAGCCAGTTCCAGGAAGCTAATGAAATCACTGAATTGTTGCCCAAAGCCGTGGCCAGCGGTGACGTGATTGATCGTATGCTGGGTGAAATGGTCGCGCATAAAAAGAATCGTGCAGGCGAAGCCAACACTGAAATCACCAACATCTATCTGGACTCGCGCGTGCAGATGATTGGCCTGCTGGTCGCCGCGACCCTGTTGGGCATGCTGATCGGCGTGCTGGTCACCCGCAGCATTACCAAACCGCTCAACGATGCCGTGGTCGCTGCCAACCGCATGGCCGCCGGTGATCTGAGCCAGGACGTGCAGGTCAATAGCAAGGACGAAACCGGCCAGCTGCTGGCCTCGATGCAGAACATGGCGGTGCGCCTGCGCAGCATTCTCGGTGACGTGCGCAGCGCGGCCGATGCATTGTCTTCGGCCTCCGAGCAGGTCAGTTCCACCTCGCAGTCGCTGAGCCAGGCCGCCAACGAACAGGCCGCCAGTGTCGAGCAGACCAGCGCCTCGGTCGAGCAGATGTCAGCCTCCATCGCCCAGAACACCGAGAGCGCCAAGATCACTGACGGGATTGCCGGCAAAGCGGCCAACGATGCCGTACAGGGTGGCGGCGCCGTGGGTGACACGGTGCTGGCCATGAAGCAGATTGCCGACAAGATCAGCATCATCGACGACATCGCCTACCAGACCAACCTGCTGGCGCTTAACGCGGCCATTGAAGCGGCCCGTGCCGGCGACCACGGCAAAGGCTTTGCGGTCGTGGCTGCCGAAGTTCGCAAGCTGGCCGAACGCAGCCAGGTCGCCGCTCAGGAAATCGGTCAGGTCGCCTCCAGCAGCGTACAACTGGCCGAACAGGCCGGTCGCCTGCTCAACGAAATCGTGCCGAACATCCAGAAGACCTCCGACCTGGTTCAGGAAATCACCGCAGCCTCGCAGGAACAGAGTGGCGCAGCCGGGCAGATCAATATCGCCATGGGCCAGATGAACCAGATCACCCAGCAGAACGCCTCGGCCTCGGAAGAACTGGCCGCCACCGCCGAAGAGATGAACGCCCAGGCCGGCCAGTTGCAAGAGTTGATCGGCTTCTTCCGCTTCGACGAGAACGCTGCCAACCGGCCACTGCCACGGGTCAATGACACCTTCAGCGGCGGCACCCCACCGTCCTGGTCGCGTGGCAAGAGTCAGGTCGACGAAGGCCAGTTCGTCAGCTTCGGCTGACCGGACCTGTTCAGGAAGAGCACAGCCATGAACCTTGCCCAGAGTTCCGATTCATCGTTCGACGCAGCTCACGCGCTGAGCGTGCAGCACCTGTCGTTTCGGGTCCGTGACGCCGCCTATGCGTTGCCGATCGACCTGGTGCGGGAAATCATCGAGTACCACGACGTCACCTCGGTACCGATGATGCCCGCCTTCATTCACGGGGTGATCAACCTGCGCGGCAATGTGGTGCCGGTGCTGGACCTGGCAGCGCGGTTCGGCTTCGAGCTGACCCGCCCTGACAAGCGCACCTGCATCGTGATCATTGACCTGGCGATGGAAGAGCATCACCAGCGCATCGGCCTGGTGGTCGATGCGGTGGATGCGGTGCTGGACATCGACCCGCAACTGGTGGTGCCGCCACCGCCATTCGGTGCCGGGATCCGGACTGACTTCATCGCCGGCATGGCCCGTAACGAGCAGAGCTTTACGATCATCCTCAATGTTGCGCAGGTGCTATCGCTCGACGATATCCGCCAGCTCAGTCTTGCCGTGAGCAAGGGCAGCTGACATGGCCGATGCACTGAAGCTGCCGGGGCTCGGCGACAGCGAGTTCCGCCACCTGCAAAAGCTCATGGCCGAGGCCTCGGGGATCCAGATGGCCGACAACAAACGGCCACTGGTGGCGGGCCGGTTGATGAAACGCCTGCGTCATTACCGGCTCGACAGTTTCACCGCGTACCTGCGCATGATCGAGCAGCCGCTGTACCGTCAGGAGCGCCGGCTGGTGGTGGACTTGCTGACCACCAACGAGACCTACTTTTTTCGTGAACACCCGCACTTCGATTGCCTGGGCGAGTGGCTGACCCGTCAGCGCGGGCCGTTGCGGCTATGGAGCGCGGCCTGCTCGTCGGGCGAAGAGCCTTACAGTATGGCCATGGTGCTCAGCGAACACGCCACCACCAAAGACTGGTCGATCACCGCCAGCGACCTGAGCCTGAGCATGCTGCGCAAGGCCCAGGAAGGTATCTACGACATCAGCCAGGCCAAGTACTTTCCTGAAGGCTGGCTGCAGCGCTATTGCCTGAGCGGGGTTGGCGACATGAGCGGGCGCTTTCGGGTCCAGGCGGCGCTGCGTGAGCGCCTGAACCTGCGCGAAGTCAACCTGGTCCAGCCGCTGGTCGAGGACCTGGGCCTGTTCGATGCGATTTTTCTGCGCAATGTGCTGATCTACTTCGATGGCGAGGAAAAGCGCCGCATCGTGCAGCGCATCGTTGGTCAGTTGCGTCCCGGCGGACTTCTGTTCATCGGCCACGCCGAAAGCATCCATGGCCTGCAATTACCGCTCAGGCTGATTCAACCCTCGGTATACGAATGTCTGTAAGTTCTTCGCTGTTCTTGCGCCCCGGCGATTATTTCTTTGGTCGCCACAACGGTCCGGTCACGACGCTGCTGGGCAGTTGCGTGTCGATCATTCTCTGGCACCCGCGCTGGCGTCTGCTCTCGGTGTCCCATTACGTGCTTCCCCGCGAACCGGGTCAGCCGGGCTTGCGCAACGATCCGCTCGACACCCGTTACGGCGACGCGGTGTTCCGCCGCCTGCATGCCGACATGCTGCGTCATGGCACCCGCCCGTGTGAATACCGCAAGAGCATTTTTGGTGGCGGCACCCTGAGCAGCCCGCTCGGGCGCATCGCCTGCCGGGTCGGACATAGCAACAGCGAGTTCGCCCATCGGCAGTTCAGCCTGCGCAACTGGCCGGTGGATCACTGCGATACAAATGGCGACCATTACCGCCGCCTGCTCGTCGACGGCAGCAGTGGCCGCATCGACTGCGAGCGCAAACTGATGCGCCTGCCGGTCAGACCCAGGTGGGTATCATGATCAAGGTCTTTATCGTCGATGACTCGGCGCTGGTGCGTCAGGTGCTGACCAGTTGCCTGGACAATCACCCCGGCATTAAGGTCATCGGCCATGCCGGTGATCCGCTGTATGCCATCGACAAGATGCGCCGTGACTGGCCGGACGTGATCATTCTCGATATCGAGATGCCGCGCATGGACGGCCTGACCTTCCTGCGCCAGATCATGAGCGAACGCCCGACCCCGACGCTGATCTGCTCGACGCTGACCGAAAGCGGTGCGGGTGTCTCCGTGGAAGCCCTTTCTGCAGGCGCTGTGGGGGTCTTCACCAAGGCCCGGCTGGGCCTGCGCCAGAGCCTGGAGCAGATGTCCAGCGAGTTGATCCGCACCATTGAAGAGGCGGCGCGTACCCGCCCCGGCGCCTTCAGGCCTGTGGCAAGCGCCTTGCAACACCAGAAAAACAAAGCAACCCCAACGGCGCCGCCAAGCGCACCGACAGGCTTGTTGCACACCACCGATCGGGTGGTGGCACTGGGTTGCTCGACCGGCGGCACCCAGGCACTGGAATACGTGCTTCGTCAGTTGCCACGTGACTGCCCGGGCATTGTGATCGTTCAACACATGCCGGAAAAATTCACCGCTGATTTCGCCCGTCGGTTAAACAACCTGTGTCAGATTGAAGTGCGCGAGGCCAGGCATCTGGATCGCGTCCACAGCGGTCTGGCACTGGTCGCCCCCGGCGGATTCCATATGCAGCTCAAACGCAGTGGCGCGCATTACCAGGTCGAAGTCCTCGATGGTCCCCCCGTCAATCGCCACAAACCTTCGGTAGATGTGCTGTTTCGCTCCGTCGCCCGGCATGCCGGGGCCAATACCCTGGGCGTGATCATGACCGGCATGGGCGACGACGGGGCACGCGGGCTGCTGGCGATGCGCGAGAGCGGCGCCCAGACCGTGGCTCAGGACGAGACCAGTTGCGTGGTCTTTGGCATGCCCAAGGAAGCGATCCGGATGGGCGCTGCACAAACGATTGAACCGTTATCCAGAGTCCCGCTGCTGATCCAGCAATTCGGTGACCATGCTCGACACGGCTGAGGGAGGTTGCCGGAACAACGATATGGACGTCTCCCCCTGTGGGCGTCTGTAAAACACATTGTGGCCAGCAGGCATATTCAGACCGGTCTGGCCCCGTGCCACGCCCCACACGGGATACAACAACGCCGCCTGAACACAAGGACGGCATTTATTCCCACGCGACACAGGCCTGATCTATGCCTTGCCGAATTTTGCTCGCTGATGACTACCCACTGTTTCGGGCCGGTATCCGGGCGCTGCTGGAAAAACAACATGACTACGAGATCGTCGGTGAGACCGGCGATACGTTGAGCACTGTAGAACTGGCCGTGGTGCTGGCCCCGGAAATCGTCATGCTGGACATGTCCATAGAACGCACGGCCAGTGTGCACACACTCGAAGAACTGGCGCTGCATGCGCCGGCCTGCAAGGTTTTGATGCTGTCGATGCACACGGACTCGGAGTTCGTCATGAAGTGCCTGCAACTGGGCGCCCATGGTTATCTGCTCAAGAGTGCCAGTGTGCTGGAACTGGAGCTGGCGCTGCAGTCATTGCGCAGCGGCGGGCAGTATCTGTCGTCGGCAGTGGTGCCGATGGTGGTCAGCCAGGCGGTGAAAAAAACCCTGGTGCAGCCGACCCGCAGCAGTAATGTGGCGCTGACCGAACGCCAGCTGGAGATTCTGCGCCTGATCGCCCGTGGCGAGTCGACACGCTCGATTGCCGGCGGCCTGGGGTTGTCGGTCAAGACCGTCGAGGCCCATCGCTCGCAGGTCATGCATCGCCTGGGCATTCACGATATCGCCAGCCTGGTGTTGTTCGCGGTACGTGAAGGGATTATCGAGGTCAATGACTGAGCGTTTTCAGGCTCAGCTAAAAGCCGGACACGACACATCTGCTCAAGCCATGCCTGGTCAGCCGGGTCAAAGTTAGCGTTTTGGCTCAGAGGCGTCTGGCATGCGCAGTTTTGTTCTGTTCAACGGGCTACTACTTACCGCCCTGGCTCATGGCGCGCAGGCTCAGGACAACAGCTTTTGGCAGGACGCCCAGGCTGGCGTACTGGCACGTAATTACTTCCTGCACAACGACTACCGTAACGACCGGGTTCGCGAGCAGAACTACAGTCAGGAGTGGGCGCAGGGGTTTATCGGCCACTTCAATTCCGGCTTTACCTCAGGCAACGTGGGCCTGGGAATCGATGCGCATGGTTTTGTCGGCCTGCGCCTGGACAGTGGTCGCGGCACGGCGGGTACCGGCCTGCTGCCGCTGGACAGCGATGGCCGCGCCGAACCGGATTACTCCTCGGCAGGCGCGGCACTGAAGCTGCGCCTGGGCGCCACGCAGTTGCGCGTGGGCGAGATGGAGGTCGAGACACCGGTGTTCGACACCGCCGACAAGCGCCTGCAACCGGAGTACGCCACTGGCTGGTTGCTCGACAGCCTTGACGTGCCGGGCGTGCGCCTGGTGGCCGGGCGCTTTACCGCGTTCAAGAACCAGAACCAGTCCACCGGCCGTGGCGATTTCGATGGCTACGGCGCCAGCACCGCCGGACAGAGCATCAGCCTGGCCGGGATTGAAAGCCGCAGTGACCAAGCGCTGGGCGGTGCGTTGTATATCGGAGAGTTGAGCGACACCTGGCGGCAGTATTACGGCAACCTGCATGGCGGTCATCTGCTGGGTCCCCAGACGCGGTTTGACTGGGATGCCAACCTGTATCGCACACTGGACAGTGGTCAGGCGAGTGCCGGTGCGATTGCCAATACGGCGGCCAGCCTGCTGCTGAAACTGACCCATGCCCGGCAGGCTTTCAGTTTCGGTTACCAGAAGATCCATGGTGATACGCCGTTCGACTTTGTCGGCGGTGATTCGATCTATCTGGCCAACTCGATCAAGTACAACGACTTCAATGGCCCTGGCGAGCAGTCCTTTCAGGCGCGTTACGACCTGGATCTGGGTGATGTGTTTTCGGGTTTGAGTTTTATGGGCCGCTATGTGCGCGGCAGTGGTATCGATGGCACCGATGCGCCACGCGGTGGTGCGTACAACCGGTTTGCTGGCGCTAAGGATCGCTATGTGCCGTTGCAAGGCAAAGGTGGCAGGCATTGGGAACGCGACCTGACTCTGGCCTACAAGGCCCCGGCAGGCGCCTTGCAGGGGCTGTCGGTGGAGTTGTCGTATGTGACCCATCGGGGCAATGCGGCGCAGGGTAATAACGATCTGGATCGGCTGTATGTGGTTGTGCAGTATCCGTTGGATATCTTGCGTTGAGCAGGCGCGGCCGTGCAACGATCCGCTTTAGCCGCAAAACTGTTGATCGATTGTGGTTGCAGGAGATGGGCTGATCATACATTCACTTAGGCACTGTGTGCCCCCGGTGGGAGCGACCTTGGTCTGGGTGGCACTCCGACGAAGAGGCCAGTAAAAGCACTACATCTGCTGCGAATGTGCCGCCGTCTTCGCTAGCAACCGGAGCGCCGGCCGGCAGCTCCCACCGGTCTAATTGAGCAGGAGCAGCCGGGCCGGTAAAACCGGTCCATCTGCTCGTTATGCACGACTGCATTCGCCAGCAGAGCTGGCTCCCACAAAGACCGCATCGACCTTAAATGATCAGCTACGGTCGATCCCCGGTTTCAATACTGCCTTGCAAGCGCTCTTTGAGAAACTCGATAAACGCCTGCACCGGCCGGGAAGTCTGGCGGTGTTGCGGGTAGACCGCCGAGAGGGTCAGCGGTGGCGGGCGCAAGTCGTCGAGGACCCGCACCAGGCTGCCGCTGCGCAGTGCCGCGCCAACGATGAAGGTCGGCAGGTAGGTGATGCCCAGCCCGGCAATCGCCGCGTCGCGCAGCAGGTCACCGTTGTTGACCCGCATGCGGCCGGTGACGTTGATCAGCGTCGGTTTGCCCGGCCCGTCGAAGCGCCATTGCACCTGGCGGCTGTGGCCGTAAGGCAGGCAGTCGTGCTCGTGCAGTTGTTCCGGTGCGGTCGGGTGGCCGCGCTCGGCCAGGTACACGGGGCTGGCGCAATACACCCGTTCGATACTCGCGATACGTCGGGCCACCAGCGACGAATCTTCCAGGGTGCCGATACGCAGCACCAGATCGTAGCCTTCGCTGATCAGGTCCACCGGCCGGTCGCTGAGGTCCACTTCGATGCTCACGTCCTTGTAGCGTTGCAGGAACAACGGCACCAGGCAGCCAAGGTGGGCGATGGCGAACGACAGCGGTGCACTGACCCGGATAGTGCCGCGCGGTTCGTTGTTCTGGCCGGCGATGCCCTGTTCGACCTGCTCCACTTCACTGAGCAGGCGCAGCGATGATTCGTAGTAACTCTGTCCCAGCGGCGTGACGTCCAGGCGCCGGGTCGAGCGGTTCAGCAAGCGGACCCCGAGGCGTTCTTCAAGCTGCATCAGGCGCCGGCTGACGAACTGCTTGGACAGGCCGAGTTTGTCGGACGCCGCCGTGAAACTGCCCGATTCCATGACCTGGCAAAAGATACGCATGTCTTCAAACGGGTTCATTGTCTCTTCCAGATTGACAGTTAAACGCCTTATACCCGCTTTTTCCGGTTTCGACAGCAAATTAATCTGTGTCCACGGTGCAGCTGAGGCAAGACGCCATCAGCCACACCGAATTCTTCTGCCTGAATAACCCAACTCTGAATACCCAAGGACACTTTCATGAAATCGATCAAGATCAGCCTTGTTGCCAGCCTGCTCGCCCTGTCGGTCAACAGCGCTTTTGCCGCTGGCAGCCCAGGCGTTGAACACGATACCCAGGCGTTTCTCGAAGCCCTCGCCGCCGGCGGTGGCAAGCCGCTTGAGCAACTGAGCCCCAAGGATGCCCGTGCGGTGCTGACCGGCGCCCAGGCCTCGGTGAAGGTTGATCTGTCGGGCGTTGAAGTGACGCCGCGGACCATCACGGTGGACGGTCAGGCGATCAACCTGCAGATCGTCCGCCCGGCCAAGGTCAAGGGTGACTTGCCAGTGTTCATGTTCTTCCACGGCGGCGGCTGGGTGCTGGGCGACTTCCCGACCCACCAGCGGCTGATCCGCGACCTGGTGGTCGGCTCCGGTGCGGTGGCGGTGTATGTCGACTACACCCCGTCGCCTGAGGCTCAGTACCCGACCGCGATCAACCAGGCTTACGCCGCGACCCGCTGGGTGGCCGAGCATGGCAAGCAAATCGGCGTCGATGGCAAGCGCCTGGCAGTGGCTGGCAACAGTGTCGGCGGCAACATGGCCGCGGTGGTGGCGCTGATGGCCAAAGAACAGAAAGCCCCCGCACTGCGCTTCCAGTTGCTGCTGTGGCCGGTGACCGATGCCAACTTCGATAACGGCTCGTACAACCAGTTTGCCGAGGGCCACTTCCTGACCAAGGGCATGATGAAGTGGTTCTGGGACAACTACACCACCAACGCTGCCGAGCGCGCCCAGGTGCATGCCTCGCCGTTGCAGGCCAGCCCCGAGCAACTGCGCGGCCTGCCGCCAGCGCTGGTGCAGACCGCCGAGTTCGACGTGCTGCGTGACGAAGGCGAGGCTTACGCTCGCAAGCTTGATGCCGCCGGGGTACCGGTCACCGCAGTGCGCTACAACGGCATGATCCATGACTACGGCCTGCTCAACCCGTTGACCCACATCCCTGAAGTGCGCTCGGCCATGCGTCAGGCCGCCGGCGAACTGAAAGCTCACCTGAACTGACCACTACCAGACCAGGCGCTGCCCTCACAGCGCCTGGTCTCTTTTTTCGGAGTCGCCACCATGTCCTTCGTACTCAGCCATCCCCTGCTGTGGGGCGCCGTTATCCTGCTGGCCGATGTCTCGCTCTGGTATCTGGTGCCGCTGCATCTGCGGGCCGCCCGGGTGGCCATGCGTCTGGCGCTGTTCGTGCTTTACACCAGCCTGTTGATCAACAGCGGCATCAGCCCGCTACTGGCGCCCAGCTGGCCTGACGACAGCGTGATGCAACTGGGCGCGACGGCACTGGCGATTCTGTGGTGGCTGTTTGCGGCGCGGACCATGACCGTGCTGATCGGTCTGGCGCTGATGCGCCGGATCGGCCAGAGCGGCCGCTTGCTGCAGGACGTGTTCGGTGCGCTGATCTTCCTGGCCTGTGTGGTGGCCGCTGCCGGTTATGTGCTGGAGCTGCCGGTCAAGGGGCTGCTGGCGACTTCCGGGGCGATGGCGATCATCGTCGGTCTGGCCTTGCAGAGCACCCTGAGCGACGTCTTCAGCGGCATCGTGCTCAACACCACCAAGCCCTATCAGGTGGATGACTGGGTGACCATCGACGGTGTGGAAGGCAAGGTGGTGGACGTCGACTGGCGCGCCACCCACTTGCAGACCAGCGCCGGTGCTACCGCCGTGGTCCCCAACTCGGTGGCGGCCAAGGCCAAAATCGTCAACCTCAGCCGGCCCAGCAACATGCACGGGGTGTCGATCAGCATTCAGGTGCCCAAGCATGTCCGCCCACGCCGGGTGCTCGACGCTCTGCAACGTGCCCTGCAAGGCAGCGACAGCCTGCTGCTGACTCCGGCGCCCAAAGCGGTGCTCAAGGAATCGGGCGAAACCATGGCCGAGTATGTGGCCAGCGGTTTCATCGCCGAACTGTCGCGCAAGGGTGAAGTACGCAACCAGTTGTTTGACCTGGCCCACCGGCACCTGGAAGCGGCCGGCATCATCCGCCAGAGCGAGGGCAATGCGGTACCGATTTCCCGGGCCAGGGCGCTGCTTGATGAGGTCAAGGTGTTCCGTTCACTGAGCGAGGAAGAACGCGATGCACTGGCCGAGGCCAT
Source organism: Pseudomonas sp. 21LCFQ02 (assembly GCF_024129895.2). NCBI lineage: Bacteria > Pseudomonadati > Pseudomonadota > Gammaproteobacteria > Pseudomonadales > Pseudomonadaceae > Pseudomonas > Pseudomonas sp. 21LCFQ02. The sequence continues at coordinate 5,921,500 of NZ_CM178749.1, forward strand.
GACCGCCGAGCAGTACGTCGCAGGCCAGGTGGTGCTGGATGTGAACGAGGTGTCCGAGTCGCTGTTTGTGATTGCCACAGGAGTGGTCAGTGCGGCGGTGCCCGATGGCGACAAACAGGTCGAGGCCGGGCGCATGGGGCCCAGCGAGATCATGGGTGAGCAGAGCGTGCTGGGCGATACCCCGTCCGAAGCCAGCTTCACCGCCATGACCTCAAGCATCATCTACCGCATCGACAAGGCCACCGCACGGGCCTGCCTGGAGAAATGCAAACAGGTCAACCGGGCCTTCAACAAGCTTCAGGCGGTGCGCCAGAACAACGCGCACAGTGTGTTACTGGCCCGCCCCGCACAAACCCGCAAAAACGGCTTCCTGAGTTGGTTGCAACGCCGCAACTGATCCCGCCAATGCTCTAGCCCGCAGCCTTGCGGGCCGATTTAAAAAGCAAAACGCCACCATCAGCGTTTGCAGAATTAACAACGATTAACTCGTCAGCCACGTGTGTACGACCAAGAATGGCGGCCTCTGTGCAGACTTTTGCCCATGCAAAGTGCGGGTCCTGTTCAAGGCTCAAATGCCTCCCCGAGACTTACGGACAATTGCCATGACTCAAGATTCCCGACCAACGCGCGTTCTTCCCTGTCAGATCTGTTTACGCCTGCACAGCCGCAAGCGCCCCGCGTCGGCAGACAGTGGTGGCTTGACACCCTGGCGCGAGAAGCTCGCCATGCAACTGATTCTGGACAACCTCAGTGAGAACATCGAAGTGACCGGGCTGGCCAAAGCCTGTGCGTTGTCACGCAGTTACTTCTCGCGGGCGTTCAAGGCCAGCACCGGCTTGTCACCTCAGGAATGGATCCGCGAACAGCGAATTCTGCGCGCCAAGTGCCTGATCGCCCATACCAGCATGAGCCTGACCCAGATCAGCCAGGAATGCGGGTTTTGCGATCAGTCACACTTTTCGCATATCTTCTCGCGCAGCGAAGGCATTACTCCGCTGACCTGGCGTGGCCATGCCTTGAAGAACCGTCATGATCACGGCTTGCGGATCGCCACCTGAGACCATTCGCCCATGCCAAGGAGTGCGCTGATGCCATCGACCCATGAGCAGCCCCTGCAGTTAGGGCCTTTGCGCATCTACCCCGAGCAACGCCTGGTGCTCGATGCCGACCAGCCGCTGCGCTTGTCTGGCCGGGCGCTGGACATTCTGCTGGTGCTGCTCGAACACCCCGGCGAAGTGGTCAGCCGTCAGACCCTGATGAGCCGGGTCTGGCCCACCAGCGTGGTCGAGGACAGCAACCTGCGCGTGCATATGGCAGCACTGCGCAAGGCACTTGGGGATGGCCAGGCCGGCCAGCGGTATATCGTCACCGTGGCCCAGCGCGGCTACAGCCTGGTCGCGCCGGTGGTGCGCCTGCAACAGCCCGCACCCGGCCCGGACAGCGACACGCCGATTCATCTGAACCACAACCTGCCGGCGCGCCAGGCACGGATGATCGGCCGCCAGCCACTGGTCCAGGCCCTGGCGGTGAAGTTACAAAGCCAACGCCTGATCACCCTCACCGGCCCCGGCGGCATCGGCAAGACCTCCGTGGCGTTGCACGTTGCACACTCGCTGGTCGGTGATTACCGCGACGGCATCCGCTGGCTGGACCTTGCCGCGCTCAGCGACCCATTGCTGGTCGCCGCACAACTGGCTGCGCTGCTCGATCAGGCCCCGGCCGACGGCGACGCACTGGGCCAGTTGTGCAACTGGTTACGCGACCGCCAACTGCTGCTGGTGATCGATAACTGCGAGCATCTGATCGATGCGATTGCCGTGCTTTGCGAGCGGCTTCTGCGCAGCGCACCTCAGGTTCATATTCTCACCACCAGCCGCGAGAGCCTGCGCGCCGAGGGCGAAGTCATTCAGCGCCTCGATGCCTTGGCCTGCCCGCCTACCGAATTGACCAGCCAGGTCGAAGCCATGGGCTTTGCCGCCTTGCAGTTGTTCGTCGAGCGCGCCATGCACAGCCAGGCGCATTTCGACCTGAGCCCGGCCAGCCTGGCGCTGGCCAGTGACATCTGTCGCCGCCTGGAGGGCATTCCGCTGGCCATCGAACTGGCCGCCGCGCAACTGGCCAGCCTGAGCCTGGAAGACCTGCAGACCCAACTGCAGGACAGTGTGGGATTGAGCATCACCGCTCACCCGGACAGCACTGGCCGTCATCAGACCCTGCTGGCGACCCTGGACTGGAGCTTTAACCTGCTCGAACCGGCCGAGCAGCTCTGCCTGTGCCGGCTGGCCGTATTCAAGAGCCGCTTCAGCCTGGAGTCGGCGCTGGCAGTGGCCGGCGACCCGGCGCTGTCGGCGGCGCTGCTGTGCAATACCATCAGCCAGTTGGCCAACAAATCGCTGTTGAGTGTCGAGGCCGGTGATGAAACGGTGTTCTACCGCCTGCTCGACACCACCCGGCATTACGCGCTGGCCAAGCTGCGCCAGCGCAACGAACTGCCCGAAACCCTCAAACGCCATGCCGAGCACTGCCTGGCGCTGATGCAGCAGGCGCGCCACGACTGGCACAACCTGCCCACCCGGCAATGGATGCAACGCTACACCCGCAGCCTGGAAGACATTCGCGAGGTGCTCGACTGGGGTTTGAATGGCGAGGGTCCGCAGGCCCTGGCGATTTCGCTGGTCGCGCACTCGGCGCCGCTGTGGCAGGAACTGTCGCTGCTCAAAGAACACGGTGTGTACGTGCGCAAGGCCTTGCAAGCGCTGCAACACAGTGACCAGCCATGCCCGCCACTGGAATTGCAACTGCGCCTGGCGCTGGGCAACTACAGCTACCACAGCCGCGGCGCCAGTCTTGAAACCGTCGACGCCTTCAATGAAGCAAGACGCCTGGCCGATCAGGCCGGTGACGCCGACGGCCGGTTACGTGCGGTGTCCGGGCTCACAGCGGTCAATCTGTGCGGCGGTGATTATCAGGCGGCGGTGTTGCAGAGCCAGCAGTTCGAGCAATTGGGTGACGCGCCGATCACCGACCTCAGCGCCCTGCGTCTGCAAGTATTGGCCCTGCACTACAGCGGTCAGCAGACCCAGGCACGCCAGTGCGCCGAGCAAGCCCTGCAGCGCCTGAGTCACAGCGGACACTTGAACCGCTTCAGCCATGGCTTTGGCATTCAGTACGATCAAAGTGTGGCGGCGCTGACGATTCTGGCGCGAATTCTCTGGCTGCAAGGCAGGCCCGCCGAAGCCCGGCGTACCGCAAACCAGGCACTGGAGATTGCTCTGCAGATCGACCACGGCCTGTCGATCTGCTACACCCTGGCCCTGGCCGGCTGCCCGATTGCCCTGGCCGAAGGACAAACTCAACTGGCCCACCAACGGGTCCGGCAACTGCATGCTCATGCCCACAAACATTCGGTGTTGTTGTTCTACACCTGGGCCCAGCATTACGCCCGCCTGCTCGACTTGCCCGTGCAACCGGCCAGCCCGGCCAGCGGCCTGTTGCGCGACATTCTGCTGAGCCTGCGCGGCGGCACGGTAGACGCCCGGCAACTGGAACGTGCGCGCAATGGCGAAGCGGGTTGGTGCGCCGCTGAAATACTGCGTTGTCATGCCCAGCAGCAACCGGATGAAATCGCTCAGGATCAACTGCAACAGGCGCTGGACCTCGCCCGCCAGCAAGGCGCTGTGCTTTGGGAGTTGCGCTGTGCGCTGAGCCTGGCACGGTTATGGTTGCGCCAGCACCGCCCTGCCAGGGCCAGAGAGTTGCTGCAACAGGTGCTCAATAGCAGCGAGGCCGATTGCGATCTGGCCGAACAGCGGCTGGTCACAAGCCTGCTGCACAGTTTGCAGGAGCCGCTTTAGCGGCAATACTGTTCAATTAGGCACTGCATACCTCGGTGGGAGCGACCTTGGTCTGGGCGGCGATCCTACGCGCTCGCCAGGCTGTATTGCGGGTATCCCATGTAACGCTCGTAGCAAACCTGCAACGCCGGATATTCGCCACAGGCCTGCAAGCGACGCAAGGCATGTACCCGTACGGTATTGAGCAAGCGATAACGCACGGTCTGGTGATCGACCCTCACCGTCAACAACGACTTTGCTTCAAGCAGCACCAGCACATTGCGCAATTGATCCGGCCCGAAATCCTCGCAACACACCACTGCGCTTGCTGCTTGCCAGGTGAAGTCCAGGGCGAAGATCGCCAGGCGGCGCAGCAGGGTTTGCTCTTGCTCGCTCAGGTGCGCATGACTCCAGTCCAGCGCGGCGCCCAGTGACTGATGGCGGGCTACGGCGGTGCGACGACCGAGGCTCAGCAGCCACTGGCCATTGCTCATTTGCGCACGCAGGCCCGACAGCGCGAATACATCAAGCTGCGAGGCAAGCAGTTCGATTGCCAATGGCAGGCCGTCGAGCTGTCGGCAGATCTCGGTCACTGCGCTCAGGTCCTGTTCACGCAGCCGGTAATCCGGCTGACACGCCTGCACCCGGCTCACCCATAACTGCACGGCCGAGCAGGCCAGCACCTGCTGCCGGTCGTGCATGGCGGCACGTGACGGCACCTCCAGTGCGGGCACCGGCAAACAGTATTCGCCACGCGCATACAACGGCTGCCTGCTGGTGGCCAGGATCGTCAGTTGCGGTGCCTGCGCCAGTAAGCCTTCACCCCACTGGCGGCAGACGTGGGGCAGGCATTCGGCGCTGTCGAAGATCAACAGGCATTGGCGCACGGCCAAGGCTTCGCCCAGCACATCCAGCGCGGGTCGACCCGCCGCGTCGAGTTGCAGCAAGGCCACCAGTTGCTCAAGCAGTTGCTCCGGCGCCGCGCTGGAACAGTCGAGCAGCCACACCCCATCCCGGTAATGCCCGACCAGTAGCTCAGCGGCCCGACACGCCAGCCGGCTCTTGCCGACGCCCGCCGGGCCGGTGAGGGTTATCAGGCGCCGGGCAGACAACTGCCGGGCCAGGCTGGCCACCTGTTCATTGCGGCCGATCAGCGGGGTCAGCATGGCCGGCAGGTTATGCTGCGCCACGACCTCACCGGTCGACCAGCCGGCATCTTCGCCTTGCGAAACCTGCGCGACAAAGCTGTAGCCGCGCTGCGCGATGGTTGCGATGTAGCGCTGGCCATCGCGCCCGCCGCCAAGGGCGCGGCGCAATGCAGCGATGTGCACCCGCAGGTTGACCTCCTCGACCACCGAGTCAGGCCAGACCTGTTCGATGATCTGCTGTTTGCTGAGCACTTGACCGGCCTGCTCGACCAGCACCTGAAGAATATCCAGGGCGCGCCCGCCCAGGGTCAACGCCACACCACCGCGCATGACTTGCCGCTGACGCACGTGCAAAGCATAGGGACCGAACAGCAGCACCGCGTCGCCGGAGGTATTGTTCAGATTGTTCATGCGCACTCCCGCGCGCTGCACGGGGAACCGCCCGGTCAGCACCTGACTTTGAAGAATTAACCAGTGTTAATCTTCGCAGCCACAGCGCGTGAGACAACCGCGCCGGGGGGCCCGATACGGTCAATCCGGTGCGCTATCCGGACACCGGGCTGGCTGAACGGCTGCTGAACGCATTGAGTTTGTATGGCGATAGTGTTCAACCGCTAGCTGAACTGCTCGCGATACTGATTAGGCGTCAGCCCCAACCGGGCGCTGAACAATGAACGCATGTGCCGCACGCTGCCAAAGCCGCTTTTATAAGCAATGGTCTTGAGCGGCAGGTCGGTGGTTTCCAGCAGGCTGCGGGCGCCATCGATGCGCGCACTCTGGAGGAACTCCATGGGTGTCATCTGTAGTTCGCGAACAAACAAACGAGAGAAGTGCCGGGCGCTCATGTTGGCCAGGGCCGCCATGCGCTCGACGGTAAACGGCTCGCCCAGTTGCTCCAGCACCTGGTTCTGCACCTTGGTGACCACACTTTCCTGAGGGGCCACGGCAGTCATCAGCGGGCTGAACTGCGCCTGGCCGCCCTGGCGCTTCATCAGCACCAGCAGCACCTTGGCCACGTCCTGGGCAACTTTTTTGCCATGATCCCGGGCGACCACTGCCAGGGCCAGGTCGATGCCTGCCGTCACGCCGCCAGAGGTCAGCAGGTTGCGGTCCTGAATGTAGATCTGATCGGTTTCCACCCGCGCCTTGGGCACCCGCTTGATCAGCCGCTCGGTATAGTGCCAGTGAGTGGTGACCCGATAGCCATCGAGCAGCCCGGCATCCCCCAGAATGAACGCCCCGGTGCAGATTGAGCCAAACCACTGCGCGCGTTGCACTGCCTCCGGCAGCCAGGCAAGCACTTGCGGCATCTGCCGGTCATAAGCCCCCGGCCCGCCCGGAATCAACAGCAGATCGCAGGCATCGTTGGCCTGTTCGATCGCCAGGTCAGCCTGCACCACGACCCCGTTAGAGGCCCGCAACGCACCGGGTTCGGAGCCGATGGTCACGATCCGGTAATGGTTTTCCGGCGCCAGGTAACGGTTGGCGATGGAAAACACCTCCAGCGGCCCGGACATATCGAGCAGCAGGAAATCGGGGAACAGCAGCATGGCCACGGTTTTCATGAGGGCTGGATCATGGCGGTAGCGGTGCTCATCAATGAATGTCTGGATCGCGTCAACTTGACCAAAAACGGACACAATTCTTAACGAGCGTTTTACCAGATAATTCAACGCGGGGAAAGAACTGTCAACTGCAAAGCGACAGTCATTCATGATTGAGCCACTTATTGCGACAGTCTGATCGCAGTAATCTTGTTCTCAACAGATCGGCACCTGAATCACCAGGGCCGACACCGATTGGAGAACCATCATGCTCACTCTTCGCAAAGCTTCTGACCGCGGCGCCGCCAATCACGGCTGGCTCAACTCGCAGCACACCTTCTCGTTCGCCAACTACTACAACCCGGACGAAATGGGCTTTTCCGATCTGCTGGTGATTAACGACGACCGCGTCGAAGCCGGCAAAGGCTTCGGTCAGCACCCACACCGCGACATGGAAATTTTCTCCTACGTGCTCGAAGGTGCGCTGGAGCACAAGGACACGCTGGGCACCGGCTCGGTGATCCGCCCAGGCGATGTGCAACTGATGAGCGCCGGCAGCGGTGTGGCGCACAGTGAGTTCAACCACTCGCATGAAGAGCGGGTGCACTTTCTGCAAATCTGGATCGTGCCCAACATCGCCGGCGCCACGCCGAACTACCAGCAGCAGCACTTCAGCGCCGAAGACAAGCGCGGCCGCCTGAAGCTGATCATCTCGCCGGACGGCCGGGAAGGTTCGTTGCAGGTTCGCCAGGATGCCAACGTGTATGCCGGCCTGTTCGACGGTGCCGAGTCTGCCGAGCTGAGCCTGGACGCCGACCGCTACGCCTACGTGCATGTTGCCCGTGGCAGCGTGGTCCTCAACGGCCAGGCCCTGGGCGAAGGTGATGGAGTAAAAGTGCGCAACGAACAGCGTCTGCAACTCAGCCAGGGCGTAGATGCAGAAGTGCTGGTCTTCGACCTGCGCGCCCAAGACCGTCCACAGCGTCCATAAGGTGGCCGATCCCTTGCAAATTGCATGGTGCAACAGGCACAACGCCGCGGCTGACGCGGCGTTGTCGTTTAATTTTTGTTACCCGCCTTGCGCAGATCTGCTGTAAGTCTGCAAGATGGCTCATCGCCTGTCCGACCGGTCAGATCGATGACCAGTGCCATGAACCGGACTTGCCTCTCCTATGCCCGTCGACTTGCAAACGCTCTATCCCAGGCTGATCCACCTGATGCTGGATACGGTCTTCGTAGTCGACAGCAGCGACCGGATCGTGTTCGTTAGCGATGCCTGCGAAGCATTGCTGGGATACCGGGCCGACGAGTTGATCGGCACCCTGATCACCGGCTACCTGCACCCTGACGACGTGCCCGCCACGCGCGGCTCGATTGAGCGGGTCATGAACGGCCTGCCGCACGTCGACTTTCGCAACCGCTACATCCGCAAGGACGGCGCCGTGGTGTCGATTCTGTGGGCAGCGTTCTGGTCTGAAGAGTTCGATGCGCGCATCGGCGTGGCCCGCAACGTCACCGCACTGGCCGAGGCCGAGCAACAGCTGCGTTTTCTCGCCCACCATGATCCGTTGACCGGGCTGACCAACCGGGCATTGTTCACTGACCGGCTGCAGACAGCCTTGAACGCAGCACAGCGTAATGAAAATACCGTGGCCTTGCTGTTTCTCGACGTCAACGGCTTCAAGGCCATCAACGATGTGCATGGGCATGCCGTCGGTGACCAGGTGCTCTGCGAGATTGCCAGGCGCCTGCAAGGCTGCGCGCGCAAGAGCGACACGGTGGCGCGCATGGGCGGCGATGAATTCACCGTGCTGCTGACCAACGTCCATTGCGGGGAGGGTATCGAAGCGAAAGTCGCGCAGCTCATCAGCGCCTTGGCCCAACCGCTGGGGCGAGAGTTCGGTGATCTGCAAATGCCGTCGTGCAGTATTGGCGTGGCGCGTTTTCCCGAGCATGGCACCGACGCCGATGCGCTGCTCAGTCATGCCGATGCAGAGATGTATCGGGTCAAGCGCCAGCGCGGCAGATGAATATCCAAGGCACGACTTGCTAACGCGTCCTGACCAACCGGGCCAACCCCACCGTGACCAGCACCGCCAACACCACCGCCACGCTCAGCGACGCCCCCACTCCCCATTGCACAATCGAGTGCTGCAGCGCCAGGTAAAAGCCCACCACGCCCACCGCGCCGATGGCGTTGCCACGCACGATGGCGCCCAGTTCATAGCGCCCGCCCTGCACATGGGCAAATACTGCCAATGGCCAGGCAATCACCGGGATCGGTGCCAGCAAGCCACTGATCACAGGACCCAGCCACTCGGCGCTGGCAGTAATTGCCAGCAACAACAGCGTTGCGGTGAGCATGCGCATCGGAATGACCCACCGCGGCAGCGCCACATAGTTGGCCTTGCGGGTCTGCGCCTCTTTACCCGTGAACACGATGTTCGCCGCGACCAACAATAAGGTGGCAATGATCGACACCAGCGGCGCGCCCACGCCACTGATTGCCAAGGCGGTCGCCGCATAAGCCATCAGTGCCGTGATGCAGCCGATAAAGGCCCCGACTTTACGGGTCACCAGAAAGTAAAACAGGTAAGTCGCCTGAATTGCCGCCAACCCGGCCAGCGCCCCCGGCACCGCCTGCAAGGCAAACCCGGCGCCTTGTTCAAGACTGAGAAACAGCATCACCAGCGCAGAAGTAATCGGCAGCCCGGACAGTAAACCGCCGATATGCGTACCCCAGCGTTTGGCCGCCAGAGAGATGACCAGCATCAGCGTGGGAGTGATGAGCAATTTGAGGTAGAAGGCGGTCATCAACAAGACATCGAACCAGACAGGGAAAGACCGCCATCTTAACCGCAACGAATTGGCCAGGTGCCGACAGTTAAAAAAGAGACCCGAGCTTATCGGGCGGAACGGGCACGCATCACTCGCCACGGGTACCCGCTTGCTGAGCCCTTGAACCGACCCGCTGCTGTCTGGAAATCAACATGAATCGGCATCAATTGCGGGGAATGCCTCTGCGATTTCTTTAAATGCTGTGTGGCATCCTAGCGAGACGTTTCAGACAGCGCTCTTGACGACAGCTCTGTATGGCCGTTGCAACTCACCATCGCATAGTACTTGTTGTCAGGCACATCAACAGAAACTGACCAGAGCCGATGGGCCGGGTTGTAAGTGGCATCTGAAAGAATCCTGACGCCCTCCCCTCCACCCTTGGGAGGAAATCTGTCGAAGTAGGCGCGAATCGATTTCTCAAGAAAATCCTGCCCGGCCTCAGGACAAGGCGCGCTTTGTTGTTGCCCACATCCCACCACCATAACCAGCAGCGCGGCTGTTGATAAAGGCTTTAAAAATCGCATGATGATCCTTGTCCGCCAGTCTGGCCTTGAGTACGGATGTTATCGCGCAACGGATAAAAATGCCCATCGCCGGAAGATAGCTGCCCCCCTGCCAGTCAATATTCCCCGCAGCTCCTGGCTCTCATCTACCAGCCCTGCCTGCAACGTTTTACAAACATTTACATTTGTGAAAATCCTGTAAAAATAAATGCTAATCATTCTCATAAGCATGATTTTCACTTTTACAGGACGCTCCCCATGTCGCGCTCTACCCCACATGCGTTTTTCCGCCCGACCCGTAATTTGCTGACCATGGCCATTTGCATGGCCTCCATAACGCCTGCATGGGCGGTCGAAACCGGTGAGAAGCAAGAAACCACCGCCCCCGCGGTGGTTGAACTGGGCGCGACCAAAATCGGTGATACCCAACTGGGCGGTACCACCGAGGGCAGCCAGTCGTACACCACCGGCTCCATGTCGACGGCCACCAAGCTGCCGCTGAGCCTGCGTGAAACGCCGCAAGCCGTGACGGTGATTACCCGTCAGCGCATGGACGACCAAGGCATGACCAGTATCAATGATGTAGTCAACGCCACCCCCGGGCTGTTTCTCAGCTACGCCAACGGCCCAGGCCGTCAGGCCTATACCTCACGCGGGTTCGACATCGACAACCTGATGTATGACGGTATTCCCAGTGGCTACAACGGCGTATCGGTCGGTGCCCAGCCAAACCTGGCGATGTTCGACCGCGTCGAGGTGGTGCGTGGCGCCACAGGCCTGGTGACCGGTTCCGGTAACCCGTCGGCGGCCATCAACCTGGTGCGCAAGCGCCCGCTGGCCGAGCAGAAAGTCACCCTGACCGGCGCGGCCGGCAGTTGGGACGACTACCGTGGCGAGATTGATGCCTCCAGCCCGCTAAACAGCAGCGGCACGTTGCGTGGCCGGGTGGTGGCCTCATACCGGGATGCCAACAGCTTCATTGATGACCGCGAAGAAGATCACGGCCTGTTCTATGCCGTCACCGAAGCCGACCTGAGCGAAGACAGCACCCTGACCCTGGGTTTCTCGCACCAGAAGGACAAGACCAACTACTTCTGGGGCTCGTCGATGGTTGGCCTGGACGGCCATCACCTGAACCTGCCGCGCTCGTATAACCCCGGCACCGACTGGGAAGACAAGGACCAGCAGATCAACACGCTATTCGCCGAGTTCCGTCAGCGCCTGGCCAACGACTGGAAGCTGCAAGTCAACGCCAACTACTCCGAGCAGGACGCGCTGTTTTCAGGCTCCTACCAATCGCGCTGGGCCGCCAACCGCGAGCTGCAGCGCACGGTTTACCAGGCTTCATACCATGAAAATCAAATGGGCCTGGATGGCTTTGTCAGCGGCCCGTTCGACGCCTTCGGCCGTACTCATGAGCTGGTGGTCGGCGCCAGCAAGCGTGTCTATGACCGGACCACTCACAACTACAGCCCGTACAACCTCTACTGGCCGCTCGATGGCGCCAAGCCGGATTTCGTGCGCACCAACGACAGCCATAACATCACCACCCAGGATGGCGTGTACCTGACCACTCGCCTGAACCTGGCCGACCCGCTGAAGCTGATTCTGGGCAGCCGCCTGGACTGGTACGACTACGACAACCGCAGCGGCGCCGGCGACTACAAGGTGACCCGCAACGTCACCCGCTACGCCGGCCTGATCTACGACCTGGACGCGCACCACTCGGTATACGCCAGCTTCAGCGATATCTTCACCCCGCAAAGCTCGCTGGATACCTCCGGCACCCCGGTACGGCCCATCGTCGGCAAGAACTACGAGATCGGCATCAAGGGCGAGTACTTCGACGGTGCGTTGAATGCCAGCCTGGCTCTGTTCCGTGTCGACCAGCAAAACCGCGCGGTGCAGGTGTTCGTGCCGAACTGCCCGCAATCGGCCTGCTATGAAGCCTCCGGCGAAGTACGCAGCCAGGGTATCGATCTGGAACTGCAAGGCGCACTGACCGAAAACTGGCAGGTCGGCGGCGGCTATACCTATGCCCGCGTGCACACCATCAAGGATGACGCCGCACCGCAGAACGTGAACCAGCGCTTTGATACCGACACGCCTGAGCACCTGTTCAAGCTGACCACCCGTTATCAGTTCCAGGGCCAACTGGAAAAACTGCGCGTGGGCGGCAACCTGTCCTGGCAGAGCCGCATGTACAACGACTTCGCCGTGCTCAACGGCAACTACCGTCTGGAACAAGGCAGCTACGTGCTGACCGACCTGATGGCCGGCTACAAGGTCAACCAGAACCTGGACCTGCAAGTGAACGCCAACAACATTTTCGACCGTAAATACTATGCGTCGATTTCCAACGCAGTGACCTACGGCGGCGACACCTATGGCGCACCGCGTAACCTGATGCTGACCGCCAAATACAGCTTCTGAGCCTCTTGCCCGGCGCAAGGAAGCGCCACTGGGCAGTGAACAAACCCGCCATGCCCGCAGTCCGAACAGCACCCCGCTGATCCAGGACCCTGCGCCATGCCTTTGCGCCCTGCCGCTCTGACCACTTTTCTTGCACTGTCCGGTATGGCTGTGGCCCAAGAACCCTTGCGCCTGGAGCAACTGGCGCGCTGCGGCGATCTGCTCGACAGCCAGCGCCAGACCTGGTGCCTGACGGTACGCGGTCTGTCGCCAGCAACGCCCACCTTGAAGCTTGGCGGCCAGAGCCTGCCGGCAAACGCGGTGCAACGCGACGGCCAGAACCTGCGCCTGACCCTCGACAGCCATGGCCGGCAGAGCGGCCCGCTGTGGCTGGAAGACGGCACGCGGGCCAGCAATGCGGCCTGGCTGACCCTGCGCAACAGTCATGTAGTGGCGGCCAAAGCGGATGAAGTGGCGAACAACATGGATGGCCTGACCACCTACGTGAATCTGGTCAGCGTGTTGATCGAAGAAAATCAGGATGGCCGCCTGGCCGCGCAGCAGTTGGCCGACAAATATGGCGCTACGGTGGTCGGCAGCATTGCGCCGCTCAACCTGTATCAACTGCGCCTGCCCGCCACCGATCTGGTGCAGCGCGATGCCTTGGTGCTGCGTCTGGGCAGTGAGATCAGTGTCGATGCGGTGGTGATTGAAGAGTCGGCTGCCGAGGAGGCTGAACAGCCGCCGGTACGCCGGCAAGAACCGCGTAAACCCGCGCCGGACTCGGACGAGTGGGCTGCCAATCGCTTTGTCGATGCCGTCAATTACTACCAGCGGCGCATCCCCGGCCGCCAGTCGCCCATCCAGCCGCAACCGGTGCGTATCGGCCTGATCGAGCGCAGTGTGGATTTCGACACCGCCGATTTTAGCGACTATATCGGCGCCTGCGCGCTGCCGCGCACCTGCGTCTATGCCCGTGACGCCAGCAAGCCGGACAGCCACGGCACCACCGTGGCGGGGATTCTCGCTGCCGGATGGGACAACGGCGGCAACACCGGCCTGTTGCGCGGGCTGGACAAGCATTCCGGCGGTTTCGAGGTGATCGTGGAGCGTAATTCTGATGCCGGGATCACCGCCAATATCGCCGCCTCGGTGAACCTGGTCGAAGACGGCGTGCGGGTGCTCAACTGGAGCTGGGGCATTCATCGGGTCGGGGCCAAGACCGTGGACGGCACCGAGGTGGATTCACTGTTGCGCTCGGGGCTGGCCATGAGTGGTTATGAAGAGATGCTCGAAGAGTTCTTCTTCTGGCTGCGCCGCGAACACCCGGACGTGCTGGTGGTGAACTCGGCGGGTAACGGCTCGTCGTTTTCCAGCACCGATGAATACCGCCTGCCCTCCTCGTTCGTCACCGAACAACTGCTGGTGGTCGGCGGCCATCAGCGCAACGAGCAGCCTGGCCTGGCCGTGCAAGACCCTGGCTATGCGGTCAAACGCAGTTCATCGAATATCGACAAGCGCGTCGACATCACCGCTGCCGCCTGCGCCCATGCCTCGACCCGCGACGCCGGGCAGACCGGTAGCGTGCATTGCGGCACCTCCTATGCCACGCCGATGGTCGCCGGCATTGTGGCGACCATGCTGTCGATCAATCCGCAGTTGCAACCGGCGCAACTGCGCATGCTGCTGCGCCGCAGCTCGATGACCATCGGTGACAACTACGACTTCGAGCCCACCGATGCCGAAGACCTCACCGCACCGATCCTGCCGTCCGAACGCAGCTACCAACTGGACAACCAGGACGTCGGCCGCTCGGCACGCCTGGACATGCAGCAGGCTCTGGATCTTACGGTGCAGAGCCGTGAGCGGGTGCGCTGACCATCGGCGCGCGACAAGCCCCGCCGTTCAGGGCGGGGAAGGATAGCGCGGACGGCGTAGCCGTCCCTGGTTGCAGTGGGGTGCCTGCTGCTGTTCGATGTACGCACCGCCACAGGATGATGCGAAGTAATATGGCGACACAGATACCCTTCTACGGCGGTATTTCGTTACAAAGACCCCATGGGCATGCACCTTGAAAACACCGTGCCGTCGGCGCCTAATGTCGTCTTCCTGGCTCATGGCTCAAGAGCAGCATGTAACGACTTCCAGCGCATTCACTCCCGCATCGGCAATGCCCGCTGAGACTATCTGCACAAGTGCTCGACCACGATCAGCCAAAACCACGCGATGGTGTGTATCGAGGACTTGCAGGTACGCAATATGTCCAGGTCGGCGGCAGGCACGGCAGAGACACCGGGAAGAAACGTTCGGGCCAAATCTGGCCTGAACAGGGCCATCCTCGATCAGGGCTGGTTCGAGCTCCGCCGGCAACTGGACTACAAGCTGGCGTGGCGCGGCGGCTGGCTCATTGCCGTGCCGCCGCACAATACCAGCCGCACGTGCCCGAGTTGCGGCCACGTGTCGGCGGCCAACCGCCAGACGCAAGCGCTGTTCAGGTGTGTGGGATGTGGTTTCGAAGGCAACGCTGATGTGGTCGGCGCAATCAATGTACTAAGGGCGGGACACGCCCGGTTAGCCTGTGAAGTGAGCGCAGAGGTCATGGCGCCAGCAGCAGGAACCCACCGAAGCGACTCAGGGGCGGCTCGATGCCGCGCCTGAGCGCCGTAGGAGTCTCCGGCCTTCAGGCCGGGGAGGATGTCAAAGACCGTCGAAAAACAAGCTGACTGGTACCGATGAGTTAAAGCGACTTGGCATGCTCCCACGCTTGCTGATTTGAAATACTGTGGGAACGAGCCAGCTCGTGAATAGGCCAATCCCGACACACCCCCTGTAGCGCTTGGAAAACAGCCTTCACGACCCAGGTCGTTCCCACCTCGACCCTGATCTGAAATACGGCCGCTCCCACCCGGATCCTGCCTTGAAATACTGTGGGAGCAAGCTTGCTCGCGAAAAAGCCGGGTCAGGCGCTGGTGCTCTCACTGTTTTCAGGCTGCGTCTGGGTGCTGGTCTTCTTCTCCTG
Source organism: Pseudomonas sp. 21LCFQ02 (assembly GCF_024129895.2). Classification (NCBI taxonomy): domain Bacteria; kingdom Pseudomonadati; phylum Pseudomonadota; class Gammaproteobacteria; order Pseudomonadales; family Pseudomonadaceae; genus Pseudomonas; species Pseudomonas sp. 21LCFQ02. The sequence continues at coordinate 5,936,797 of NZ_CM178749.1, forward strand.
GACCACGATGTAGAACTCTTCGCCGTGCTTGACCGCGCCGTACAGCACGGCTTTTTCGATCAGCTCGTTGCCGCGCAGGTGGCGCAGCATCATCGGGTCTTTGCGCAAGTCGCGGTACAGCGCCACACACAGCAGGACCATGACAATCACGAACGGCAAGGCCACCACGATGGTCAGGTTCTGCAACCCGGTCAGTGCCTCGCCCGGATTACGCGGGTCACCGATGGCCAGCATGATCGCCGCCACCGTACCGGTCAGTGCGCCCCAGAAAATCACGGTTCTGCGCGACGGTTCGGTGGTGCCGTGCTCTGACAGCGTGCCCATCACCAGCGATGCAGCATCGGCGCCGGAGACAAAGAAAATCGCCACCAGAATCATCACCAGCACCGAGGTGGCCGAGGCCCACGGATAACTGTCGAGCAACTGATACAGCGCGGTGTTGCTATTGACCGCGCCCTCGATCAGGGTGAAGGAGCCGTCGCGCAGTGCATCGATACCGGCACCGCCGAAGATGGTGAACCACACCAGGCTGACCAGGCTCGGCACCAGCAACACCCCGCTGACGAACTGGCGAATGGTCCGGCCACGGCTGATGCGGGCAATGAACATGCCTACGAAGGGTGTCCAGGATATCCACCAGGCCCAGTAGAACACGGTCCAGCCGGCCAGCCAGCTGTCCATCTGCTGACCGCCGCTGGCACTGGTGCGGGCCATCATTTCTGGCAGCAGCTTGATGTAGATGCCCAGCGAGGTCGGCAGCAGGTTGAGCATCAGCAGGGTCGGGCCGACGATAAACACAAACAGCGCCATGACCAGCGCCAGCACCATGTTGGTGTTGGACAGCCACTGGATCCCCTTGCCGATACCGGACACCGCCGAGGCGATGAAGGCGATGGTCAACAGGGTGATGATTGATACGTAGAACAGCTTGCCGGGATGCTCGATCCAGCCGTTGTACTCAAGGCCACCGGCGATCTGCAAGGCGCCCAGCCCCAGCGACGCGGCCGAGCCGAACAGCGTGGCGAAGATCGCCATCATGTCGATCAGCCGCCCCAGCGGGCCATTGGCATGGCGACCGATCAATGGCCGGAAGGCAGTGGAAATCAACTGCGAGCGGCCACGGCGAAAGGTGCCGTAGGCAATCACCAGGCCGATGATCGCGTACATTGCCCAGGGGTGCAGGGTCCAGTGGAACAGCGTGGTCGCCATGGCCACCTGCATCGCCTCGCTGGACTGCGCCACCGCCGAACCCGGCGGCGGGTTGACGTAGTGCGACAGCGGCTCGGCAACCCCGAAGAACATCAGGCCGATGCCCATGCCGGCGCTGAACATCATCGCCACCCACGACACGGTGCGAAACTCCGGCGCTTCACCATCGCGGCCCAGCGGCACCTTGCCGTAACGGCTGGCCGCCAGCCACAACACGAAAATCACGAACAGCGTCGAGGTCAGCACGAAGAACCAGCCGAAGTGCACGATGACCCACGATTGCGCCGTGGAGGCACTGGCCGCCAGACTCGCCTGGTTGATAAAGCCCCAGGCGATGAACGCGATGGCCAGCACACTGGTGACGCCAAACACGATCCAGTCGATGGTGCCTTCCAGATGCCGGTCACGGAAGGCTTCTTCGGTTTGCGAGGGATCGGTTACGCCGAGGGCCAGCGTATCCGGGTTGTATTCTTGTGCCATAAATGATGACGCCCCTGTGTGGGTTCCTGGACGCTGCAGGTTTTTTTGTTATTGGGTTCAGCAGCCTTGTGCCAAATCCTTGCGGGCGTAAAAGCCACTTGCATTCAGCGCGCATCGCGACGTCCGGGACCGACGTGTACGGGTTGCCGGAGGCGATTATGCGGCGCTGACGGACGCCGCCTGTTCCGATACCGGCGTGGGGCATTCATTGCGCGACTCGCCAGTGGATAAAATGAGATCCGACAGAGACACCGCTGCAAGCAATGGCATGGAAGTCCATGCTCATCAATAAAGTCGCATGCGCTGCATGCTGGTATGAGTTCGCCAAACTACGGCTGTCCGCCTGTCATCACACAGTGGTACCTTAAATTAACCTCCGCGTATCCCGCCCTGTAGACGATCAACAAGGATGAGCCATGAAGAAGCTGGCCTCGGTAGATGCCGATATCTACCATAAGCACTACGCTGACAACGCCTTTGGCAGGACGCATCAACAGGCGCGACTGGAAAATACCCACATCGTTACTTATGCCCACTATGAAAAGTTGCGCAACACCGGCTATTTTCTCAATCAGCATTTTTTCAAGAAATCCTGGCGACCCAAGGTCATCATCGGCATTGGTGGCCTAGGCCACAAACTCCAGCGAGATACGTTTGAAGAACAACTCAGGTTGCTCATTAAATTTCTGCCCGCTCATGTCGAACTTTACGTTCATGCTGCCTGCCATGTGAAGATGCTCAGTCACGACACTGACACGGTACTGGGTTCACAGAATATCTCAGGCACCTCGATGCCCTATCTTGAGTCCGGCTCAAGCTCTGGCACCCGTCACCATGAGGTACAGATCCAGTTTAAAGATGAGTCTTTGTCCTGCGCCAAAGCACTTTTTGAGGAAATACTCTGTGACCCGAGCCTGCACCTGAGGCTTTCCAGAAACAGTGACGCTACTGCCGTCGCGACCCATTTAATAGCCGGCTTCGCACTTGAGGGTCATCGACGCAAGATCGACTTCACCCGAAACTTGGGTGTACTTCTAGGCCAGAATATCGAACACCCCTCTCATATCGATTACGAACCGACGCTTGAAAAAAACCATTATCTGGTAACGGCAGCAGCAAAGATCTACGGCGCAGCAGCTGTCACAAAAATTCATCTGAATGAGTTATTCGATATCCTCTACGCCGACGGTGACGATTTTCCATTGAATGAAGCGTTCACTAACTATGTGTTCGAAGTATCAAGTTTGCTGGAAGCTGTCAGCGAGGGCACCGTACCGGACAAAGCGTCGCTACTGGATGTGTTAAGAGCGGTCTACTCTCGGGAAATGCCAGTGGTCGAAGGCGAACCGCTGGATGAGTTCGTCGATATGCTCAAAACCGTTATCGAGCGCCATCACGCCACGGAGCGAGGTGAGTTCGTCAATCGTCATCAACATCGGCTAACTCATCAGGTCATGGAAAATCCGGACTATGCGGAACGGGCTGTTTCCATGGCTCGGGATGCCGACGGAAACCTGGATGAGTATGAGGTGCGTAGCGCGCTGTTGAACGACGCTATTGATCCGCGACGCTACATGGATGTACTGGATCTGTCAGACTTTGTCGCCGACGTGCACAAGGAGATCGAAAAGGCTTATATCGCAGCGGTGGCCAGCACGTTCGCAGCACTTCATGAAAGACATGCAGCGTTGCTGCAAATCTATCAGCGTGAACTGATCAGCCAACCGTGAGGTGAGTCGATGATCAAGGCATGAAGCCCTCGCTTCACGAACTAAAGCCATTGGCCACAGTCAGCGTATCAAGATGTTTCACTGCTCCGCTGACCTGCCGAGATCATCCACTTGAACGACCAGACCAAGAACCGTCGCAATGAGCTGTCGCTGGATGGGCTGAACTTCTTTCTCGCCGACGTGCGCGACGGATTGGGGCCGTATCTGGCGATTTACCTGCTGGCCGTGCACAACTGGGAGCCAGCCAGTATCGGTCTGGTGATGACCGTTGCCGCAGTGGCAGCGCTGCTGACCCAGGCACCGGCGGGCGCGTTGATCGACCGCACCACGGCCAAGCGTGCCGTGGTGGTGCTTGCCGCGCTGCTGGTGACCGGCAGTTGCCTGCTGCTGCCGTGGCTGACATCGTTCGGCCTGGTGGCGCTGACCCAGGCTGTCAGCGCCATCGCCGGCTCGGTGTTCGCCCCGGCCATCGCGGCGATCACCTTGGGCATCACCGGCCCGCGGGCCTTTACCCGCCGTACCGGGCGCAACGAGACCTTCAACCATGCCGGTAATGCCTGTGCCGCGCTGCTGGCCGGCGGCTTTGCCTGGCTGTTCGGCCCGGTGGCGGTGTTTTACCTGATGGCGGTGATGACGCTGGGCAGCATTGTCGCGGTCAGCCTGGTATCGGCCAAGGCCATTGACCATGATCTCGCGCGGGGCTTCACCCCGGAGTCGGCGGGCAGTCACGGCCAGCCGTCCGGGCTGCGGATCTTGCTCAGCAACCGGCCGCTGCTGTGGTTCGCGGTGTGTTGCGCACTGTTTCACCTGGCCAATGCGGCGATGCTGCCACTGGTCAGCCAGAAGCTGGCGCAGGTCAATCTGCAACTGGCCACCCCACTGACCTCAGCGTGCATCGTCGCCGCACAACTGGTCATGGTGCCCATGGCGCTGCTGGCCGGTGCCCGTGCCGACCAGTGGGGGCGCAAGCCACTGCTGATGGCCGGTTTTTTGATTCTGCCGCTGCGCGGTGCGCTGTACGTGGTCTCTGATGAACCATTCTGGCTGCTGGCGGTGCAGTTGCTCGATGGCATCGGTGCCGGGCTGTTTGGCGCGTTGTTTCCGGTGGTGGTCAAAGACCTGACCCAAGGCACCGGGCGTTTCAACGTCAGCCTGGGCGCCTTGTCAGCGGCATTCGGCCTGGGCGCGGCACTCAGCCCTGGCCTGGCCGGCCTGGTGGTCCAGGCGGCAGGCTACAATGCCGCGTTCCTGACCCTGGCGGCGATTGCCGGGGTAGCCTTTGTGCTGCTGTGGCTGACCGTGCCGGAAACCTCCACGCGCACTTCCAACAGCGCCGCGGCCCAGCCTGCCGCCACCCTCTGAGTACCTGCCATGCCTGCATTAGACCCGACGACGGGGATCTGGACCGTTGCCGCCCTCGCAACCGCCGCAGTGATCCTGCGCCCCTGGCGGGTGCCGGAATTTGTCTGGGCGCTCGGCGGCGCGGTGCTGTTGATTCTGCTCGGCTGGCTGCCGCTGCCTGCCGCGCTCAAAGCCGTGGCCGAAGGCGGCGATGTGTATCTGTTTCTGATCGGCATGATGGTCCTGGCGGAACTGGCCCGCCAGCAGGGGCTGTTCGACTGGCTGGCGATGTATGCGGTACAGCACGCCAAAGGCTCTGGCCAGCGGCTGTTCAACCTCGTGTTTCTGGTTGGCACGCTGGTTACGGTGTTTCTGTCCAACGATGCCACCGCCGTGGTCCTGACCCCGGCGGTGTACGCCGCCTGCCGCGCCGCCAAGGCCGAGCCGCTGCCTTATCTGTTCATTTGCGCGTTTATCGCCAACGCGGCCAGCTTCATACTGCCGATTTCCAACCCGGCCAACCTGGTAGTGTTTGGCAGCCAGATGCCGCCACTGCTCGACTGGCTTCGGCAATTCAGCTTGCCGTCACTGGCCGCCATTGGCCTGACTTACCTGATGCTGCGCCTGGCCCAACGCAAACAGATTCGCCAGCCGCTGGCCACCTGCATCGACCTGCAGCCGCTGCCTGGCGGCGCGCGCCTGTGTGCGTTCGGCCTGGTCCTGACCGGCATCGTGCTGCTCAGTGCCTCGGCGCTGGACCGGCCACTGGGCCTGCCGACCTTTTGCGCGGGTCTGGCCACCGCCGGGCTGATCCACCTGCGTCAGCGGCGCAGCCCGCTGCCGGTGCTCAAGGGCGTGGCCTGGGGCGTGCTGCCGCTGGTGGCCGGGCTGTTCATGCTGGTCGAAGCGGTGGCACACACCGGCCTGACTCAACGTCTGGCCCACGGCCTCGCGGCACTGGCGCAACACTCCGAAGCCCAGGCCGGCTGGGCTGCCGGCATCGCTGCGGCACTGGCCGGCAATCTGATGAACAACCTGCCGGCCGGCTTGATCGCAGGCTCCATGGGCCAGATGGCCGAACTGCCCGGCAGCACGACCGCGGCGCTGTTGATCGGCATCGACCTGGGGCCGAACCTGTCGATCACCGGGTCACTGGCGACCTTGTTATGGCTGGCAGCGATTCGCCGCGAGGGCGAGCATGTCGGGGCGTGGGGGTTTCTGAAGCTGGGCGTGCTGGTGATGCCGCCGGCGTTGGTCGGGGCGTTGACGGCGTTGTTGGTTTAAAAGGGGCGGTGACTTTATAGACCTCTTCACGAACGAGACAGATCGCCGCCCGCTCGTTCCCCCAGAGCCTGGCGGCGTCTAACCAAACAGTATCGAGACTAACGCTGCTTGCAGGCGTCCAACTGTGCTTGGTCCTCCAGCCAGGTTTCGATGCCCAACCGATAAAAGCAGTAATCCCTGATCACATTGCGTTCGAGGGCGCTCAGCTTATCCAGCGGCTTATCATCCGCATCACTGGCGTACAGGTTGATGAACTCGGTTTGCCAGGTAGGTCGGTGCTTGATGAAAAATACCCGATGGTTATCTTCGGCCCAGAGGGTGTTGTAGTAGCCGATAAACAGGTGGGCGCCGATGAGTATTGTGGCGATGGCGATTAGTTTTTTCATACGTTGGGCGAGGCAAAGAGTGGCGTCTTTTGATTGATCATTTCAATTCTCGAGCAAAGAACGCCGTAGCCTTCTTCAGGATGTCGTTATCCATTTTCAGCTCGCGTACTTGCTGTTCAAGCTCGCGGATGCGTTTGCGTTCGGTGGTGAGCGACTTAGCCGTCCCGGCACTGCCTGAATGCTCAGTTCCGTATTGCTGGACCCAGCGCCGCACGGCGGTTGCACCCACCTTCCGTTCACGACAAACCTGACTGACACTCATGCCTTGATCTTTGACCATCCTGGCTACTTCCAGCTTGAAGCCGGCATCGAAAGCTCTGCTCGTTTTGCTCATGGGGACTCCTCTTGAATAGTGATTTCAGCTACTGAGGTGTCCAGAGCCACTAGACCAATGCACCTGATCATCAGCCTCGATCACGATTCCAGTGCACATTTCCTGCTCGCCCAGACGAATGAAAAATTCCTTGAACATTTGTATCTCTCCTTGAAATGGCTGAACGAGTACAAGCATGAGAAGAAAGACTGACATCCTGACCAGCGTACTGCTGAACGTTGATTGAGAAACGGGCTACATACTCGTAGGCAGCGTCGGTGGCCATCACCTGTTGCACTGTTTCCAGCCCGGCTAATCTGCGCAGCGCTCACTGCAAAATCAGTGAGTCGGGTTTGGCGACCTGAATTTCTAACCCCCAGCGACTTCCCCATAACGTTGCAGGTATCATCCTGCCCGTTAGTCCGTTATGGCTGTTGTACGTGGGAGACCTTCTGGTCTGCCGGGGTTGGGGTGTGACCTGGTTCGCCAACCCGCGTACAACTGCCACCCTTATCGTTTGGCGACGGTCCGTGGCAGTTTCACTCCCCGAGGAAACGCTTATGACTGCTATTAACCCAAACAATCCCTGTACCGAACACTTCGAAGCCATTCCCTTCATCCGCCACCACCGCCAGTTGCGCACCACCCTGAGCGACGGTCAGGCGTGGTTCTGCCTGAGCGATCTTGCCCGCCTGATGGGCCGGCGCCTCGACGAACGCTCCACGCTAAAACTCGACCCCGACCAGCGCCGCACGGCCTGGCTGGAAACCTTCGGCGACTTCGAACGCTGCACGCTGGTCAGCGAGTCCGGCGTCTTCGCCCTGCTGGTCCACCACTACGTGCCGGAAAACCGCACCCTGCGCCGTTGGCTGACCCACGAAGTGCTACCGGAACTGCACCGGCGTCATGACCGGTTCATCGAGTTGCCGAGCGTGAACAGCCTGGACTGGCTGGGCAACTCGTTGCAGTTGCTGCACTGGCGCAATGAAAGCTGGGTGCGCTGGAAGGACATGCCGGGGGTGCTGGTGGAGATGCCTGAGCGCAGACCCCTGAGCCTGTGGCGGCGTGTGCTGCGCTGGGTCCAAGGCTAGGGCTCGCCAGCCCTTCAATCAGACCTTGAAACTACGGCTACACAGATCGATAAACGCGCGCAGCTTGGGCTGGTTTCTGGCCGTTTTCGAGAAGTACAGGAACAGCCCGTCGCTGCCGGGTGAGCAAAGCACCACTGTTTGAAAACCGGGTGGTGGTCGATGGGCGATTGATTACCGGCCAGAATCCGGCTTCGGCGACGGCGCTGGGTGAGGCCGTGGTCAAGGCGTTGCAAGCCAGGGCCAAGTGAGGACAAACCATCGCCGGGGCTGGCGCTTCTAGGCTCTACCCGGCTTACGCCCCCGCGGGCTGGCCTTGGCCGGCACACTATTGCCGTAGGTCTGCCACCAGACGGTCAAAGCCTCCATGGTCGGCCCCAATGCCCGCGCTTTGTCGGTCATCGCGTACTCCACCCGTGGCGGGACTTCGGCATACACCGTGCGGGTGATCAATCCGTCGTTTTCCAGCTCGCGAAGTTGCGCAGTCAGCATGTGCTGGGTGATGCCGCCAATGGCCTTGCGCAGTTCGCCAAAACGATAAATGCGCTCGTTCAACAGCCACATGATTTCCAGTTTCCACTTGCCGGAAAGCAGCGCAAAGGCGCGGCGCATTTCCTCATGCATGTTGATGGCCGGGGCTTCAATAGTCTGGTTTTCCATACTAGGCATCACTATTTCATCCTACTTGTGGATATTCATCTTAGCCGACATTGTTGGTTAAAGACTCTGTTGAATACCGCGAGGAACACCATGTTTGAACTGTCTCTGTATTGGCTCAGTACGTTGTTGCTGGCACTGCTGTATCTGCTTTCGGCCACTCTGTATGTCGTGCGCCGCGACTGGGCGCGCCAGGGGCTGGTGGACCTGGGCTACCCGGACCATCTGATGAACGTTCTCACCGCCGTGAAGTTGCTGGCGGTGATTGCGATTCTGTCGCGCGTCAGTGTGGCGCTGAGTGATCTGGCGTATGCCGGGGTGCTCTACCACCTGCTGTTATCGGCGCAGGCTTACTTCGGCGTGCGCAATCCTCGGGGTGCGCTGCCGGCGTTGATCGGCCTGGTACTGCTGGCGGTTTCCTTTACCACCCAGAACAGCGCACGCGAAATCCCCTCGCCTTACCTGCCGGCCACAGCGGCCTATTCCCAGCCTTCACACTGAACGGAGAACTTGCCATGTCACGTCTTGACGGAAAAGTAGCGATTGTTACCGGTGCCGGTCGCGGTATTGGTCGGGCCACAGCCCTGTTGTTTGCCGCCGAAGGTGCCCGCGTCGCGGTGCTATCACGCACAGCGGAAAATGTGCAGCAGGTGGTCGCGCAGATTCAGGCCGCAGGCGGCAAGGCGCACGGCGTGGTGTGCGACCTGGCGGAGCCAGAACAGATCACTGCAGCGATCGCGCAAGTGGTCAGTATCTACGGGCAGATTGATATTCTGGTCAACAACGCTTTCGACCCGGCGCAGGTGTCTGCTTCGGTGCTTGAGCTGTCAGCGGAGCAACTGCAACGCAATTTCGAGCTGGGACCGGTGGCTTACCTGCGCACCATGCAGGCTTGCTATCCCTGGCTCAAAGCCAGTGGCGCAGGTCGGGTCATCAACTTTGCCTCACTGGCCGGGGTGGTCGGCCTGCCAGGCTATGCGCCGTACAACATGGCCAAGGAAGCGGTGCGCGCCCTGACCCGCTCGGCGGCGCGTGAGTGGGGGGCCGACGCGATTACCGTCAACAACGTGCTGCCAGTGGCTGAAACCTGGGGCGATGCCGTGGTACCACCACCCAGCAATGTACTGGGCCGTTATGGTTCACCGGAACACGACATCGCACCGGTGGTGCTGTTTCTGGCCAGCAAGGATGCCCAGTACCTCACCGGCTACAGCCTGACGCCCGATGGCGGGCAGATCATCGACAGCGCGCGCTAGCCTGCGCGCCCTGCCGCGCCACGCTTGGTAATGCAGCACCGCCAGCACGTTGAGGTCGCCGTTTATCTGTCTGAGCACTACCATGAGCCAACCGGTCCGCAGGACGCAAAAGCGCTATAAGGAAAGCCATGCCCTACCGCACCCAGCTTCACCACAACGGCTATGCCCTGCTGCGCCAGGCCATCCCCGACCAATGGCTGGCGCAGTTGCGTCACACCTTCGACAGTGGCTTGCGCCCTTCAGACCAGTGGCCTGTGCCACGCGGCGCTGACTGGCGGCATTCGATGCTCGATGACGATGCGCAAGTCCAGGCGCTTTGCCGGTTGCCACAGTTGCTGGCGGTGGTGGGCGAGTTGCTTGGCGAACGGTTCTTTCTGACTCAGGTCGAGGGTCGCGAGCCGGTTGCCGGGGGCGGTCATCAGCGCTTGCACCGCGACCTTTCAGCGCAGCGGCCGGGGGATACAGTGAGCGTGCTGGCCTATCTGGATGACTATGGCCCGGACAACGGCGCCACGCGTATTGTGCCTGCCAGCCATCGACCCGTACCGCAGGCGCCGCCGTTCGATTTCACCGATGAGTCAGGCGCCATACAGTTGAGCGGCTCGGCGGGGGACATGCTGGTGTTCGATGTCGACCTGGTCCACGCGGGCAGCCTGAACCACAACGGTGCCCGGCGGCGGACGCTGTTGATTGGCTATGCGGTAGAACAGCTGCGCGACGCGTACGCGCAGACCGCGAGCCTGCGCAATGTGCGCATGGACACCGGCGAGAGTTTTGCACCTGCGGATTTTGCCCTGCCGCGCACCTGATATCATGCCGGCCTGCCCACGCCGAGTAGCAACCATGAATCGCCAGAAAAAGATCAAGCAGCTGTTGAAGGCCCATGCCAAAAAGGCCAGTGCCAAGCTGGCACCGAAAAAGAAATGCACTTACGTCAGCAAGGCTGATCGCTTGAAACTGGCGGCTGAGGCTCAAGCCGATGTGCTGACGCCGGTGTCTGCGCCAGACTGAAGGCCCTGCCCTGATCAAGCATCCAACTGATGCTGCTCCAGCAAAAAGTCGACAAATACCCGAACCCGCGCCGGCATCGCCTGACCGCCGACGAACACGGCATGAATCGGCTCGACGTCGCCGGGGTTGTAGGCATCGAGCAATGGCACCAGTTCACCGCGCTTGAGGTCTTCAGCCACGCTGAAGGTGCCGATCCGGGCAATGCCGGCACCGACTCTGGCCAGTTGCGCCAGCGCCTCACCACTGCTGCATTCAATATTGCCGGTGATCTTCAGGGCAAACGGCTGCCCGTCACGCACAAATGGCCAATCGGGTTCGGCCCGGCGAAAGTTGAAGCGCAGGCAGTTGTGTTGCAGTAAATCTTCCGGTGCTGTCGGGGTGCCGTGGCGTTGCAGGTAATCGGGGGATGCGACCACTACCTGACCGGTTTCGCCAATTCTTCGAGCGGTCAGCGGGCTGTCGGGCAAGTTGCCGAAACGTATCGCCACATCCGCCTCACCGGCGAGGATATCGACCACTTCATCGCCCAGGGTCAGGTCGACGACGATCTGTGGATAGCGCGCACTGAACGCTGCTACCAGCGGCACGATGGCCAACCGGCCGTGCCCCAGGGCGGCGCTGACCCGCAAGCGGCCCTTCGGTACGCCCTGGGCGGCGATCGCTTCTTCGACCTCGGACATGTCGGCCAGAATCCGCCGGGCACCGCGCAGGTAGGCTTCGCCTTCGCAGGTCAGGGTCATCGCCCGGGTGGTGCGCAACAGCAAGCGGGTGCCGATGCGCTGCTCGGTACGGGCAATAATGCGGCTCACCGCTGAGGGCGTCAGCCCCAGGGTGCGTGCGGCTGCCGACAGGCTGCCTTCTTGTGCCACGGTGGCAAACACCTGCATTTCACCGGACCGGCCATTGACGTCCATTTGTGCCCCTCACGCAAAGGTGTTTGAACTCAAAGCGCTCTAGCGCACTTTAAAGGTGGATCGTAGCATTTAGCGCACAGATCCAGGAGCCTTCTCATGCGTATCAATCCCCCTCTTATCGCCCTCGCCATGGGTGCCTTTGGCATCGGCGTCACCGAGTTCGCCCCGATGGGCATGTTGCCTGACATCGCGACCGACCTGGGTGTGTCGATTCCGGCCGCCGGCCTGCTGGTCAGTGCCTACGCGCTCGGCGTGCTGATCGGCGCGCCGCTGATGACCCTGACCACCGGCAGGATCCCGCGTCGCTACCTGTTGATCGGCCTGATGGCGATCTTCACCTTGGGCAACCTGATGTCGGCGCTGGCCAGCGACTACCAGAGCCTGCTCATCGCCCGGGTGGTGACCTCCCTGAACCACGGCGCGTTCTTCGGCGTTGGCTCGATTGTCGCGGCCAGTGTGGTGCCGCCAGACAAACGTGCCGGGGCGGTTGCTGCGATGTTCATGGGCCTGACCCTGGCGACCATTGGGGGCGTGCCGCTGGCCAGTTGGTTTGGTGAATTGCTCGGCTGGCGCACCGCGTTCTGGGGCATTGCCGGCCTCGGTGTGCTGGCGATGGCGGCGCTGTGGTTCGCCCTGCCGGATCTGCCGCTGGCCAAAAGTGACGGCGTGCTGGCCGAGATCCGCGTGCTGGGCCGCGCGCCGGTGCTGGCCGCACTGGCCCTGACCGTCATCGGTTCGGGGGCGATGTTCACCGTGTTCACCTACATCGCGCCGATCCTGCACAGCGAAACCCAGGCCTCGACCGCCTTTATCACGGCCATGCTGGTGCTGTTCGGGGTGGGTCTGACGCTGGGCAATATCTGGGGCGGCAAGGCTGCTGACCGCTCAGTAGACCGCACGCTGATCGTGTCACTGAGTGTTCTGATCGCCATCTTGCTGGCCTTCACCGTGTTGATGCGCTGGCCGCTGCCGGCGGCGGTCGCCATTCTGATCTGGGGCGCCGCCAGCTTTGCGCTGGTGCCACCGTTGCAGATGCGCGTGATGGAAGCTGCCAAAGACGCGCCGAACCTTGCCTCGGCCGTAAACATCGGCGCGTTCAACCTCGGCAATGCCATCGGCGCCGCGTTGGGGGGTGCAGTGATCAATGCCGGACTGGGTTATCCGGCGATTTCCCTGGCCGGTGCGGTGATGGCCGCGCTGGGGCTGCTGATGGTGCTGGTTCTGGCCTGGCGCTCCAGATCCGCTGCGGCGGCGCAGCATGAGGCGAACGCGGCTTGAGCGCCTTAGTCATGCTCCAAAGCATAACGCCGACAATGCGCCAGATAGCCCATTTCATGCGTGCCGACCAGTTGCACCACGCTGCTCCATAACCATGACGGCGCATCCAGGCTGCGGGTACGGTTGCTTTGCAGCACGTCCATCCACTCCAGCCGGGTGGCGAGGTCCATCTGCCGGGCATGCGCCTGGCCGACCACCCGCGCCAGGTAACCGGCCGCCTCCATGGCCTGGCGCGAATCAAGTTGATCCAGTTCCAGTTTGAGGTCTTGGGGCAGCAGTTCACGGATGAAAAACGAATGCTCCAGCAACCGCACCGCCAACATCCGGTTACCCAGCCCCGGTGATAACTGCCGGGCACCCTCGACCACCCGTTTGCCGTTATCACGCGGCATCCCGACCCGGGCGGCACGCGGCGCAGCGGCCGCTACGGCTTGCTTGATGTCCAGCAGGCAATAATCCACGCCATCACCGTCGTCCACACTCAGCAGCACCGCATAACGGCGCAGCCCCAACGAGCTGCAACCCTTGACCCAATAGGCGCAGTCGAGCAGTTCAACTTCACTGGCATGGCTGCGGCCTTTAAGTGAGGTGACCAAGGCGTGGATTTCAGGGGTCACGCACAGCAGCTCAATGGCTTGACGCTCGGCTTTGCTGAGTTTCCAGAAATGCTTGCCTAATGGCAGGGTCAAGCGCGCGCCCTCGATGCGCTCTTTGGCCAGATGCTTCCAGGTACGCTGCACGGCGCTGCGCATACCGGCCTTGACCTGCGCCGGGCGTGGCGGCTCGCGCTCCAGGCTGGTTTCAAAGGCCAGTTCGTAGCCACGGACCATTTCTTCGAGCATCCGCGCGGTGGTCACCCCCGGCAGGTCGGAGCCACGTGCGGCGGTGGCAAGCGACAGTGCCAGACGCACCAGGTCATGCACAGGGTTGCCGACCACGGCCTGGTCCAGGTCGCGGATATGCACATCGATGCCACCCTTCAGATCACCAGTCGGCCCCAGATTACCGGCATGGCAATCCCCGCAGATCCATACCGCCGGGCCGCTGGGCAGACGCCGCCCCGGCTGGCTATGCAGCCACTCGTAAAAATGCACGGTGCTGCCCCGCACGAAGGACGCCGCAGGCGTCCTGGTTGGGAGTCTGCTGTTCTTCGATGTATTGGCGCAGGATTTCAATCGGCGCACCGCCGCAGCTAGAGGCGAGGTAGGATGGCGACCAGAGGACACCCCTTCACTTGAGCCAGGGGTGGAAATCCCCGAACTGCTCACGCAGCCGTCTGGATGATACCCTCTTGAGTGAAGCCACCCGATTCGACAACGCCACCCATAGCTTGAAAGACCAAACCATAATTCATGCCATGAACCACACCAGGACCCTCAAGCTCCGAATCAAAGACAAGCACGCGAAAACGCTGCTTGCGATGGCGCGCGAGGTCAATCTGGTGTGGAACTACTGCAATGAAACGAGTCATCGCGCCATCCGGGAACGCCACCAGTGGCTCTCCGGTTTTGACCTGCAAAAGCTGACCAATGGATTAAGCAAATGCGACGGCGTGCAGACCGGCTCGCCAACCGTGCAGCAGGTTTGCGAGGACTACGCCAAGTCCCGTAAGCAGTTCAAGCGTTCCAGGCTCAATTGGCGGGTGTCCAGCAGGAGCAGCCCCAAATACAGCCTGGGCTGGATTCCGTTCAAGGCGCGTGCCTTGCAATACAAGAACGGTCAGATTCAGTTCGCCGGGTTCAGGTTTGGCCTGTGGGACAGCTACGGTTTAAGTCAGTACGCCCTGCGGGCCGGAAGCTTCAGTGAAGATTCCAGGGGGCGCTGGTATCTCAATATCTGCGTGCAGGTTCAGAGCAAGCCGTGTATCGGCACTGCCACCATTGGCATCGACCTGGGCCTTAAAGCAGCGGCGACAACGTCTGAGGGCCAAGTGCTGGTCGGGCGTGAATATCGCACCCTGGAGCAGAAGCTGGGCATCGCTCAGCGTGCTGGCAAGAGGGCACGTGTTCGCGCCCTCCATGCCAGGATCAGGAACCGGCGCAAAGATGCGCAACACAAGTTCTCAACCGCCCTGGTTGAGCGCTGCGCCGCCATTTTCGTTGGCGATGTAGCCAGCGCAAAACTCGTAAAGACTCAAATGGCCAAATCCACGCTTGATGCAGGATGGGGCCAACTCAAGACAATGCTGGAGCAGAAATGCCAACGGGCAGGCGTTGTTTTTGAGGTTGTAGCCGAGCGCTATACCACCCAGACCTGCTCGTGCTGTGGAAGCATTTCCACCAGCAGTCCGAAAGGTAGAGCCGGTTTGCGAATAAGAGAATGGACTTGCGTGTGCTGCGGTACAGCCCACGACCGCGATGTAAACGCGGCCCGGAACATTCTTGCGGCGGGGCATCGCCGTCTAGCTGTAGGAATCCCCGCTCTTTAGGGCGGGGAGGATGTCAAGGCTCGACACAGCGCCTGTTCAACCCGAACAACAACAGCGCGATCAGGCAAGCGATGGCCTGGATCGCCCCCAAAGTAACCACCGGGGCAAATTCCAGCACCGACCCCAGCCAGGTCGTAAAGGCCGCCGCCGTCATGGTCAGAAAGCCCAACAGTGCAGAAGCCAGGCCGGCCTGTTTGCCAAACGGGCTCAGGGTAAGCGCGGTGCCCAATGGATTGGCCAGGCCCATGCCCCACAGGAAGATCACCATCGACAGTGAATACCAGCCCAGCCCCGGATCCCTCGGGCCAAGCCACAGCAGGCATCCGGCCAATAGCGCTGTGGCCAGCCCCGAGGCGGTAACGGTGCGGCTGCCAAAGCGCCCGGCCAGCCGTGGCGCAGCCAGGCCGGCGGCGAAGACGACAAATACCGTGGCAGCGAAATACAACCCGGTCTGTAGCGAGGACAAGCCCATGCCGTCCATCAAAATTGCCGGGGAGGCGCCGAAGCTGGCGAACAGGCCGCTCATCAACAGGCTCATCGCGGCCGCCGGCAAGATAAACGCAGGGTTACCAAGCAACCCGCCGTAGGCGCCCAGCACCTGGGCCGCTGGCAACGCCACACGGCGCTGCACCGGCAGTGTTTCGCCAAGACCGCGTGCATAGCTGAGCGCGATGATCAGCGCGGCGATGCCGACCATGATAAAGATCGTCCGCCAGCCCAGCGTGTTGCTCAGCAGGCTGCCGAGCAACGGCGAAAAACCGGGAGCGGTCGCGGTGGCGATCATGGTCAGCGACAACGCCCGAGCCAGGGTCTCGCCCTCGAACAGGTCGCGGGCGATGGCTCGTGCCAGCACTGCGGCGGCGCACGCTCCGAGGGCCTGAATCACCCGCCCGGCAATCAGCACGTCAAACGAGCCGGCCAGGCCGGCAACCAGCGTGCCGACCACAAACAACGCCAAACCACCGAGCACCAGAGGCAGGCGGCCAAACCGATCGGCCAGTGGCCCGACCAGCAACTGCGCCAGCGCAAAGGTGATGAAGAAGCTCGACAAGGTCAGGCCCAGCTCTCGTGCAGAGACGCCCAGCTCCTGGCCAATCTGCGCAAAGGCCGGGAGGATGATATTGGTCGACAGCACGCTGATGGCCGACAAGCCGGCCAGCAAGGCCACGACTTTACCGTTTAGCGCAGGCCCCTGCTGCACCGCCGCAACCTCGCTTTGCGTTTTCATGACTGAGCCTGCCAATGGCGAAACAGCACACTGGCATTGACCCCGCCAAAGCCAAAGCCATTTGACAATGCATGGGTCAACGCCATCGGCCGGGCGTGACAGGCGACCACATCAAGGCCGGTGGCGGCGTCATCAGGGTGGTCGAGGTTAAGGGTCGGCGGGACGATCTGGTCACGCAACGCCAGCACCGTGAAGATCGCCTCGATACCGCCGGCAGCGCCCAGCAAGTGGCCGGTGGCGGACTTGGTGGAACTGATCGCCACCTTGGAATCGGTGCCGAACAGCGCCCGAATCGCCGCCAGTTCGCCCTTGTCGCCGACCGGTGTCGAGGTCGCATGGGCATTGATGTGCTGCACCTCGTCGACGCTCACCCCGGCCTGTTGCAGCGCTTGCTGCATGGCGCGCCGCGCCCCGCTGCCATCTTCAGGGCCGGCGGTCAGATGCCAGGCGTCAGCGCTGGTGCCGTAACCCACCAGCTCGGCCAAGGGCGTAGCACCACGGGCCAGGGCATGTTCCAGCGACTCGATGACCAGCAACCCCGAGCCCTCGGCCATGACGAAACCGTCACGCGCCTGGTCGAACGGCCGTGATGCGCGCCGGGCATCTTCGGCAGGCGCGGTAGACAACGCCCGCGCCGCAGCAAAGCAGCCGAGGGTGACCCGATCAATCGCCGCCTCGGTGCCGCCACATATCGCGATATCAGCTTCGCCGCTGCGGATCAGCCGTGCCGCGTCACCGATGGCCTGCACCCCCGCCGCACAGGCGGTGACCGGCGCGCCCAGCGGTCCTTTGAAACCATGGCGGATAGACACATGCCCGGCGGCCATATTGGCGAGAAACGACGGCGCGGTGAACGGTGACAACCGTTTTGGCCCGCGGCCATCGGTGGTGCGCACCGCCTCGGCCATGGCCCCGAAGCCGCCTACGCCCGAGGCGATGATGGTGGCGGTGCGTTGCTGCTGCGCTTCGCTGACCGGGTGCCAGTCGGCCTGCTCCAGTGCCTCATGGGCCGCGATCAGGGCGAACTCGATAAAGCGGTCCATCTTCTTGCGTTCTTTGGCCGGGATCACCTGCTCGGGCTGATAGCCGCCCAGGGGGTCTTGCGCAAGGCTCGGCACCTGACCGCCAACCGCGACCCCGGTGCCGGCAGTAATCTCATCCGCCAGCTTGTCGATACCCGACTGGCCATCGAGCAGCCGTTGCCAGACCCGCTCTACCCCGCAGCCAAGCGGGCCGACGATGCCGGTGCCGGTGACCACGATACGTTTGCCACTCTGAGAATGGGTCATGGGTGTCGCTGCTGAATGTGTCATCTAGGTTGCCCCCGGTTCAGGTAGTGAGTTGAGTCTTGCTGCGAGGAGAGTGAATCTTGAAAGCGATCGCATACATCGCCGGGAGAAACACCAGGGTCATCAGCGTACCAACCAGCGTGCCGCCGATCAGGGTGTAGGCCAGCGTGCCCCAGAACACCGACTGGGTCAGTGGCACAAAAGCCAGGATCGCGGCCAGCGCTGTCAGCAACACCGGTCGGGCGCGCTGCACGGTGGCCTCGACCACCGAATTGAATGGGTCGAGACCTTCACGCTGGTTGTGATGGATCTGGCCGATCAGGATCAAGGTGTTGCGCATCAGGATGCCTGAGAGGGCGATCAGCCCGACCAGTGCGTTGATCCCGAATGGCTGCTGAAACAGCAGCAGGGTCGGCACCACACCGATCAGGCCCAGCGGCGCGGTAAGAAACACCATGACCATCGCCGCCATCGAGCGCACCTGAACAATGATGATCAGCAAGGTCAGGGCGAGCATGATCGGCAGCAGCGGCGCGATGGCCTTGCTGGCCTTGAGCGACTCTTCGATGGAACCGGCCATTTCGATCCGGTAGCCCGGCGGCAGAGTCGCGATGACCGGCTGCAGGTCGTTCCAGATCAGCGCCGAGACATCCGGCGGTTGCAGACCCTCGGCAATGTCGCCGCGCACGGTAATGGTCGGGGTGCGGTCACGGCGGCGCAGCACGGGCTCTTCCATGCGCACCTCGACCTCGCCGACCTGCGACAGCGCAATGCGCTGGCCGGCCGCACCGACCAGGGTGAAACCGGCGATCTTCGCAGGATCGAGGCGGATATCACCGGCGGCCCGCGCCAGCAACTGCACAGAACGAATGTCTTCGCGCACCGCGCTGACCGCCACCCCGGACAACAGAAACTGCAGTTGTTGGGCAACGCTACTGGAGGTCAGGCCGAATGCTTGCAGGCGATCCTGATCCAGCGCGAAATGCAGGGTCGGCACCCGCGCGCCCCAGTCGCTGTTGACGGTTCTCATCATCGGGCTGGCCTGCAGCACGCCCTGCACCTGAGTGGCGATCAGGCGCAGTTGCTGCGGGTCAGGCCCCATCACCCGATAAGCGACCGGGAACGGCGAGTACGGACCGAACACCAGTTGCGTGACACGCACCCGCGCCTGTGGCGCCAGACCGTCGGCCACTGCGGCACGCAGGCGCTGCTTGAGCGCATCACGCGCAGCCTGGCTGTCGGTCAGCACCACAAGCTTGGCAAAGGACGGGTCAGGCAGTTCCGGGGCCATCGCCAAATAGAAACGCGGCGGTCCCTGGCCGACATAGGTGGTGACGATCTGCGCCTCTTGCTGCTCGCGCAGCCACGACTCGACCTTGATCGCGGTGGCATGGGTCTGTTCGATGGAAGTGCCGTACGGCATCTGTACCTCAACCAGCACCTCGGGGCGGTCGGAGGTCGGGAAGAACTGCTTTTTCACCAGCCCCATACCCAGCAGCGCAACGATGAACGCAACGATCACCGCCCCCGCGACCGACCATTTACCTGCGATGACCCTGCTCAGCAGCCGACGAAAACGGTTGTAGTGGCGGGTGTCATAGATAGCCGCATGACCGCCGGCAACCTGTTTGATCTCCGGCAGCAGCTTGACACCCAGATACGGCGTGAAGGCCACCGCGACCAGCCAGGACGCGATCAGGCCGATGCCCACGATCCAGAACATGTTGCTGGTGTATTCACCGGCCGTGGAGTGAGCAAAACCGTTGGGCATGAAGCCGATGGCGGTGACCAGCGTGCCGGACAGCATCGGCGCTGCGGTATGGCTCCAGGCGTAGGCCGAGGCCTTGAGACGGTCATAGCCCTCCTCCATTTTCACGACCATCATCTCGATGGCGATGATCGCGTCGTCGACCAGCAAACCCAGCGCCAGAATCAGCGAGCCCAGAGTAATGCGGTCAAAGTTCTTGCCCGTGGCAGCCATGACCACGAACACCACCGCCAGGGTCAAAGGCACAGCTGCCGCGACCACCACGCCAACGCGCCAGCCCATGCTGATAAAGCAGACCAGCATGACCACCAGCAAGGCGACCACGAACTTGACCATGAACTCGTTGACCGACGAGCTGATGTTCACCGACTGATCAGTGACCTTGGCCAGGGTCATGCCCAGTGGCATAGCGGCGTTGATCTGCGCCGTTTCCGCGTCCAGCGCCTTGCCAAGGTCCAGCCCGTTCCAGCCATCACGCATCACGATACCGAGCAACAACGCCGGCTCGCCGCCGTTACGGACCAGCAATGTCGCGGGGTCTTCGTAACCCCGTTCAACCGTCGCCACATCGGACAACTTCAAGGTCCGCCCGTTGACCACCACTGGCGTGCTGCGAATGGTCTCCAGCTTGTCGAACGCCCCCTCCAGACGCACGATCACCTGCGGCCCGCCGGTTTCGATCGAGCCGGCGGGGGTCAGCGCATTCTGGTTATTGAGCGCCGCAAAGATCGCCTGCGGCGCAATACCCAGCGTGGCCAGCCGCTCATGGGAAAACGACACGAAAATGCGCTCGGCCTGCTCACCGATGATGTTGACCTTCTTCACGCCAGGGACGTGCAACAGCCGCTGGCGCAGTGCCTCGGCATCACGCACAAGCTGGCGCGGCGGCTCACCTTTGGCTTTCAGGGCGAACAACGCGAACGTCACGTCAGCAAACTCGTCGTTGATCATCGGACCGATGACACCTGCCGGCAGATTTCGCGCCTCGTCGCCCAGCTTCTTGCGCGCCTGATAAAACTCTTCCTGGACTTGCCCGGGAGGGGTGCTGTCGAGTAGCGAGACCATGGTGAACGCCAGCCCTGCACGGGTGTAGGTTTCACTGCGGTCGTACCACTTGAGCTCCTGCATGCGCTTTTCCAGCGGCTCG
The DNA here is from genome assembly GCF_024129895.2 of Pseudomonas sp. 21LCFQ02. Classification (NCBI taxonomy): domain Bacteria; kingdom Pseudomonadati; phylum Pseudomonadota; class Gammaproteobacteria; order Pseudomonadales; family Pseudomonadaceae; genus Pseudomonas; species Pseudomonas sp. 21LCFQ02. Next base: position 5,957,604 of record NZ_CM178749.1, read on the forward strand.
GCCACCAGATCCTGCATCTGCTGCGCCGTCGCGCCGGGCCAGGCACTGATGATGGTCAGTTGCTTTACGGTAAAGGGCGGATCCTCGGCACGCCCCAACTGCAAGAACGCGAGAATTCCGGCCCCGGCAATCAGCACGATGACGAACAGGGTGACCGCGCGCTCGCGCACCGCCAAAGCAGACAGATTGAAACGCCCTGAGCTCATGGCTGGCTCCCGGCAACCCGGTTGGCGTCGAGCGACTCACGCCGGACCGACTCACCGTCATGCAGCAGGTGCGCACCCAACGCCACGACCTGCTCTCCCACCGCGAGCTGGCCGACGACACGCGCCGTGTCGTCGCCAACAGCCAACACCTGCACGTTACGCCAGGCCACCTTGGTCGGCTCACCGGCAATCAGCCAAACGCCGGGACCACTGCCGGGATCGTAAAGGGCCGCAATCGGCACCTGCACTGCGCCGCTGCCGGGCGAGTCCTGGGCGATATCGAGTGTGACGGTCGCCCCGAGCGGCGCCTGGGCCAGCGCGCCCTGCAGCACATAGCGGGCTTCGAAGGTACGGGTGGTGGCATCGGCCGCCGCAGACAGCAGCCGCAGGGTTGCAGGCAGCGCCGGGTCACGGCTGCCGTACAGCGACGCCTGCGCCGTCGAGCCGGTGGCCGGGCGCAGCGTCTCGGGCAAATAGACAATCGCCTCACGCTGCCCGGCCCGTGCCAGCCGGACCACCGTTTGCCCGGCGCTGACCACCTGCCCCGGTTCGGCCAGAGTCTCGACCACCACGCCGTCAGCGTCAGCCAGCAGTACCGCGTAGCTGGTTGCATTACGCGCCACATCGGCCTGGGCTTGCGCGGCACTGAGCTGTGCCCGAGCCGCGTCGGCAGCCGCCTTGCTCTGGTCGTAAGTGGATGCCGAAACGGCGCCTGCGGCAACCAGCCGGCGATAGCGCACCTCGTCCTGGGCCGTCTGCCTGGCAAGTGCGCTGGCCGAGGCGACCGCTTCGAGCTGCGCTCGCGCCTGGAGCTGGAGATCCACAGGATCAAGGCGCAGCAGCGGCTGACCACGCTTGACCGTTTGCCCGGTATCGACCAGCCGCTCCAGCACCTTGCCTGACACACGAAAACCCAGGTCACTCTGGGTACGTGCGACCACCACACCGCTGAACGAGTGATTTGTCTCAACGGCGCGCGTCACCGTTGCAGCCCGGACCAGCGGCGGCTGGGTACGCGGATCGTCGCTGACCGCTGGATCGCCACACGCCGTCAACAGGACGGGCAGCACGCAACCGACAAGCAGGAGAGATTTGAGGCGCATGGGATCCCTTATTCAAGAGCAATACGAGACCCACATTCTTTTACTAGTGACCAATATTGTCAATGGTCACTTATTATTTACGGCGCCAGGCTACGCAAGATCATGGCCGGCAATTGCACGGTCGCTTCACCGGTAGCGTCGAGGTTGTATTGCAGTTGTGCAGGGTTGATGTAGGGACGCATGACCAGACAGATCGCGCTGACCACATCATCCAGCGGGGTCTTGCGCTCAAATTCGCCGGCTTCGCGGCCATCAACCACGATCTGCTGGATAATTGCGCGAATTCGCGCTTCATGTTCAAGCACCGACGGCCACTGCTCACGTGATGCAACAGCAGCAATGTCGTAAAGCTTGCGGTCATGGAAAAACAGGTCGCTGCCCGCTTCGCAAAGCGTCCGGAACAGGCACCTCAAGCGCTCCGAGGCAGACGAGGCACCGGCAGTCGCAGCCTCAATGGCCTGCATGATCATCGCCAGACGGTTGGCGCAGATCACCTGGCCGATGGCCTGCTTTGAGTCGAAAAACTTATAGATGTAGGCCTTGGAAAAACCGATGGCCTTGGCCAGATCCGACACCGTGGTCTTCTCATAGCCGTAATGCGCGAAATGGCGGCCTGCCGCCTCGATGACCTGATCGCGGACACTGTGATCAAGGGGGCCGCGGGTAGGCGCTGGGGGGGTATTTTCATTCATGTGCGCAGCTTGACTCCATGATGACTCGAAAGACCGTTAGGTGACCGATCAATAATATGGTCACAATCTATCTGTGTCCAAAAAGGGCGCGAAGTTCTGTTGACCGGCAAATACTGCCCTCAATGTGACGCCCTGCAATGGCCGCTATGGTAATGGCTATTCAGACAGGCCGGGCGCTGCGCCGGGCGATCAGAGGTTTTTCGCGCGAACGCAGGCATAATGCCTACACTTGGCTGCGGGCCAGAATCATCGACTGTTCTGGCCCGCAACTGCCATGAGCCGGTGCATCGGAATGGCTGCACTGACACGTTAATCCGTAGTTACGACTGACAAGGCAGTGATCGTCGCGACTTACCGCTCCAGATACGGGTGCACTTGAAAGCGTTTTAGCACCCGCTGAGGTCGTACCCAGATGCACGCTACCGAACAAAGCCTTGAGCAGAAGTCTTTTGCTCAGTTACGCCCGCTGAAAATCTCCAGCGAAATTCTCGCCGTGCTGGCATGCACCCTGGTCGTCGCACTGGCCCATGCCAGCCAGGGGATTTCCCTTTGGCTGTATGGCTACTGCCTGGTGGCCGGTGTGGCCTGTTTTCTCACCTGTAAGGCTCGCACCACCGGGCATCTATGGCTGACCGGCATGCTGCACCTGTGTGCCTGCACCGCCTGCCTGGGTTCGGTGGCGGTTGCCATCGGCACGCCGGTATTCTGGTTTTTGCCCATTGGTCTGGTGCTGAGCCTGCCGGTCTCGGCCATGCATGCCCATCCAGGCCACGCTCCGAGTACCGGGGCGGCGATCTGGGCCACGTTGTTTGCTGTGGTGCAGCCCGACTTCGGCCGGCAACTGGACCTGGTACTGGCGCTGGTGTTGATCACCGGCAGCCTGTTGGTCGCCACACTGGTGTGCAGCACCTTCTCCAGGACCCGCAAAGATGTATTCGACCTGCAATACCAACTGCATGACATGGCCTACCAGGACACCTTGACCGGGCTGCCCAACCGCCGGGCGTTCATGGACCGCCTCGGCACGACCCTGACAGACGCAACGAGCGCCGCACCGCTGTTTTTCCTGATGCTCGATATCGACGACTTCAAAAAGGTCAATGACGGCTTCGGCCATGACGTGGGCGATCAGGTGCTGATCGCGGTGGCCGCAATCCTGCGCGAGCATAGCCATGGCCATAACTACGCACGCATGGGCGGCGAAGAGTTTGCCGTGGCGGCGCAGGTCGCGAATGCCGCGCAGGCGCAGGAACTGGCCCGCACCATTGTCGCGGCGGTCAACTCGGCTCAGGTGTGTGGCCTGTCCCTCTCGATCAGCATCGGCCTGGCCGATCATCAACCGCAAGAATCGCTGCTCAGCCTGATGCATCGCGCCGACCAGGCACTGTATGACGCCAAGAGCGACGGCAAGAACCGCTATGCCATGGCCCGGCAGGTGGTGATGGTAGTCTGATTCATCTAATGCGGCGTGCATGAACCAACCTCGCCCTGGCAGGTCGAAGGCCGACGACGATGCCATGGAGGGCTCAGGTTCTGCACAGCGCCGCCCCCCCGGCACGGCAATCGTGCAACTTTCTGCGGGTGATAACAGGTTCTACACAATGAAAAAAATCGTTCTGCCAGTTCTGGCGCTGCTGCTTCTGCATGGCTGCGCGCAGATGCCCGACTACTCCAATGTCGAGGGTGACAAACCGGTCGACGAGTCGCGCTATACCGTGCTCGAAACCGAGACCTGGGCCAGCCGCGAGCAGCGTGGCTTTCTGGATGACCGGCCGGAGCTGAACCTGATCAGAATCAACGACAAGAAGGTCGGCAACATCCCCTTCTCCACCTACTACTACAAGAACGACTCTCCGCAACGTGCCGTGCTGCAACCTGGGACTTACACCATCCAGCTGGAATACCGGCTGCCGCTGCACTTCATGTTCACCGACCTGAAATTCAACGCCAAAGCCGGCCAGAAGGTCATTGCCCGCTCCAAATACGTGGGCGTGAGCCGGCTGGAAATCTGGCTGGAAGATGCCGCCACCGGTGAGGTGGTGAGTACCCGGATGCATTGATTGGGTTCGTCCGGCTGCCGGGGCTAGCCACATGCTGTTCGGTTATCTGAAGTGAACCTCTGTGGGAGCTACCTTGGTAGCGAAGGCGGCGGCACATTCACAGAAGATGTTGTGACTTTGCCGACCTCTTCGCGAGCAGAGCTCCCTCCCACCGAGTGCGCGCTGCCTATTCGAACAGTATTGGGGCTAGCCGCGCAGGCTCAAGCCGAAACGAAACACCGCGCCCTGCCCCGGCACGTCCAGCAGTTCGATCACTGCGCCATGCAGTTGCAGAATCTGATAGACGATGCGCAACCCCAAGCCGCCATCGCGCCGTGCGCCGCCGATGGTGAAGGGGCGCAGAAACAGCCCTTCGCGCAGCGCCGGCGCAATCCCTGGGCCGCTGTCGGCAACGATGATGTTCAGGTGCTCGGCAGCAGGCTCCAGTTGCAGGGTTACGCTGCCACCTTGCGGGGTATGGCGCAGGGCGTTGTCGAGCAGATTGGTCAGCACCCGCTCGATCAGGCCGAGATCGGCATACACGTCCGGCACACTGCGGGGCATCTTGGCCTCCAGGGTGATGCCCTTGGTCGCAGCAGTGAGTTCGAATTTCTGCAATACGTCCTGCAGCAAGTCCGCTGCCGAGAAGCGTTCGATCACCGGTTTGACGAAGCCGTGTTCCAGACGCACCAGTTCCAGCAACGCCTGGGCCAGGCCGCCGACCTTGTGGCTCTGGTCCAGGGCGATGCCCAGGTAGCGGCGGCGTTCTTGCGGGCTCAGGCGTTCACCTTTAACCGACAACACTTCCAGGTAGCCATGCAGTGAAGCCAGCGGGGTGCGCAGGTCGTGGGAGATATTGGCCACCAGTTCGCGGCGTTCCTGTTCCTGGCGATTGAGGGCACGCAGCTGTTCGGCCAGGCGCTGTTGCATCTGCGCAAAGGTGCGCTCCAGAGCGCCGATTTCATCGTTGCGCGGGCGCGCTTCGGGCACGGCTGGCGGCTCGGCGCTGGCGTCGATATCGAAGCGTTCCAGCGCAGTGGTCAGGCGGCGCAACGGCCGGGTGATCCAGGCGAATGCGGCAAGACCGGCCAGCAGGCACAGCGCGGCGATCAGGCCGATGGCCCACACCGCCGTGCTCAAGGCCTCGCTGGTGGCACCTCGGGCGGCAAACCGGTCATGCGCTTCACCGAGCAGCACCACGTAGAGAAAGCCGGCCCGCTGACCGGCGACCATCAGCGGCGCAACGCTGAACACCTTGCGGGCATCGAGGCTGCGCGGGTCATCACCAACGATCGGCAGCGGCTCACCGGCGATGAAGCGCTTGATCGGTGCCAGATCGACCTGGTCGCGCAGCAAACGGTCGCGGGGCGCGGCGTCGCCGATGATGCGCCCGTCGATGTCCAGCAGGTACACCTCAACGCTGGGGTTGACCAGCATCAATTGGCTGAACAGTTCGCGCACCGCGCCGGGCATCAGGCCGTTGGCGTCCATCAGTTGCGTATCGCTGGCGATATGGCGGGCCAGGTCGCGGGACAGCCCTTGCACCACTTCCAGCTCATGCATGCGGCTGGAGCGCACTTGCAGCCAGATCGAGGTGCCGCTGCACACCAGCAGCAGCACGGCGAACACCAGTGCCAGGCGGCGGGTCAGGCTAAGCGAAAACATCAGGCTTCACCGGCGGCTGCGAATTTATAACCGCGCCCCCAAACGGTGAGGATCCGCGCAGGGCTGGCGGGGTCGGCTTCGATCTTGGCGCGCAGGCGGTTGATGTGGGTATTGACCGTGTGCTCATAGCCGTCATGGCTGTAGCCCCACACAGCATCGAGCAGCTCCATGCGCGAGAACACCTTGCCCGGCTGACGGGCGAAAAAGTACAGCAAATCGAACTCCCGTGGCGTGAGGTCCAGGCTTCGAGCATCAAGGGTCGCTTCACGGGTAATCGGATCAATCCGTAAACCGGCGATCTCCAGGCCGCCGCTGTCCAGGCGCAGATTGTTCGCCAGCGCCTCGACCCGGCGCAGCAACGCCTTGACCCGCGCGACCAGTTCCATCATCGAGAACGGCTTGGCCAGATAGTCGTCGGCGCCCAGTTCCAGGCCGAGAATGCGGTGCATTTCACTGGAGCGCGCGCTGGTGATGATGATCGGTGTGTAGCGGGTCATGGCCCGGGCGCGGCGGCAGATTTCCAGGCCATCGACCCCAGGCAGCATCAGGTCGAGGATCAAGGCGTCCCAGCCGCCTTGCTCCAGCAGGCGCAGGCCCTGTTCGCCATCGGCGCTGTGCACCACCTCGAACCGCTCATCGCGCAGGTGCAGGCAGATCAGCTCGGCGATGTGTTCGTCGTCTTCCACCACCAGCACGCGTTTGACCTGCTCCATTGCGCTAGCCCCTCCGGTATCGATTCGCTGGTCATTCTCACACAGCGCCGCCCGTGCAGTTATCACGAATTGTTTAACTCTGCGTGAGGATTTGGCGAAGCGCCGGGGCGTAGCCTGAGTCCATCAAAAAATTGGCCGTAGCGCACAGGAGACCACCATGCTCTCAAGACGAAAACTACTGCTCAGCGCCGGCTCATTCGGGGTCGCCGCCACCGCCTTTGCCGTGCTGCCACGGCTGGCCGACAGTCAGGTTCTGAATGTCGCAGATGACGACATCGGCAGCTTCGAGGTCAGCCATAGCGACGCTGAGTGGCGCCAACGGCTGACCGCCGAGCAATACCGCATCCTGCGCCAGCAAGGCACCGAACGCTCTTACAGCAGCCCGCTCAATAACGAGCACCGCGCAGGCACTTTTGCCTGTGCCGGTTGCCAGTTACCGCTGTTTTCGTCCGCCACCAAGTTTGACAGTCACACCGGCTGGCCGAGTTTCTGGCAACCGCTGGACAACGCCGTGGGGCAACACACCGACCGCAGCTACGGCATGTTGCGCATTTCAGTGCATTGCCGGCGCTGCGGCGGCCACCTGGGTCATGTGTTCGATGACGGCCCGCGCCCCACCGGTCTGCGTTATTGCATCAATGGCGCCGCCATGACTTTCACGCCGGCTTGAGGACAACCCCATGCTATTGCTGACACTCGCCTACCTGGGCGGCCTGCTGACCATCCTCAGCCCGTGCATCCTGCCAGTGCTGCCCTTCGTGTTTGCCCGTGGCGGGCGGCCGTTGCTGCGCAATGGCCTGCCATTGCTGGCCGGCATGGCCCTGACCTTCGCTCTGGTCGCTACCCTGGCGGCGGTCGGCGGGGCCTGGGTGGTGCGTCTGAACCAATATGGTCGCTGGCTGGCGCTGGCGTTCATCACCCTGTTCGCCCTGACCCTGCTGCTGCCGCAACTGGCCGAACGCCTGACCCGGCCACTGGTGGCAGCAGGCAATCGTCTTAACGCAGCTGCAGGTCACGACCAGCAGCCACGCGCTGGCACCTCATTGCTGATCGGCATCGCCACCGGCCTGCTGTGGGCGCCCTGCGCCGGTCCTATTCTCGGTCTGGTACTCACCGGCGCCGCGCTGCAAGGCGCCAACATCGGCAGCAGCTTGCTGTTGCTGGCCTACGCCGCCGGTGCCGCCACCTCGCTGGGCCTGGCCCTGCTGGTGGGCGGCAAGCTGTTCGAGGCCATCAAGCGCGGCCTGGGTGCCGGTGAATGGCTGCGCCGTGGGCTTGGCGCAGTCATGCTGGTCGGGGTGGCGGCCATTGCTTCGGGGCTCGACACCGGCCTGCTGACCCGTTTGTCGACCGCGACCACGGCTGGGCTGGAACAACATCTGGTAGATCGCTTGACCGGCCAGCAAGACGACGGCGCAATGATGATGCGCGCCACCGACAGCCACAGCGGCGAACTGCCGGTGGAAGGTAACCTGCCCGCCCTCGAGGGCGCGGTGCAGTGGCTCAACTCACCGCCGCTGAGCGCCGAAGCACTGAAAGGCAAAGTGGTGCTGGTCGATTTCTGGACCTACTCGTGCATCAACTGCCTGCGCAGCCTGCCCTACGTCAAAGCCTGGGCCGAGAAATACCGCGACCAGGGTCTGGTGGTGATTGGCGTGCATGCCCCGGAGTTCGCCTTCGAACGTGACATCGACAACGTCAAAAAAGCCAGCCGTGACCTTGGCATCACCTACCCGGTGGCCATCGACAACGACTTCGCCATCTGGAAAGGCTTCAACAATCAATACTGGCCGGCGCATTACTTCATCGATGGCCAGGGCAAGATCCGTTACCACCACTTTGGCGAGGGCCGTTACGACGAGTCCGAGCGGGTCATCCAGCAGTTGCTGCGTGAAGCCGGGCAGCAAGACGTTGCCAGCGGCATGGTCAAGGTCGCTGCCAGCGGTGCCCAGCAGGCCGCCACCCAGGGCATCCGCTCGCCGGAAACCTACCTTGGGTATGACCGCACGCGGAACTTCATCTCTTCAGGTGGTGTGCAGAAAGATCGTATAGCCAGCTACAACCTGCCAGGCAGCCTCAAGCTCAACGACTGGGGCCTGAGCGGTGCATGGCAAGTCAATGAAGAACAAGCCGTGTTGGCCCAAGCCGGCGGACATATCGCCTACCGCTTCAAGGCCCGCGACCTGCACCTGGTGCTCGGCCCGTCTGCCGACGGCAAGCCGGTGCGCTTCAAGGTCAGCATCGACGGCAAAGCTCCGGGCGAGGCCCACGGAGTGGACATCGATGCCGATGGCAACGGCACGGTGAACGAACAGCGCCTCTACCAGTTATTGCGCGTGCCCGGCGACGCCGCCGAACACAGCTTCGATATCGAGTTCCTCGACCCCGGCGTGCATGCCTACGCCTTCACCTTCGGCTGAGACCACCACCATGCGAATGATCAAACGCTTTACCTTACAAGCCCTCGCCGGCCTGGCCTTTATCCAGATCAGCGCCTGCTCAATGGCCGCGGAAGATGCCGTAGTGATTCCCGCACCGGCCCATGACCTGAGCAGTACGGCTTCGACAGCCACTGCGGTGTTTGCCGGCGGCTGTTTCTGGGGTGTGCAGGGGGTGTTCCAGCACCTGCACGGCGTGACCCAGGCGGTGTCCGGCTATGCCGGCGGCAGCGCCAATACCGCGCACTATGAGCAAGTCGGCAGCGGCGACACCGGGCATGCCGAAGCGGTGCAGATCAGCTACGACCCGCAGCAAATCAGCTACGGCAAGCTGCTGCAGGTGTTCTTCTCCGTGGCCCACAACCCGACCCAGCTCGACCGCCAAGGCCCAGACCGGGGCACCCAGTACCGCTCGGCAATCTTTGTGCAGAACGACGAACAAAAGGCCGTGGCCCAGGACTACATCAAGCAGCTCGACGCCGCCCATGTCTACCCAAAACCCATCGTCACCCGCCTGGAACCGCTGGCTGCTTTTTACCCGGCAGAGGACTACCACCAGAACTACCTGACCAACCACCCGAACAACGGCTACATCGTGGTCAACGACCTGCCCAAGGTGATGAACCTCAAGCAGTTGTTTGGTGAGTTGTATATGCAGCAGCCGGTGTTGGTGAAGGTGCCCTGAGGTATCCGGCGTGAGCAGTTCCCTCCCACAGGGGCACACTTCATACCTCTGCGGGAGGCTCATCTGGCGACAAAGGGCTTCGCGGATAAATCCGCTCCTGCGCGCCGGGTGAGACAAGCTTCACCTTGCAATATCGCTACAACATCACCACCATTGCGAATAGTTGTCATTCGCTATGGTCATCTCCGCCGTGATTGCTCCTCCCGCCGATACGCGTCAGCAAGTCCTCCATCGCCTGTTCGGCGACCATCACAGCTGGTTGCTCGACCGTTTGCGCGTGCGTCTGCGCTGCCGCGAAGACGCTGCCGATCTGGCCGCCGAGACCTTCGCTCAGGTGGTGGAGATGCCCGACCCGCAGAGCATCCGCGAGCCACGGGCGCTGTTGAGCACCATCGGCAAGCGGCTGATCTTCGCCCGCTGGCGGCGCAACGATATCGAGCAGGCGTATCTGCAGGCCCTGGCCGAACAGCCAGAACCGCTCGCGCCATCGCCGCAGGAACACTGGCTGGTGATGGAGGCGCTGCTGGAGGTCGACCGGTTGCTGGACGGGTTGTCGTCCAAAGCGCGGGCAGCCTTTCTCTATAGCCAGCTCGACGGCCTGACCTATGCGCAGATCGCCGCTGAATTGGGTGTGTCGGTCACCCGCGTGCATCAGTACATGGTTCAGGGGCTGACCGCCTGTTATCGGGCGGCGCCGTGAGCGGGTTGCCGCCGGCGGTCAGCCAGGCAATTGAATGGTACGCAAGGCGGGCATCGGGCAGTTTCGATGAGGCCGCGCAACGTCAGTGGCAAAGCTGGCTGGACGCCGATGCCAGTCATCAGCAGGCCTGGCAGAGCTTGCAGCAGCAACTCAATCGCACCCTGACACCGCTGGCGCAACAGCCTGGCACGGCGCGGGCCTTGCGTGCTAGCGGTCACTCGCGGCGACGCTTGCTGCGCGGCGCGCTGGGGCTTGGCGGTCTGGCAGTGGCTGCGCATCTGCTGAGCTGGCGCGGCGGGCCGCTGCACGAGCGCTGGGGCAGTGACCTGCGCACCGGCACTGCCGAACGTCGCACGTTCCATCTCGACGACGGCTCGACCCTGCTGCTCAATGCCGAAAGCGCGGTGGACCTGAACTTCAATGCCAGCCAGCGGCGTGTGCAGTTGCTGCGCGGCGCGGTGCTGGCTGAGATCAGCAAGGAGGCGGCGCCAGCCCGACCGTTCGTACTCGCCTGCCCTTGGGGTGAAGCGTGGCTGGACGGCGGCAGTTGCCTGTTGTCGCGGCAGGGTAATCAAGCCCAGGTGTGGGCCATGAGCGGCGAGCTGGAATGGCGCACGCCGCAGCAACGTCAACACCTGAGTGCAGGCCAGGGCCTGGCCTTCGACGGTCAGCGCTGGCAGCCAATTGCGCCGCAACACATCCATCAGCGCAGCTGGATCAGCGGTTTGCTGGAGGTGCATAACCAGTCGCTGGGCGAGGTGATCGAACACCTCAAGCCTTATCACCATGGGCTGTTGCAGGTGTCTGATGGCGCTGCCGGACTAAGAATTTCCGGGGTATTTACCCTGGATGACAGCCATAGTGCGCTGGCGGCGCTCAAGGATGTGCTGCCACTGCGCATCGACAGTTATCTGGGGTTGTGGACGCGGATCGACCGGGCGTAGCGGTTGAGGCTGTCGCCAGCAGAGCTTGCCTCCCACAGGGTGCAGCCCTGCAAGCGAAAAGTTTTTTCACATCACCCCTGAAAATTTTCCAGGCTCGCGTCACATACCAGGCAGTCACGCGTTTTGCGCGTCCCGCACCGTCCTTTGCCGAGTCTCTTTCATGCATTTGAATACCCTCTTCCCGCTGGTACTCAGCGGTTGCCTGGCCAGTGCCAGCAGCTTCGCCAGTGACGCGCTGTACGACTTCAATATCGAGGCCGGGCCGTTGGCCAGAACGCTGATCAGCATCGGCCAGGTCAGTGGTCGTCAGGTGCTGTTCGTGCCTGCCGATGTCGAAGGTCGTCAGGCGCGGGCACTGCGTGGCCAGTTCAGCAGCCAGGAGGCGGTCCGCCAGAGCTTGCAGGGCAGCGGGCTGGCCTTGCTGGTAACTGCCAGCGGAGCACTGAGTGTGCAGCCGCTCAACCGTGACGGCCTGACCCTGGATGCGACAGTGATCGATGCCAACCGCCAGGGCGCCACAGCCGATGAAGTGATCGCCCGCCGCACCCCGGCGGCCAGCACCACGCGGCTGGGCCTGAGCAACCGCGAAACACCGCAGGCGATCAGTACCGTGACCCGCCAGCAGATCGATGACTTCAAGCTGACCAGCGTCAAGGATGCGCTGCGCAGTGCGCCGACCGTCACCGTGGAGCAATTTGAGACCGATCGTACGGCATTCACCTCGCGCGGCTTTATCATCGACAACTTCGAGTACGACGGCATGGGCATGCCCTTCTCGTCCGGTGTATTACTCGGTGACCAGGACCTGGCCGAGTTCGAGCAGATCGACGTGTTGCACGGCGCCAACGGCCTGATGAGCGGCGCGGGTAACCCGTCTGCCACGGTCAATGCGGTGCGCAAACGGCCGACCGAAACCTTCCAGGCGCAGATCAACAGCAGTGTCGGTTCGTGGGACAACCGCCGCCTGGACTTCGATGTCAGCGGCCCGCTCAGTGAAAACGGCAAGGTGCGCGGGCGCTTTATCTATGCCCACGACAAGGGCAACTCTTATCTGGACCGCTACAGCCATGAGATCAACCTGGCCGCCGGACTGCTGGCCTTCGACCTGTCGGCGGCCGATACCCTGACCGTGGGTTACTCGGACCAGAAGAGCAATTCCAATGGCAGCACCTGGGGCGCACTGCCGATTGCCGACTACGCCGGCAATCGCATTCACTACAGCAGCCGCAGCTCAAGCATCGGCCAACCCTGGAGCTACTGGAACATCCACACCCAGCGCGCCTTCGCCGAGTGGGTCCATGAGTTCGACGGGGGCTGGAAAAGTACCCTCACTGTCACCGGGGTGAACCAGCATCAGGACACCCAGATGCTCTATGTCATCCCCGCCACCGCCACTGACGTGTTCGCCTACGTCAACCGCACCACCAGTACCGAGCATCAGCTGACCGGCGAACTGCAACTGGCCGGGCCGTTCAATCTGTTCGGCCGCGAGCACGAACTGACCCTGGGCGCCAACTACGGCCGCAGCCGTCACGACGAAACCGGACACTACCAGGACGCCTCGGGCTACATCATGACCAGTTTGACCGACGCTCTGGCCGGCCGCGTGGTGAAGCCGCCGTTCACCTATACCGATAGCCTCAACACCCAGCTGTTCACCGACCGACAAAAGAGTGTGTATGCCGGGGCACGCTTCAGCCTGAGCGATGACCTGCACTGGATTGCCGGTGCACGAATGCTCAGCGCCGACGGTGACGGCATGGGCTACGGCTCGCCGCACGACACCCGGGTGCATGGCAAGGTCACGCCTTACACCGGGGTGGTCTACGACCTGACTGCGCAGTGGAGCCTGTACGCCAGCTGGACCGAAATCTTCAAGCCGCAGTACCTGCGCAGCACCGCCGGCGGCGTGATCGAGCCGCTTGAAGGCAAAAGCACTGAGCTGGGCATCAAAGGCAGCCTGTTCGACGACCGCCTGAGCCTGACTGGCGCAGTGTTCAAGACCGACCAGCAGAACGTCGCCGAGACCACCGGCGAAATCATCGGCGGCCAGTACGCCTATCGGGGCGTGGACTTCAAGAGCCATGGCGTGGAACTCGAAGCCCACGGCGAAGCACTGCCCGGCCTGGAGCTGGCTGGCGGCTATACCTGGGTGCGCATCGAAGACAACAATGGCGACAAGGCGCGCCGCTACGTGCCCAACCACACCCTGCGCGCCAGCCTGACCTGGCGTCTGCCGAACCTGCCACAAGCCAAAGTCGGCAGCCGCGTGCAATGGCAGAGCGCAACCGAGGCCGATTCCAACAGCCGCGTAAGCCAGGACGCCTACACCCTGGTCGACCTGATGGCCAGCTACGACTTCGGCGAACACTGGAGCACGTCGCTGAACCTCAACAACCTGTTCGATCAGAAGTACTTGTTGTCGCTGTACCAGACCGCCGGGTCCACCAACTATGGCGCGCCGCGCAATGTCATGGCTTCGGTGAGCTGGAAGTACTGAGCGTCACGGTTGGCGGCGCTGACGGTGAAACCCCCTTCACGTTCAGCGCCAGTTCATGGAGCGGCCTGCCAGAGCGGCGTATAAAGCGCAGGCCTTACCGAAACATCCTGTAACTACTTTGACGAGAGCCATGGACAGTTATCCCGGTAGTCGCGCCCCGGCCCTTTTGCGAAAGGCCGGGCGCGCGATCAACACAGACACACGACAGTGCCCGCAACGGGCCGGTCGGTTGAGCCGCATGCCGGGCTGAGCCTCGTACGCGACTTGCCTGCCGGCGCGGCCGGGCCGAGGTAAGTCGAATGCCATTTTCCATTCGCCAACAGGCCTTGCGCCTGGGTCACGTTGCACCCAATCGTTGGGACTGGCTTATGCTGCCATTGGTCCTGGCGCTGATTGTTCTGCTCGCCTGGGGCGCCATGCAGATGAGTCGACCGTTTGTAGTCGGTGAAGCCACACCGGTATCACTGGACCCGACCGAGCTGCCCTATTACCTGCTGCGCACGATGCTGCGTATGTTCATCGCGCTGGGGATTTCGCTGCTGTTCGCCTTTGCCTTCGCCGCGCTTGCCGCCCGCTATCGTGCAGCAGAAAAGATCATGATCCCGTTGCTGGATGTACTGCAGTCAGTGCCGATCCTGGGGGTTCAGGCCATCGCTATCGCACCTTTCATAGCCCTGTTTCCCGGCAACCTGCTGGGTGTGGAGTGCGCGGCGATCTTTGCCATCTTCACCTCCCAGGCCTGGAACATGGCGCTGAGTCTTTATCAGTCGCTGCGCAACATCCCCGGTGAGCTGGAAGAAGCCGCACGCGTTTTCCGGCTCTCACCCTGGCAGCGCTTCTGGCGGCTTGAACTGCCATTCGCCATGCCTGGGCTGCTGTGGAACATGATGATGTCGATGTCCGGTGGCTGGTTCTTTCTGGTGGCGGCCGAAGCCATCTCCGTCGCCGGGCAGCACATCAAGCTGCCGGGCATTGGCTCATACATTGCCGTAGCCATCGAACAAAGCAATCAGCAGGCGATCGGTTGGGCCATCGCCGCGATGCTGCTGGGCATCGTCATTTACGATCAGTTGTTCTTCCGTCCACTACTGGCTTGGGCTGATCGATTTCGTTTCGAAGAAACCGCTGGCGAAACCGCCCAGCGCTCCTGGCTGCTGGAGTGGGGCCGGCGCAGCCACTGGCTGCGAGCCGCCAGCCTGCGCCTGGCCGCGACCCTGCACGCGGTGACCGGCGGGTTTGCATTGCGCCACGACGGTTCGGTGCCACCGCATCGGCGCCTGTCAGTGCCACGCCTGTGGTCACAGGTGGGCAAGGCTGTGCTGGCCCTGATCAGCCTGGGCGCACTGGGGGGCCTCACCCTGTTTATCCATCAGGCCGTTGGCTGGGCCGAGGTATTGCACGTGCTCTGGCTGGGGCTGCTGACCCTCACCCGGGTCATCGTGCTGATCATTCTCGCCTCGCTGGTCTGGGTACCGCTGTCGATCTGGATCGGCTTGCGCCCGCGCTACTCGCAAAAGGTCCAGGCACTGGCGCAGTTCCTGGCCGCATTCCCGGTCAACCTTCTATTTGCGCTGGTGGTCGTTCTGCTGGTCAGGCTGGACCTGAACCCGAATATCTGGCTCAGCCCGCTGATGGTGTTTGGCACCCAGTGGTACATCCTGTTCAACGTGGTGGCCGGAGCGAACGGCATCCCCAATGAACTGCGCCTGGCCGCCGAGAACATGGGCCTGACAGGCTGGCTGAAATGCAAACGCCTGTATCTGCCGGCGGTGTTCCCCAGCTTTCTGACCGGTGCGATGACCGCCAGCGGCGGCTCGTGGAACGCCAGTATCGTGGCCGAATACGTGACCTGGGGCGACATCACCCTGCAAGCCCAGGGGCTGGGCAGCTACATCAAACAAATGACCGATGCCGGAGATTTTCATCGCATCGCCCTGGGCATCGGGGTGATGTGCCTCTACGTCATGGTGTTCAACCGTCTCGTCTGGCGCCGGCTGTTACTGCGCGCCGCAACCCGTCGTTGAAGGAGGCTGTGATGAAAGCCAAGGCATTGATCGAACTCAAAGCAGTCAACAAAGGCTTCAAGGCCGCCGACGGCACGTCGCGCACAGTGCTCCAGGGCGTGGACCTGGCATTGCATGACGATGAGATCGTCGCCCTGCTGGGCCGCTCCGGCTCAGGCAAATCCACCCTGCTACGGGTGATTGCCGGGCTGGTAAAGGCCGACCAGGGCCAGGTTCACTATCAGGGCCACCCCATCTACGGCCCGGTCAACGGCATCGCGATGGTGTTTCAGTCGTTCGCGCTGTTTCCCTGGCTGAGCGTGCAACAGAACGTCGAACTGGGCCTGGAAGCTCAGGGCGTCAAGCCGGCCGAGCGCGAACGGCTGGCCAGCGCCGCGCTGGAAATGATTGGCCTGGCCGGTTTCAGCGGTGCCCTGCCGCGCGAACTGTCTGGCGGCATGCGCCAGCGGGTAGGCATTGCTCGTGCACTGGTGACCAATCCGCAGGTGCTGCTGATGGACGAGGCATTCTCGGCGCTGGACGTGCTGACCGGGCAGAGCTTGCGCGACGACATACTCGAACTCTGGCAAGAACGGCGCATGGCTACACGCTGCATGCTGGTGGTGTCGCACAACATCGAAGAGACCGTAATGATGGCCGACCGTATTGTGGTCTTCGACAGCGACCCCGGTCGGGTGCGCTCTGAGTTGCACATCGACCTGCCCCGCCCGCGCAACGCCGACTCGCCACAGGTGCGCGCCCTGGTGGCGCAGGTTTATGCGCTGATGACTCAACCGTCAGCGGCGATTCACACAGCGGACAGCAGCGCACCGTTGGCGGCGCCATTGAGCTACAGGCTGCCTGAGGCTGATGTCGCACGGCTCGAAAGCGTGCTGGAGCGCCTGGCTGCCGAGCCGTTCAACGGCACTGCCAGCCTGCCGGCCCTGGCCGCCGAAACCGGGCTGCCCGACGAGGAATTGCTGCCGGTCTGCGAAGCCTTGGCGTTGCTGGGCCTGGCGCATATCGACCATGGTCATCTACGCCTGGACCGCCATGGGCGGCAATACTTGACCACACGCCAGGCACGCCGTCAGGATCTGTTCGCCCGTCAATGCCGGGGACGCATTGCACTGGTGAATTTCATTCTGGACCGTCTGCATCTTGAACCGGGTGCCAGCCTGGCCAGAACCGTGGTGCTTGGCAGGCTGGCAGAGTGGATGGATGAAGAACAGGCCGAGCGGGTCTTGAACGTTGCCATCGAATGGGGCCGCTACAGCGAGCTGTTCGAGTACAGCTTCCATAACCACTGCTTCACCCTGACCTCCTGATACGGCGGTCACGGCAGGCGGCTGGCTTGCGGACCCGGCAAGTCGTGCAGGTAGCTATCGATGATGCGCTCAATACTGCCGTCGTCGCGCAAGCGTTCGACGGCCTTTTTCAGCCGCTGGACCATCGGCTCGGCACAGGTTTTCGAGCAGGCCAGGTACAGGTCGGTCGGCATCATCGGCGGGCTCATCAGCAATGGCCGGCTGGACACGTCGCGCCAGATGTAGCGGGTTTCCGGCACCCCGTTGAACCAGGCATCGACCCGGCCCAGCAAGAGCATCTGCGCCGGGTTCTCGCCGATTTTCAACGGGTAGATCTGCTCATCGGCGAAGCCTTGTTCGCGCAGCATCTGCTCTTGAGCACTGCCCAGCCCCACAGCGATGCGCCGGTAGCTGCGGCGGGCCTCGTCGAAATTCTCCACCCGTTTATCGAGGCTGAAGAACGCCCGTTGCATGGTCATGATCGGCACGATCCAGGTGTAGCTGTTTTCCCGCGACGGGATGCGCGACAGGGGGATGATCAGCAGGTTCTCGCCCATCTGGACCGTACGCTGCGCGCGGTTCCAGGGCATGGATCGAACGTTCAGCTCATAGCCTGCCAGAGCGGCGGCCTTCTGCGAGACGTCGCCCAGAATGCCGCTGCGGCCAACCGGGCCAGACATGGTCAGCGGCGGCGCCTCAAGCAGGTAGATATCCGCCGGGGCCGCGAGCAGGGTCTGCCATGGGCAGAGCACGCCGACCGTCAAGGCTGCGCAAAACCGCTTCAAGGCTCGCAAGCCTGTGTAGCGCAGGGAATTGGTCGAGAAGTGCATCAGGGTAACCTGAGAGTGGACGACAAGCTGACATGGCAAGCATAGTTGCAAATACCTGATAGCGCATTGCCCTGCCCAATAAAGGAGCACTACCGCCCATGATCGGACAGCAGCGTTACGAAGCCGGCTTGCAGGCGCTGAGCGATGCAGGCGCGCATGTGCGCACCACCGTGGGGGTGTACCAGCTGAAGGTCGATCTGCTGGCGATTGCGCAGTAGGTCCTCGCCATGGCGCACTTGATCAGGATCAGCGATGTACCGCGCGCCCGGTGGATCGCCTTGCGCGATCAACTGGCCGCCGATGGCTGGACGTTGATCAGGGGTGGCGGGCTGGATCACTCATGGGCAACGTTGCACCGCGGTGAGCCGGTGATTGAAATGCAATGGGACAACTGGACCGAAGGTGAGATCACCTACGCGCAGGAGCAGGCCGGGTTGATCGAGGCCCAATTGCCAGAGGACATCAGGGCGTTGCCAAAGGCGCCCTGAATGCAGCCAGCAGGTTGCCTTACTCGATTTTCACCTTCGCCGCACGAATCACCTCGCCCCAGCGCTGATGGTCATCGGCAATCACCTTGGCAAAGCCGGCCGGGGTGCTTTTTTCAAGGCTGATGCCGTTCTGCGTGAAACGCTCGGCGGTTGCCGGGGTATTGGCGATCACTTCGATGGCCTTGCTCAGGCGCTCGACGATCGGTGCCGGGGCGTCCTTGGGCAGCACCACGCCGAACCAGCCGGAAGCCACGAAACCTGGCAAGCCGGCCTCGACGGCACCGGGCACGCCCGGCAGCAGCGGCGAACGCTCGGCACTGCTGAGCACCAGACCCTTGAGTTTGCCGGCCTTGATCTGCGGCGCCAGCACGGTCAGGGTGTCGACCGCGATGTCCACTTCCCCGCCCAGCAACCCGGTGACCGCCGGAGCACTGCCTTTGTAGGGCACATGCAGCAGGTCGATCTGCGCCTGGTTTTTCAGCAGTTCTCCGGACAGGTGGCACAGCGTGCCGTTGCCGCAGGAGGAATAACTCAATGCGCCGGGGCGGGCCTTGGCGTTGCTGATCAGCTCTTGCAGGTTGTTGATCTTGCTGCTGGCATTCACCGCCACCACGTTGGGCACCGAGGCGACTACGGCCACCGGGGTGAAATCCTTCTGATAGTCGTAGCGCAGGTCATTCTGCAGGTTGGGCAGAATGGTCAACTGGCCGGCGGTGGCCAGCGACAAGGTGTAGCCATCAGGTTTGGCCTTGGCCACATACTCGGCAGCAATGGCAGTGCCGGCACCGGGTTTGTTTTCGACCACCACTGGCTGGCCCAGTGAGGTGGACAATTGTTCGGCGTAGTAACGGCCGACGGTGTCTGCCGCGCCGCCCGGCGGAAACGGTACGATCAAGGTCAACGGACGGCTGGGCCAGTTCTGTTCAACAGCAGTATCGGCATGCACCAGGCTGCTCAGCACACCCAGGGTCAGGCCGGCCAGGGCGGCAGTGAAGGTACGGGTCTTGTTCATGGACATCTCGTTTTTCAGTGTTGGGCAAAAAGCGCAGGGTCAGTCTTCGTTGAACGCCACTTGGCGGGTGGCGCGAAAACGCGGCAACAGCAGCAAGGTCACGATCAACAGGGTCACAATCAGCAGGCTCAGGCTCAGCGGGCGCTGCACGAATACCAACGGGTCGCCGCGCGACAGCAACATGGCGCGGCGCAGGTTCTCTTCCATCATCGGCCCGAGGATGTAGCCCAGCAGCAGCGGTGCCGGTTCGCAGCGCAGCTTGATGAACAGGTAGCCAAGCAGGCCGAAGCCGACGGTGAGCAGCACATCGAACAGGCTGTTGTTGACGCTGTACACGCCAATGCAACAGAACAACAGAATCGCCGGGTACAGCAGGCGGTAAGGCACCGACAGCAGCTTCACCCAGATACCTACCAGCGGCAGGTTGAGCACCAGCAACAGCAAATTGCCGATCCACATGCTGACGATCAGCCCCCAGAACAACTCCGGGCGCTCGTCGAGCACCTGCGGCCCGGGCACGATGCCGTGGATCATCATCGCGCCGGCCATCAGCGCCATCACCGCGTTGGACGGCAAGCCCATGACCAGCATCGGGATGAATGAGGTCTGCGCCCCGGCGTTGTTGGCCGACTCCGGACCCGCGACACCTTCGATGGCGCCCTGGCCGAAGCGCGCAGGGTCCTTGGCCAGGCGTTTTTCGAGCATGTACGAGGCAAACGAGCCGAGCATCGCCCCGCCACCCGGCAGTACGCCCAACAGCGAACCCAGCCCGGTGCCGCGCAGAATCGGCTTCCAGGCGCGGCGGTAGTCATCGCGGCTGGGCAACAGGCGTCCGACCGGGGCGATCTGGCTTTTGCCGCTGTGGTCACGCTCCAGGTTGGCGATGATTTCGGCAATGCCGAAGATGCCCATGGAGATCACCACAAAGCTGATGCCGTCACTCAGTTGCGGCAGGCCGAAGGTGAAGCGCTCGGCCCCGGAGTTGACGTCAGTGCCCACCATGCCCAGCAACAGACCGAGCACGGTCATCGCCAGTGCCCGCAGCACGTCGCCCTGGGCCAGCACGATGGCCGCCACCAGGCCCAGCAGCATCAGCGAGAAGTAATCGGCCGGGCCGAATTTGAGCGCGAACTCCGCCAGCGGTGCCGCCGCGGCGGCCAGCAGCAGGATCGCCAGGCTGCCGGCAATGAACGAGCCGATCGCCGCGATGGCCAGCGCCGCCCCTGCCCGGCCCTTGCGCGCCATGGCATGACCGTCGATGCAGGTCACCACCGAGGACGACTCGCCCGGCAAGTTGACCAGAATCGCGGTGGTCGAACCGCCGTACTGCGCGCCGTAGTAGATGCCCGAGAGCATGATCAACGCCGCCGAAGGTGTCAGGCCATAAGTGATCGGCAACAGCATGGCGATGGTCGCCACCGGCCCCAGCCCTGGCAACACGCCAATCAGGGTGCCGAGGGTTACGCCCAGCAGGCAGTAGAGCAAATTGTTGACGGTAAAGGCTGCGTCCAGGCCGAGACTCAGGTGGGCGAGCAGTTCCATGGGGCTTCCTCAGACCGGCAGTACAGGCAGATTCAGGCCCAGTGCCCACGTGAACACCAGGGCACTGAAGCCGCCCAGCACACTGCCCAGCACGGTCAGTTCCTTGAAACTGGGTTTGCGCCGCGCCAGCCCGCTGAGCAGGGTCATGACCAACGTCGCCAGGGCCAGCCCCAGACTGGGCAGCAACAGCGCGAAAGCCACCACACTGCCGATGATCGATAACCCCGCACGCACGCTGAACAGCCCGCCCAGGCCGACCTGCTCACTGGAAAACGCCAGCCCGCGCAACAGGATCAACACCCCCAGCGCACTGAGCACAGTGCCAATCAGCAACGGAAAGTAGCCGGCGCCCATGCGCATTGTCGTACCCACGCTGTAGTCCCCGGCCAGGCTCAGGGCGACGCCGCCGAAGCCGAGAAACAACAGCCCGGCGCACACGTCACGGGCATCGCTGACCCGCGCCGGCCAGCGTTTCATGGCGTGGTCCTGGCACTGGCGGTCGCAGCCGCGACGCCCGGTTGCAGTGCCGCCGAGAACGACAGGTCGAACAGGCTGGCGGCCGGATAGGACTTGATCAGGCCCAGCCCGCTGAAAAACTCGATGGTCTGCTGCGCACCGGCAATCACCTGCTCGTTGAGCGGCCCAAGATCGGTTTTGGCCCGGACAAACCAGACCCGTGCAATGTCAGCGTCGGCGCGGGTACGCTTCGCCCAACTGTCGGCATACTGCTCACTGTGGGCCTGATCGCGCTGAGCCCAGTCACGGGCCTTTTTCAGGCGCTGCAGAAAATCTTCGATGGCCGCGCGCTTCTCGGCGATGGCCTTGTCGTTGGCCACCACGAAGCTTTGTGCCGGGATCAGGTCCTTGGCCGTGGCCAGTACCCGAGCACCCTGGCGCTCTTGCTGGGTGACATAGGGCTCCCAGGTGGCAATCACGTCCACCGAGCCGCCGTCCAGGGCATGGGAGGCATCCAGTGCGCTGAGGTAGCGCAGCTCCAGCGCATCACGCGGGACACCGGCCTTGTCCAGCGCCGTGAGCAACAACTGCTGGCTCCAGGAACCTTTCCAGATCGCGGCCCGCTTGCCGCGCAGGTCGCCCAGAGTCTTGATGGGCGAGTCCTTGCGGACCAGAATCGCCACCCCGTCAAGGTTCTGCCGGCTGACGGCAATCACCTTGATCGGCGCGCCCAGTGCCCCGAGAAACAAAGGCGGTGCGTCACCCAGCAAGCCGATGTCCAGGCTGCCGACGTTGAGCGCTTCGGCCACTGGCGAACCGGCAGTGAACTGCTTCCATTCCAAGGTGTAAGGCAAATCGTCGAGAACGTTGGCGGCTTCCATCACCGCCTGGGCGTTGTAACTCTGGTCACCGACGTTCAAGGTCAACGCCGAGGCGCTCAAACTCAGGGCCGCAGCCAGCAGGCCGACGGCCAGTTTCAGGGGTTTACGCACGGTAGTCTCCAGGACCGGTTGCACAGGCAACGGCCAGCAAGGTGAGGAGCCCGATCCGCACGTGCGGTCTCGTGACAGCCTGAGTCGATTCAGAATGAGGAGGGCTCAGCCCTGACGGTCAGCGATTTTGGCGCGGGTCAACGGGATCAACTCACGACCATAGTCTTTGGCGTCTTCGATGGGGTCGAAGCCGCGAATCAGAAAGGTGGTCACGCCCAGCTCGTAATAAGCCAGCAGCGCATCGGCCACTTGTTCGGGAGTGCCGACCAGTGCGGTGGAGTTATGCCCGCCACCCACCAGCCTGGCGATACCGGTCCACAGCCGCTCATCCACGCGCTCACCTTTGGCCACGGTATCAAGCAGGCGCTGGGCACCCACACTCTGCGGTTTGTTGGCGATCACTTGGCCTGCCTGTTCGATGCGCTGGCGGGCGGCAGTGAGAATCTGGTCGGCCTTGGCCCAGGCGGCGTCTTCGGTAGCCGCGATGATCGGCCTGAACGACACACTGAACTGCACCTCACGGCCATTGCGGGCGGCCTCGGCACGCACCTGCTCGATGGTCTCACGGGTCTGCTCCAGCGACTCGCCCCACAACGCGAAGACATCGGCGTGCTTGCCGGCCACTTGCAGGGCGGCCTGTGACGAACCACCGAAGTACACCGGCAAGTGCGGTTTCTGCAGCGGCTTGATGGCCGAGAAGGCGGCCTCGGCCTGATAGAACGTGCCCTGATGATCGAAGGGCTGCTCTTCGGTCCAGACCCGGCGTACCACCTCCAGAAACTCGTCGCTGCGCGCATAGCGCTGGTCGTGATCCTGATAGTCGCCATCCTTGCGCTGCTCGGCATCGCTGCCACCGCTGATGATATGCACGGCCAGACGACCATCAAGCAGATGATCCAGCGTGGCGAGCTTGCGGGCGGCCACTGTCGGCGCAACGAAACCGGGACGGTGAGCCAGCAGGAATTTGATCTTCGAAGTGACCTGGCCGGCCAGCGCAGTGACCAGAAAACCGTCAGGCTGATCGGACCAGTAGCCGACCAGAATCCGGTCGAAACCGGCCTCTTCGTGGGCACGGGCGAAGTCGGTGATCACGTGTTTATCGAAGATCGGCCCCGTCGGTGCCAGGGTCTCGGAAGTCAGGCGATGGCCGAGCATGCCGATGAATTGAACGCTCATAGGGGTCTCCTTGATAGCGAACCTTGATTTAGCGGTTATAAATTTAATCCCGCTAAAAACCTTTTCGCATAAGCTATCGAGAACCTTGCCCCTTGTGAAATGCATTTTTGTCATATCCTAATATGAAAAAGATGCAAAATAATTTTGATATAAGACAGCCCTTCACAGGTGTGTGTTGCATGAAGGCAGCCTCTTCACGACCAAGGTCGTGCCCACCGTATTTCAAGACAGAATTGGGGTGGGAACGACCTTGGTCGTGAAGAGGCCGGTAAAGTCACAGCATCTGCTGCGCCTGTGCAGCAATCTTCGTCGGCAACCGAAGCACCGGCCGGCCTCTCCCATCGGGTATACGGCGTGACTACATCAGCGCAAGGCGTCGAAGGCCTTGGCGAGGTCGGCCTTGAGCGAACGCACATCTTCCAGACCAATGTGCAGGCGCACGATCGCATCTTTAGGGTGCTGCTCAAACTGACGTTCGCTCAGTTCGGCCACGGTGACCAGGCTTTCGTAACCGCCCCATGAAGCACCCAGGCCAAACACCTTGAGGCTGTCGATGAAATTGGCCAGCCGCTGGGCACCCGGCTCGGCCAGTTCAAAAGACAACAGGCCGTTGCTGCCGCTGAAGTCGCGCAGCCACAGCTCATGGCCAGGATGCTCCGGCAAGGCCGGATGGAACACCCGCGCCACCTCCGGGCGCTGCTTGAGCCACAGGGCGATTTCCAGTGCCTGGCGCTCATGCACCTCCATGCGGCTGGCCAGGGTACGCGCACCGCGCAGCACCAGCCAGGCATCGTCGGGGCTGACGTTGTTGCCCACCGTGTCGCTCATCCGCGCCAGTGGCGCAAAGGCGGCTTGTGTGGTGCACACCCCGCCCATCACCACATCACTGTGGCCGGCCAGGTATTTGGTCAGTGCCGTGATGGAAATGTCCGCGCCCAACTCCAGCGGCCGGTACAGGTAACCGGCGCCCCAGGTGTTGTCCACCGCCAGCAGTGCGCCACGGGCCTTGCACAGCGCCGCGATGGCCGGCAGGTCGACCAGTTCATAAAGCAGCGAACTCGGGGTCTCGGCGTAGACCATGCGGGTATTGGCCTTGAACAGTTGCGCCAGGCCCTGGCCGTCGGCGCGGTAGTACTGCACCTCGATACCGAACGGCTCTAGCAGTTCACGGGCCAGACGCCGCACCGGGCCGTAAACGCCATCGGTGAGCAGCAGGTGATCGCCCGGCCGCAGGTAAGCCAGAAAGGTCTGTGCCACAGCGGCCAGGCCGGTGGCGTACAGCTTGCTGCGGTAACCGCCTTCCAGCTCGGTGAGCAGGTCTTCCAGGGCAAAGGCTGTGGGGTTGCCGCGCGCGCCATAGCTGAGCAGGCGTTCGTGATCGCGGCGCGAGCGGATGTCTTTCATCTGCGCCAGGTTATCGAACAGCACGGTGCTCATCCGGGTGACCGACGGGCTGACCACACTGACGTCACCGAACCGCCCCCCGGCAGCGCCATGGAGCAACCGGGTGCGCAGCGGCTCGCGAACCTGCAAGGGCCGCAGGCTGGCGATTTCCTGCTCGGTCATCTGCGCCATCAAGCCGGTTTCCCAGGCCAGGTACTGACGCGCCGCGTCTTTGTTGCCGTCGTGGCGGTCATGCACAAAAAACAGAAAATCAATGCACTGTGCGTTGCTCAACGAGTTGTCGTGCTCCACGCTTGGCAAGCTCTGCCAATCGAGCAGCAGCCTCAGCCCTTCACGCTGCTCGGCCGGCAGTTCACTGGCGGCCAGTTGCGCGACTTCAGGCTCATCGGCGAGCAGCACCAACGGCCGCCGCTCGCCGCGCACCTGCTCGGCCAGCAATGAACGAATCGACCACTCGGCGCCCTGGGCGTGGCGTTTGCGATAACTCATGCTCGGGCGCAGGTCGATCAGCCGCGCATCGGCCAGCTCAGCGACGCTGGCCAGCGGCAGATTCACGGCCAGCGACCGTGGCGCTTGCAAAGCCAGACCGCTGTGCAAACCGTCCTTGAGCACATAGACCTCATGACCCAGCTGGCGTAGCCAACTGGCGACAATCGGTGCGCGTACCCCTTCGCTGTCGAACACCACCACCCGCGCCTTGCGTACCCCGATGTACAGGTCGGTGCCCTGAATCAACTGGCCGCCCGGTGCATGCCGGGCGCCGGGCAGGCTGCCGGCGGCAAACTCTTCCGGGGTGCGTACATCACACAGGAACAGGCTGCGCTGCGGGTCATTGGCCCAGCTCAGTACCTGCCCGGCGTCCACTGTCCTGACCCCGGCCTGCTCGGCCAGGCGCACGGCGCGTTGCAGTTGCTCATCCAGCGGCGCACGGTCTGGCCGGGCCGGGTAGTGTTCCTGACGCCCATGTTCGAGCGGCTGATCGACCAGAAACCAGCCTTGGGTGCCGTTTTCCAGGGCATACACCGGGTTGCGGATGCCGAGGTTGATCAGCGTCTGTGCGCCGATGATGCTGCGGGTACGGCCGGCGCAGTTGATCACAATCGGGGTCTGGCTGTCGGGCACCAGGTCTTCCAGGCGCAGGCCCAGCTCCCCGTTGGGGCAACACACCGCACCGGGGATGCTCATCTTGCGAAATTCGCTGAGCGGCCGACCGTCGAGCACCACCAGCGGCTTGCCTTCGCGCTGCCAGCCGGCCAGTTGCTGGGCAGTAACTCGCGGTGTGTGGCAGGCATGTTCGACCAGTTCGCCAAATGCCTTGGATGGCAGATGCACGCCGGCAAACAGTTCGTTACCCGCCGCCTGCCAGGCCGTGCTGCCGCCCTCCAGCCAGTGGCTGTTGCGGTAGCCCAGCGCTTGCAGGCGCTGTAACGCCCGCTGCGCCAGCTCACCGCCGTCCAGGTCATAGACCACCAGGCGCACCGCCGGGTTGGGTGCCAGACGCGGGGCTTCGATTTCCAGCCGGCTATAGGGCAGGTTCACTGCATGAAACAGATGCGCCTCACCGTACTGGCCGTGTTCGCGAATATCGAACAGGGCGATTTCCTGGCCGTCGAACAGCCATTGCTTGAGTTGTGCGGGGGTAACGGGATGGCTCATGGGAGTGCTGCCGGTCCTGGAGTGGGGTTGCCGTGGTTGAACGGATGACTGAGCAGGAAGCGGCTTGCTGGCGAAGGCGGCAGTAGATTGGCAGCGGATGCTGCGACTTCACTGACCCCTTCGCGAGCAGAGCTCGCTGCCACAGGCTGCGCGGTGATTAGCTGAACGGTCTTGGGCTCAGAGCCCGTAGGCTTCGATCGAAGGCGACATCTGCGACTTGTTGTAGTTGATCACCGAGCCGTCTTCGCGCACGCCGTAGCGGTTTTCCAGCGACTCCAGCGGTCGGCCATAGAGGTGAAAGTGCAGGGTCGGTTGTTCACCTTCAACGCGGATGCCGTGCAGGTCTTCGCCGAGAAAACCGATGGAAGTCCCCGGCTGCACCACCACTTCGCGCTCCAGCTCCAGCACCGCGTTGGCCGGGTCGCTGCCATCGTCGCCGCGCTGGTAGACACGGTTGAGTTCCTGACCCTCGACCGCGACGATCACCGCCCAGGTTTCATGGTTGTGCGGCAGGGTGCTTTTACCCGGCAGCAGCGAGTTGAGGTACAGGGTCGGGCTTTCACCGTCGTCGTTCAGCCGATAACGGAACTGGGTATTACCCTCGCCTGGCGTCGGCGCCGGGAAGCGCTCGAAATTGAACAGCTCGCGGTGTGCGGTCAGGCCTTCGAGCAGGCTGATGATTTCATTCAGCGCCGCACGGTCGACGCCGCGCTCATGAATGGCGCGGATGGCTTGCAGGAATGGCTGGATAACGGATTCGGCGGACATGGCGGTCTCTCTTTGTGTAGTCAGGGTCACGGTCATACGGAAATGCTGAACCGGCTCAGGTTGCTAAAGACATCCGGAGCCGGTTTGCCGACCCGTTGGCCCCGGTCATGCAGGGCATGGCGCAGGAATTCGCGGGTACGGTCGTTATGCGGATGCTGGAAAATCTGCTCGGCGCTGCCGTGTTCGGCGATCAGGCCGTTCTCGGTGAAATACACCACGTCACTGATGTCTTCGGCGAAGCGCATCTCGTGGGTGACCAGCACGCAGGTCATGCCTTCTTCGGTCAGCTCGCGGATCACGGTCAGCACTTCGCCGACCGTTTCCGGGTCCAGCGCCGAGGTCACTTCATCGAACAGGATCAGCTCAGGACGCATGGCCAGCGCACGGGCGATGGCCACTCGTTGTTGCTGCCCCCCAGACAACTGGCCCGGATAGGCATGGGCCTTATGCTCCATGCGCACCTTGGCCAGCAGCTCCAGGGCCTGACGCTCGGCTTCGGCGCGCTCGCGGCGCATCACCTTGCGCGGCGCGATGACCAGGTTTTCCAGGACCGACAAATGCGGGAACAGGTTGAACTGCTGGAACACAAAGCCCACCCGCTTGCGCAGGCTGATCAGCTCGGCCTCGGTGTGCAGCGTGCTGACCTCGGTGCCACCGACCCGGATCGAGCCGCTTTGCGGCCTGAGCAGGCCGGTGATGCAGCGCAGGATGGTGGATTTGCCCGAGCCGGACGGACCGATGATCGACACCGCCTGGCCTTTGTGCACATCCAGGTTGATGCCTTTGAGCACACGGTTGTCGCCAAACGCCAGGTGCACGTCGCGCAGGCTGATCAAGGGTTCAGAAGGCATAACGGCGCTCCAGGCGTTGAGTGAGGCGGGAAATCGGGTAGCAATAGATAAAGAACAGTGCCAGCACGCTGAAATAGATCAGCACCGTAAAGCCGGTCAGGTTGACCGTGTTGCTGGCGATCTGCGCGGTGTCGATCAGGTCGTGCACGCCGACCAGCGAGGCCAGCGCGGTGCCCATGGTCACCACCGCATAGAGGTTCATCCACGGCGGCAACATACGTTTGAAGCACTGCGGCAGGATGATCGAGGTGAAGATCTGGCCACGGGTAAAGGCCAGCGACCGCGCCGCTTCCCACTGTGTGGTAGGGATCGAGCCGATGGCGCCCCGGAAGATCTCTGCGACGTTGGCACTGGCCGGCAGCGCCAGGCCCACGGTGACCTTGAGCCAGTCGGGAAATGGCAGGTAATGCCCGGCGAGCTTGATCTCGAACGGGAACACGTAGGTGGTGAAGTAGATCAGCACCAGCCAGGGCGCATTGCGAAACACCTGCACCCAGACCCGCGCCAGGCCACGCAGCGGCGCGACCGGCGACAACGCAAAGGCGCCGACCAGCAGGCCCAGCACGGTGCCCAGGGCAATCGCGGTAATGCTGATCAGGATGTTCTGCCACAGGCCCACGCCCAGTGCCGGCAGCCATTGCCAGAGGGCGCCGAACACTTGTGCGGCGATACTTTGTTCAGTGGCCATAGCCAGGCATCCTCAGGCGCGCTTCGAGGGCGCGGCCAGCCAGGTTGACGATAAAGCTGAGCAGCCCGAAGAAGCTCAGGAGCAGGATCATCAGCTCGATGACGTTATCGCTCTGGGTCCAGATCATGATCGACGCATAGGTGATGTCGTTGACCGCAATCGCCGATGCCACGGCCGTCATCTTGACCAGGTCAATCAGGTTGTTGACCAGCGCCGGCAGGGCAAAGCGCAGGGCCAGCGGCAGTTGCACGTTCCACAGCAACTGGCGACGGCTAAAGGCCAGAGAACTGGCGGCTTCGAGGGTCACCGCCGGTACGGCTTCAATGCCGGCGCGCAGCGACTCGGCATGAAACGCGCCCTTGTGCAGGGAGATGACAATCACCACCCAGGCAAACGGTGTCAGCGGGTTGCCGGTGCCGACGGCCTGGGTCAGCAGCATGTTCAGCACCAGGAAGGCGCAATACAGCTGCACCAGGGTCGGAGTGTTGCGGGTAACTTCCACAAACACCCGCGCCGGCAGCACCAACCAGCGGCGGCCGCTGGTCAGTGCGCCAGCCAGCAGCACGCCGACCAGCAGGCTGCCGACAATCCCCAGCAGGCACAGCAGCAGGGTGGTCAGCGCACCGTCGATCAGACTGCCGCGCTGGTAGGCGTCGAACAGAAATTGATAATCCAGGCCCAGATGCGCCATCCAGGTCACGAACTGCTGGATCATTGCCGCACCTCGCTCAAGCGCTCGCACGCCAGGGCCAGACGCCGACCGGCTTCACGCACGCTGTCGGTGGCGGCGGCAATCGACACGCGAAACCAGGGTGACGCGCCATAGGCGCTGCCAGCAATCACCGCGACACCCTGCTCCAGAAACCACTCCACAAGGTCGGCATCGCTGCCAATCTGCCGGCCATCAGGGCGCCAATGGCCGATCAGCCCGGCACACTGGACGAAGACGAAGAAACCGCCCTGCGGCACCAATACTTGAAGGCCCGACACCGGCGCCAATGCGGCGACCAATGCATCGCGCCGTTCACGGTAGGCCGCAACCTGCGGCTTGAGAAACTCCAGCCCGCCCTCGAACGCCGCCACTGCCGCCGCCTGCCCCACTGACGAAGCACCGGAGGCCGACTGCGACTGCACCACGGTCATGGCCTGGGTCAGTTCACGCGGGCCGGCGCCAAAACCGATACGCCAGCCGGTCATCGCATAGGTCTTGGACACCCCGCCGACCAGCAGGCAGCGATCACCCAAATCCGGCGCCACATTGAGCAGGTTCAACGGCGGTTGGCCGTCGAAGCGGATGTGCTCATAGAGCTCATCGAGCAGCACCCACACCTGCGGATGGGCACGCAGCACCTCGGCCAGCGCCAGCAGTTCGGCCTGGCTGTACAACGCGCCGCTGGGGTTGCCGGGGCTGTTGAGGATCAGCCAGCGGGTGCGCGGACCGATCGCGGCCTGCAACTGCTGCGCGGTGAGCTTGCAGCCCTGCTCCAGCGGGCAGTCGAGCAGCACCGGCAGGCCGCCGTTGAAGCGCACACTGTCGGGAAAGGTCGGCCAGTACGGCACCGGCACCAGCACCTCATCACCGTCATCCAGAGTCGCGGCAAAAGCATTGAAGATGATGCCCTTGGCACCGTTGCCGACCACGATGTGCGCCAGCTCGAAGCCCAGCCGGTTTTCCGCCAGCAGTTTGCGCTGGATGGCTTGGCGCAAAGCGCGGGTGCCGGGGGTGGCGGTGTATTTGGTCTCGCCACGTTCCAGCGCGGCCAGCGCCGCCTGTTTGATGGGTGCGGGGGTATCGAAATCCGGCTCGCCGGTGGTCAGGTCGAGGATATCGAGGCCCGCCTCACGCAGCTCGGTAACCCGTGATTTGGCCGCCGCATTGGCCGACAGCGTGACGCGCCGGACCCGTTGGGACAATTGCAGATTCATGGTGCCTCCAGCGGCAGGACTTTGCCGGGGTTGAGCAGGCCGCGCGGGTCGAGGGCCTGCTTGATACGGCGCATCAGGTCCAGTTCCACCGCGCTCTTGTAACGCGGCAGCAACTCGCGCTTGCGCTGGCCGATGCCGTGTTCGGCACTGATCGAGCCACCGTGGGCCTGCACGCTGTCGTGCACGCACTGGCTGAGCGCGGCGTAATTGGCCATATGCGCCTCAACGCTCTGGCCGATGGGATGGGCGACGTTGTAGTGCAGGTTGCCGTCGCCCAGATGACCGAAGGTGAAGTGCCGCACGCCGGGAAACTGCTGTTGCAGCAAGGCGCCGGTGTGATCAACAAATGCCGCGATGCGCGACACCGGCAGCGAGATGTCGTGCTTCATGTTGCGCCCGGCACGGCCCTGGGCTTCGCTCATGTTTTCGCGCAGCTGCCACATGGCCTCGCTCTGGGCCAGGCTCTGGGCAATGACGGCATCGCTGATCAGCTCTGTTTCCAGCGCGCCGGCCAGCACGTGTTCAAACTGCGCCTGGGCCAGGGGCTGAGCCTGATTCGACGACAGTTCGATCAGTGCATACCAGGGGTCATGCAATTCAGCGAAGGGCAATACGCTGTCGGCAAACTGCTCTTTGAGCAATGCCAGGCACTCGCGGGACAGCAGCTCGAAACCGGTCAACCCGGCCCCCAGCCCGTCACGGGCATGGGACAGCATGCGCACCGCATCGGTCAGCGATGCAAACGCGACATAGGCGGTGCAACGTGAACGCGGCAACGCAAACAGTTTGAGGGTGGCAGCGGTGATGATGCCCAACGTGCCTTCGCTGCCGATAAACAGGTCGCGCAGGTCGTAGCCGGTGTTGTCCTTGCGCAAGCCGCGCAGGCCATTCCAGATCTCGCCATCGGCGGTGACCACCTCAAGCCCCAGGGTCAGCTCGCGGACATTGCCGTAGCGCAGCACCGCAGTGCCGCCAGCGTTGGTGCCCAGATTGCCGCCAATGGTGCAGCTGCCTTCTGCGCCCAGGCTCAGCGGGAACAACCGCCCGGCTTGTCGAGCAACCTGCTGTACATGGGCGAGGATGCAACCGGCCTCGACGGTCAGGGTGTCATTGTCGGTGTCGACTTCCCGCACCTGGTTCAGGCGCTCAAGCAACACCAGCACCGAACGGCCGCTGGCATCAGGTGTAGCGCCGGCCATCAGCCCGGTGTTACCGCCCTGCACCACCAGCGGCGCATCATGCTCGCCGCACAGGCGCACCACGGCCGCCACCTCAG
Source organism: Pseudomonas sp. 21LCFQ02 (assembly GCF_024129895.2). Lineage (NCBI taxonomy): Bacteria > Pseudomonadati > Pseudomonadota > Gammaproteobacteria > Pseudomonadales > Pseudomonadaceae > Pseudomonas > Pseudomonas sp. 21LCFQ02. The sequence continues at coordinate 5,989,664 of NZ_CM178749.1, forward strand.
CGGTGCAGCCGGGACGCACGATGGCCTGGACCTGGCCGTGATACTGACGATGCTTGTCGCTGAGCACCGACAGCCCCGCTGCGCCGCGCTGGACGTAACGCTCGCCCAGTAGCTGGCACAGGCCATCGAACAGTGACGCCTGGGTCATCGGGCCGCCTGCAACGGTGCGGCATTCTTGTACTTCTGGTGCAATTCACGCAGCGCCGCCGACGGATGCATGCCGGTGCGCTCGCCCAGCTCAAGCAGCCAGCCGGAGCGGTGCCAGTCGCGGACGATGGCGTCGATACGCGCCTGGGTGTCCTGTTCGCCCTTGCGCAACCAGATCACCGAGTCCGACGGAATCAGGTCGCTGGCGAGTGGAATTTCATAACCGGACCACTCCGGTGCATCGAGCAGGCTGTGCATGGTCGGGCTGACGTGCACCGCTGCCACACAGCCATTGCCACGCAGTGACAGCAACGACTCGGACTGGCTGCGGAACGCCTTGATCTCGGCGCCGTAGGTCTGCTGCAAGGGCTCGATGAAGTTGCTGCCCTGGGACACGCAGACCGGTTTGCCGCGCAGGTCTTCCCAGCTCTTGATACCCGCGTCCTTGCGAATCAGCGCGGCACCGCCCACCTGCTCGTAGGGCGTGGGCACGTAGCTCAGTTGTTTGGCACGCTCGTCGGTGTACTGCATGTTGGCGATCAGCACATCGACCTTGCCTTGCTGGAGAAACTGCACCCGGTTGGGCGCCAGCACCGAGACGGTCTCGACTTCAACGCCCAGCGCAGCGGCCAGGGCCTTGGCCAGTTCGACGTTGTACCCCTGATGCTCGCGGGTTTGCGGGTCGATGGTGCCGAACGGCGCACCGGTCAGCATCACCCCGACACTGATCTTGTGCCGCTCCTGAATCTTGTCCAGGGTGGCGTCAGCCTGGGCCAGACCGGCGCAGGCGGCGAACAGCGGAGCCACCAGCAGCGCCAGCGTACGAATGGAAAAGCGCTTGCTCATCAACATATCCCTTGGTCAGACGGTGAGTCAGGCGCCAGTGGCCTGGTTTTCCTGTTGCAAACGCTTCAGCGCAGGCGAGGCCGGGGTGATGTTGTTGGCCTTCTCGCGCTCGATCAGCCAGCCGCTGCGGTGCCAGCCCTTGACGATGCTGTCCAGCCGGGCCTGGGTGTCGGTCTCGCCGGGGCGGGTCCAGATCACTGAAGGGGCCGGGTTGAGTTCCGGGCTGATCGCGCGGTAGCCGGACCACTCGCCGCCCTTGGCCAGCAACGGGTTGACCAGGGTGGCGTCATGCACCGCGGCGACGCAGTTATTGCCACGCAGGGCCAGCAAGGATTCGGACGAACTCTTGAAGGCTTTGAGGTCGACGCCGAGCTTGATCAGCGGCTGGGTGTAGCTGCTGCCCTGGGAGGTGCAGACCGGCTGGTCCTTGAGCTGCTCCCAGGTGGTGATAGGACTGTCCTTGCTGACCACTGCCGTGCCGCCGACCATGTAGAACGGCGTCGGCACATGACCGAGCAGTTTGTCGCGGTCGGTGTTCCACTCCATGTTGGCGATCAGCAGATCAACCTTGCCCTGCTGCAGAAACTGCACGCGGTTGGCCGGCAGTACCGACACCAATTCAACCTTGGCGCCCAACTGCCGGCCCAGATCGTTGGCCATGTCGACGTTCATGCCCACCGGTTGCTGGTTGGCCGGGTAGATGGCGCCGAACGGGCCGCCCGACAGCAGCACCCCGACGGTGACCTGTTTACGCTCCTGGATCTTGTCCAGCGTGGCATCGGCCATGGCGGCAGTGGCAACCACTGCCGCGAGAGGGGCCAACAGGGCACACAACAACGGCTTACGAGCCTTGAACAACAACGACATGGCAATTCCTCGTCCCCGGCCAGGATGTCCGGCCAATGAGGCGGCATCCTAGGCAGTCAATGAAGGGAACGGAAATTCAAATATCTAATATTGTTATAACTCGAAATCTTCAGCGCTTTTAAAAATGGGTTATAAGCCCGAAAATACTGGACTAAGCGAATTGAAGCTCAGGCCTTTACGAGCAAATACATAATGATATTTAATCGATTAGAATTTTCCGCTTATGTGAAACAACCCTGACCATGCCTGAATCGACCCTGGATCTGGAGCTGCTGCGCACCTTTGTGGCAGTGGTGGATCATCACAGTTTTGCCGAAGCCGGCCAGTCGCTGGCACGCACCCAGTCCTCGGTTACCCAGCACATGCAGCGCCTGGAGCAGCAGGTGGGGGTGACCTTGCTGCAGAAACAGGGCCGCCAGAAGACGCTTACCGAACCGGGTCGCCAGTTGTTGCGCCATGCCCGGCAGATGCTGGCGCTCAACGACGATGCGCTCAACGCCCTGCGCGATAACAGCCTCAGTGGCGTGCTACGCATCGGCTCGCCGCACGATATAGCCGATACCATCCTGCCGCCAATCCTCAGCCATATCGCCCGCTCGGCACCTAACCTGCGTCTGGAGATCGACGTGGGCCGCAGCCCGTTTCTGATGGAAGACCTGCATCGCGGCAAGGTCGACATGATCATCTCGACCCGCACCGACCCGAGCCTGCAAGGCTTTGCGCTGCGCACCTCACCGGTGTGGTGGATCTGCGCAGCGCAGTACCAGCACGACCCGTTGCAACCCTTGCCGCTGGTTCTGGTGGACGAACCGAGCATCTATCGGCGCATCGCCCTGCAAGCGCTGGAGCAGGCCGACATTGCCTGGCGTCAGGCGTACCTTGCCTCCAACCTGATCGGCATCAAGGCCGCGGTGCGGGCCGGGCTGGGCATTACGGCGCGGAGCATGGAAATGGTCGGCCCGGACATGCGCGTGCTGGGCGAAAGCGACGGCCTGCCACGCCTGCCGGACGTGACTTATCACCTGTGGGTACGGCCCAACGCGGTCAATCCGATCATTGCTCAGGCGTATGGCTTGATCAGAAGCAGCCTGGGGTTATAGATGCAGCCGCAGCCGGCTAGTTGACTGGCGGGTTGAGCCGCGTATCCAGGGCAAAGCGTTCCTGACTGAGCTCTTCGAACAGGCCGTCGGCGGTCAGCGGGTTGATCAGCACGTTCCAGCTGTAACGTGATACCGCCGAGGGGATGAGGATCAAGGGGTGCTGCGCCAGCAGACGGTCGCCGTACTGCTGCTGACCGCGACCGGGTGAACCGGGAACCAGCCAGTTGGGGTTGGGCACCTCATGGGGCAAGACCCGATGCACCCGCTCAGGCTCCAGCACCCGGGCGCAGGTCAGCACATGCGCCATTGTGTCGAGCGTCTGAAAGCCCTTGTGCACCGCGACTTCAAGAATTGCAGTGGCCGGGTCGGCACTGCAATACACCGTTTTGATCCCTCTGGAGTTCCAGCGCCCACCGGCCATTTCGGCACCGATCCCCGAGGCCCAACTGCTGGCATGCCTGGCCTGATCAAGACGCCACAGGTACAGCTCACGGCTGCCTGGCGCCACCAGCATCAGGAGTACACCCCGTAATCCATACGGGTGAGAAAGTCTTCAACCAGCTCAAAGCCCATCTGGGTGGTCAGCAGCTCCAGCGGCACCCTGCCCTCCAGCCCCATGGCCGGCGTGGTCATCCAGTTCAACGCGCGCTTGCGCTCACCCAGCACCTCTTCGGCGCGGCTCAGCACACTGGCCAACCGCCAGGCGCCGTTGGTCTGCTCAGCCGTCAAAGGTTCAGGATTCTTGATTCGCCGCTGCAGAGTGCGGTCAGACAGACCAATGATGCGTGAGAACACCTGATGATCACGAAACTCGCTGCACGATTGTACGAAGGCGATGACCCGCTCTGACGGAAAGCCCTTTTCCATCAGCGAATGCAGCTCGAAAGCGTCGTTGATCTGCGGCTTGGCGTTGTCGCCGAACAACAACAACAGCGGCCTTGCAGGATCGTGGGGCACACAATAGGTGGCGCGGCTTTCTGAAATCATGACGGTCACTCCTCTTGCCATATGGCAAAAATATAACGCCATATGACATAGAAAAGCCAATCCAGCTGATGACAGGTTGTTGCAACCCGGTTCTGCCTGGCCTGTTCGGCAGCGTAGAACTCATCAGACACGTCGTCCAACGCGAAACCAGGGCATCCAGCGCGGCCGGGCACCTGCCAGCGCTGGCAGGGCCTGGCCGCAAGGCTCAGAAGATATTGAGCGGGTATTCGATGAACGCACGCACCTCGTTGCCGTCATCCATGTAGCCGGCCGGGCGCATGTTATTGGAGGTGCGCAGGCGCACTTTCAGATCCTTAGCCGCGCCGTTCTGCACCACGTACTGGAACTGATTGAAGATCTCATGCTCACGCCCTTCGCCCTGGCCGGTGCGTATGTTGTCGCCACGCACATAAGCCACGCGCCAGTTGACATCCTCCCCGGTCTAAAGGCCGGAGATTCCTACGGCGCTCAGGCGCGGCATCGAGCCGCCCCCGAGTCGCTTCGGTGGGTTCCTGCTGCTGGCGCCATGACCTCTGCGCTCACTTCACAGGCTAACCGGGCGTGTCCCGCCCTTAGTACATTCATCGCGCCGACCACATCGGCGTTGCCTTCAAAACCACATCCCACACACCTGAACAGCGCTTGCGTCTGGCGGTTGGCCGCCGACACATGGCCGCAACACGGGCACGTGCGGCTGGTATCTCGCGGCGGCACGGCAATCAGCCAGCCACTGCGCCACGCCAGCTTGTAGTCCAGTTGGCGGCGGAACTCGAACCAGCCCTGATCGAGGATGGCCCTGTTCAGGCCAGACTTGGCCCGAACGTTTCTTCCCGGTGCCTCGGCCGTACCTGCCGCCGACCTGGACATATTGCGTACCTGCAAGTCCTCGATACACACCATCGCGTGGTTTTGGCTGATCGTGGTGGAGCACTTGTGCAGATAGTCGCGGCGGGCATTGCCGATGCGCGAGTGAATGCGCTGGACGCGGGCTTTCGCCTTGTTCCAGTTGCGGCTGAATCTGACCTTGCGGCTCATCGCCTGCTGCGCTTTGCACAGCGCGGTTTCATGGCGTTTGAAGCTGTTCAGGGGTGCGTAGAACGAGCCATCCGAAAGCGTGGCGAACCGGGCAATGCCCATGTCGATGCCGACTGCCGCACCCTGTGCCGTGGGCTGCTCATCGATCTCGCGTTCAGTCTGGATGCTCACGAACCACTTGCCACACGACTGGCTCACGGTGATGTTCTTCACCGTGCCAGGCACCTCGCGGCTGTTGCGGTAGCGCAGCCAGCCCAGCTTGGGCAAGAACAGGCGGCTGTTGGTCTGGTCGAGCTTGATCTGTTTCGGGTCGGGATAGCGGAAACTGTCGCGCTGCCCCTTCTTCTTGAACCGGGGAAAGTCGGCTCGCTTGGTGAAGAAATTGGTGTAGGCCCGTTCCAGATCCTTGAGGCTCTGTTGCAACGGGTGAGCAGGCGCATCGGCCAGCCATGCGGTTTGCGGGCTATTGCGCCATTCGGTCAACAACTTGCACAGGCCCGCATAGCCGAGCTTGTTCTCGCCTTGCTCGTGGCGCTCCTTCTGCAACGCCAGCGCCTTGTTGAAGACGAAGCGACAGGAGCCCGCAAAGCGGCGCATTTGCCGCTCCTGCCGGCCGTCTGGCATGAGTTCGTACTTGAAGGCTTGAAGTCGTTGCATGCTGCTCTTGAACCATGAGCGATCAAGACGACATTAGGCGCGGACGGCACGGTGTTTTCAAGCTGCACGCCCATGGGGTCTTTGTAACGAAATACCGCCGTAAAAGGGCATCTGTGTCGCCGTGTTACTGCGCATCATCCTGTGGCGGTGCGTACATCGAACAGCAGCAGACACCCCACTGCAACCAGGGACGGCTACGCCGTCCGCGCTATCCTTCCCCGCCCTGAACGGCGGGGCTTGTCGCGCCCCAATGGTGAATGTCGAACGCCGACAGAAAACGACCGTGCTCACGAATCGCGCGACTGCTCAACTCGTTTACGTAGTTCCACACAAAATTCACAGCACGAGAAGCTTCACGCAGCTGCGCTGCGTGCTTGTCTCGCACTCGAATCTTGAGGGTTTTGGTCGCTTTCATTTCAGTCATGAAATACAGAATAGGGGCGGTTTTATGGATGTTAACCCCTATGAGCGCTTCGCGGTGGCGCTTTCATCCCCCACCTTAAGGAAGGGGCTTTTCGCGCCAGCTTGGTAAAACTCTCCGGCAGCAGACGTGAGTCGTCGTGATTGAGCACTGGCAGGGTCGGCATCATGTCGCCGTATTTGAGCACGGTGTTGGACACCCGCAGTTTGATCGCACCGCCGGCGCGGGCCAGGTCGTCGGCAGCCGCGCCCGAGTCACCCCGCTTGAAGAACTCGATCCCCGGCGCACCGCTGCGGCCCTTGCCACCATCCAGACGCACGGCATACATGGCAAAGGCATCCACACCCACACCCACCGTGCCCTGGGTAAATCCGGAGCTGAACTTGCCGATGAAGCCCTGGCCCCATTCGGCTTTATCCTGCGCGCCGTGTTTGTAATCGCGGCTGATATAAGCATTGCGCATCAATACATTCAGATGAGCATCTTCGACAAAACCGGCTGACGCTGATTGTGCTGCGGCCCATACCGGAGCCGCGCCTAAAACACCCGCAGCCGCCATAAACAGACGAACGTACATATCATTCACTCCATGAAAAACAGGATTACAACCTGACTTGGTTACTTGCCAGTCATGGCTTCTGAGAGGTAAAAGCCGGGCTTTGAAGTTCGCTCATTGGCGGCTTTGCGAGTTTGAAGGCGACCCACAACAGCACGACCCACACCGGGATCATGAACACCGAAATACGGATGCCAGGAATCATCAGCAAGACCACCAGGATCATCGCCATGAAGGCCAGGCAGAGGATGTTGCCGAACGGAAACCACAGCGCCCGGAAATGCAGGGCTTCACCTTTAATCCGCATGGCCCGGCGAAAGCGCATGTGGGTCAGGGTAATCATTACCCAGTTGATCAACAGCGCCGCCACCGCCAGCGTCATCATCAACTCGAAGGCATTGCCCGGCACCAGGTAGTTAATCAACAGGCACACGCCGGTGACCGCCGCAGAGGCCAGTACCGCCGCCACAGGAATGCCGCGACGGTTGACGCGCAGGAAGACTTTCGGCGCGTTGCCTTGTTCGGCCAGGCCGAACAGCATGCGGCTCATGCAGTAGGCACCGCCGTTGTAAACCGACAACGCGGCGGTGAGGATCACGAAGTTCAGCACATGGGCCGCGACATCGCTGCCAATCAGGGAAAAGATCTTCACAAACGGGCTGGCACCGTAAGCGTCCTGACTGGATGACAGGCTGACCAGCAACTGATCCCACGGGTACAGCGCCAACAGCAGGGTCAGGGCACCGACATAGAAAATGATGATGCGCCACACCACCTGATTGATCGCCTTGGGGATCACCCGGCGCGGGTTGTCCGACTCGGCTGCGGTGATGCCGATCATTTCCATGCCGCCAAAAGCAAACAGGATAAAACCCATGGCCATCAGCATGCCGGTGAACCCATTGGGGAAGAACCCGCCGTGCTCCCACAGATTGCTCACCGACGCCTGCGGCCCGCCATTGCCGCTGACCAGCAGGTAACTGGCGAGCACAATCATGCCGATAATGGCGGCGACTTTGACGATCGCGAACCAGAATTCGGTCTCGCCAAAGGCTTTGACGCTACTCAGGTTAATCACATTGACCAGCACGAAGAACAGCGCAGCGCTGACCCAGATCGGCACTTCCGGCCACCAGAACTGCACGTACTTACCAACGGCGGTTAGTTCGGCCATGCACACCAGGGCGTACATGATCCAGTAGTTCCAGCCGGAGAGAAAACCGGCGAAGCGCCCCCAATAACGGGTGGCGAAATGGCCGAACGAGCCGGCTACCGGCTCTTGAACCACCATTTCACCCAATTGGCGCATGATCAGAAAGGCAATGAACCCGGCAATCGCGTAGCCAAGAATCATTGAGGGGCCTGCGGTTTTCAATACCCCGGCGGTGCCCAGAAACAGGCCCGTGCCAATCGCCCCGCCCAGGGCAATAAGCTGGATATGCCGACTGCTTAGACCACGCTGTAGGGTGGTCGTGTTTTCGATACTCATGTATGCAACCTCGATAAGGCCGGCATGCCACGTGCCCGCGCACGCAATAACGCCGCGCAAGGCCATACGGATGCAGGTCATGGAAGAGCAGCAATAAACTGTGCGTTTTTTGGTTTTATTACGGGCAGTCGGTACGTCGAGTACGATCAGAGAGGTTCATGGCTTACCTTATTATTATTGGATGTTTTTTTGTTCTAATGACACGCAGTACAACATGGCGCATCGCAGTCGATGCGCCAGATTCGTTACAAGGTGGAACGCAAACTCCAGAGTTCCGGGAACAGTTCGGTGTCGAGCATCTTGCGCAGGTAACCCACGCCCTCGGTGCCGCCCGAGCCTTTCTTGAAACCGATAATCCGCTCGACGGTGGTCACATGGCGGAAACGCCACTGACGGAAGGAGTCTTCCAGGTCGATGAACTTCTCGGCCAACTGGTACAAGTCCCAGTACTGGTGCGGGTGCTGATAGACCACCTTCCACGCCGCTTCCACCGACTCGTTATGGATCGTGCGGGTTGGCGCCACCTCTTGCAGGCGTTGCGCGTCGACGTCCAGGCCAGCCTTGGCCAGCAGGCGAATGGCTTCGTCATACAGCGACGGCTCGGCAAGGGTTTTCTGCAATTCGGCCAGCAACTCCGGGCGATGAGCATGAGGCTCCAGCAGTGGCACGCTTTTGTTGCCCAGAATGAATTCGATCTCGCGGTACTGGAACGACTGAAAGCCCGAAGACTGGCCCAGCGACGGGCGAAACGCCACGTATTCGCTGGGGGTCATGGTCGCCAGTACGGCCCAGGCATGCACCAACTGGTCGAAGATCCGCGAAACCCTGGCGAGCATCTTGAACGCCGGCGGCAGATCCCCTTGCTTGAGCTGTTCACGAGCCGCACGCAGCTCGTGGAGCATCAGCTTCATCCACAGCTCCGAGGTCTGGTGCTGAATGATGAACAGCAGCTCGTTGTGGTCGCTGGACAACGGATGCTGGGCGCTGAGAATACGCTTGAGATCCAGGTAGTCGCCGTAGGTCATGTCATTGCTGAAATCCAGCTTGGCGTCATGCCATTGCTGGGCGGCATTGCCATGGGAGAAAGGACATTGGCTCATGGAAATCTCCTCAGGTCACCGCGTGACGGGTCTGAAATTGTGGCGCACGCCACTCTTGGTTATCGAGCACTTCGACCAGCGCCTGCACGGCCAGCCCGACGTCCTGGAACGAGGTATACAGCGGGGTGAAACCAAAGCGCATGATGCGCGGCTCGCGGTAATCACCGATCACGCCCTTGGCAATCAGCGCCTGGACCACGGCGTAGCCTTCAGGGTGTTCGAAGCTCACATGGCTGCCGCGCTGTGCATGCTCACGCGGGGTCACCAGGGTCAGCGGATGATCCTTGCAGCGCTCCTCCACCAGCCGGATGAACAGGTCGGTCAGGGCCAGCGACTTGCGGCGCAGCGCCTGCATGTCGGTACGGGCGAAGAGGTCCAGGCCGCACTCGACCATACCCAGCGACACCAGCGGCTGAGTACCGCACAGGTAACGGGTGATGCCGGAGGCCGGTTGGTAGTGCGGCTCCATGGCGAACTGGCGGGCATGCCCCCACCAGCCAGACAGCGGCTGCCAGGTCAGGTCGCACAAATCTGGCGAGACCCAGACGAAGGCCGGTGAACCCGGTCCGCCGTTGAGGTATTTGTAGGTGCAACCGATCGCGTAATCGGCCTTGGCAGCGGTCAGATCAACCGGCACCGCACCTGCCGAGTGCGCCAGATCCCAGAGCGCCAGCGCACCGTGCCGGTGAATCAGCTCAGTGGTCGCGCTCATGTCGAACATGTGCCCGCTCTTGTAGTTGACGTGGGTCAGCAGCACCAGCGCGACTTTGTCATTGAGCAATGTGGGCAAGTCTTCGGGCTTGTCGATCAGTTGCAGCTCGTAGCCTTGCTGCAGCAGGTCAGCGAGGCCTTCGATGACATACAGGTCGGCCGGGAAGTTGTGCAGTTCCGAGAGAATGATCTTGCGCTGCGGCGCGCGCTCGGCCTGGACGCGCAAACCGGCGGCGAGGGTCTTGAACAGGTTGACGGTGGTGGTATCAGTGATCGCCACTTCACCAGGTCCGGCGCCGATCAGGCCGGCCAGCTTGTCGCCCAGACGGGTCGACAGGGTGCTCCACTGCGCAGTGTTCCAGCTGCGGATCAAGCCTTCGCCCCACTCCTGCTCGATCATCTGCGTGGCGCGGGCCAGTGCGGCTTTGGGCCGTGCGCCGAGCGAGTTGCCGTCCAGGTAGATCACCCCGTCCGGCAGGGCAAATTCATTGCGCAGCGCAGCCAGCGGATCGGCCTGGTCCAGTTCTCTGAGTTCTTGTTCAAGTGACATGGTTTTATCCTTTCAAAGGTCGCAGTACCGCACGCACAGGACTGGCGTCGAGATGGGAAAAGCGCAGGGGCAAGGCGATCAACTCGTAATCGCCTTCAGGCACCTCATCCAGGACGATGCCTTCCAGAATCGCCATGCGTGAGCGTTCCACGCAGCGATGAGCGTCCAGGGTCTTGGAGTCCTGCGGGTCCAGAGACGGCGTGTCGATGCCGATCAGGCGCACCCCGTGGCGCGCCAGCAATTCAATAGTGGCCGGGGCGACGGCCGTGAAGGCACTGTCCCAGTGGCTCAGCGGTGCCTGCTGGTAAGTGCGCAGCAGCACCCGCTCAGGCACCGCAGCCAGAGCCTGTTCGATATCGCCGGGTTCGACCAGGGCGCCGCTGCCCAGGCAGTGAATGACCCGGCACGGCCCCATGTACAGGTCCAGCGAGACCTCACCAATCGGCAAGCCATCGGGGCTGTAATGCAGCGGCGCATCGACGTGCGCGCCGGTGTGTGGCGAGAGCGTAATGCGCCCGACATTGACCGGGCACTGTGGCCCATAGGCCCAGACGCGCTCCTCCTGAAACGGCGTGTCGCCCGGCCAGGTAGGGGTCTGAGTGTTCAACGGCGGGCTGATGTCCCACCAGGCATTGTGCTGTTGCATTGTTATTTTGCTCCCGTGCAGCCTTTGAAGAATCTTATCCGCAGGGAAGCAGAATTATCTTGCCAAATGCTCGACCCAATGACATTTATTCGCAGATTATTCGAATCTTTAAACAAATATCGAAGGATTCTTCAATCGTGAAACTGGACAGCATTGATCTGCGCATCCTGGCCTTTCTCAATCAGGATGGCCGGATGAGCAATCAGGACCTGGCAGAGAAAGTCTCGCTGTCACCCTCGGCCTGTTTGCGCCGGCTGCGCAACCTGGAAAGCGAAGGCATCATTGCCGGCTACGGCGTGCGGCTGGACGCGGCGAAACTGGGAATCGAGGTGCAGGCGATGGTCAACATCAACGTGCGCCAAGACGTGGACGGCTGGCACGAGCGGTTTATCGAAGCCATTCAGCAATGGCCTGAGGTGGCCGATGCGTTCATCGTCACCGGGGCGAGCAATTACCTGCTGCGGGTACGCACCCGCAACCTGGCGCATTACACCGACTTCATCGTCAACCGCCTGCATGCCACACCCGGCGTGACGGACATCCGCTCAGACATCATTCTGCAGAGCCTCAAATCCAGGGATAACCTGCTGGATCTGGTCAGGCCGACCCATCCTTGAAAGGACGGGATTGAGGATTACTGCCGCAGACGTATGAGTTGCAAAAGCCAGGTTATCGGTAGGAGCGAGCTTGCTCGCGAAGGGGCCGGTAAAAGCACAACATTTGCTGTGAATGTCATGCAGCCTTCGCGACCAGGATCGCTCCTACAGGTCAGGCGTGCTTGTCGGGGCTTACTTCGGCACCGGCTCTACATTGCGGAACGTCAGGCCCTGGCTGTTGCTGACCTGCCATGGCTGAGCGTCGCCGGTTTCGCTGAAGGTCACGGTGTCGAAGCGTGAGTCTTTCAGGCCGTTGATTTTCGCCACTGCCGGGCCGCTGAAGCGTACCCGCTCGAACACCAGCTTCTCGTGGAAGGCGTCGTGTTCGCTGTCACCCTTGACCTCGATCGCGGCGCTGCGGGCGTTTTCGACGGTTACGTCGCTGACCCGGATATCACGGAACTGCCCAGGGATGGTCGAGCGCTGGTAGTCGAGCTTGGCGTTCGGGTCGTGGTAGTCGAGGGTAAAGATAAACGCCTGCTTGACCGTGTTGCGGATTGCCGAATCGCGGAAGATGACGTTGCGCGCGCCACCGCCCATGAAGTTGGTGCTCTTCATGCGCAGGCCGGCGTCGGTGCCGTCAGACACGTTGTCTTCGGCCAGAATATTCTGGATCCAGGCCCCGGTATGACTGCCGGCGACCACCATGCCGTGACCTTTGCGGAAGTAGTTATTGAAGATCCAGGCATCTTCCTGGGGCTTCTGCTTGACTGCCTCGGCGCCGGTACCGGAGGCGAAGTTGACGCAGTCATCGCCGGTGTCGAAGAAGTTGTTGAAGACCATGGCACCACGGCTGTTGGCGAACTCGATACCGTCACCGTTGTTGGCGTCGTAGGTCTTGTGCGTGGTGTTGGCCATCACCACGTTTTCGGTTTCCAGGTTCATGATGCCGTGAAAGGCCGGGTTGAGCACCGTGAAGCCGCCGTAGAACACGTTCTTGACATCGCGCACGGTAATCAGCGACGAACGCATCTGGCCGTAGGAGTCCTTGACGTTCAGGCCTTCGGCCACCGCGCGCTCGACCTGGGACTTGGCCAGGATGCCGTCCTGCATGTAGCGGGTATTGTCGCTGGGCAGGTAGAACGGCAATGGCTGGCCGCGCTCGTCCGTCTCATCGGCCTTGCGTTTCCAGCCGTTGCCATCGATGGTGCCCTTGCCGACGATGCGGATATTCTCGAATGTCTGATGCTTGCGCGGGTCACGCGGCAGCGCGTTGATCAGCGATGCCGGACGCACGGTGGTGGAATACGGATACTGGATATAGCCGTCACGCGGATAGTCTTCGGTACGCTCGGAACCGAGCAGGGTTGCGCCCTGGGCAATCTCCAGGGTCATGTTGCTCTTGAGGTACAGGGCGCCACTTTTATAGGTACCGGCTGGCAGCAATACCTTGCAGCCAACGGTGCAGGCATCAATGGCTTTCTGGATCGCCGCGGTGTCGAGCGTCGTCCCGTCGCCTTTGGCCCCGTACTGACGGACGTCGAACAGTGCCGGTACAGCTGTGGTGCGTTGTACCACCACCGGGCTGTCAGCCGACTCCTTGCCGTCACGATCCACCGAACGCACGGTAAAGCGGTACTCGGTGTCCGGCGTCAGGCCTTCGGCGGTAAAACTGTGAATCGAGATGCGGTGATGGAAGTTGCGCGTGTCTTGCTCATAGAACTTGTCGATGTAGGGCTTGGCCGGCGACACCTTGTCATTGTTGGCATTGGCGCCACCGAGCAGCTTGCCATTGGCATAGACCCGGTAGTCCTGGATTTCGCTGTGATTGGCCGGTTTTTCCCAGACCAGAATGATCTGCCGGTCGTCATAGGCCAAGGTCGGAACCTGCACCTTCAGCGGAGCATCCAGTGCCCAGGCCGGCAGGCTGCCGCCTAAAACCAGGGTAGCCAGCAGCGAGCGCGCCAGCGGGTTACGGGGCAAGTTCAAAACAGCGTGTTGAGCGGGCATCTTGTTTTCCTTTTTATTGTGTCCATCACATCCCGGCGGCATTGCTGCGCCGTATTTACGCCGGCGAGCCGGCTTCCTCAAGGTACTGTTGGCGGTTGACGAAGGTCTCTCTGGGCATTTCCCTCACATCCATGGATAACGCCTCGACCTCTGGCAGCAGGGCCACCAATGCCGCCAGGGTCGCCAGCGACAGGCTGCGACGTTGCTCGGCACTGCGCCCGGCGAACAACGCCAGGGTCACGTGGACAAAATCGTCCTGGGTGGTGCCACAGCGGTAATGCTCGTACAGCGCCAGGCGTACCTTGATGTCGCCGGGCTTGAACAACCCGCTGGCGTCGATGGCGTCGTGTACCGCCGCCAGTAGTGTCTGTTCACCCACGCGCCGGGCCAGGCTGGCGGGACAATCAATAGTGCAGTGCGGCATAGGTTCTTTCCTTCAGTAGTAAGGCGTGTCTAAAGACGAAAACGCGCAACCGACTCACGCAGCTCATCGGCCAGACGTTCCAGTGAATGCAGGTTACCGTGGGCGGCCCGTACCGAAGTGGCAGACTCTTCGACGCGGGTGGCGATGTTCTCGATGTTCTGTGCAACGCTGGCGCTGGCCAGGCTCTGTTCGGCGGTGGCAGCGGTCACTTCGCGCACCTGAACCAGGGTCAGCGAGGCGCCGCTGTTGATCTGCCGCAATGCGCCGGCGGCCTGTTCGGCCAGCGCCAGACCGGCAGCGACCTGTGGGGTCACGGCGGTCATGCCATCGACCACCGAGCCGGTGTCGACCTGAATCGAACTGATCATGCGGGTAATGTCTTGAGTGGCCAGGGCGGTGCGCTGAGCCAGATTGCGGACCTCATCGGCGACCACGGCAAAGCCGCGGCCCTGCTCGCCTGCCCGTGCTGCCTCAATGGCGGCGTTGAGCGCCAGCAGGTTGGTCTGGCTGGCGATGTTGCTGATCACGCTGGTGATGCCGTCGATTTCCTGAGTGCGCTTGACCAGCCCGGCAATGCGCTGCGAAGCATCTTCGACCTGGCTGGACACCTGGGCAATCGCGCCGGCCGCTTCACTGACCCGTTGCTCGCCTTCGGCAGCCAGTTGCGCCGAACGCGCCGAACTGGTTTCAGTCTCTTGGGCACTGGAGGATATCTGGCCGATGGTGATGGACATCTGCTCAATGGCCGCCGTCGTGGCCGTGGTCGCCTCCGAGGTCTGCCGGGAAGCGTGGTCGATCTGCTGCATCTGCCCGTTCAGGCCAATGGCGGCCTGGCCAAGCAATTGCGAACCGCTGTGGATGCCGTGGATCATCTCGCGCAGGCTCGCCTGCATGGTCGCCACCGCCGCCAACAGGCTGTCGGCAGCGTAGTGGCCGTGCACCGGGCGGCTGAGGTCGCCGCCGGCGATGGCCCGCGCCACCTCGCTGGCATAGGCCGGCTCACCGCCCAGGCTGCGGTAGATGCTGCGCGACATGCCGACCGCCAGTGCCGAGGTCACCAGCACCACCAGCAGCCCCACGCCGAAGAAGTAGCTGGCCAGGCGCCAGAACGCGGCATCGATGTCATCGACGAAAATACCGAAGCCCACCAGCCAGTCCCAGCCTTCGATACGTATGATGCCGTTGATTTTCGGCACCGGCTGCTCGGCACCCGGATACTTGGCCAGGTCATCGAAAAACGCATAGGGGCGGTCTTTCAAGCCGTCCAGATAGGACTGCCACTTGGTTCGGCCATCGGCCAGGGTCACGCCGACATCGACCTTGCCGATCACCGCCGCATTGGGATGGACCAGACCCAGCGCGCCGACAGTGCGCGCCCATACATAGGATTTTTTGCCGTCGCGCAGGCTCGACAGCGCTTCTACAGCCTTGGCCTGAGCGTCTGCGCGGCTCAGCACGCCGCGCTGCTCCAGCGACTGGAAATAAGCCACTTGATGAGCGGCCAGGTCCAGCACGGTAAAGATTTCGCTGCGTTTGTTTTCCAGCATGTTCGAGCGCAAGGCGCTCAATCCGAAGCCGGCAATCAGTAGCAGCCCGAGAACGCAACAAAAAATGATCAGAGTGAATCGATGACGCAGCTTCATACGCCTTCCTTTGCGTGATGCACGACTGATTACATCCAGCGCACAGCCGTCCTGCGCAGCATAAATGCGCAGGACGGGTATTGCGGGAGCTTGCAGGTAAAGCGCGGTGCGGGCAGTTAATCAGCCTGCCACGGCGCGTGGCGACTCGGCGCTGAAATCGCGGCTGGCCTGGACCAGCATGCGGGTGTAGTCGTGGGTGGCCAGGTCCTGGCTCAGCGCCTGGCTGTCGAGGCGCTCGACGATTCGGCCTTGCTGCATCACCGCCACCTTGTCACACAGGTGGCTGACCACCCCGAGGTCGTGGGTGACCATCAGGTAGGTGAGTTTTTCACGCTGGCGCAGGTCCGAGAGCAGGTTGAGAATCTCGGCCTGTACCGACACGTCGAGGGCCGAGGTCGGCTCATCGAGCAACAGCACGCGCGGTTCGAGAATCAGCGCCCGGGCAATCGCCACCCGCTGACGCTGACCGCCGGACAACTGGTGCGGGTAGCGATAGCGGAAGCTGTCGTTCAGACCCACCTTGATCAGGATGTCGTTGATCCGGTCGTCACGCTCGTTCATGCCGTGAATGGTCAGCGGCTCGCGCAGCGCGGTGTCGATGGTGTGGCGCGGGTGCAGCGAACCATAGGGGTCCTGGAAGACCATCTGCACCTTGCGAAAGTGCTCCTTGGGAATCTTGTGCTGCAGCGGCACGCCGGCAATGCTAAGCGCGCCGGTCCAGTGCCGGTACTGGCCGGCCAGGCAGCGCAGCACGGTGGTTTTGCCAGAGCCCGACTCACCCACCAGGCCGAACGACTCACCGTCTTCGACACTCAGGTTGACGTCGTGCAGGACCTGGTTGAGCGCCGGGCCGACACCGAAGCTCAGGTTCAGCGATTGTGCTTGGATCATGGACATGCTCAGTTACCTCAGGCGGTGAGCCATTGTGGGTCGCGTTGCAGCACCGGCAGGCGCGGACGACGGTTGTCCATGCTCGGCAGGGCAGCCAGCAGGCCACGGGTGTAAGGGTGTTCGGCGTATTGCAGGTCGCAGGCGGCCAGTGACTCGACCACACGCCCGGCATACATCACCAGCACCCGGTCGCAATAGTTACGCACCAGGTTGAGGTCGTGGCTGACGAAAATCAGCCCCATCTGCTGCTCGACCACCAGTTCTTCAAGCACGTTAAGCACCTGCTGGCGCACCGAGACGTCAAGCGCCGAGGTGGGTTCGTCGGCAATGATCACTTCCGGATTGGTGATCACCATCATGGCGATCATGATCCGCTGGCCCATCCCGCCGCTGACCTCATGCGGGTACAGATCGTAGACCCGCTTGGGGTCGCGGATGTGGACCTTCTCGAGCATCAACAGCACCCGGTCGCGGGCCTCGGCCCGGCTGGCCTTGTGGTGCGCCAGGTAGGCCTCGGCGATCTGGTCGCCAACCTTGACCACCGGGTTGAGCGAGTACTTGGGGTCTTGCATGATCATCGAGATGCGCTGGCCGCGAATCTTCTGCATGGCCTTTTCGCTGGCGCTGAGCAGATCGACATCGCCGAACTGCAGGGCCTTGGCGGTGATCTGGGTGCTGGCCGGGTGCAGCTTGAGCAAGCTGCGGCCTACGGTGGATTTGCCCGAGCCGGACTCACCGACAATGGCCAGCTTCTCGCGGCCCAGGGTGAACGACACATCACGAACCGCGTGCATTTCTTTCTTGCCGTTGACGAAACGCACATTGAGCGAATCGACATTGAGTTTGATCGTCGACATAAAGCCTCCAGTTACTCGCTACGCGGATCGAGAATGTCCCGCAGGCCATCGCCCAACAGGTTGAACGCCAGGCTGACCAGCATGATTGCCGCGCCCGGTACCGCGACCAGCCACCAGCATTCGAGCATGTAACGCCGGCCGGTGGAGATCATTGCGCCCCACTCCGGCAGCGGCGCCTGAGCGCCCAGACCGAGAAAGCCCAGTGCAGCGGCGGTCAGGATGATGCCGGCCATGTTCATGGTCAGGCGGATGATCACCGACGACATGCACATTGGCACGATGTGGCGCAGGATGATGCGCGTCGAAGAAGCGCCCTGCAGTTCGACCGCGACCACGAAATCTGCCTTGCGCAGCGACAGGGTCTCGGCGCGTGCCAGACGGGCAATCGGAGGCCAGGAGGTCAGCGCGATGGCGACCACCGCATGCTCAAGACCAGGGCCCAGGGCGGCGATGAAGGCCAGCGCCAGTACCAGGCTGGGGAAGGAGATGAAGATGTCGGTGATGCGCATGAACACCGTATCGACGATACCGCCGAAGTAGCCCGAGACGGTGCCGATGAACAGCCCGATCGGCCCGACGATGATGGTCACCAGGGCAATGATGTAAAGGGTAATGCGCGCGCCGTACACCAGCCGGCTGAAGATATCGCGGCCGTATTCATCGGTGCCGAACCAGTTGGCCGCACTGGGCGGCTGCAGGGCGGCAGCGAGGTTCTGCACCACTGGGTCATGGGTGGCGATCCAGGGGGCGAAGGCAGCGACCACCACCAGCAGCAGGGCCACCAGCAACCCGGCCAGGGTCATGGGGTTGCGCAGCAGGTGGTTAAACACCCGCAAGCTGCTTTTATACAGCGCTTCCATGCTGGAAGCGGGCGTGTTGTCGGCTTTGCGCTTGGCGGCTTCGGTAGAAGACATGTTGGCAATCATCGGCATGCTCTCGATGTGAAGTCATGGCCACTGCAAGCGCCCGCAGGCGCTGCAGCAGTGTTCAGCGTTGTTTGTAGACACCCAGGTAACGGGTCGCCTCGGCGTCATCGCCGGTAAAGCCCTTGACGTCCACCGCACTCACGGCGGTGTCGGTCATCTGCGAGATGACCATGATCGGGCCGACCTCCTGCTCGTAACGGTTCTGCGCCTGGTGATACATGGCCAGGCGTTTGTCGGCATCACGCTCTTCACCCAGGCGGTCGACCAGTTCATTGATCTGCTGATCGAAGAACGAGGCGCGCCAGCCCTGGAAGTTGGGCAAGCCGGCGTTGTCGCTGTTGTCGGGGTTATAGGCAAATACGCGCAGGCTGAAGTACGGGTGCGGATAGCGTTCGGCGCCGCGCGCCACGATCATGTCAAAGTTGCGCGCGCGCATCGCGCCGTACACCTGGTTGCCGGTGCCGGTGATGATGCTGGCCTTGATTCCGCCTTCGGCGAGGGTCGACTGCATGCGCGCCGCGATGTCGATGAACGGCGGTTCGGACAGGGTGCGAATGGTCGTGCTGAAGCCTTGCGGGTAGCCCGCTTCGGTGAGCAGCGCCTTGGCCTTGGCCACGTCCATCTTGTAACCCGGATCAGGCAGACGGGCTTCCAGGCCCAGTTGCATCGGCCGCTGGTTGAGCGTGCCGTAGTGCGGCATGACCTGCTCGTCCAGGCCTTTGTAGTCGATCAGGTTACGCACCGCTTCGCGAACTTTCTTGTTGGCGAATTCAGGCTGTTTCATGCTCATCGCCACGTAGTACA
Organism: Pseudomonas sp. 21LCFQ02; assembly: GCF_024129895.2. Lineage (NCBI taxonomy): Bacteria > Pseudomonadati > Pseudomonadota > Gammaproteobacteria > Pseudomonadales > Pseudomonadaceae > Pseudomonas > Pseudomonas sp. 21LCFQ02. Next base: position 6,008,927 of record NZ_CM178749.1, read on the forward strand.
TGGTGCCGCGGGTCAGCGCCTGGACTTGCAGCTTTTTATTGCTTTCGATGGCCTTGATATCCGGTGCCGCGATGCCGTAGGCCAGGTCGAGGTCGCCGCGCTCCAGCATCAGACGCAGCGATTGCGATTCGGTCATGTGCCGGACCAGCACCCGCTTCATCTTGGCAGGCCCGCCCCAGTAACCGTCGAAGCGGGTCATCACCAGCGAGTCGTTGGCGCTCCATTTGGTCAGGGTGAACGGGCCGCTGCCGGCGGCGTTGGTCACCAGCCAGGCAGCGCCCAGATCGCCATTCTTCTCGTGCTTCAAGGCTTCGACGCGATCGACGATCACCGCACTGGGCGACACGGCCAGCGAGTCGATCACCAGCAACGGGTTGGTCGGTTGCGGCAGGTCGACCACCAGCGTGTGCTTGTCCGTGGCGCGGATCAGGCTCTGGATGTTTTCAGTGCTGTAGCCATAGGCCTTCCAGGTGGTGGCCAGGCCGAAGTTGAGTTTCATCACCCGGTACAGCGACCAGGCCACATCTTCTGCGGTCAGCGGGTTGCCAGAGTGAAACTTGACGTCAGTGCGCAGGTTGAAGGTGATCTGCTTGCCGTCGTCACTCACCGTCCAGCGCTCGGCCAGTTGCGGCAAGTGCTTTTCCGGGCTGCCGTTGTCACGCTTGATCAGCGTGTCGTAGAGGTTGGCGTTGATTCCGGAAGCATCCAGGCCCGGTGCGTTGGCCGGATCGATGGAGAACAGGTTGACCATGCTCATGCCGACGATCAACTGGTCGGCAGGGGTCTTGGCCTGTACCGCAGCCATTGGCCCCAGCGCCAGCATGACGCCCAGCAGGCTCATACGCAGTGTCGGAAATACAGTCTTCATGTGGGCATCCTTCTTTTTATAGTTATTCAATGTGTTCGCGCCAGCCTCGCGGCTTAGCGGGTCCTTGGGTCGAACACTTTGTACAGGGCATCACTGATCAGGTTGAGGGCGACGAAGATCAGACCGATCACCAACACACAGCCCATCACCGCGTTCATGTCACCGAGCATCAGGCTGCTGGTCAGGTACTGACCGAAACCAGGCCAGGCGAAGACGGTTTCGATCAGTACCGCGCCTTCGAGCAATGAGCCATAGGCCAGGGCAACCACGGTGAGCAGTTGCACGAGAATGTTGCGAAACGCATGACCCCAGACCACCTGACGGCGCGACAGGCCCTTGACCCGGGCGGTGATGATGTATTCCTGCGACAGTTGCTCAAGCATGAAGCTGCGGGTCATGCGGCTGATGTAGGCCACCGAGTTCAGGCCGAGGATCAGGCCCGGCAGGACGATGTGGCGCAGGGCACTGGAGAACGCATCCCAGTCACCGGCAATGACGGTGTCGATCAGCAGCAGGCCGGTGACTTCCGGCACCATGCCGTCGTAGGCCAGGTCGATCCGCCCTGCACCGCCGGCCCAACCGAGCCAGGCGTAGAAAATCAGCAGGCCCATCATGCCGACCCAGAAAATCGGGGTGGAATAGCCGAACAGGGTAATCACTCGCGCCACGTGGTCACCGACCCGGCCCTGGTTGGCCGCCGCGACGACGCCCAGCGGCAAGCCGATGACGATACCGAACAGGATCGCCAGCGTGGCCAGCTCGATGGTCGCCGGGAACACCCGCTTGATGTCTTCCAGCACAGGGTGACCGGTGAGCAGGGCATTGCCGAAATCACCGCGCAACAGATCGCCAAGGTACAGGCCGAACTGGGCATAGATGGGTTTGTCCAGGCCCATCGAGCGATACACCTGGTCGTAGGTGGAGCTGTCGGCGTCTGGACCGACCACGGCCAGCACCGGGTCCAGCGGCATGACCCGACCAATGAAGAAAGTCAGCGCCAGCAGGCCCAGCAAGGTCACCAGAACGGTGCCTGCGCGGCGGGCAGTACCGGATACGCGAGTACCCAGAACAGAGGCAGTCGAAAGAAACATAACAGGCTCCTGAGAAAGCTTTACCAATCACCGAGGTGTGAGGGGCGCGCACGCCCCGCTACCCATCAACGCGACTTGTAGACGTCTTTATATCGGGTGGTGGCCGCAGTATGGCCCTGGTAGTTCTGCACATCGTGGTACAGCACCACGGTGTCAGTCATCTGCGAGATTGGCATGATGGCTCCCACCTGCTCGTCCAGAATATTCTGGATCTGCTGGTACTGCGCCAGTTGCTGCGCCTTGTCCGGCTCGACCTCGGCCTTCTCGATCAGGCTGTTCAACTCGGGGCTGTAGAACGAGGTGCGCCAGCCCTGGAAGTTGCTCAGCTTGGCCTCGTCGCGGTTATCCGGGTTGTACACCAGGGTGCGCAAGCTCGAATGCGGATGGCGCTCGGCACCACCGCCGCCACGGCCGACCATGATGTCGAAACTGCGCTCACGCATGGCGCCGTAGATCTGGTTGCCGGTGCCGGTGATGATGGTCGCCTGAATGCCTGCCTGGGCCAGGGTGGCTTGCAGGCTGGAAGCGATGTTGATGAACGGTGGCTCGGTGAGCACCCGGATGGTGGTTTTGAAACCGTCCGGGTAACCGGCTTCGGCCAGCAGTTTCTTCGCTTGCGCAACGTTCAGGGTATAGCCCGGATCGTCCAGCCGCGCCGGCAGACCCAGCGGCAGCGGACGCTGGTTGATCAGCCCGTAGTGCGGCATGACGGTCTGGTTGATGCCTTGATAGTCGATCAGCGAACGGACCGCCTTGCGCACCCGGGCGTCATCGTAGGGCTTGTTCTTGACGCTCAGCGCCACGTAATACAGGGTGCCGCGCTGAACGGTCTCGGCGCGGACCTTGTCGGACTTCTCCAGCGCAGCGATATCCGGGGCAGACATGCCCTTGGCCAGGTCCAGGTCACCACGCTCGACCATCAGGCGCAGCGACTGCGACTCGGTCATGTTGCGCATGACAATCCGTTTGAGCTTGGCCGGACCGCCCCAGTAGCCGTCGAAGCGGGTCATCAGAATCACATCGTTGGCGCGCCAGTCATTGAGAATGAACGGGCCACTGCCAGCGGCATGGGTGGTCAGCCAGGCACCGCCCATGTCATCGCCTTTCTGGTGCTTGAGCACCACTTTGCGGTCAAGGATGAATGCGCTGGGCGAGGTCGCCAGGGTATTGAGGACCAGCATCGGGTCGGTCGGGCGTGGCAGCTCGACCACAAAGGTGTGCTCGTCGGTGGCACGCATGTACTGCTCGACATTGCTGGCGGTGAACCCGTAAGCCTTCCAGGTCGAGGCCAGTGCCATGTTCAGTTTGAGGATGCGCTGCAGCGACCAGGCGACGTCTTCGGAGGTCAGTGCGTTACCGGACTGAAACTTGACGCCCTTGCGCAGATTGAAGGTCAGGGTCTTGCGGTCGTCGCTGATCTGCCAGCTCTCGGCCAGCGCCGGTTGCAGCACGTCTGGCTGCTTGACGTCCTGCACCAGCAGCATGTCGTACAGGTTGGCGTTGACTTCCGAGACATCCAGACCGGTGGCCGCAGCCGGGTCCAGCGACAGCAGGTTAATCATGCTCATGCCGACGATCAATTGATCGGCAGGCGTCTTGGCGAAAGCAGCGGGGACCGAGGTCATTGCCAGCGAGGCGGCAAACACCCCCGCCCAAAACTTGGGGAGAACGTTCATGTGAGTAGCCTTTCTTGTAGTTATTGGACTCTCGGGCGGCACGCAATGGTGCGTACCGCCAATCTCAGCGTGTTGCGCGAATCAGAAACTCTGTAGCGTATTGGTCTCGACGTAGTTGAAGTCGATGTCCTCGCCCAGACCTGGCAGGTCGGACAGGTGCACGAAACCATCCTGGTCCATCGGGTCGACCAGACGAGTGAGGTAGGCCGGCACTTCGTCGTAGTCCAGGAACGGGTGCAGCAGGCCGCGCTCGTACCAGGTGCAGTTCTTGATTGCACCGACCACGTTCAGGTTGGCAGCCCCATTACCGTGGATTTCGCAATCCATGCCGAACGACTCGGCCATGTGGGCGACCTTCAGGCACGGGGTGATACCACCGACACCGGCAACCCCGGCACGCAGGATGTCGCACACATCATTCTTCACCCAGCTGGCGCGGCTCAGGTGCTTGCCGCCCAGACTTTCCGGACCCAGGATCGGGATGTCCAGCTGACGCGCCAGCCAGGCGTAAGACTCGGCCGAGTCTTCCATCATCGGTTCTTCGAACCAGGCGAAATCGAGTTTTTCCAGCGCGCGGCCGATAGTCAGGGCATCGGTACGGCTGTACCAGTGATAACCGTCGATCATCAGCGCGATGTCCGGACCTACCGCTTCACGGACTGCGGCGCAGGCCTTGATGTCCATGCTCACGCTTGGCGCGAAAGACACCGGCGGCATCCAGGTGTGCAGTTTGATTGCCTTGTAGCCACGCTTGACCAGGGTCTCGGCGAAACGGCCGTACTCTTCCGGGGTCGACAGACCGCCTTCGAGCTCGTCACCGCACATGGTCGAGCCGTAGGCCGGGACCTTGTCGCGGAAGCCGCCAATCAGCTTGTGCACTGGCACGTTCAGCTTGCGGCCGGCCCAGTCCCACAGCGCCTGTTCGACCAGCGCCAGAGCACGGTCGGTCAGCTGGCTGGCGCTGCCGCGCTGCCAGTGCGCCAGGTCGTGCCAGATTTTTTCGCGATCGAATGCATTGGCGCCAACCAGCACCTTGCGCACGAAGTTATCCAGCACGTAAGGACGAATCAGCTCGGGCGCACCGAGTGCATAACCTTCGTTGCCGCATTCTGTCTTGATCCGCAGCAAGGCCATTTTGGCCTGGCTCACGTCGCCCGGATGGGCATGGCCGGCGCTGTCTACAGCGCGGCGCGTGGGGTAGGAAAAGATCTGGACGTTGACAGCGGTGATGATCATTGAGGTCGGGCCTTCTTCTTGGATTTGTGGCGGGTGTGTCACGCTCTGGGATCGATCCTACGTCATCATACAACGTTTGAAAAGCACCCCCTGAAAACTTTCTAAACCTGCCTATCCGGCGGTATTTCGCAAAAAAAACCCCTGTCAAAAGATGGTAATCAAGCCTGAAACCATTGATTTAGAGCCTTTAACACCCGTGATATGACAACATTCAAAGAATTTCTAGACAACCTAAAAGTTGTACGATAACTTATTTGGAAATTCACCACGGAGGCTCCACCCACACCCCACTCACACCCGCCGCACACCACTCATAACGACCTCTACAACAACAAAAAAGAAGATCGCATGAACACAACACTCCGCAACCTCATTGCTGTAGGTACGCTCGGCCTGTCTTTCTACGCTTGCGCCGACTCTGCGAGCATCAACTACCGTCACAGTTTTACTGAAGACGACAGCATCCACTCCGACCGGATCAAACTCAGCTACCGCATGGACAGCGGTCTGGGCTTCGCTGCCGAGGTCAAATACAAGACTGCCGGTGATCGCGAAGACGTTGCCTACGACAACGTCGTAAACAACGGCCATGAGTTCACGGTGGACTACAACTACAAGCTCAGTGCCAAATCGACACTGCAGCCCTTGTTCATCATGGACAGCGTCAAAGACGCCACCACGTACAAGTTCGGCTTGAAGTACACCTACAAGATCGACGATGCCTGGTATGTCGCAACCCGCATTCGCCATGACGCCAGACGCCTGGACCGCGACGTGATCGATCGCAGCAAGGATGACCGCGCCAAAGACAACCAGAACACCACGCGTTTTGAAGGCTGGCTTGGCTGGACCCCGACAGGCCCTTGGGCCTTCGAGTACCAGTACATCTACTTCGATACCGATTACATCCGCTACGACAACAAGAAGAGCGACTACGAGCAAAACATGGTCGTGAAGTACAAGATCAACAAACAGTGGCAGCCGTTCATGGAAGTGGGTGACATCAAAGTCAACTCCACCACCGATGACCGTCAGGCCCGCTGGCGTGTAGGCATCCAGTACAACTTCTTGTAATACCCCCGCCGCCGGGCAGCCACCAGGGTTGCCCGGCATTGCTGCAAGACGCGAAATCCCCCACTTGCTCAACCCTCGTTTTCTCAACAGAAGGCGCTCGTCATGACCACCTCATCCGTGCCTGCCGACTCAGGCAAACCCTTCAATCGTCTGCTGCTGACCGGCGCTGCCGGCGGTCTGGGGCAGATCATGCGTGAAGCACTGCAGGCCCATGCCAACATCGTGCGCGCATCGGACATCAGCCCGATGGCGCCTGCCGCCGGCGATCATGAAGAAGTGATAAGTTGCAACCTGGCCGACAAGCCAGGCGTACTGACACTCGCTCAGGATGTCGATGCCATTGTGCATCTGGGCGGGATCTCTACCGAACGAGCGTTCGAAGAGATTCTTGATGCCAATATCCGTGGCACCTTTCATATTTATGAGGCTGCGCGCATCCACGGCATCAAACGGGTGATCTTCGCCAGCTCCAATCATGTGACCGGCTTTTACCCACAGGATGAACAGCTCGACGCTCATTCTCTGCGCCGGCCAGACTGTTACTACGCACTGTCGAAGTCTTACGGCGAAGACTTGGCAACGTTCTATTTTCATCGCTACGGCATCGAAACCGTAAGCCTGCGAATCGGTTCGGCATTCCCGGAACCGCGCAACCTGCGCATGCTCTCGACCTGGCTGAGCTACAGCGACCTGGCCCATCTGGTCGAGCGCTCATTGCTTACCGAGAACGTCGGGCACACCGTGGTATATGGCGTATCGGCCAACCGCGATCTGTGGTGGAACAACCGCTACGCGGCGCACCTGGGTTTCAACCCGCAAGACAGCTCCGAGCGCTTTCGCGCCAGGATGGAGCAGTTGCCAAAACCGGCAGCCGACGACCGCAGCGCCACCTTACAGGGCGGCGCCTTTACCATTGCCGGGCCGTTCTGAACCCTGTTCTTATAAAGCTTCATCACGCAGGTCCTGACTCATCTGGTCGCAACTGCTCGACCAGGCCGCCAGCCACTGGGGAATGGCCGCAGACTGCTCCGCCAGCCCCAGCGCGCTGACCAGCTCAGCCGGTGCGACCAGCCCTCTGGCCGAGCGAAACAGCCCACGGATGATGACCACGCCCACCACTCGCCCACGACTGACGAAGCGGTGTTCAAGAAACACCCACTTTTCGTCCCAGCCCAACAGGCGGGTTTGAAGCTCGAAGGCTTCGAACAGCTTCAACTCCCGACGAAACTTGCCCCAGGCGTCACCGACGATGGGCACGGCTTTATGTCGCAGTGCAACTTTATAGGCACCGGTACGCAGTACAAAATCCATGCGCCCGACATCCGCCAGGGTAAAGTAACGACCATTAGTGACATGCCGATTCAAATCAAGATCAAGCGGCCACACCCGCAGATGCAGCGAAGTAACAGCGGTCCCCTCAACCAGGTGCCGCCACGGCCGGCGTAATAACATGCACAACAATCGAAACCAGAGATTCATGACCCACCCGCGCCTGAGATATCAAGAACAGACTTTAGGCCAGCCCCGCTATTGAAGGGTAGGTCTGTAACTTACAGTTTTGCCAAAGACTGTGCATGTTGATCATTGACCGTCATCAAACGCTGCACTCAATGGCGCATGCCACTGAGTGCCTTTTCCAGCGCTGCGGTGGTTTTATCGTTCAACTGGATGCGCAGCGCGACCGCACGCTCGACGCCGATCTGCAGCGCCGGGCCAAAACGGCTGATATCCAGCCCCAGCCGGATCAGCATTTTTTCAACACCGACCGTCGTCACGGTAACGAACTGCTCGACGCCGCAATCAATGGCGAAGTTGACGATCGCGTGAATGGCCTGGGTGGTGCCCATCGAGAAACCGAAACGGTTGCCGTCCGGCAACTCGATGGCAAAGCGGCTCAGCTCCCAGATCGATTCGGAACAGGGCGCCGGCTGGCCGTGCAACAGTTCCGGGAAGGTATGCGCCAACATGTTCGGGCCTGTCGTCGGCAGAATCCGCCAACAACCGCAAACATACGCCTGATCAGAACTTTCGTTAATAATCATGTAGTAAGGATCAAGCGCATCATAGCCATCGATTTCCATGTCATTGATCAGCGGAATATCCCACATCTTCTTATGTTTGAAGATCCGCGCACGCAGCTTGTGCATGGCGTTCAACGCTTGTGGATGGGTATTAGTGCGGCGCTCAATAGAAATAAACATGGTGACTACCGTTGGCTGGATATTGCCGAGAACGGTATATTCAAAATGAATAAATTAGAGCCTCCCAGATTAAGGAGGTGGTTCACGCCTGGCGGGTTTGTTAGTTTGGGGCTTTGCGAGGATCTATCCAGATGAAGCTTCTCAACACCTCGGCAGTCCGCGAGGTCGCCCATCAAGCCATTAGTCGGCGCCTGAACCTCAAGCAGAGCCAGACCGAATTCTGGTCAAGGTTCGGCATCAGCCAGGCCTGCGCCAGCCGCATCGAGTGCACCAGCCAGGTCCCCGCGCCGGTTTACATTCTGCTTCGCCTTTACCTCAGCGGGCGCCTGCAAGAAAGCGACCTGGCGCAAACCCCACGCCAGTCAGGGCGTGATCAATTTCTGCTGAATGGCTCGCAGCACCGCCATCTGCCGAGAACTGACCTGGAACTTGCGGCGGATGTTCTTGAAATGAAAGTCGATCGCTGAGGTGGTACAGGACAGGATCATCGAGATTTCCCAGGTCGTCTTGCCGGCAGCGCTCCATTGCAGCACCTCTTTTTCCCGCGCCGTCAGATGCACCGGCGCATTGTGTTCGGCCTGAGCCCTGAGCACCCATTCAATGGCGTAATCACGCAACATGGTTGCCATCGGCAACGACTGCAGCATGGTCACGCCAGCCTGGGCACCCTTCTCATCAGGCTTGAGGCAAAGCATGCCAGCCTCGCCTCTGGGGCCGTGCAGGGGCAACGCCAGCCCCTGTTCGAGCCCGTACATCGTCGCCTCCTCAAAGAACGCTGACTCCGACGGCAGCCGATAATTTTCACGCTTCCAGATCAGCGGCCGGTTCGAACCCAGACAGTGATGAACAATCGGGTCGACAGCCATATAGGACTGAGCATCGTACTGGGTCCGCCAAGCGACCGGGTAGTCAGTGTGAATCAGCACTTGCTGGCCAGCGGCGGCGACGCCTGGCTTGAGGCCTACCAGAAAATTCGAGTAACCCAGCTTGAGCGTCAACGTCTTGAGACTCGCCAGCCAGTTCTCATAACGCTCTGTCTCACAGAGCTGTATCAGTTCATCAATTGCCAGCATGGCCACTCTCCCACCCTGGTGCCACCTTTTACCCGGTGCACCATCCCGAGATGGTACGCGAGCGGATCAATCCATTCACTGAAACCATAGACAAAATAGTGATATGGCTTTTTGAAATCAATCCACGGCATGTACAAGTTGCCAAGACATTCAGAAACCAAAACACACTACAACCCCCCTCATCCGGGAGCTAGCCGTTTGCGCAACGCCCCTGTTAACTAAGCCGGTTTGAACAAGCTGGCCTGGTTACGACCGCGAGCCGGCGCTGCCTTGCCAAGACTCGCCATTGATCTGCCGAACCTGCAATGCCACCACACCTCGACGCTGCACACCGACCCAACTTGTGGCCGACGAACCAACTGATCCGGCGCCAATACCCGACGCTGTCTTTCAGCTGATCCTCAAGGAGACCCACGAGTGCTTCAGCAGCAGTTCTTGAACGTGGCGACCCGCCACCCAGACCACCCGGCAGTTGTCGATCGCCACGGCAACATCCGTACCTATGCTGATCTGCTTCAGGACATAGAAGCCTTGCGCGCCCGCCTGCACGCGGTCGGCTTGCGTAACGGCGATGTGGTGGTAACGCAGCTGGGCAACAGCACCGGCTATGTCGCGCTACTGTTCGCCATGGCCAGCCTGGAGCTGGTGCACTGCCCGATAAGCCTGGCCTGCAGCACGGCGTACCGGGCCAAACGCCTGAAACAGGTGCATGCCGCCGTGCTGGTCACAGAATACGGCACCATGCCCGCTGGCACCCAGGTTCCCAGTTTCGCCCTGCGCAGCCAGCCACCTGCCACCCTGCAAGCGCCTGCCCACCAGCAACAGACCGGCTTGATGCGCATGCAGGAGACCCCTGGCGCACTCCGGCTCGCGTTATGGCGCCAGGAGCATCTGCATCGGGAGATCCTGCACTGGGTCGAATCCGCAGAGCTCGACGCCAGCGCACGCTATCTGAACATCCATAGCCTTGATAGCCGCCATGCCACGGACCTGCATGTGTTCCCGGCGCTTTTGACCGGCGCGACATTATATTTAGGCGAGGCCGCGAACGTCGAAGAGACCCTGCGCACTCTCGACCAACAGCGCATCACCGTGATGAGTGCATTGCCGTCACACTATCTGGCCCTGGCACAGGCCGCCGAACAGACTGGTATCCGCTTGCCAGCACTGGCCATGCCATTGTGTGAAGACCCTTATCTGGATGAGCAGATCCTGCTGCAAGCCGAGCGCTGCCTGGGCATTCATATCAAGCGGATTTACGGCTGCGCTGAATTCGGCATGATCCTCGCCGACTTCAGCCCCGGTCTGCAGCTCGAAAGTGGCATGCGCCCGCTGGGCAACGTTGAAGTGACACTGACCGCCATCGACCCAGCGTACCCCGACATCGGCGAGATCAGCGCCCGCTGCGCCCATCATGGATCAGGCTACTACCCGCTTGCGAGCGATGCGAGAGAGGATGATGTTCACGCCTGTGGCGACATCGCCCGTCGACTTGATGACGGCAGCCTGATCTTGATGGGCCGGGCCACTGATGCCCTGCTCAGCACACAAGGCATCCAGTTCACGCCCGCCATCGAGCGACATATTGCGCAGACACTGATGCCGGAGTGCGTCGTGGTCATGGTAGACGAGCACGACCGTCGCCGCGCCTGTGTCGCTGTCCAGGCCAGTGCCACTGCGGCTGACCAGCAGCAGAAGGCACTGCGCGGCCTGCTCGACAGACTGGGCATCAGCGCAACCATCACGGTGCTCGACAAAATGCCGCTGACAACCTCCGGCAAGCCAGATCGTACACGCCTGCGCCGGCAACTCGGCACCCAAAGTACGGGTAATGACAGAATTCCGCTTTTGAAATCAATGACTTGAAACCGTGCCTGTCATTGACTTCAGATAGCCCCCCCCCGTCACAGGCCAGCCAAGACGCCTTTCCCATCCGTTAATTGTCGCGATCGATGGCATAGGCTGCCCACGCCTGGCGTGCCGGGACTACTTCGAGACGATTGATGTTGATATGCGACGGCAGGCTGCACACATAAAAAATCTGCTCGGCAATGTCCTCAGCAGTCAATGGCGTAGTACTGCCATACAGCGCATCGCTGGCAGCCTGATTGCCGTTGGTTCGCACCAGGGTAAACTCGGTTTCGGCAATTCCTGGCGCAATGTCGGTGACCCGCACACCAGTGGCGATCAGGTCGCAGCGCAGGTTATAGCTGAACTGTTTGACGAACGCCTTACTGGCACCATACACATGCCCGCCCGGGTAAGGCCATTCGCCCGCCACCGAGCCGATATTGATGATGCTCGCGCCCTGGCCGGTTTCCAGCAGTTTGGGCAGCACGGCATGGGTGACATTGACCAGCCCGGTGATGTTGGTGTCGATCATGGTGTGCCAATCTTGCAGCGCCACCGTCTGCGCGGGCTGCGGCGCCAGTGCCAGACCTGCGTTGTTGACCAGTGCGTCGATGCGCGCAAAAGCGGGCGGTAACTGCGCGACGGCATGCGCTACAGCCTCGGCGTCGCTCACATCGAGTTGCGCGATATGCACCGGCACGCTTGCGCCCAGTTCGTCCTGCAGCGCCAGCAGCCGCTCAACGCGTCGCCCGGTCAGGATCAGCGACCACCCGGCAGCGGCGAAACGCCGCGCAGTCGCGCGACCGAAGCCGGACGTAGCGCCGGTAATAAAAACGACTTTGCTCATGACATTCTCAGTCTGGTTAAGGGTCAGCAACTGGCTTGCAGTTCGTGATACTGCCGATTGAAATAGATCAGGCTGTGCGCCTGCGCGGTACTGTGGATCGCCAGCACTTCACAGATGAGCACATCGTGGGTGCCGACCGCGGTGATCTGCTGCAGCCGGCAATCGAAAGAGACACTGGCCTGTTGCATCACCGGCGAGCCAGAAACGCCGCTCTGCCATGTCGCTGCCGCGAAACGCTCCTCCATCGAGGTCTTGCCACCGAACAGGTTGGAAATATCCTGCTGCCCGGCGCCCAACACGTTCACGCACAGCACCGCGTTGCGTTTGAAGGTTTCGTACACTGAGGCGCTGCGGTTGAGGCACACCAGCAGGCTCGGCGGCTCATCGCTGACGCTGCACACCGCAGATGCGGTAAAGCCGGCCCGGCCGCCAGGACCATCGGTGGTGATGATGTTAACGGCAGCACCGAGGCGCGCCATGGCGCTGCGGAACTCGGCTTTACCGGGCGCCGAGTGCTCAATGGCGTGCGACGCACTGAAGGTTGCAAGGCTGCTAGACATGATGGGTTACCAGATTGAAGTTGATTTCAGAGCAACTGACAGGCGTCGTCGAAGGCCAGCCGTGGCAGGCGGTCGTACAGTTTTTCCGGGTTGCCGTGGCCGAGGTTGACGATGAAGTTGGCCGTCCAGGTGCTACCGGCAAAGAACTCGGCATCGACCTTTTGGGCATCGAAGCCTGACAAAGCGCCAACATCCAGCCCCAACGAGCGAGCCGCCATGATCAAGTAGGCCCCCTGCAGCGAGCCGTTACGAAATGCGGTCTCATGCGCGGCTTCAGGGCTGTGGGTAAACCAGCTCTTGGCGTCGGCGTGCGCAAACAGTGTCGGCAGGTGCTCGTAGAAGGCACGGTCCCAGGCAACGATCACGCTGACCGGAGCGGTCATGGTTTTCTCCAGATTGCCCTTGGACAAAGCAGGTGCCAGACGCTCCTTGGCGGCCGCGCTACGCAGAAACACGAAGCGACCGGGCGAACAGTTGGCCGAAGTGGGCGCCATTTTCAGCAGGTCATAGAGTTGACGCAGGACATCGTCATCAATGCGCTGATCGCTCCAGCCATTGTGGGTACGGGCTGCGCTGAACAGGGTAGCCAGCGCGGCATCATTCAAAGCTTGGCTCATGTACGCTCCCCGGATTGGGCCTCAAGAAACGCCAACAACTGTTCGTTGAACACGCTGGCGGCAGTGATGTTGTGGGCGTGCGCGCCCTGCTCGACGATATGCAGGCGTGCATTGGGCAAGCCTTGGGCAAGCTGTTGCGAACAGGTCCAGGGCACCAGTACATCGTCTCTGGCCGCCGACACCAGCGTGGCAACGTTGATCCCGGCCAACCGCTCACTGATATCGAACCGGCGAAGCGCCGCAATGCGCGCCTTCATGGTGGCGACCTCAGGAAAGCCGGCAAAGGCATGCTCCACTTCGGCTTGCACTGTCTCGGCGTTGGCCGCACACCAACTGGCCGGGTACAGGAAGATCGGCTGCGCCTCGACGTAAGCGCGCGGGCCAACCGCATCCAGCAACGCCAGACGCGCCTCGAAGCAGCGCGCCGAATGCGGGTTGGGCGCCGCCCAGGCATTGATCAGGGTCAGGCTGCGCAGCCGCTCAGGGAAATCCAGCGCCAGTTGCAGCCCGGCCAGCCCGCCCAGTGCATGGCCGATCAAGTGGCATTCGCCGGTCTGCGTGATGTCAAGCAGGTCGCGAATATCCAGGGCCATATCGGCAATACGGTAATCCTGCGCCAACGTCTGACGACTGCGCCCGGTGCCGCGCTGGTCGTAGGCGATGACCTTATAGCCGGCGGCTACCAGCCGTGGAACCAGCGCCGACCAGTAGCCCGCTGCGCCACCCAGTCCGGATGACAGCAGCACCGCAGGCCCATCGGCAGGTCCGTGCACATCAAAGTGCAGGGCCGTACTCACTGGGCGTTACCTGCAGGCGCTTTGCCAATATGAGCGATGCTGGCGATCTCGATCAGGGCATCGGCTTTGACCAGGCCGGTCTGCACGCAATAGCGCGCCGGTTTTTCACCGGGAAAGAATTCGGCATACACGCTGTTGATAGCCGCATAGTCTTCCCAGTTTTTCAGGAAAACGTGGTTGAACGTGATGTCATCCATGGTGCCGCCCGCTGTTTCGACAACACCCTTGATGATGTTCAGGACATGCCGGGTCTGCGCCGCAGCATCACCGACGTGCACCACGTTGTTCTCGCTGTCGAATGGCAGGGTGCCCGATACATAAAGAATGCCGTCGGCCAGTGTGCCGGGGACGAAAGGGGCGAGCGGTTTGCCGGTGCCTGGCGGAGTGATGACTTGTTTGGGCATGGGAGTAACCTCATAAGTTAAAAACGAGAAGAGCGACCTGACGATCAGTGCGCCGCGATGCTGGTGATGAAGTCATCTACGGTGGAAACCCAGCCGAAGAAGCTTTCGATGTTGTAAACCGTGCTGGCCTGTATGGGCGCGCCGCCCAGCTCATGGGTGGCGTCGTGGAGCATTACGCCGAAGTACTCAAGGTGAAAGGCATCGCGCAGGGTGCTTTCAACGCAGACATTGGTAGCGATCCCGGTGAAGACCAGATTGCGGATGCCCCGGGCACGCAAGGTGCTGTCCAGGCTGCTGTTGAAGAAACCGCTGTAGCGCGGCTTTGGCACCACGATGTCGCCCGGTTGCGGCGCGAGCGCGTCGACGATCTGATAGTCCCAACCGCCCTTGGCGAGAAAGCGCCCCTGCAGGTGCGGATTTTTACGCATGGTTTTCAGGGCGTTGGACTTGTACCAGTTCGGCGAACCGGGGCCGCCGGCCTCCAAGTAGTCGCTGTCCCAACCGTTCTGCAGATAGATCACGCAGATCCCGGCCGCCCGCGCCGCAGCGATGGCCTCGCCGGTCTTGGCAATGACGCTTTGGGCACCGGAAATATCGAAGCCGGCCGAGTCAACATAACCACCGACACTGGCGTAGGCGTTTTGCATGTCAACCACGATCAACGCCGTATTGGTTTGATGCAGGTACAGAGGCTCCGGGCGCGCCGGCAGCACGATCGGCGCACCGGCGCCCGGCACCTCGGCGATACCCGCCGGGATGGTCGACGTGATGGTCAGGTTCTTGGCAGTGCTCATGATGCAACCCCGACAGCTGCGGGTTGGGAGTCGGCCTGGCTGGGCACCGGCGTGGCCACCTCGATACGGCTTTTCATCAGCGGCTGGATGCGCTGCCCAAAGGCTTCAACGCCTGCGATAAAGTCGTCGAAGGTCAGCAACACGCCTTCGGTGCCCTCCACTTCGGCCACTTCGTCGAGCATGCGCGCAACGTTGGCGTAAGAGCCCACCAGGGTGCCCATATTGATATTGACGGCATTGGTCCGATCGGCCATTTGACGCACATTGGTGTCAGCTCCGGAGGTTTTGTCGACCGCACCTTGCGCGCCCAACCAGGCGACCGCCTCTTCATCGACGCCAGCCTTGTAGTGCTCCCACTTGGCGCGGGCGGCCTCGTCGGTCTCATCGGCGATGACCATCATCAGCACGAAGGTAGTGACGTCACGACCGGTTTCACGGCTCGCCTCAATCAGCTTCTGCGCGGCGGGGGCAAAGGCCTTGGGCGTGTTGATGCCCTTGCCGAAACAGAAGTTGTGGTCGGCATGCTGCGCCGAAAAGGCCATGCCAGCGTCGCTTTGCCCGGCACAGATCACTTTCATGTTGGCCTGCGGCTGGGGGCTGACGCGGCAGTCGTCCATCTGGAAGTGCGCGCCCTTGAAATCGGATTTACCGGTGCCCCACAGGTCACGCAGTACCTGGGTATATTCAGAGAGGTATTCGTAGCGATTGGAAAAGAACTCATCCCCAGGCCACATGCCCATCTGCGAGTACTCGGGGCGCTGCCAGCCGGTGACCAGGTTAACGCCGAAGCGGCCGTTGGAAATCGAGTCGATGGTCGCCGCCATGCGCGCGATGATCGCCGGCGGCATGACCAGCGAAGGGGCGGTGGCGAAAAGTTGGATACGGCTGGTGACCGCCGCCAGGCCCGCCATCAGGGTGAACGACTCCAGGTTGTGATCCCAGAACTCGGTTTTGCCACCGAAACCGCGCAGCTTGATCATCGACAAGGCGAAGTCGAAACCATAGTGCTCGGCCGCCAACGTGATCTGTTTGTTCAGTTCGAACGTTGGTTTGTACTGAGGAGCGTTTTCGGAAATCAGCCAGCCGTTGTTGCCGATCGGGATAAAGATACCCACCTTCATAAGCTTCTCCACTCGCCGTGCACATCCCCATTGGATGCGGGTCGAAAGAAGCTTTGCATGCGTCATGCCATTTATTTTTTGTTGTTTTTTATCAATTACTTAGATAAAAAAATGATTCATTAGCAGACCAAATGGTCTGTTTTGAACCGTTTGAATTTTAAAAGCTGCCCGATATTGATGCGCAGCGAGCCAGCATGGGGCACCGAAGGCTTGGCACCTGACATCCGTCAATAACACAGGCATTAGCGCCACAGGCTGGCGATGCCAGATCTGCCCTCACGAGCAAGCCTGATACAATCGCCGCTCGATTCGCTGGGTGGTTGAGATCGTGAAAAGCAAATCCGTCGAAAACGTGGCTGCCGCTGGCAAGACACTGAAAAAGGCTGCCGCCAAAAAGGTCACCGGCAAAACCAAAAAGCCTGCTGCCGGGGTAAAGACCACCGTGGCGCGCAGCATGAGTGCGAAATCGGAACAGCGCCGCCAGGCGCAGATAAAGAACAAGCGCGAGTCGATCATTCACGCAGCGCTGGAGCTGTTTTCCCGGTTCGGCATGCACGGCACCAGCCTTGACCAGGTCGCCGCAGCAGCGGACGTGTCCAAGACCAATTTGCTCTACTACTTTTCCAGTAAGGAAGAGCTGTACACCAATGTGCTGCAGCATCTGCTGGAGATCTGGCTGTTGCCGCTCAAGGGCTTCGATGTCCAACAGCAGCCGATGGACGCCATCGGGGACTACATCCGCGCCAAGCTTGAGCTGTCTCGCGACCACCCCGCCGAGTCGAAACTGTTCTGCATGGAGATCATGCAAGGCGCCCCGCTGATAAAGGCGCAGCTCGAACAACAGCTACGGCAGATGGTCGAGAACAAGGCCGCAGTGATTCAGAGCTGGATCGAAGCAGGCAAACTGGCGCCGCTGGACCCTTATCACCTGATCTTCTCGATCTGGAGCACGACTCAGCACTACGCCGACTTCAGCACTCAGATACAAGCCATTACGGGCAAAACACTGGCGGACCCGGTGTTCTTTGAAGAGGTTTTGCATAACCTGCAGAACTTGCTCTGCCACGGCATTCGCCCCCGCCCTGACACTGAGCGCTGATCCAAACAACTGGAGCAGCCCGAAAGACTGCTCCTTAAGCCTCAGCACTTCGCCGCTTCACCGCCCGCCCCCGCCTCAACGCCTTATTACGTCCCTGCGGCTCACGCCCGGCGGTCCTGCCTGGCGATTGTGTCGCCCGCTTCTCGTGCGCCGCGCACAAACTAAGTGCTCTAAATCAGACCATATGATCCGTTTTCATCGCATTCGATTTGTAACCTACTGTTAATAAAAGACTTATTTTTAATGGCACGGAAGCTGCTGTTGGCCATACCGCGCTGAGCCAGAGGGCCCGCCGGCTCAGCCTTGTGCTGTTAATCATTCGCCTATCAGCAGGAAAACGACTTATGTTCAGGAATGTTTTGCAGAGTACTGTGTGTGCGGCCGTTCTGTTTGCCAGCGCCATCGGGCTGGCACAGGCCGAGGGGCTAACGCTCAAGGCACCGGCGAAGATCGCCATGGTGTATATCAGCCCGCGTAACGACGGCGGCTGGACGCAAGCCTTCGATGAGGCCCGGCAAAAACTGGAAAAAGAACTCGACCAGAAGATTCAGTTCGTAGAGAGCGTGCCTGAAAATGCTGCGGCCATCACTCCGGTCGTTGACCGGCTGATCGCCCGGGGCGCCAACATCATTGTCGGCACAGCCTTCGGCTACTCCGATACCTTTCTGGAACTGGCCCGCAAATACCCTGACGTCGCCTTCCTCAATGGCTCAGGCACGACCAACGCAGCCAACCTTGAATCGTTCTATGGGCGCACCTATGAAAGCCAATACCTGTGCGGTATGGCTGCCGCAGCAGCGTCCAAGTCCGGCAAGCTGGGCTTTGTCGCCGCCAACCCCTTCGGCCAGGTGAACTGGACGGTCAACGCCTTCGAGTTGGGTGCCCAGCAGATCAACCCGCAAGCTACCGTCAATGTGGTCTATACCGGCGCCTGGAACGACCCGGTCAAGGAGCGCGCCGCGACCATGGCGCTGATCGACAACGGTGCAGACGTCATCGGGCAACACGTCGACAGCCCGACGCCGCAGTTGGTCGCCCAGGAGCGTGGTGTGCACGGCACCGGCTATCACCGTGACCTCAGTGAGTTTGCGCCAAAGGCAACTGTCTGCTCGTCGATGTGGGTCTGGGAGCGCTTCCTGGCGCCGGAACTGAAAAAAGTCATGGCCGGTAACTGGCAGCCCTCGGCCAACGGTGCACTGCTGTCGATGCAGCAAGGTGGCACTGATATCAGTCTGACCGACGCCCCGATCATTTCTGCTACTGATCGGGCGAAGATCGAGGCCGCCCGCGCCGAGTTGCTCGCCGGGACCAAAGTCCTCTACAGCGGCCCGCTGAGTGATCGTGACGGCAAAGAGCGCATCGCCGCCGGCAAAGTCATGCCTGACGCCGAGCTGTGGAAAATGGACTGGTTCGTCAACGGCGTGAAGACTCAGCAATGAGACAGGTCAACGCGCTACAACTGACCGGCATCAACAAGTCTTTCGACGGTTTCCAGGCCTTGAGTGACGCGCACTTCAGCGCCGCATGGGGCGAGGTCCACGCATTGCTGGGGGAGAATGGCGCTGGCAAATCATCATTGATGAACATTGCCGCCGGCCTGTATGCACCGGAAACCGGCAGCCTGCTGGTGGATGACAACCTGGTGCGGCTCAGCGGTCCAAAGGATGCCAGCCGCTACCGGATCGGCATGGTCCATCAGCACTTCAAGCTGGTGAAGCCATTCACGGTGGCGCAGAACATCCTGCTCGGCCTGCCCGCCGAGCCGCAACAGGGCCACTATGGCAAGCGCCTGAAACGGCTGGAAGAGCAGATCAGCGCCAAGGCAGCCGATCTGGGCTTTGTGCTCGACCCACGCCAGCCGGTGGAACAACTGTCGGTGGCCGAACAGCAGCGCGTGGAAATTCTCAAGGTGCTGCTCGCCGGCGCGCGCATTCTGATTCTCGATGAACCCACCGCCGTGCTCACTGATGTGGAAGCCGAACGACTGCTCACGACCGTGCAAGCGTTCGCCCGACAAGGCGCCGCCGTGGTGCTGGTGACCCACAAGATGACCGATGTGAAGCGCTTTGCTGATCGGGTGACGGTGATGCGCGGCGGCAAAACCATTCAGACCCTCGATCCCCGGAGCGTCAGCATCGAAGAGCTGGTGCGCCTGACCGTGGGTGAGGCTAGCCAGGCCGGTTATCAGGCAGGTCCACCAGCCGGACCGGTGCGGGTGCATGTGCGTGACCTGCGCAGCCCGCCCGGTAGCGGGCCGCTGGCGGGGGTGAACATGAGCCTGCGCGCCGGGCAGATCTACGGCATTGCCGGGGTGGGTGGCAACGGTCAGAGCGAGCTGGCAAATGCCCTGATGGGCCTGCCCCAGCCGACCGAAGGCGAGATTCACCTGGAGGGTTTCGGTGATCTGCGCGGCGCCAGCGCCGAGCAGCGCCGCACCCTGCGCATCGCCTGTATTCCGGCTGACCGCTACGGCGCCGCCTTGGCGGGTTCATTGAGCGTGGTCGAGAACTTTGCCATCGGTCAGGTTCATGCTGGGCGCTACGGCTCGTTCCTGCGCCTGCTCGGCAAGCGTATGCGCAGCGATGCGCAAGCAGCGGTGAGCGGGTTCGATGTGCAAGGCGTGCGCAGCCTGGACCAGGGTGCTGCCCTGCTCTCCGGCGGCAACGCGCAGAAGCTGGTGATTGCCCGCGAGTTCAGCCGCGACCCGCAACTGGTGGTGGTGCACAGCCCCAGCCGTGGCCTGGATGTGCGTGCCACCCAAGCCGTGCATGGCCGCTTGCGTGCCGCCCGTGATGCTGGCGCCGCCGTACTGGTAATAAGTGAAGACCTCGATGAAGTCCTGACGCTGGCCGACCGAATTGGCGTGATGAACGGCGGGCGCATTGTCGCCGAGTTCGCACACCCCGCCGACCGCCAGGCCATCGGTAAAGCAATGGTGAGCCATGACTGATACCACGCTGCCTCAATCCACAGCACGCCCACGTCAGCCGCTGTTCTGCCGACGCTATGCTCTGGAAACCCGCCAGCAGATGACCTGGCACCAGCAAGCGCTGGTGATCGGCCTGGCGCTGCTACTGGGTCTGACCATCTGCGCGTTGATCCTGATCAGTGCCGGTGTTCCAGCGGGGGAACTGCTCAACGAGTTTGTTGTGCAGACCCTGCTCGATGCCCAGAACCTGCGTGCCGTGTTGTTCCAGGCGGCGCCGATGATCATGGTCGGCCTGGCCGGCTGCATGGCCTTTCGCGCACGGTTCTGGAACCTTGGCCTGGAAGGCCAGATGATCTGGGGCGCGATTGGCGCCACGGCGATTTCACTGTTCGACATCGGCCCGCAGGTCCTGCGTCTGCCGCTGATGATGCTCGCAGCCATGCTGTGCGCGATGCTCTGGACCCTGGGCCCGGTGCTGCTGAAGCTGCACCTGAAGGTCAATGAGATCATCTCGACACTGATGCTCAACTACATCGCGGCCAACTTCCTGCTGCATCTGGTGTACGGCAGTTGGAAAGACCCGCGTGACAACTTTCCCTACTCACCGCCCCTGCAGAGTTTCGAGCGCCTCCCCGACTTTATCGCCGGCTATAACGTGGCCATTCTCATGGCACTGGTCATCACCGCCTTCACCCTGTGGTTCATCGGCATCTCCCGCGCTGGTCTGTACCTGCGCTTCGTCGATGCCAATCCGCGGGTGGCCGCAGCGGTTGGTGTACCGGTGCGCAAGATGATCATCGCCACCGTGCTGCTGTCTGGCGCCCTGGCCGGCATCGCCGGATGGGTGGTCACGGCAGGCCAGGAAGGTCGGCTGACCCAGTCGTTCTATCAGGGCTACGGCTTCTCGGGTGTGCTAATCGCCTTTCTGGCACGTAACAACCCCGTGGCGGCAACCGTGGTGGCGCTGTTGATTGCCCTGCTGTTCGTCGCCGGGCGCAACTTGCAGGTGTTCTACCAGATCCCCTTTTCGATGGTGCAGTTGATTCAGGCGATTCTGGTGATCTGCGTGGCGTGCTCGGACTTTTTCATTCGCCATCGCTTGCGGCGTATTCAGGCTGGAGACTGCTGATGGAACTGTTGACTCACTGGCTCGGCAACGCGCCGGATTTCGCGGTGCCTTTCGCCCTGGCGGCGCTGGGTTTGATCCTCACCGAACGCGCCGGCGTACTGGCATTAGGCGCCGAAGGGTTAATGCTGGTCGGCGCCCTGGCCGGAATCGGCATGCAACTGGGCCTGGGCCTGGCCGGCCTGTCACTGCTGGTCGCGATGCTGGCCGCCAGTGTCGTCTCGTTACTGTTCGCCGTAATGGTGCTGGTGCTGCGGATCAATCAGGTCATCGCCGGGCTGGCGCTGGTGTTCTTCTGCCAAGGCCTGACCGGGCTGACAGGCACCGTACTGGGCTGGACCAACCGACCGGTCAGCGGCCTGCACAGCATTGAACTGTGGCCACTTTCCGAGTTGCCGGTGATGGGCAAGGTCTTCGTGCAAAACCCGCTGGTGTATCTGACTGTGCTGATTTTCATCGCCGTGGTGTGGTTTCTGCAGCGTACTCAGACCGGCCTGCGTCTGCGCGCTGTTGGCGAAAACCCACAGGCTGCCGATGCGGCCGGCATTCCAGTGCTGACCTATCGGCTGGCGGCGATTGTCGCGGGGGCGGCACTGATCGGCCTGGCCGGTGCTTATATCGCGGTGTTGAGCACCAAGATGTGGATTGCCGACATGACCGGCGGGCGTGGCTGGATTGCCGTGTCACTGGTGATTTTTGCGCGCTGGTCGCCTTGGCGTGCCCTGGCCGGCGCGTTGCTGTTCGGTGCCATCGAAGCCCTGATTCCACAACTGGCCGCTGCCGGCGTGCAGTTGCCGCAGTACTTTCTGCTGATGACCCCTTATGCAGTCACCCTGCTGGTGATGATCTGGGTCGCCATCAGCAGCGGTGAACAGGCCAGCCAGCCTGGCGCACTGGGCGAGCCCTATATACGCGAACAACGACGCTGAGGCGTCATGCCTTGGTACTTATTAACGTTTAAAAATTTCACTGCAGCCCATAACAAAAAACTTGCATACACGGTCACGACCGTCGGCGCACTGCGCGCCGCGGTGCGTGCCGCGATGATTGCATTGGAACTGCCGCGCGACACACACAACAACTTAGAACCCTGATCCCGAAGTTCCGGAGCACACTTAATGAACTACAGCGCTACTTCCCTGATGTTGGCAGGCGGTCTCCTTGTGGCCGGTCAAAGCATGGCCGGTGATCTTTTACAGTGGCAGGACAATAGCCTGACTTATCTGAACGGTATCGATTTCAAAGTCGACCCGACCAAGCAGCAGACCCTGACCTTTGAGCATGCCAGCGGTTGGAGTTTCGGCGACCTGTTCCTGTTTGTCGACGTCACCAAGTACAACGGCAAAGCCACTAACGCGGCCAGTGACGGTCACACCTTTTACGGTGAAATCAGCCCGCGCCTGTCGCTGGGCAAGATCACCGGAACCCACCTGTCGTTCGGGCCGATCAAGGATGTGCTGCTGGCGGCCACCTATGAGTTTGGCGAAGATGGCGCTAAAAACTATTTGCTCGGCCCTGCGGTGGACCTGAACATTCCCGGCTTCGATTACTTCCAGTTAAACACCTACTACCGCGAACGCGACGGCAAGCGTGACGGCAGCGGCGTCTGGCAGATCACGCCGGTGTGGAGCTATACCGTCCCGGTGGGTAACTCCGAGCTGGTCCTCGACGGTTTCATGGACTGGGTGGTCGACAACGACAAGAGCTACCACGCCAACCTGCACTTCAACCCGCAGGTCAAATACGACTTGGCCAAGGGACTCGGGTTCGGCAAGAAGTTCTATGTGGGTGTCGAATACGACTACTGGAGCGACAAGTACGGAATCAAAGACAGCCAGGTGTTTGCGACTGACCAGAGCGCGATCAGCTTGCTGCTAAAGGCGCACTTCTAAAGAGTCGGTAAATCAAGATCAATCACACCATGCTGCACAAACCACACCGCGTCACAATCCTGCACATAGACGCGAGAGATAGGCGCGTACCTGACCCACGCGCAGGTCAAGAATGTTTCCTACAGCCCGCTGGGCGCCGGCCTGGGCTGGCTGTGGGATTGGTGCCCACCGGATCTGAGCGTGCTGCCATTGGCCGCCATACTCAAGACCTGGACCTGGGGTAATTTGAATAAAAAAGAGGGTTCGTCAGAAGTCGCGATTATTTTTTGCAAAAAAAAAGCCTCGATTCAATCGAGGCTTTTATGCATTGAAGCTCAAGGCTTCGGATGCCAAAACTGGAGCGGGAAACGAGACTCGAACTCGCGACCCCGACCTTGGCAAGGTCGTGCTCTACCAACTGAGCTATTCCCGCATATTGGAAATCGTCAGTATCAACGATTTACCGAACACTCATGAGCCAAAACCGACTCATAAAAAAGCCTCGACTGCCGCGAGGCTTCTCGCATTGAAGTCACAAGACTTCGAACGCCAAAACTGGAGCGGGAAACGAGACTCGAACTCGCGACCCCGACCTTGGCAAGGTCGTGCTCTACCAACTGAGCTATTCCCGCAAATTTGGCGTCCCCTAGGGGACTCGAACCCCTGTTACCGCCGTGAAAGGGCGGTGTCCTAGGCCACTAGACGAAGGGGACACTACCTGAAACATATTGCTACATTTCAGTACCCAGACTGACAAATGGTCATTCTGGTTTCCACCAACTTTGCCAAAGCAAAGCTGCTTGAAACTGGAGCGGGAAACGAGACTCGAACTCGCGACCCCGACCTTGGCAAGGTCGTGCTCTACCAACTGAGCTATTCCCGCAAATTGGCGTCCCCTAGGGGACTCGAACCCCTGTTACCGCCGTGAAAGGGCGGTGTCCTAGGCCACTAGACGAAGGGGACACGCTACTACTTCACTGCTTACCGCGCTACGCTGTATGCTTTACGCTGTAAGTGGCGCGCATTCTATTGATGGATTGCGAGGTCGTCAACCCCCGTATGAAAATTTATTGAAATCAATTACTTCGGTATAAACCTGGGCTTTTGCCGGAGGTCGGATTGTCATGGCTGGCGATCAAGATTTGCTTGCCGCGGCAGATAAGAACATCTATGCGCAGTAGTGCTTAGCCACTACACTCGCATCATCACACCTGGACTAATAGAGGTTTGCACAGTGACACCACTCATGATCACGGTGCTCATACTGGTCGGTATCGCACTGCTTATAGCAATCGGCTACCTGAACCACGTGGCTGAGAACAAAAAGCTTGATAGTGCCCGCACCAAGGTCGAACTCAGCGACCGACTGCGGCGTTGCACTGAAATCAGCGAAACCTTTCCCGGGCAACTCATGTCGCCTGCCCTCAAGTTGCTGCTGACGCGCCTTGAACTCAATGTAGTGCAGCGCATGCTGAGCATGGAAAAGAACAATGCCCAGCTCAAGTACCGCGTAGAAGAGCTAAAAGAGCTGGTCGGCAAGGGTGAGTCGATCCCGGTCACCAACCCGGCGACGCCGATCCAGACCGAGGCCAAGGCCAAGGACGTGCGTTTTCTGCTGGAAGCCCTGCACGGCCAGGTCACCCGTGCCGCTCATGACGGGTTTCTGCACACCAGCGAAGCCAAGCACTGGATTCGCGAGATCCGTACCATCCTGGTCCTGTTGCACATCGAGTTTTTCAACACCCTGGGGCAGGAAGCAATGAACCAGGAACAACCAGGCCAGGCGCGTCTGGCGTTCGAGCGCGGCGTACAATACCTGCGCAACCAGCCAGACCCGGTGACGTATCAGGCGCAACTGGCGGCCATGGAAAAGAACCTGGCGCGCGTCAACTCCATCGTACTGACCAATACCGCACCGACCGAGAACGACGAAAACGCCCTGACCGAAGGCTTGAAGGCCGACGCAGAACAGACCGAATGGAAGAAGAAGGTTATCTACGATTGATCACTGGCCGGTGCGCAGTTGCGCTGCGCACCGGCCCGACGGTTCAACAGTCACTGGCCTGCAAAAATATCTCCGCCAGCCGCTCGATCCCCGCCTGATCCACCTCGCCAAACCGCTTGAGCTTCGGACTGTCCAGGTCCAGCACGCCAATCAATCGCCCGTCCTTGATCAACGGCACGACCAGTTCGCTATTCGAGGCGCTGTCGCAAGCGATATGACCGGGAAACGCATGCACGTCTTCGACCCGTTGGGTCTGTCGGCTTTGTGCCGCAGCACCACAGACCCCACGGCCAAAGGCGATACGCACACAGGCCACCTGGCCCTGGAATGGCCCCAGCACCAGCTCGTCATCTTTATTAAGGTAAAAACCCGCCCAGTTCAGGTCTTCGAGCTGGCTATACAAGAAGGCAGAAAACTGCGCCGCATTGGCAATGAAGTCTCGCTCCCCGGACAACAGCGCCTGCAGTTGCGCTGCCAGTAGCTCATAGCCTTGCAGGCCGCTGCCAGCATCACTCAGATCGATCATGGTTGTTGCTCCAGCAATTGCAGACCCACCCAGTAGCGGGCGAACTGATAGGCGCACCGGCCGTTACGGTTGCCACGACCGGTGGCCCAGCGGACCGCGAGAATATCCAGCGCCTCGTCGCGCTGCCACTGCAAACCGGCCTGCCCGGCCAACTGGCCGATCCAGTGCTCGACCACATTCAGATAATGCGGCTGGGTGAAAGGATAGAACGACAGCCATAGACCAAAGCGGTCTGACAACGCGATTTTGTCCTCCACCGCCTCACTGGGGTGCAGTTCGCCATCGACATGCTTCCAGTTGACGTTGTCGCTTTCCTTTTCCGGCACCAGATGGCGGCGGTTGGAGGTTGCATACAGCAGAACATTATCCGGCGCCTGCTCCAGCGAACCATCCAGCACGCTCTTGAGCACCCGGTAGTCGCCCTCCCCCGACTCGAAGGACAGGTCGTCGCAAAACAGCACGAAGCGCTGGGGCAGCTTCTGCAATTGTTCAACCACCCGCGGCAGGTCAGCCAGATGATCGCGCTCCAGTTCGATCAGCCGCAATCCGGCGTCAGCGTATTCGGCCAGCAACGCCCGCACCAGCGACGACTTGCCGGTGCCACGCGAACCCCAGAGCAATGCGTGGTTGGCCGGCAGACCATCAATGAACTGGCGGGTGTTGCGGCCCAACTGGTCACGTTGTTGATCGACCCCGATCAGGTCAGAGAGGCGCATGTCGAGACTGACCTGCAGCGGCATCAAATACCCGCTGCGGCCTTCACGCACCCAGCGCGCGGCCAGTGAGCAAGACCAGTCGAGCGGCTCGCGGACAGCCGGTAACAGGGGCTCGAGCCGCGTGAGCACGGCTTCGGCGCGTTCAAGAAAAGCATTCAGCCGGGAATCCACTCTATCTCCTTGGGTTTATCCGATTAATCCACCGCACCAATCAGCTATGCTAGCTGCGCACGTCAGAACGGAAGTGGCAGTAGGTAATGGATATAGCGTTTACCAACAGGTTGTCGTTCAAGCAGGCCCGCCTGGCCGTGGTGGTCGGGTTCGTGCTGGGGACGCTGCTGAGCCTGTTACAAATCGGTCTCGATTATGCCAGCGAAGATGCGGCTATCGATCATGAAATTCATGCCCTGCTGGAAATCAGCCACAATCCGGCGTCACGCATTGCCTACAACATTGATTCCGAGCTGGCCCAGGAACTTACACTCGGGCTGTTGCAATCATCGGCAGTGGTCAGCGCACGCCTGACCGATAACAACAATATGGTATTGGCCAGTGTCGAGCGCAATCTCAGCAATGGCCGCTACCGGTTGATCAGCGACTTCCTGTTTGGCGAAACCCGCCAGTTCGAGCGCAACCTGAGCCTCGATAACATGCCGAATGAACCTATCGGCACCCTGAGCCTGACCGTGGACACCTTTGCGTTCGGCAGCCCGTTCCTGCACCGTACTGAAATCACCCTGCTCAACAGCTTCGCCCGCAGCCTGCTCCTGGCCGCCATTCTCTGCGCCTTTTCTTACCTGGCCCTGACCAAGCCGCTGGTCGCCCTGATTCGCGATCTGACCCACCATGACCCTCGCCGCCGTGAGCAGCAGAAGCTGGTCTGCCCGCCCGGCCATGAACGCGATGAAATCGGCATCCTGGTCGAAACCGTCAACCGCCAGATCGAGACCGTCGCCAGTGAGTTCGCCCAGCGCCGCGAAGCAGAAAATCGCCTTACCACGCATTTGGACGAACTGGAAAACATCGTTGCGGCGCGCACCACAGAATTGAAGTCGAGCAACCTGCGCCTGAGCCAGTCCAACGAAGAACTGCAACAGGCACGCAGTACCGCGCTGGACATGGCCCAGGCCCGCTCGGCGTTCCTGGCGCATATGAGCCATGAAATCCGCACCCCGCTAAATGGCCTGCTGGGCATGCTGGCGCTATCGCTCGACGGCCCGCTGAGCGCCGAACAGCGCCAACAACTGATGGTTGCCCACGACTCGGGCAAAGTATTGGTCGAACTGCTCAACGATATTCTGGACATGTCCAAATTCAATTCGGGTCATCTGGAGTTCGAGCGCATTCCGTTCGACCTGTGCAACCTGATCGAGGACACCGCCACCCTGCTCTCGCAGAACAGCGCGCCCAGCGTTGAACTGACCTGCCTGATCGCGCCGGACTTTCCCTCACTGATCATCGGCGACCCGACCCGGGTCCGGCAAATTGTCAGTAACCTGCTGTCCAACGCCCTGAAGTTCACCCGCTTTGGCCGGGTTGACGTGCGCCTGACTCATTACCAGCAGCCGCAGAGCCTTGATTACCGGGTGCGTATCGAGGTACGTGACACCGGTATCGGTATCGCCCGGGAAGCCCAGGCGCGAATCATTCAGCCCTTTACCCAGGCCGAAGCCGCCATTACCCGCCAGTTTGGCGGCACCGGGCTGGGCCTGGCGCTGACTCACAATCTGTGTGAAGCCATGGGCGGCGAACTGAGCATCGAATCGCAACCCGGGTTTGGCAGTCGTTTCTGCGCAGACCTGCCGCTGCCGGTGCACCTGTCTGCGATCATGCAGAACCGGCTCAGCGGTCATGTCACCGTCATCAGCATGGCCGGCAGCGGCCTGGTGGAATTACTCGGCAGCCTGCTGCCCGCCTGGGGCGTCACCCTGGAGCGCCGCAGCATCGACGAGGCCAGCACCTTGCTGGAGGCACCTCGGCAACCGGACCTGCTGGTCACCGACTGCCCGGAATGCCTGTTCGATATCCGCCGCATTACATCGATCCCGATTCTGCTGGTGACGGCCTACGGCAACTTCATGCCTGGCGAGCAGGTCACCGCGTTGGCGCCGCTGCAGCAACAGGCCCGCCCGCTGGCTCGCAACGCCTTGTACCAGACCTTGCGCCGCACCCTGCGCCAAGAGTCCAGTGACAGCGCCGAGCACACCGAAAAAAAACCCAGCCTGCCGCACAAGGCACGCATCCTGTTGGTCGAGGACAACCCGGTCAACCAGATGGTGGCCAAGGGCATGCTCAATAAGCTGGGCTGCGAAGTGATCATCAGCAGCCACGGTGGCGAGGCGCTGGAACAGCTGGAGTCCGGCAGCTTTGATCTGGTGTTGATGGACTGCAATATGCCAGTCATGGACGGCTACGAAGCCAGCCAGCAGATTCGCCGCAGCGGACGCTGGCCGGACCTGCCCATCGTCGCGCTGACCGCCAACGCGATGCCCGAAGAGCGTGAACGCTGCCGGGCAGCCGGAATGAACGATTACCTGGCCAAGCCGTTTCGCCGCGCCGACCTGCTCAGTGTGCTGGATCAATGGCTACCCGCCACTCAGGGCCTGCCGCCCATCGCCCTGTGAGGCTCAGCGCAGCAGCGCTTCGATCTCGTCGTGCAGTGCCTCGGGCTTGGTCAGCGGCGAGAAACGCTTGACCTGCTGGCCATTGCCACTGATCAGGAACTTGGTGAAATTCCATTTGATCTGCTTGCTGCCCAGCAAGCCAGGTGCGCGCTGCTTGAGCTGGACGAACAATGGATGGGCATTGTGGCCATTGACGTCGATTTTGCTGAACAGCGGGAAACTGACCCCATAGTTCAACTCGCAGAAGCCGGCGATCTCCTGATCGCTGCCCGGCTCCTGCTTGCCGAACTGATTACACGGAAAACCAAGCACCACCAGGCCGCGCTCGCGGTAGCTCTGCCAGAGTTGCTCCAGCCCCTTGTACTGCGGCGTGAAGCCACACTGACTGGCGGTATTGACCACCAGCAAGGCTTTGCCGGCATAGTCGCCCAAGGTCTTGCGCTCGCCACTGAGTGTGGTGCAGGCAATGTTCAGCAGGTCCTGGCTCATGCTTATGTCCCTTTGTATTCAATGGCAGATTGGTTGACGCCGTCAGGCGCTCGGCACCAGGTCAAGGCACACCGAGTTGATGCAATAGCGCAGCCCGGTGGGCGGCGGGCCATCCGGAAACACGTGGCCCAGATGCGCATCACATTGAGCGCAGACCACCTCGGTACGAATCATGCCGTGGCTGACATCGCGCACTTCAAGTACCGCACTGTCGTCCAGGGTCTGATAAAAGCTGGGCCAGCCGCAGCCGGAGTCGAACTTGGTAGCCGAATCGAACAGCGCCAGCCCGCAGCACACACAATGATAGATGCCCGCCGTTTTAGTGCTGTTGTATTTGCCGGTAAACGGCCGCTCGGTAGCCTTGAGCCGGCACACCTGATACTGCAGCGGATCGAGCATCTCTTCCCACTCTTTGAGGGTCTTTTGCAACTTGTCCACTGATACACCTCCGGTTCGGAAAAACCCCGATCTGTGTCTTTTCCACGGGTCGGGTGGCACGTATGATTGCGCCTCATCAGTCATCAGTCTGTCACCCGCTTCAAGGCCAGACAAACCCATTTTCACGGCCATTGCGCCGCACATCGTTGCCGCACGTCCATCTTCGGGATCATCAACATGCAGTTCAGCAAATCGAACAAGCTCGCCAACGTCTGCTATGACATTCGCGGGCCGGTGCTCAAGCACGCCAAGCGTCTGGAAGAGGAAGGCCATCGCATCCTCAAGCTGAACATCGGCAACCCGGCGCCATTCGGTTTCGAAGCCCCGGACGAAATTCTTCAGGACGTGATCCGCAACCTGCCGACTGCCCAGGGCTACAGTGACTCCAAGGGCCTGTTCAGCGCCCGTAAAGCAGTCATGCAGTACTACCAGCAGAAGCAGGTCGAAGGTGTCGGTATCGAAGACATCTACCTGGGCAACGGCGTGTCCGAGCTGATCGTGATGTCGATGCAGGCGCTGCTCAACAATGGCGACGAAGTGCTGATCCCGGCGCCGGACTACCCGCTATGGACCGCCGCCGTGAGCCTGGCCGGTGGCAACCCGGTGCACTATCTGTGCGACGAGCAGGCCAACTGGTGGCCGGACCTGGCCGACATCAAAGCCAAGATCACCCCGAACACCAAAGCCATGGTGATCATCAACCCTAACAACCCGACCGGTGCGGTCTACCCCAAAGAAGTGCTGTCAGGCATGCTTGAGCTGGCCCGCCAGCACAATCTGGTGGTGTTTTCCGACGAGATCTACGACAAGATCCTCTATGACGAGGCCGTGCACATCAGCACCGCCTCGCTGGCCCCGGACGTGCTGTGCCTGACCTTCAACGGCCTGTCCAAGTCGTATCGCGTGGCAGGTTTCCGCTCCGGCTGGCTGGCCATCTCCGGCCCGAAACATGCCGCCCAGAGTTACATCGAAGGCATCGACATCCTGGCCAACATGCGCCTGTGTGCCAACGTACCGAGCCAGCATGCAATCCAGACCGCGCTGGGCGGCTACCAGAGCATCAACGACCTGGTGCTGCCACCTGGCCGGCTGCTGGAGCAGCGTAACCGTACCTGGGAACTGCTCAACGACATCCCGGGCGTCAGCTGCGTCAAACCGATGGGTGCGCTCTACGCGTTCCCGCGCATCGACCCGAAGGTCTGCCCGATTCTCAACGATGAAAAGTTCGCCCTTGACCTGCTGCTCTCGGAAAAGCTGCTGATCGTTCAGGGCACCGCGTTCAACTGGCCATGGCCGGACCACTTCCGCGTGGTGACCCTGCCGCGGGTCGATGACCTGGAACAGGCGATCGGTCGGATCGGCAACTTCCTCAAGAATTATCGCCAGTAAATGGCTGCCGCCGATCCTGCCGCCCTGGCAGGGTCGGGAATTTCCCCCGCTGACCCGATGTCCACTATCGGGTCACGCTCAGCCACTGTTCAGCCCGAAGGTTTTATTCTCAGGCAGGACGAGGCGACACAGTTTGAAATAGTCCCCCTGTTGAATAGCGACTGGCATCGCCTTATATACCCGGCATTACGCTGCAATTTATCCGAGGAGAACCTTTCGACCATGATGCGCATTCTGCTGTTCCTGGCCACCAACCTGGCGGTGGTGCTGATTGCCAGCATCACCTTGAGCCTGTTTGGCTTCAACGGGATCATGGCGGCCAACGGGGTTGATCTGAACCTCAATCAGCTCTTGCTGTTCTGCGCCGTGTTCGGTTTTGCCGGCTCGTTGTTCTCTTTGCTGATTTCCAAATGGTCAGCAAAGATGAGTACCGGCACCCAGATCATTACCCAGCCGCGCACTCGCCATGAACAATGGCTGCTGCAAACCGTCGAGCAACTGGCCCGCGAGGCCGGGATCAAGACTCCGGAAGTCGGGATTTTCCCGGCCTACGAGGCCAACGCTTTCGCCACCGGCTGGAACCGTAACGACGCGCTGGTCGCCGTCAGCCAGGGGTTGCTTGAGCGCTTTTCGCCCGACGAAGTGAAAGCCGTGCTGGCCCATGAAATCGGCCACGTGGCCAACGGTGACATGGTCACCCTGGCGCTGGTGCAGGGTGTGGTGAACACCTTCGTGATGTTCTTCGCACGGATCATCGGCAACTTCGTCGACAAAGTGATCTTCAAGAACGAGAGCGGCCAGGGCATTGCGTTCTACGTGACGACCATCTTTGCCGAGCTGGTACTGGGTTTTCTGGCCAGCGCCATCGTCATGTGGTTCTCGCGCAAGCGTGAATACCGCGCCGACGAAGCCGGCGCGCAACTGGCCGGCACCCAGGCCATGATCGGCGCCCTGCAACGCCTCCAGGCCGAGCAGGGTGTGCCAGTCCAGATGCCGGCCACCCTCAGCGCCTTTGGCATCAATGGCGGCCTCAAGCACGGCCTGGCAGGCCTGTTCATGAGCCACCCGCCGCTGGAAGTACGGATCGAGGCACTGCGCCGTCGCGGCTGATGACAGGCCGCTACGCAAAGGGCGACCCTGGGGTCGCCCTTTTTTATGAGCTCAACGTTCCAGCCGATAGACCTGTTCTTGGAGTCGTGTCGCACCGGCCTTGCGCGCCTTGATGCTGTTGGGCAGCTCATCGACTTGTTCAAGCAGGGTGGCTTGCCAGCGCCATTGCGACAACAACCCGACCTCCTCGGGTGACACCGCAAAAGGCGGGCCCGGCAGTTGCTCCTGCTCGTAGTCGAGCGTGACCAGCAGCCCAGCGCAGGACGCTGGCAGCAAGCGATCCAGCAGCTCGACATAGCGCTTGCGCATCGGTACCGGCAAGGCAATCATCGCGGCGCGGTCATAAAGCCCCTGCACCGGCCCGAGCAGCTCAGGGTCGAGCTCGAAGATATCCCCGCACCACAGCTCACAGCCCTCTGCACTGTAGACCTCAAACGCACCGCGCCGGGTAATCTGCGGTTTCACCTGACGCTCGCTGAAGTAGTCCTGCACCGCTTTGGCCGACAGTTCGACGCCCACCACGTAATGGCCCTGCTCGACCAGCCAGGCCATGTCCAGGCTCTTGCCACACAGCGGCACCAGCACCCGTGCGCCGGGCGCCAGCGGCAAGCCGGGCCAATAGCGCGCCAGGTAGGGGCTGGGCGCGTCCTGATGGAAGCCAATCTGGCTGTTGGCCCAGCGCTCGTGCCAGAAGTCCGGCTCCATTGATCCTCCCGAAAATTCGATTAAAAGCCCGAAAACTTATATTGGAACTGGATAGGTATTGTGCCTGAAGATGAAGGCTCACTCCCATCCGGTAACCGTCCATGTTTCCCAGCCTGTTCATTTCTCACGGTTCTCCCATGCTTGCCCTGGAACCGGGTGCCAGCGGCCCGGCTCTGGCGCGCATAGCTGCCAACCTGCCGCGCCCAAGAGCGATCGTGATTGTCTCGGCGCACTGGGAAAGTCCGCAACTGGAGGTCAACATCAATCCACAGCCTGACACCTGGCACGACTTCGGTGGCTTTCCCGCCGAACTGTTCGCGGTGCAGTATCCAGCCTCTGGCGCTCCTGAGGTTTCGGCCCAGGTTGCGGCGCTACTCAGTGCCGACGGCCTGCCGGTCAAGCTGAACCAAAGCCGCCCGTTTGACCATGGGGTATGGGTGCCACTGAGCCTGATGTATCCGCAGGCAGACATTGCGGTGGTCCAGGTGTCGCTGCCCAGCCAGCACGGCCCGCAATTGCAGACCCGGGTTGGCCGGGCACTGGCACCGCTGCGTGACCAGGGCATCCTGCTCATCGGCTCCGGCAGCATTACCCACAACCTGCGCGAGCTGGACTGGCAGGCCGGTCCCGAGCGGGCCACTGATTGGGCATTGGCGTTTCGTGACTGGATGATCGACAGGCTGGGCAGCGACGACGAAGCCGCGTTGCATGATTACCGTCGCTGGCACCCCATGCGGTGCGTAATCATCCGAGTGATGAGCACCTGTTGCCGCTGTATTTCGCCCGTGGCGCGGGAGGTGCGTTCAGCATCGCCCATCAGGGGTTTACCCTGGGGGCGCTGGGGATGGATATCTATAGGTTTGGATGAGGCGTTACACCTGAGTTTTCGCCGCCACAGACCTCTGTGGGAGCGACCTTGGTCGCGAAGGTTTTTCGGTCGGTGCAAGATTGTTTACCGCGGTTGCCTGTACCGCCAAGCCAAGCCAAAAAATGCCTGGCTGTCGTGCAGGCAAAAAAAATCCCCGAACCAGTCGGGGATTTTTTTATTCGCTCAGATCAATCTTCGCGATAGCGGCGCAGTTTGAGCTGCTTGCCGGCTACGCGGGTGTCCTTGAGCTTGGCCAGCAGACGCTCCAGACCTTCTTCTGGCAGTTCAACCAGGCTGAAGCTGTCACGGATCTGGATACGGCCGATGGCGTCACGCGCCAGACCACCTTCGTTGAGGATCGCACCCAGCAGGTTCTTGGCAGCGATGCCGTCACGGGCACCCAGAGCAGTACGGCAACGCGCACGGCCTTCACCCAGTGGCAGCGGTGCACGACGTTCGCGCTCTGGACGGTCACCACGCTCGGCGCGCTCACCGCGATCAGCACGTGGGGCGTTGTTTGGAACCAGCGGACGCTCACGCTCGATATCGGCCAGGGTCAGTGCCTGACCCAGGGTGGCCTTGCGCAGCAGCGCAGCAGCCAGAGCACGCGGGGTGCAACCGATATCGGCAGTCAGGCGGTCCAGCAGCTCGCCATGGCTGGCTTCAGCATCAGCCACCAGCGGCGTCAGGCTGTTGGTCAGTTTCTTGATGCGGGCGCTGAGGATAGTCTGGGCGTCCGGCAGGCGGACTTCCGCAACCTTCTGGCCTGTTACACGCTCGATGACCTGCAGCATACGGCGCTCGCGCGGGGTGACCAGCAGCAATGCACGGCCTTCGCGACCGGCACGGCCGGTACGGCCAATACGGTGCACGTAAGACTCAGGGTCGTACGGCATGTCGACGTTGAATACGTGAGTGATGCGCGGTACGTCCAGACCACGGGCGGCGACGTCGGTCGCGACCACGATGTCCAGACGGCCATCCTTGAGCGAGTCGATGACGCGCTCACGCTGGTTCTGGGCGATGTCACCGTTCAGTGCAGCAGCCTTGTAGCCTTTGGCTTCCAGGGCGCCAGCCAGGTCCAGAGTGGCCTGCTTGGTGCGCACGAACATGATCAGGGCGTCGAAGTCTTCGACTTCCAGCAGGCTCAGGACCGCGTTGGTCTTCTGGTCAGCGTGAACCAGCAGGTGAGCCTGCTCGATCTTGGTGACGGTCTGGGTCTTGGTCTGGATCTTGACGTGCTGCGGGTTACGCAGGTGACGCTCGGCGATCGCACGGATCGACGGCGGCAGGGTCGCCGAGAACAGTACGGTCTGACGGGTTTCCGGCATGGCATCGAAGATCACTTCGAGGTCATCCATGAAGCCCAGCTTGAGCATTTCGTCAGCTTCGTCCAGAACCAGGTGGTTCACGGTGGTCAGGACTTTCTCGTCACGACGCAGGTGGTCACACAGACGGCCCGGGGTGGCGACGATGATTTGCGCGCCGTTGCGGATAGCCTTGAGCTGCGGGCCCATCGGTGCACCGCCGTAGACAGCGACGACGTTCACGGCCGGCATCTGTTTGGCGTAGGTTTCGAACGCAGTGGCCACTTGCAGGGCCAGCTCGCGGGTGGGCGCCAGGATCAGGGCCTGGGGCTCACGCTTGCTCGGATCGATACGATTGAGGATCGGCAGGGCGAACGCGGCGGTCTTGCCGGTACCGGTCTGCGCCTGGCCAATCATGTCGTGACCGGCAAGAATGATAGGGATCGATTGTTGCTGAATGGCCGAAGGCTCTTCGTAGCCTGTAGCGATAACAGCAGCAACAATATTCGGATGAAGATCGAGAGCGGCGAAGCCGCCGTTTTCCTGGGTCATGGGTCTGCCTCTGGTGCATCCGCAAAGACCCATGCTGCAAAGCTGCGCGTGCCGTGTACGACTCAAGAGTCACCCTGGCTGCTTTGTGGCGGGGATTTGCGAAAACAATTGATGAATGGATCGTTCAGGATAGTCCGGCTTGCGAACCAGCCACCGAAGCAGGCTCCGGCTAATGCATCCCTCTGAACGACGGCCCGGTGAAAGGCCGGCGCGCACTATACCGGAATTGCCAGGTTAAGTGAGGGTTTTTTTATGAAAAATTGGCCATTTGACACACGTTTCATGCAGCGCGGCGCCGCCGTTTTCGCGGGTGATGCAGGCGCCGAGCAGCGTATATCGGTACATCCCGGCTAAATCGATTCATGTTCGCTGACAATGGCCCTGCCCGCGCCGTCTGTCTACTGCGACAATCTGCCCGCCGCCGCGTGTCATGAAGCCGGGCGAATGTCCTTGATCAGCGTCTGTAACGAGTAGCCCAAGCGTGGCGCCAGAGCCTCTGCACGGGCCATCAGGGCATCGACTTCAAGCACCTGTTCAAGGTCCGCCGGCACAATCAGAATGACATTGCCTTCCTTGACCGGCAGTTCCCAGTAATGCCGATGATAAAGCCCGCGCAACAGCGCCGCGCCCAGCGGCCTGCCGTCATCGTTCGCCCACTGGTTGATGACCAGCCAGCCGCCGGGGGTCAGACGTTTCTGGCAGTTCTCCAGAAAACTCCAGGCCAGATGCCCGGCACCCGGGCCGACATCGGTGTACAGGTCGACGAAGATCAGGTCGGCAGGCTCAGCGGTTTCCAGCAACTGCAAGGCATCGCCGACCCGGATATAGAGCCGCGGATCATCTTCAAGCCCCATGTACTCCATGGCCAGACGCGGCACTTCAGGGCGCAACTCGATGGCCTCGACGTCTTCCAGCGGCAGGAATTTCAGGCACGCCTGGGTCAGGGTGCCGGCACCGAGGCCCAGGAACAACGCGCTTTCCGGCGCCTCATGGCACAGCGCACCGATCAGCATGGCACGGGTGTAATCGTACTCCAGCCAGGCCGGATCGGCGGTGAAGGTGCAACTCTGTTCGATCGCATCGCCAAATTCGAGAAACCGATAATCTTCGACTTCCAGTACACGGATCATGCCGAAGTCATCGTGGACCTCGGCCAGGATTCGTTCTTCACGCTCGTCGGTCATGACCTCTCCTGGCGGCTGGCTCATGCAGTGCTGAGCGCAAAATGCGAATTGTCGACCAAATGCCGGGCCTTGTCACAACATTGATCTGCTGGCTGTCGTCGCCCGGCATTCGGTAGACCCCATCAAGCTGCCAGGGTCTGTTGCCGTTTCAGCACAGACCGCGTTTCAGCGCCAAATCGTGTCAGGCGAGGCGAAGGACGCAGGAAATGGTCGCTGCCTTTTCAAGCCTTTCGAAGAGCGGAGCGCCGCCCGAGCTGGCGCGATTTGGGGCGCAAACCGTACGGCCGTGGCTGTGTTGTCACACGCATTCCAACAGAGTGAAGCCTATGCCGGCCGACAAACAGACCTCGACGCGGTTGTGATGAAACGGCAACAGCCCCTAACATGCGGCTCCCGACTTGCCCTGACATGAGCCGACAATGAACCAACCGTGGAGCCCGGACAGCTGGCGGGCCTTGCCGATCCAGCAACAACCCCTGTACCCCGATGCCGCTCATGTGCAGCGCGTCGAGCAGACCCTGGCCGGTTTTCCGCCACTGGTGTTCGCCGGTGAGGCACGCGAGTTGCGCCGCCAGTTTGCCGAAGTGACCGAGGGGCGCGCCTTCCTGCTGCAGGGCGGTGATTGCGCCGAGAGCTTCGCAGAATTCTCCGCTGCGAAGATTCGCGATACCTTCAAGGTCTTGCTGCAGATGGCAATTGTCATGACCTTTGCCTCGGGCTGCCCGGTGGTCAAGGTCGGGCGCATGGCTGGCCAGTTCGCCAAGCCGCGCTCGGCCAATGATGAAACCATCGATGGCGTGACCCTGCCGGCCTACCGCGGCGACATCGTCAACGGCATCGGCTTCGACAGCCGGAGCCGTGTGCCGGACCCGGACCGCCTGTTGCAGGCCTACCATCAGTCCACCGCCACCCTGAACCTGCTGCGCGCCTTCGCCCAAGGCGGCTTTGCCGACCTGCATCAGGTCCATCAATGGAACCTGGATTTCATCGCCAACTCGGCACTGGCTGAAAAATACAGCCAACTGGCCAACCGTATCGACGAGACCCTGGCCTTTATGCGCGCCTGCGGCCTGGACAGCGCCCCGCAACTGCGCGAAACCAGTTTTTTCACCGCACATGAAGCGCTGCTGCTCAACTATGAAGCGGCCTTCGTGCGCCGTGACAGCCTGACCCAGGACTTTTACGACTGCTCGGCACACATGCTCTGGATCGGCGACCGTACCCGACAGCTCGACGGCGCCCATGTCGAGTTCTTGCGCGGCGTGCATAACCCGATCGGGGTCAAGGTCGGTCCGAGTATGAACACCGAGGATCTGATTCGTTTGATCGATATCCTCAACCCGGACAATGACCCAGGGCGCCTGAACCTGATTGCGCGGATGGGCGCTGACAAGGTCGGTGATCACCTGCCGGGGCTGATCCGCGCCGTCGAGCGCGAAGGCCGCAAAGTGCTGTGGAGTTCCGACCCGATGCATGGCAATACCATCAAGGCCAGCAGCGGCTACAAGACCCGCGACTTTGCGCAGATCCTCAGTGAGGTGAAGCAGTTTTTCCAGGTTCATCAGGCCGAAGGCACACATGCCGGCGGCATTCATATCGAGATGACCGGGCAGAACGTCACCGAATGCATTGGCGGTGCACGGCCGATCACCGAGGATGGCTTGTCAGACCGCTATCACACCCATTGCGACCCGCGGATGAACGCCGACCAGTCGCTGGAGCTGGCGT
Source organism: Pseudomonas sp. 21LCFQ02 (assembly GCF_024129895.2). Taxonomy (NCBI): domain Bacteria; kingdom Pseudomonadati; phylum Pseudomonadota; class Gammaproteobacteria; order Pseudomonadales; family Pseudomonadaceae; genus Pseudomonas; species Pseudomonas sp. 21LCFQ02. The sequence goes on from NZ_CM178749.1 coordinate 6,047,803, forward strand.
TCCTGATTGCCGATACGCTGAAACAGGTCAAGCGTTGAACCACCGCGCGCTCAGACCTTGAGCGCGAGGATCACCGCGCAAACCATCAGGAACACGCAGAACAGCTTGCGCAACTGCCGCTCCGGCAGCGAATGCGCAAGCTTGACGCCCCAACTGATGCTGGCCAGGCCGCCCACCGCCAGTGGCACGCCCATGTGCCAATCAACATGCTGGTGCCAGGCGTAGGTCAGCAACGTGATGCCGGTACTTGGCGCGGCCAGCGCCAGTGCCAAGCCTTGGGCCACCACCTGACTGGCACCGAACAGGCTGGTCAGAATCGGCGTCGCCACCACGCCGCCACCGACACCGAACAGCCCGCCGGTAATCCCTGAACCAACCCCCAGCAACCAGAGCCAGCGCTCGCGCTGAAGGCCAGCCCCGAGCCGGGTCGTGCTGCGGATCATCTGCATCAGATTGAAAACGATCAGTATCAGCAGAAAGCCGACAAACCCCAGGCGCATGCTCTGCGGGTCCAGGCTGACTGCCCACAGCGACATCAGCCAGGCAAAAATAAAACTGGGCACAATCAGCATCAGCGCGTGGCGCAGTTGAATCCTGTTGCGCTGGTTATAGCGCCATAGCGCCAGCAACACGTTGGGCAACACCATCAACAGCGCCGTGCCCTGAGCCAGTTGCTGATCCAGGCCGAACAACACGCCCAGCGCCGGGATCGCCACCAACCCGCCACCAATCCCGAACAAGCCACCCAGCGTGCCCATCGCCGCACCGAGCAACACAAACATCACCACATCAATCACGCCACTTCCCCGGTTCAGACTGTGCGCCGGCCTGAATTATCTGGCGCATTAAAGATCACAACACTAAATTACGCCCCTGCTTCGAATGCACCAGGAGTTTTCATGACTGACACACCTTCGACCTGCGACGCGCTGAAACTGGATAACCAGTTGTGCTTTGCGCTGTATTCCACCTCATTGATGATGACCAAGGTCTACAAACCGCTGCTCCAGGCGTTGGGCCTGACCTATCCGCAGTACTTGGCCATGCTGGTGCTCTGGGAACGTGACGGTCTGACGGTGGGAGAAATCAGCACCCGTCTACTCACCGACCCCGGCTCCCTGACCCCCTTGCTCAAGCGCCTGGAAGGCGAAGGCCTGCTCAGCCGTACCCGCAGCAAGGACGATGAGCGCGTGGTCCTGCTGCACCTGACCGAGCAGGGCCGTGCCCTGCAACTCAAGGCACAAGCCGTCCCCAATTGCATTCTCTCGGCCAGCGGCCTGGACCTGGAACGACTGGTCAAGCTGCAAGAGCAATTGCTGGACCTGCGCGACAACCTGAGCACGCATCGCTGATGCCGATTCAGCGATGTCAGGCTGGCAAGTGTCTAGGATAACCCTTTGATGTCAATTTGAAATATAAAGATACAATCGCAGCAGACGGCGACGCTGGAATGCCTTCTTGATAGCAAATGCAAAGCATTAACATTCGCATCCTAAATAATAACGCTTACACACACTCAGGATGCATCACCCATGTCTGCCCCATCACGCCTTTCGCCCTTGGCTATCGGCATCTCAGCCCTGCTTGGCGCAGGTTTTGTCAGCGCCGCCTCGACCACCCTGCCAGAACTGTCGATCAACGCCAACGCTGAACAGGAAGAAACCAGCCCACGGGTCAAAGAGGTCAGCACCGCGACACGCACCTCAACCCCGGTCCGCTATGTGCCGCAGGCCATCGACACGGTCAAGACCGCCAACGTGCTGGACTATGGTGTCAAGGACCTGGGCACGGCGCTGAGCGGCCTGCCGAACATCAGCGACAGTTCCGATACCCGCTTTGACGGCCTGCGTATTCGCGGCTTCGATGCCAGCAACGACTTCTATCTGGACGGCATCCGCGACGACAGCCAGTACGTCCGCGACCTGCACAACACCGAGCGGCTGGAAGTTCTCAAAGGCCCGGCGGCGGTGCTTTACGGACGTGGCAGCCAGGGCGGTATCGTCAACCGGGTCAGCAAGGCACCGCAGGCCGGACGCCGCTCGACCCTCGAAGCCCAAGGCGGCACCAATGACCTGCGCAGCCTGTACGCCGACCTGAGCACCGACCCCAGCGAGAACATCAGCCTGCGCCTGAACCTGGGCAACATGGACAGCAACAGCTTCCGTGATGACATCTCCAGCCATCGCCAGTTATTCGCCCCGTCGATGAGCTGGCAACTGACCCCGGAGCTGAACTGGCTGGTGCAGTACGAGTACAGCCGCTTCGACCGCACCCCGGATCGTGGCATTCCGGGTATCGGTGGCCGCCCGGCGGACGTCAGCCGCGACACCACTTACGGCGACAGCCGCGACTACATCGACGACAAGGCCCAGTCGCTGCGCTCAAAGCTCAGTTATGAGCTCAACGAACGCTGGCAACTGCGCCAGACCCTGGGGATCTTCAAACTCGACAGCGATTTTGATAACACCTACCTGACCGGCTATACCGCCGCGACCAACCGGGTCACCCGCGCGCGCTTCCAGCAAGACCTGCATACCCGCAATGTCTTCAACAACATCGAGCTTGAAGGCAGCTTCGACACCTTTGGCCTGGAACACCGGGTGCTGACCGGCATCGAAGTGGGCAACCAGCGCCGCGATCCCAGGCTCTACAGCGCCGCCAACGGTTCGGTGCCCTCGCTCGATCCCTATAACCCGGACCGCAACCAGCGGCACACCGGGCTGATGAGCCCGTCGAGCCACAACTACACCGAGGTCGAGAGCCGCGCACTGTATGTACAGGATCAACTGCGCCTGAACGACCAATGGCAACTGCTCGGCGGTTGGCGCTACGACCGCTTCGAGGTCGACACCACCAACCGCCTGCGCGATATCAGCGAAGCCCGTGACAGCCATAGCACCAGCCCGCGTGTCGGCCTGGTCTGGACGCCACTGCCGGAACATTCGTTCTATGCCTCCTGGACCAAGACCTTCTCGCCGGTCGGCGGTGGCCTGATCGGTATCACCCCCGGAGCCACCGGCAATACCAATGATGTCAGCCCAGAGTTGACCAAGCAGAAGGAAATCGGCGTCAAGAGCGACTGGCTCAATGATCGTCTGAGCACCACCCTGGCCATTTATGAGCTGGAGCTTTACAACCGCCGCACAACCGATCCGAACGACCCGAGCCTGACCATTCTCACCGGCATGCAGCGCTCACGCGGCGTGGAACTGACGGCCACCGGGCAATTGGCTGGCAACTGGTACGTGCGCGGCGGCATCGGCATTCAGAACGCAACCATCGTCGAGGACAACAATGGCCTGGCGGGCAACCGGGTCAGTAACGTCGCCAAGCGCAACGGCAGTGTATTCCTGACCTGGAAGCCGGAAAGCGGCTGGTACGCCGAAACCGGCCTGACCCTGGTCGGCCAGCGCTATGCAGATAACCAGAACACCACGGTACTGCCTGGCTACGGCCGCTGGGATGCCCTGGCCGGCTACCGGCAGAAGGACTGGGACCTGCGTGCGGCACTGAATAACCTGACCGACCAGAACTACTACAGTTCGGCCACCAGCGCCGGGCAGATCCGTCTCGGTGATCCGCGCAGCCTGGTGGTGACCGGGACCTATAGCTTCTGATCCGGATCGTTCAACGACTGTCTGCACGCCGCAGGACCGGTTTGGCCCTGCGGCGTGCAGGTTCTGACACCTTCTTCTACCCTTGCTAAGCGCCAGCCCGAGAAATTCCCAACAATTAACTTGCGCGCAAGATAATTGCAGGATACATTTCACCTCACATTAGTTAGCGCGCTAAATTTTAGCGCAAAACACAACCGACGAGGAAATCTCATGAAAGCGCTCTACACCGCAGTAGCAACCTCCACCGGTGGCCGTGACGGCCGTGCGATCTCCAGTGACAACATTCTCGATGTGAAGCTGGCCACCCCAAAAGAACTCGGCGGCGCGGGCGGTCAAGCCACCAACCCTGAGCAACTGTTCGCCGCCGGCTACTCGGCCTGCTTCATCGGCGCCCTGAAGTTCGTGGCGGGCCAGAGCAAGCGTAGTATCCCGGCAGACGCTTCGATCACCGCTCACGTGGGCATTGGTCAGATTGAGGGTGGCTTCGGTCTGGACATCGACCTGCATATCAGCCTGCCGGGCCTGGAACAGGCTGACGCCCAGCAACTGGTCGATGCAGCGCATAAGGTCTGCCCGTACTCCAACGCCACCCGTGGCAACGTTGATGTACGCCTGCACGTGACCGTCTGATTGCTGCAAACGGTTTGGCTTGCACTAACGGGAGATCCCTTGCGGATCTCCCGTTTTTTCATCCGCAACGAAAAAGCCCGCAACACTGTGCGGGCTTTTTCGTGAAGCGTGGCTACAAAGCAGTGCTTATTTGGCACGGCCTTTGTAGGAACCGCCTTCACGGGTATCGATCTCGATCATGTCGCCGATTTCGATGAAATCAGCAACGCTCAGCTCGGTGCCGTTTTTCAGTTTGGCAGGCTTCATCACTTTGCCAGAGGTGTCGCCACGAGCGGAACCTTCGGTGTAGTCAACCTGACGCACGATGGTGGTCGGCAGCTCTACCGAAACCAGACGCTCTTCGAAGAACACGGCTTCGCAAACGTCGGTCATGCCTTCTTCGACGAATGGCAGAACGGCGTCGATGTCTTCGGCGTTCAGCTCGTACATGGTGTAGTCGGTGGTGTCCATGAACGTGTAGGTGTCACCGCTGATGAACGACAGGGTGGCTTCCTTGCGGTCCAGGATCACATCGTCCAGCTTGTCGTCTGCACCGTAGACAGTTTCAGTCTTGTAGCCGGTCAGCAGGTTTTTCAGCTTGGTCTTCATGATCGCGCTGTTACGGCCGGACTTGGTGAACTCAGCCTTTTGAACCAGCCAAGGATCGTTGTCGATACGAATCACGGTGCCGGGTTTCAGCTCTTTACCAGTTTTCATTGCAGATATCCGAATTTGGATGGAGTTAGCGAAGGCTCTGTACGAGAAGCAGCCTGTGCAGGCGGTTTTTCGTACAGAGCCTGATATCAAGGCCGCGTATCATAGCGAATTTCGGTAAAACTGTACCAGCGCTGAGGCGAGGTCGCTGCGCGCTGCCTGCTGTTGGCACCAATGTTCTGCATGCTCACGCATTTGCGGCCAATATCGATTCAGTTGCTGCCAGCCCTCCTGCACCTCCTCCCCGGCGCTCCAGGCGCGCCACAGCTCGGCAGTCGCCTGCGCAGCTTCTGCGGGCAACGTCGCGAGGTAGAGCGCCAGAAACGCCTCCAGCTTGGGCCGGTGGGCATCGTCCTGCTGCTGATAAATGTGCCAGAGCATCGGCCGCGCAGCCCATTGCGCCCGGACGAACGAGTCTTCGCCGCGCACCACATTGAAATCGCAGCACCACAACAAGCGGTCGTATTGTTCCTGAGCTACGAACGGCAGCACTTGAATGGTCAAAGCCCCGCGCCGACGAATGGCACCGGCTTGCAGGCCGCCCTCCCCCAGCCAGCCCTGCAAGTCGCCGACAATGCGCCCTTGCGGCACCAGCAAGTGGGTGACAACGCCTTCGCCGAGCAACTGGTCCAGCCAACTGCCTAATGCCGGATTTTCATAAGCGAACAGCGAAATCAACCGCGCACCGGACTCAGGCTGTACCCCAAGCCCGCGCAGGAAATCCTGCTGGGCAGCGGGGTCGGCCTGAAACGCCTGGCGTTGGGCAATCAGCGACTGCTCACGGAGCAAGCCGCCAGTCTGCTCGGTAAAGCCTGGAAAGAAGAAGAACTTCTTCAAACCATTGGCTTGCGGCGATGGCAGACCATGACAGCCACTGACCCAGTCCTCGGCACTCAGATAATCGAGGTTCAGCCATACCGGTCGCGGGCTGCGTTGCAACATGGCCTGGGTGTAGGCCTCGGGCACGCGACAGGCAAAGGCTTCGAGCACAACATCGGGAATTGAGGCAGGCTGCCAATCCTCAGGCCAGTGGCAGACCTCAACGCCGGCCTGGCACTGCCGGGCCGCCAGTGGATCGGCGTGCGGGCACAGGCGCACGAAGGCCGACAGATCGTTGATCCACAAGCGTACGGCAAAGCCATGCTCGGCCACCAATTGGCGGGCCAGACGCCAGGTGACGCCTACATCGCCGTAGTTATCCACGACATCGCAAAAGATGTCCCATGAAACTTGCATTACGCTTCCCGAAGCCGACCTCAAAGCGGCGATTGTCGCCCGTAACAAGCGCTTTGCACCAGCGCCGGGCGTGGCACAATGAATCATCTGCGCCCTCCACCGCCTACGCCGTCAAAGGAAGTGATCGCCATGTCCAGCCAAAGCCGTCGTCACGAACTCTACGTGTCACTCAAGTTGATTGTGTGCATTGCCCTGGGCATCTGGCTCGGCGCCGTTGCCGTGATCCTGACCGGCCCGCTGCTGCTCAAGGCCTTGCCTGAAACCCAGACCCGCGCCCTGGCCGAAGCGGTCACTCGGGTCGCCCCAGCGCCAGCGCCAGAACCGGCCCTTCAACAACCTGATGCGATGTTCAAGAAGTTCGAGCAAAGCCTGCGCGAAAGTGAAGCACGCCAGGCGCGTGAATACGCTGAGGCGCAGCAGAACAAACACTTCAATCGCGCCAAGTGCGACTTCTGGATGCAACAGGATCGCACCGCGCCCAGCGAAAAAAGCCGGGCCAGCATCAATGAATTCTGCGGATAACCCATGGACAAAAATCACCTGCTGCACCTGATCGTCGAACGCTTGCAGCATGACCTCGACATTGCCGTGCGTGCCGCACAAACAGCCTATGAGGCCGCGACCCACGAAGAGAACATTGCCGAAAACAAGTACGACACGCTGGGCCTGGAGGCCTCCTATCTGGCCGCCGGCCAGGCACGCCGGGTCGAAGAGATTCGTCAGGCGCTGAGCGTTTATCAGCAGACAGCGTGCAAACCCTTCGACGAACAACGCGGGATTCAGGTCGGCGATCTGGTGATGCTCGAAACCGAGCACGGTGACTCGCGCCAGCTATTTCTGGGACCCGATGCCGCAGGCCTGAAGATTCAGGCCGATGACCAGTTGATCACGGTGATCACCTCACGCGCACCGCTGGGCCACAGCCTGCTGGGCAAGGCTGAAGGCGATAGCGTGGAAATCGTCGTCAGCGGTCAGCGTCAGGTCTTCGAGGTCACGCAAGCACTGTGATGTCCTACCCATTAGTGGGCTTGCGGGTGCGGAGAGTTTGTGGGTAAGGTTCGTTGTCGCTGTAGGAAAGTGACGGGGCAGTTTGAAGGACTAATTACCCAAGGAGATTTTTCATGACGAACGTCATCGCATTTCCTGACGCCCATGAACGTAATCGCCTGAAGTCCAATGAGCATCCGGCGCTGAAGTACCTGAGCAAGAAGGAACTGCAACTGATCGAGCAGTTGCGCCTGACCAGCCATGCCGGCCGGCAGTACATCTACGACTATGCCCATCTCATGAGCCTGACCCGGCCACTGCATCCTGCGCCGCAGGATTGACCAGCGCCGCCGTCCCATCCAGCAAGGCGACGAGCACGCCCGCCGCCTGTCGCTGCAGGTCGTTTAGTGGGTCAACGACCAGACCAGCGCAGAAATCGCTACCACGCCGGACATCACCACAAACACGTTGGACAGCTTGCCCGAGTATTTGCGCATGGCCGGCACCTTACGGATCGCGTACATCGGCATCAGAAACAGCAACACCGAGATCACCGGCCCGCCCAGGGTTTCGATCATGCCCAGGATACTTGGGTTGATGGTCGCAACGATCCAGCACACCACCAGCATGCACAGCGCTGTCAGACGATCCAGAGCCTTGCTGCCCGGACGCGCGCCGGACTTCAGCACCAGCCCCTTGAAGCCCTCACTGGCGCCGATGTAATGCCCCAGGAACGACTTGGAGATCGCCACCAGCGCGATCAGCGGCGCGGCAAACGCGATGGTCGGGTTCTGGAAGTGGTTAGCCAGGTAGGACAACACTGAAAGGTTCTGGGCTTTGGCTTCAGCCAGTTGAGCCGGCGACAGGGTCAACACGCAACTGAACACAAAGAACAGCACCATCAATACCATTAGCAAATGGGCGCGGGACAGAATTTTGGAACTGCGTGCATCGGCCTGCTCACCGTACAGGCGCTTCTGATCCACCGCGAACGCCGAGATGATTGGCGTGTGGTTGAAGGAGAACACCATTACCGGGATCGCCAGCCACAGGGCTGGCAGGAAGGTCGCAGGCTCAGGCAGCGTGGAGGCCGTGCTGAGGATACCGCCATTCCAGTGCGGAATCAGGAACACCGCCAGAAACAGCAGCGAGACGATGAACGGATAGACCATCATGCTCATCACTTTAACGATGACCCGCTCGCCGCAACGCACCACCGCCAGCAGGCCGAGGATCAGCGCGAACGCCAGCAATGCACGTGGCGGCGGCGCGATGTGCAACTGGTTGACCAGAAAGCTGCTGACGGTGTTGGTCAGGCCAACGCTGTAGATCAGCAGGATCGGGAAGATCGCAAAAAAATACAGCAGGGTAATCATTGCCCCGGCGCCTTTACCAAAGTGTTCTTCGACCACCTCGGTGATATCGCCGCCGCTGCGACCCGAAAGTACGAAACGGGTCAGGCCGCGGTGGGCAAAGAAGGTCATCGGGAAAGCCAGGATCGCCAGCGCCATCAAAGGCCAGAAGCCGCCGATACCGGCACTGATGGGCAGGAACAAGGTACCTGCGCCGATGGCGGTGCCGAACAGGCCCAGCATCCAGGTGGTATCGTTGCGATTCCAAGCAGCATTCTCTGCGGGGACTGTATCCAGGCGTTCTACGACGCTATTGGCCTGATCGTTCATCCGGTCGTGTCTCCGTTTCCGGTAATTGCACAAGCAAGGACGCCACGGATGGAATTGGCAGCGCGGCGCCCGCCCTGAAAAGCAGGGGCGCGATTTTCCGTGATCAGAACCGGAAAGCAAGGAATATCAGATCAACCGTGCGAAAAACACCGTAACAAATGGCAAAACGAGCACATTCATCTGGTTGACAGCACAAAGCGTGCATTGCGAGGTACACCCAGGCAGGCAGCAAACGTCTGTGGGGCTGAAAAACAAAGGCCGATCAGGATCGGCCTCGTTCATGCTGCGCTGACGTTACTCGATGGCCAGCTTGTCACGATTCCTGTCGAGCAGGGTCTTGCCGATGCCACTGACCTCGATGAGCTCGTCGACCGAGGTGAAGTTACCATTGCTTTCACGGTACGCCACGATGGCATTGGCCTTGTTCAGGCCAACGCCGGACAGCGCTTTCTGCAGGGTCAAGGCATCTGCGGTATTAATGTTGATTTTGTCAGCGACCTGGGCCTGGCCGGCGACAGGCGGCATGGCTTCAGCCCCCATGGGGTTGGCTACAGCCGTCAGGGAGGCAGTTGCCAGCAGGACGGACAAAACAGAAGAAAGCAACACATTACGCATGACAGGCACTCCTTGGGTTTATAGGTTCAAGCAGCATTCCAATGCTGCCCCTGAAAGCTAATCCAGTAAGCGAACCTGTAAAAGTGCCTGAGCGTGTCAGGGAGTTACCTCACAAACAGTCACGAAACAGCCAGTTCTTACCCCGTTTCGCCCTGCTTTTTCAGGTTTCCCGGCGCCGCTCCTGATGAATCCAGTCAACGATATCTTCATCCGGTGCATAGCCGCTGACGGTCTCGCGCAGCAGCTGCCGAACCGTGTGGTAATCGTCCTTGTCGACCGCTGTCAGCAAGCGGGTCAGTAACACTTTGAGCATATCCCAGGACAAGTAGTCCTCATTGGCACTCATGATCATCGGGTGCTCGGTGGCCACCACGTTGTCGCCGATCAACAACTCTTCATAGAGCTTCTCTCCCGGCCGTAAACCGGTGAACTCGATGGAAATATCGCCGTGCGGGTTTTTCTCCGAGCGAATGCTCAGGCCCGAGAGATGGATCATCTTTTCCGCCAGCTCGATGATTCTTACCGGCTCCCCCATGTCCAGCACAAACACGTCGCCGCCCTGCCCCATGGAACCGGCCTGGATCACCAGTTGGGCGGCCTCGGGGATGGTCATGAAATAACGCGTGATCTTCGGGTGGGTAACCGTTAAGGGCCCGCCAGTCTGGATCTGCTTGTGAAACAACGGAATCACCGAGCCTGAAGAGCCCAGCACATTACCAAAGCGCACCATGATGAAGCGGGTCTTGTTGACCTGATACACATTGGACTGATCACCAAACATCACCGGTGCCGCTTCGCGGCTGAGCGCTTGCAGGATCATCTCCGACAGGCGCTTGGTGCTGCCCATGACATTGGTGGGGCGCACCGCCTTGTCGGTGGAGATCAGGACAAAGTTGGAAACTCCGGCCTGCAACGCCGCCTGTGCGGTATTGAGGGTGCCAACCACGTTATTGACCACGCCCTCGGCAATATTGTGCTCGACCATCGGCACGTGCTTGTAGGCCGCCGCATGGTAGACGGTGTCGACCTTCCAGGTTTTCATCACATCGAGCAGTCGGGGATGGTTGCGCACCGAGCCCAGGATGGGCAACAACTTGACCGAAAGCGCTTCACGGGCCAGACGTTGCTCCAGCTCACTGACAATGGTGTAAAGGTTGAATTCGCTGTGATCCAGCAACAGCAGCGTGGCCGGCTTGAGCAGCAGGATCTGGCGGCACAGCTCCGAACCGATCGAGCCGCCGGCACCGGTGACCAGTACGGTCTGGGCCTTGATACAGTGTTCCAGCAGGTTATCCTGGGCCGGCACTGAATCACGCCCCAGCAAGTCCGCGATATCAACTTCCTGCAAGTCATCGACCTTGACCCGCCCTGCTGCCAGGTCCATGAAACCAGGCACACTGCGCACATGCAGCGGGAAGCCCTCCAGGTAGCCGAGAATCTCACGGCGCCGGCCACGGGTGCATGAAGGCACCGCCAGCAGGATCTCCTGGGCGCCGGTCACCTCGATCATGCGCTGGATATGCTTGGGCTTGTAGACCTGCAACCCGGAAATGACCCGGTTGGAAATCGACTCATCGTCGTCGATGAACGCCACGGGGCGCATCAACCGCCCCATGCGCAGTGCAGCTACCAATTGATTACCGGCGGCTCCGGCACCGTAGATAGCCACCTTGCGCAGGCCATCGTCGCGGCTGGCGAAGGGCACATGCTGCACGGCAGCAAACCAGTCACCGAGAAAATACTGGCGCATGGCAAGGCGCAGACCACCGATCATGACCATGCTCAACCACCAGTAGTTGAACATGATCGAACGCGGCACGATCTGCTGATGATTGCTGTAGACGTACACCACGCAACCGAGAATCAACGCCGAAAGAGTCACCGCCTTGATGATTGCGATCAGCGCATCGTTGCCGAAATAGCGCATCACCGCCCGGTACATGCCGAAGCGGATGAACAGCGGGATCGAAACCAGCGGGGCACTGACAAACAGCCAGGTGTACTTGTCCAGCGGGTTGATCAGATCATCGACCCCAAGACGGACCACGAACGCCATCCACAAGGCGAACCAGACCAGCAGGACGTCAGTGCCGACCTGAATGATCCGTTTCTGGCGACGCGGCAGCGCCAGCAGAAAGGTTCGTATCTTGTCCATGGTGTCCTCAATCAATCCTTGCCACCTCGTTTGAAACCTCACTACAACCATCCAGGCCCCGAGCTCGTCGAAGCAATTGTTACAATCTATATGAAAAACCGCTGGTCCGCGCTGTCAAATCAGCCCCGCTCAACCTGCCCGGCCTTGAATTTCAAGGCCAGCCACACCAATGGCAACCAGCAAAGGACCAGACCTGTCACGCCATCGACCCAGCCTTTGGCCACCAACAGTGCCCAAGGCAATAACCAGACCAGATTGATCACCAGCACCGCCAGGGTTACCGGCAGATGCCGAGCGTAATGACGCGAAGCAAACTGATAGGCATGGCTACGATGCGCTTCATACACTTTCTCGCCGCGCAGCAAACGCCGGATCAGGGTCAAGGTAGCGTCCACCACAAACACGCCGAGCAGGATCAGCCATGCCCAGAACAGTGAAGGCGACACCCAGCCAGCCTGCAAGGACAGTACGCCGAGCACAATGCCCAGAAAACCACTGCCGGCATCGCCCATGAAAATTCGTGCCGGCGGAAAATTCCAGTACAGGAAACCTGCCACTGCAGCCGCCAGCAATGCGGGGACCAGCACCTGATCGCCAGGCCCGGTCAGCGCATAGATCAGACACGCACTGCCACACACAGTTACCGCTTCAATGCTGGCGATACCGTCAATGCCATCCATGAAGTTGTACAGGTTGAGCATCCAGACCAGATAAAACACCGCCAGAACGTTGCCCAGCCAACCCAGCTCCAGTGACCAGCCCAGCAGATGCAGCGGCGCCATACCGCCCAGCCACGCCAGTGCCCAGATCGCTGCGGCAAAATGCCCAAGCAGACGCCAGCGGGCGGCAATGTGCCCGTGGTCGTCCATAAAACCGATAACCGCCACCAGGCCACCGGCCCCGGCCAGAGCCATCAGCAGATCGGCAGGCATGCGTCCTGTCGCGCCTAACCACGAAACCGCCAGCAAGAATGCGATGACAATTGATACTCCGCCGCCACGGGGCGTCGGTATCGAATGCGAACTACGAGCATTGGGAATGTCCATCAGGCTACGAGCCAAGGCATACCTGCGCAGGACTGCAGTCAACAGCAAGGACAACAGCGCAAATCCGAGAACCCACAACCACTCAACCATGCTTTTTATTTTCCAGATAATGATTCGCGGTTTCGCGCAGCGCCTGATCGACACTTACCGGCGGCCGCCAATCCAACAGCGTACAGGTCTGCTCGATGTCGACCTGCAAAGAGCCGCACAGGCGCTGCGAAAACGCCCGCTTGCCCAATAGCGCGGCCAGTGTGCTCAACAACCACATTGGCACTGGCAATAACCTGGCGGGCTTGCCCAATGCCTTGCCAACACGCTTGAGTAATTCAGTGGTCGACAGATCCTGCGCATCACTGACCAGCAAGGTCTGGTTGGCCGCGCCTGGATGTGCCAGGCAAGTCACCAGCAGGTCCACCAGATTCTCCAGCGCCACCAGACTACGCCGGTTGTTTATCGCCCCCAACGGCAGAGGAACACCTTTGTCCAGCCAGCGCATCATGTTCAGAAAGTTGGCCTTGACCCCAGGCCCATAAACCAGCACAGGACGGACGATGACCACCTCCATGCCAGTACGCGCAGCCAGCTCACGCAGTTGCTGCTCGGCGGCCTGCTTTGACACGCCATAGGGATCTTCAGGGCGACCGGGGTCACTGGCCTTGAAAGGCGAGCCAGCCAGCGAGTACTCGCCGTTGACCTTGATCGAGCTGATAAATACGAATCTTCTGACACCTGCGGCAACCGCCTGTTCCGCAAGGTTAAGCGTCGCTGCCACGTTAGCCTGGAAATATTCCGCCTGCGGGTCGACGGCAGACTCGTCGAGTACATGAACTCTGGCGGCGCAGTGCACAACCACATCGATACCTGCGACAAACTCATGCCAGCGGTTATCGGCAGACAGGTCATCGACCATGACCACTTCAACCGCCGGGTCCAGCCCGTGCCCAACCTGACGCACAGCCGCCCGCACGCAGGGCACCTCAAGGGCAACCAGACGCCGTACCAGAGCCCGGCCAACAAATCCTGTCGCGCCCGTTACCGCAACCGCTACAGGCTGGCGCATTCCCTGACTCTCAATATCTGACCTCTGAACACGGAAAAAACACGGATGGGTAATTCCAATAAGCAGCAAGTTTAACATCATGGCAGCCTGGCTGACCGACTGGACGCAGGATCAGCTATCACCGGGAATCAACAACTGCAGCGGCCTGTCGCCGGTCGCATAAAGCTGTTCAAGCGCCTTGCCCAGCGCACGTTTGGCAGGTATTTCGCCGTGCACCAGACGTATTTCTGAGGGCCAACGCTGCATGTCACGCACAAACGCCAATAACCCCGATTGATCGGCGTGCGCGGAGTAACCCGCCACCGTGCTGACCCCTGCCCGGATAGCAAAGCGTTGCCCGTCAAGCGACACCTCACCCTGCCCCGCCGCCTGCTGTATCAGTGAACCCGGCGTGCCCCTGGCCTGATAACCGACAAACAGCACATGGTGACGGGGCTCTTGCAGCATCGCCTTGAGGTAATTGACGATCCGGCCACCCACACACATGCCATGCCCGGCAATCACAATGGCGGGTCGCAACGTACTGCTCAGGTAGTTGACCACTTGCTGGTGCTGCGCGTGGCTGTCGATGGTAATCAACTGCGTGAATGCCAACGGTGCCCGACCCTCTGCCAGTCGTTGCTGCGCATCGTCATCCCAGTGCGCCTTGCATGCCTGATAGACCTGGGTAAAGCGGCTGGCCAGTGGCGAGTCAAGAATCACTGGCAGTTGCTGCCAGTCGATGTGCGCCAGCGCCTGCGGACAATCACCTGCCGGTAACTGCCCAGGCAGCGCCTTGCGCTGCAGAATATCCTCAAGCTCGTACAACAGCTCTTGCGTGCGGCCAATGCTGAATGCCGGCAACAGCACGGTGCCGCCATCAACCAGCGCCTGATCGATGAGCTTTTCGAGGCGCTGCTGACGATTGCCGCGATCCTTATGCAAACGGTCGCCATAGGTGCTCTCAAGCACCAGGATGTCAGCGTACTCAGGTGCACGCAGGTCGCGCAGGATCGGCGTCTGGCAAGCGCCAAGATCGCCGGAAAACACCACCCGTGTTGCGCGCCCGTCCTCCCCATGGCGAACATCACATTCAACATACGCCGAACCGAGGATATGCCCCGCCCTTTGCAGACGCAATCGGCAACATGACAGGGCTGTGCCGGGCAACTCGAACCACTGATCAAAGGCCAAGACCACCAGCTGCCGTTCGAGCTGGCGCAGCAGAGCCTTGTCCGCTACAGCGCAGTGCCTCAACACATCCTCGATAACCAGCGGCAACAGCCTGGCGGACGGCTCGGTGCACAGCACAGGCCCACGGTAGCCGGCAGCCAGAAGCGCTGGCAGGCGGCCGACATGGTCGTTGTGAACATGGGTGATCACCAGCGCTTTGATTACGCCCAGATCCATATCAGGCGCTGTCATGCTCAATTCGCCACTGTCCGCACCACAGTCAATCAGCAGGCTTTCATGAGGCGCCATAAACAGCTGGTGACACGACCCCGTAACCCGCTCGATCGCGCCATGGTGAACAATATGCGGGTAATCCATGCAACTTCCTCCAGCAACCTGTTCAGTTCGGGAGGCATTGTGCCTTGGGGAGAGGCACTTTCAAGCCGGGACGGGGATGCCCAGAAAGCCGGATTTTTGCAGCAAGATAGCCGAAGAAGGTCGGATTTAATCCGAAAAAGCTGAAACTCAAGAATTAACCTGAGCACTTAATCGAACATTCGCTCACAAGGTGATGAATATTCCTACAAGCGTAGAGAACATAGGCTACACAATAGCGAGAAAAATATCAGCCAAGCCTGTAGGCAAGCATGGCAGCAGCAGGCACAGCGCCCATAGCCCTGAGCTAAAGGACGTCTGCCGCTATCCCCATCAGGCGGTACGACTGGAGGCCGAACGCTTGGTCCGCAAGCTACCAAACCAGGCCAGCACAGGACCGATCAACATGCCCAGTAACAACGCCAGGATAACAGGCACAGCCAGCGCCAGCTCAGGTGCCGACCAACCGAAGAACACCAAGCCTACAGGCTGACGGTTCTCCAGGACGAACACTGTGGTCACCAGCACCAACAGCAAGACGATGGTTACCGCCAGCACTCGTTTGAAAATACGCATTCACTGATCCTTTTCTACGCTGTAGCCCATCGCCTCTTCTTCCTCATTCACCCGATCACGCAGCTCTTTACCGGGCTTGAAGTGAGGAACGAACTTGCCGTCCAGGCTTACCGACTGGCCGGTCTTCGGATTGCGCCCAACACGGGGAGCACGATAATGCAATGAGAAGCTGCCAAACCCGCGGATCTCGATTCGATCGCCGGTAGCCAGACATTGAGACATTTGTTCAAGCATGGTCTTGATAGCCAACTCGACATCCTTGGATGAGAGAAGACCCTGATGGGTGACAATTCGTTCGATCAACTCCGACTTCGTCATATTTTTCCCTTCTTTTTCAAGCAGCTAGATCAGTGCTTCGAAGGTTTTAGCATGACCGGATGATTTTGAACAGCCTGCATCTTGACTTATGTGCGGCCTGGTTGATACGGCATATTCAGGTGACGAGAGGATGACGCGCGGCAGCTTGCAGCCCGCCTCGCTTTGCGCCAGACCGGATGGATTTGCATCGCGCAACAAGGGCGTCCGGGATGAGTGACGAAATATTTCTTGCGCGCACAAAAAAGGGCGACCGAAGTCGCCCTTTTTCAATGGATCACAGAACTCAGTTCTGCTTTTCCATTTGAGCACGCAGCAGGTCACCGATAGTGGTAGGACCAGTGCTTTCAGTAGCTTCTGGCTTGTTGCGCAGGCTCTGAATGGCTTCTTTCTCGTCTTCGACGTCTTTCGACTTGATCGACAGGTTGATTACGCGGCTCTTGCGGTCAACGCTGATGATCTTGGCTTCGATCTCTTCGCCTTCTTTCAGAACGTTACGCGCGTCTTCAACGCGGTCACGGCTGATTTCGGAAGCTTTCAGAGTCGCTTCGATGTCGTCGGCCAGAACGATGATGGCGCCTTTGGCGTCAACTTCTTTCACGGTACCGCGAACGATCGCGCCCTTGTCATTGACAGTGACGTACTCGGAGAACGGATCGCTTTCCAGTTGCTTGATACCCAGGGAGATGCGCTCACGCTCCGGGTCAACCGACAGGATAACGGTGTCCAGCTCGTCGCCCTTCTTGAAACGACGAACGGCTTCTTCACCGGCTTCGTTCCAGGAGATGTCGGACAGGTGAACCAGACCGTCGATGCCGCCGTCCAGACCAATGAAGATACCGAAATCGGTGATCGACTTGATGGTGCCGGAGATACGGTCGCCCTTGTTGAACTGGCCAGAGAAGTCTTCCCATGGGTTGGACTTGCACTGTTTGATGCCCAGGGAGATACGACGACGCTCTTCGTCGATGTCCAGAACCATGACTTCCACTTCGTCGCCAACCTGAACGACTTTCGACGGGTGGATGTTTTTGTTGGTCCAGTCCATTTCGGAAACGTGCACCAGACCTTCCACGCCTTCTTCCAGCTCTGCGAAGCAGCCGTAGTCGGTCAGGTTGGTAACGCGTGCAGTAACGCGGGTGCTCTCTGGGTAACGAGCCTTGATAGCAACCCATGGGTCTTCGCCCAGTTGCTTCAGACCCAGCGAAACGCGGTTGCGCTCGCGATCGTACTTCAGAACCTTGACATCGATCTCATCGCCAACATTGACGATTTCCGATGGGTGCTTGATACGCTTCCAGGCCATGTCGGTGATGTGCAGCAGGCCATCGACGCCGCCCAGATCCACGAATGCGCCGTAGTCGGTGAGGTTCTTGACGATACCCTTGACTTGCTGGCCTTCCTGCAGGGATTCCAGCAGCGCTTCGCGCTCTGCACTGTTCTCGGCTTCCAGGACACTGCGACGGGAAACGACAACGTTGTTGCGCTTCTGGTCCAGCTTGATGACCTTGAACTCGAGCTCTTTGCCTTCGAGGTGGGTAGTGTCGCGAACCGGACGAACGTCGACCAGCGAGCCCGGCAGGAACGCACGGATGCCGTTGACGTCGACGGTGAAACCGCCCTTGACCTTGCCGTTGATGACGCCCTTGACCACTTCTTCAGCGGCGAAAGCTGCTTCCAGAACAATCCAGCACTCGGCGCGCTTGGCTTTTTCGCGGGACAGCTTGGTTTCGCCAAAGCCGTCTTCGACCGCGTCCAGCGCAACGTGCACTTCGTCACCGACCTTGATGGTCAGCTCGCCAGCGTCGTTGTAGAACTGCTCGAGCGGGATGACGCCCTCGGACTTCAGGCCAGCGTGTACGGTTACCCAGTCGCCGTCGATGTCGACAACGATACCGGTAATGATTGCGCCTGGCTGAAGATTCAGGGTTTTCAGGCTTTCTTCAAAAAGTTCTGCAAAGCTTTCGCTCATTTTAATTCCTGTGTGATCAAGGGCGAAGAATACGCCCATCTGCCACGTTCCAGACCACGTGGGTTTCGTTCATGTAAAAGGAAGCCTGCAGGATGTAGTCTGGTCTCCCGCATGGCTCCTTGATCATCCCGTGATATCGCGCAGGGCGACTTCACTGAGGATGCGTTGCAACACCTGGTCGATGGATAACTCGGTGGAGTCCAGCTGAATGGCGTCGTGCGCCGGCTTGAGCGGGGCTACCGCTCGCTGGGTGTCACGCTCGTCGCGAACACGTATCTCATCTAGCAGACTCGACAGACTAACATCATCACCCTTGGCCTTCAACTGCAGGTAACGACGACGCGCGCGTTCTTCGGCACTGGCGGTCAGGAAAATCTTCAATGGCGCATCGGGAAACACCACGGTCCCCATGTCCCGACCGTCAGCGACCAGACCCGGTTGCTCCTGAAAAGCCCGCTGACGCTGCAACAAAGCGTCCCGCACTGCCGGCAGCGAAGCCACTTGAGACGCGCCACTGCCGACCTGCTCGTTGCGGATCGCATGGGTCACGTCTTCACCTTCAAGAATGATGCGCTGCTGCTGACCGTTGTCACCGACCTCGAATTGCACATCGAGGTGCGCTGCCAGCAATTTGAGCGCCTCTTCATTGGTCAGGTCGACCCCGTGGTTACTGGCCGCGAAGGCCAGCAGACGGTACAGCGCACCAGAATCGAGCAGACACCAGCCCAACTGGGTCGCCAGCAAACCGGCAATAGTGCCTTTGCCCGAACCACTGGGTCCGTCAATGGTGATGACAGGTGCTTTGATTTTCACGATTGTTCCTCTTGCGCGACGGACATGCCAACCTGGGCGCACAGTGCCAGGAAATTGGGAAAGGATGTCACGACATTGGCACAGTCGCGGATCCGTATGGGCGCCGAGGCCCGCAAAGCGGCAACGCTGAACGCCATCGCAACGCGATGATCGCCACGGGCATCCAGCTCACCGCCCGTAAAAGTACCACCGTCGATAATGATGCCATCGGCGGTTGGCTCGACCTTGATACCCAATACCTGCAAACCGTCTGCCATGATCTGGATCCGGTCACTGTCACGGGCGCGCAACTCCTGGGCACCACGCAACACCGTGCGACCACGCGCGCAGGCTGCCGCGATGAACACCACCGCAAATTCGTCGACGGCCAGCGGTATCAACGCCTCGGGAATCTCGATACCGGTCAGCGGCGCCGAGCGCACCCGCAGATCGGCGACCGGCTCACCGCCAGCCTGACGCGGGTTCTCCAGCTCGATATCGGCCCCCATCAGACGCAGGATATCGATCACACCCGTGCGGGCCGGGTTGATGCCGACGTGCTCAAGCAGCAACTCGGAACCCTCGGCAATCGAGGCAGCGACCAAAAAGAACGCTGCGCAAGACATATCCGCTGGCACCTCGATGCGCGTGCCGTTCAGCCGATGCCCCGGCTCGATACTCAAGCGCCCCGCGCTGCGCTGGATCGGGTAACCAAACCCTTCCAGCAGCCGCTCGGTATGATCGCGAGTCGGTGTCGGCTCAATAATCGTAGTACGCCCTTGGGCATACAGCCCTGCCAATAACAAGCAGGACTTGACCTGCGCACTGGCAGTCGGCGCCTCAAAGACCTGCCCGACCAGTTGTCGGCCACCGCGAATGGTCAGCGGCGGACGACCCTCAGCGCCACTCTCGACGACCGCCCCCATGGCCCGCAATGGCTCGGCGACGCGGTTCATGGAACGCCGCGATAACGTGGCATTGCCGGTCAGGGTGCTGTCGAAGCTCTGCGCCGCCAGCAAACCGGCCAGCAGGCGCATCGAGGTCCCGGAGTTACCCAGGTAGATCGCCCCCGGCGCCGACTTCAGACCGTGCAGGCCAACGCCGTGGATCGCCACCCGGCCCTGGTGCGGGCCTTCGATAACCACGCCCATGTCACGGAACGCCTGCAGGGTCGCCAGGGCATCTTCACCCTCAAGCAACCCCTCGACCTCGGTAACGCCTTCAGCCAGCGAGCCGAGAATGATCGCCCGGGTGGAAATCGACTTGTCGCCCGGCACTCGCACCCGGCCAGCCAGCCGCCCGCCGGGGCTTGCCACAAACGCCAGATCAGCAGCCACCTCAGGTTCAACATAGGCACGCCGGGCAAGAATCTTGCCGAAATGCTCACGCGCCATGCGCGCCCGGGTGAACACACCGAGCAACTGGTGACCATCGCCTGCCTCGACCGCCTCGCGCAGCGCATCCAGATCGCTGCGATAGGTGTCCAGGGTCCGCAGCACCGCTTCGCGGTTGGCCAGGAAGATGTCATGCCACATCACCGGATCACTGCCGGCGATACGGGTAAAGTCGCGAAAACCTCCCGCCGCGTAGCGGAAGATTTCCAGGTTTTCGTTACGCTTGGCCAGCGAGTCAACCAGGTTGAATGCCAGCAGATGCGGCAAGTGACTGGTCGCGGCCAGCACTTCATCATGACGCTCGACGCGCATGTGCTCGACATCCGCGCCCAGTGCAGCCCACAACTGATGCACCACGCTGACCGCGTCCGGATCGGTCTGCGGCAGCGGCGTGAGGATTACCTTGTGGCGACGGAACAGGTCGGCATTCGAGGCTTCGACGCCGCTCTGCTCAGAACCGGCAATCGGATGCCCAGGCACGAATCGCGCCGGCATTGCACCGAATGCTTCTTGCGCGGCACGCACCACATTGCCCTTGGCGCTGCCGACATCGGTGAGGATGGCGTTGCCAAGGTCCAGCGGCGCCAAACGCGCCAGGACCTTCTCCATGCCCAGTATCGGCACCGCCAACTGGATCACGTCGGCGCCCTCACAGGCCTTGGCCAGATCCTCTTCGCAACGGTCCACCACGCCCAACTCGACCGCCAGGCGGCGCGACTGGGCATTGAGGTCAACCCCCACCACCTCGTGGCACAAACCGCTCTGGCGAATACCCTTGGCAAAGGAGCCACCGATCAGACCGAGCCCGACCACCACCAGGCGGCCGATCAGCGGCCCGTTGGATTGCACACTCATGATTTCAGAGCACCGCTTTGGGGTAGGAACCCAGCACTTTGAGCGCTACGGCTTCCTGGCGGATCTGCTCCAGCACGGCCTTGACCAGCGGGTCCTGATGATGCCCGACGAAATCGATGAAGAACACATAGGTCCACTTGCCGCTGCGCGAAGGACGGGTCTCGATGCGGGTCAGATCCAGGCCGTTTTCATGGAACGGCACCAGCAGCTCATGCAGGGCGCCCGGCTTGTTGCTCATCGACACGATGATCGAGGTTTTATCATCACCGGTCGGCGGCACTTCCTGATTGCCGATGATCAGAAAACGCGTGGAGTTGTCTGGACGATCTTCGATCTTTTCTGCCAAACGGGTCAGGCCATACAGGCTAGCCGCCATATCGCCAGCAATCGCTGCCGAATTCCACTCGCTTTTCACCCGCTTGGCGGCATCGGCATTGCTTGCCACCGCCACGCGCTCGACATTCGGGTAGTGCGCATCCAGCCATTTGCGGCACTGGGCCAGGGACTGGGCATGGGAGTAGATGCGGGTGATGCTCTGGGTCTTGGTGCTTTCGCCCACCAGCAGGTGATGGTGGATGCGCAGCTCGACCTCGCCACAGATCACCATGTCATGCTCAAGAAAACTATCGAGCGTGTGGTTGACCGCACCCTCGGTGGAGTTTTCGACCGGCACCACACCAAAGTTCACCGCACCGGCAACCACTTCGCGGAACACTTCGTCGATCGCGGCCATCGGCCGGCTGACCACTGCATGGCCGAAGTGCTTCATGGCCGCTGCCTGGGTGAAGGTGCCCTCAGGACCGAGATAGGCAACATTGAGCGGCTGCTCCAGCGCCAGACAAGAAGACATGACCTCACGGAACAGACGCGCCATTTCTTCGTTGCTCAACGGGCCACGGTTACGCTCCATGACCCGCTTGAGCACCTGAGCTTCACGCTCGGGCCGATAGAACACCGGCGCCTCGCCTTCGGCCAGGGTCGCCATCTTCACCCGCGCCACGTCCTGGGCGCAGCGTGCCCGCTCGCTGATCAGTTCCTGGATCTTCTCGTCGAGTGCATCGATGCGCACGCGAAGCGCCTTGAGCTCCTGATCGGACATCAACCGTGCTCCTTCTCGAAGTCTTTCATGTAGGCGACCAGCGCATTGACGGCATCCAGGCCCACGGCGTTGTAGATCGAGGCACGCATGCCACCTACCGAGCGATGCCCCTTGAGGTTGAGCAGACCATTGGCCTGGGCACCGGCCAGGAACGGTTTGTCCAGGCGGTCGTCAGCCAGGCGGAACGGCACGTTCATCCACGAGCGGTCAGCCTTGTTGATCGGGTTGTTGTACAGCGCGCTGGCATCGATGTAGTCGTACAGGGTGCGCTGCTTGAGGTCATTGACCTTGGCCATGGCCTCGACGCCACCCTGCTCCTTGAGCCATTCGAACACCAGCCCGGACAGATACCAGGCCAGGGTCGGCGGCGTGTTGTACATCGAGCCATTGTCAGCTGCGACCTTGTAGTCGAGCATGGTCGGGCACAGGGCACGGGCACGACCGAGCAGGTCTTCGCGAATGATCACAACAACAATGCCGCTCGGGCCGATGTTTTTCTGCGCGCCGGCGTAGATCATGCCGAACCGCGAGATATCCACCGGACGCGAGAGAATGTCCGACGACATGTCGGCAACCAGCGGCACGTCGCCGGTTTCTGGAATCCAGTTGAATTCCAGGCCGCCAATGGTTTCGTTCGGCGCGTAGTGGACGTACGCCGCGTTTTTCGACAGCGTCCACTCTTGCTGAGCAGGAATGGCGAAGTAATCGTAAGGCTTGGCGGTGGCAGCCAGGTTGATCTTGCCGTAGCGGGCCGCTTCTTCCATGGCCTTGTGCGACCAGATACCGGTGTCGACGTAGTCGGCTTCACCGTTTTCCGGCAGCAGGTTCAGGGCAATCTGGGCGAACTGCTGGCTGGCGCCACCTTGCAGGAACAGCACTTTGTAATTGGCGGGAATATGAAGCAGATCACGAAGATCCTGCTCGGCCTTTTCGGCGATGGACACGAACTCGTCGCTGCGATGGCTCATTTCCATGACCGACAGGCCCTTGCCTTGCCAGTCCAGCAGCTCGGCCTGGGCGCGCAGCAGAACAGCTTCAGGGAGCGCAGCAGGACCTGCGCAGAAGTTAAAGGCTCGCTTGCTCATATCCACTCTCGTCAAATGCTTCGGGTCTGTTCACGCTACAGGCAGCCTGCCAGCACAGCGCTGGATGACCGGCAGGCACCTCAATCCGGGACCGGTGCACAGGCATCACACCTTACTGCACCGCAAAGGCGCAGGGGCAGGCACGCGTTTTCACGAACGAACCTGCCCCCGAGCTATTTACTGCATTGCTTCAGTCTGCGGACTCTTCGTCACCCGCAGAGTCCGCTGGTTGCTCATCATCCGTCTCGCTGGCAGCCGCGTCTTCATCAAGCTCTTCATCTTCGATCTCGGAAGGCTCCTGAACCCGCTCCAGGCCAACCAGAGTTTCATCGCTGGCCAGCTTGATCAGGGTCACACCCTGGGTATTACGGCCCAGGCTGGACACTTCGTCGACCCGGGTACGAACCAGAGTGCCCTGGTCGGAGATCAGCATGATCTCTTCACCGTCGAGCACCTGGATCGCCCCGACCAGACGGCCGTTACGCTCGTTGCTGACCATGGCAATCACGCCCTGGCCGCCACGCTTGTACTCGGGGAACTCGCTGATAGCCGTACGCTTGCCATAACCACGCTCGGAAGCGGTGAGAATCTGGCTGCCCTCTTCCGGGATCAGCATGGAAATCAGCTTCTGCCCTTCAGCCAGACGCATACCGCGCACACCACGAGCGGTACGCCCCATGGCACGCACTTCGTTCTCGTTGAAGCGGGTGACCTTGCCACCGTCAGAGAACAGCATGACTTCGCGACTGCCATCGGTGATCGAGGCGCTGATCAGCACATCGCCTTCATCGAGCTCCAGGGCGATCAGGCCAACACTGCGTTGACGGGCGAACTGCTCCAGCGGCGTCTTCTTCACGGTCCCGTTGGCGGTGGCCATGAAAATGAAGTGGCCGACGGTGTACTCCTCGACCGGCAGCATGGTGGTGATGTACTCACCCTCATCCAGCGGCAGCAGGTTAACCAGCGGACGACCGCGGGCGGCACGCGACGCTTCAGGAATCTCGTAGGTCTTGAGCCAGTACACCTTGCCTTTGCTGGAGAACATCATCAGCGTGGTGTGGCTGTTGGCGACCAGCAGGTGCGCGATGTAGTCCTCATCCTTGATCCCGGTAGCAGACTTGCCCTTACCGCCACGGCGCTGGGCCTGGTAAGCGGTCAACGGCTGGGTCTTGGCGTAGCCACCGTGGGAAATGGTCACCACACGGTCTTCTTCGGTAATCAGGTCGCCCAGGGTCAGGTCGCCAGTCGACTCGATGATCTCGGTGCGGCGCGCATCGCCGTATTCGGCACGGATCAGTTCCAGCTCTTCGCGAATCACTTCCATCAGGCGCGTGGCGCTGTTGAGGATGCGGATCAGCTCGCCGATCTGGTTGAGGATCTCCTGATACTCGCCCAGCAGCTTCTCGTGCTCCAGACCGGTCAGACGGTGCAGACGCAGATCGAGGATCGCCTGGGCCTGTTCCGGCGACAGGAAATACTTGCCATCACGCAGGCCATATTGCGGATCGAGGTTTTCCGGACGGCAGGCATCGGCGCCGGCGCGCTCGACCATTTCCACCACCGCACTGGATTCCCAAGGCGTGCTGATCAGCCCTTCCTTGGCCTCGGCCGGCGACGGCGAAGCCTTGATCAGGGCAATGACCGGGTCGATGTTCGACAGCGCAACCGCCTGGCCTTCAAGGATGTGGCCACGCTCACGCGCCTTGCGCAGTTCGAACACGGTGCGGCGGGTAACCACTTCGCGACGGTGACGAACGAAAGCTTCCAGCAGGTCCTTGAGGTTGAGGATCCGTGGACGACCGTCGATCAGCGCGACAATGTTGATGCCGAAGACGCTTTGCAGTTGGGTCTGGGCGTAGAGGTTGTTGAGCACCACCTCAGGCACTTCGCCACGACGCAGCTCGATGACCACCCGCATGCCGTCCTTGTCGGACTCGTCACGCAGCTCGGTGATGCCTTCGAGGCGTTTTTCCTTGACCAGCTCGGCGATCTTTTCGATCAACCGGGCCTTGTTGAGCTGGTACGGCAGCTCGGTGATGACGATCTGCTGGCGGCCACCGACTTTATCGATGTCTTCGACGATCGAGCGGGCCCGCATGTAGATGCGCCCGCGACCAGTGCGATAAGCCTCAAGAATGCCGGCACGCCCGTTGATTACACCGGCGGTCGGGAAATCCGGGCCGGGGATGTACTGCATCAGTTCGTCGACCGACAGCTCGGGGTTGTCGATCAGCGCCAGGCAACCGTCGATGACTTCACCGAGGTTGTGCGGCGGAATGTTGGTCGCCATGCCCACGGCAATACCGCTGGAACCGTTGACCAGCAGGTTGGGAATCTTGGTCGGCATGACCGCCGGGATCAGCTCGGTGCCGTCGTAGTTGGGCACCCAGTCGACAGTCTCTTTGTGCAGATCGGCCATCAGCTCGTGGGCGAGCTTGGTCATCCGCACTTCGGTGTATCGCATCGCCGCCGCGTTGTCGCCATCGACCGAACCGAAGTTGCCCTGGCCATCGACCAGCAGGTAGCGCAGCGAGAAAGGCTGGGCCATCCGCACGATGGTGTCGTAGACCGCAGTGTCACCGTGGGGGTGGTACTTACCGATCACGTCACCGACCACACGGGCGGATTTCTTGTACGGTTTGTTCCAGTCGTTGCCCAGTTCACTCATGGCGTACAGCACACGCCGGTGCACGGGCTTCAGGCCATCGCGAGCATCCGGCAGTGCCCGCCCGACAATCACGCTCATGGCGTAATCCAGGTAGGACTGTTTCAGCTCGTCTTCGATATTGACCGGAAGAATTTCTTTGGCCAGTTCACCCATGAGAAGCCTGATTCCTTTTTCTGGTGAAACCCCAACGCCCCCTGCGGAACGATCAAGGCTCGCCGCCCCCGGTTGACACCAGGCGACGACTTACGACAAATCAACGGGTTACGCCATGGATCTGCGCAGTTGGAGGGACTGCGAATAGCGCCCCCGAAAACCGCCGGATGTTAGCACAATCGCCTTCACGCTCACATCCCTTGCTAGCAATGGATGTGAGCCACTTGAGCGCGGCAACGCCGAGAGACGCTCTCAGGCCGCCAGAGAAGCACCGACAATCCTGCCTGGCAGGCGACGAACGGCAATCAATGCAGGTGCTTGCGGCTCATCAACTGCGCCAGCCGGGCAGTATCGGGCCGTTCGACCACGCCCTTTTCAGTGACAATGGCGTCAATCAGGTCCGCCGGGGTGACATCGAACACCGGATTGAACGCGCCGACTCTGGCAGCCAGCGGCTGGCCGCCCACATCCAGCAACTCAAGGCCATCGCGCTCTTCGAGCACGATGCCGTCACCACTGGTGGTGTCCATGTCGATCGACGAACTCGGTGCCACGACCATGAACCGCACGCCGTGATGCATCGCTGCCACCGCCAGTTGATAGGTGCCGATCTTGGCCGCCACATCACCGTTGGCGGTGATCCGGTCAGCACCGACCACCACCCAGGTAATCCCCTTGGTGCGCATCAGATGCGCTGCCGCCGAGTCGGCAATCACACTGACCGGGATGCCTTCGCTGGCCAGCTCCCAAGCGGTCAGCCGCGAACCTTGTAACCAAGGCCGGGTTTCATCGACATAGACCTGCTCGATCATGCCTTCCAGGTGCGCGGCGCGGATCACCCCCAGCGCCGTACCGAACCCGCCGGTGGCCAGCGCGCCGGCGTTGCCGTGGGTCAGCACCGCCTGCAGGTTGCCCTGCTGCTTGCGGATCAGTTCGGCCCCCAGTTGTGCCATGGTCAGGTTGGCATCGCGATCAGAGAGATGAATAGCCGCCGCTTCGGCCGCCAGAATTCGCAACGGGTCGTCATCAGACTTCAAACGTTGCAGGCGCTCTCGCATGCGGCTCAGCGCCCAGGACAGGTTGACCGCCGTGGGCCGCGCAGCGTCCAGCAAAGCGAAGTCGGCGTCCAGCGCCGACTGCCAGTCGCCACCGGCCGCCATCCGCGCCCGCGCCGCGAGCAGCACCCCATAGGCAGCACTGACGCCGATCGCCTGCGCGCCGCGCACCACCATGGCGCTGATCGCGGCCGCCACCGCCTGGACATCATGACAGGCCAGCCAGGCCTCTTCGCGCGGCAATACCCGCTGATCAAGCAAGTACAGGGCGTCTTCCCGCCAATCGATGGCCTTTACTTTTTCCGCAGCCAACAACTGATCGCGCATCGCCCACTCCATCGTCAACAATCCAGAACCTGAATAAAAAAGCGACCGATTATAGCGAGCCGGCCAACCAGACGCTCGGGTATACTTCGCCATTACCAGGCTCAAAGCCCGTGCTGCAAGTGACCCACCACCTTGCCTGACCACCGACTCACGCTGTCGTTGTACACAATCTGAACCAACCCCGGAAGTCTGTCATGCCCACAGCCAGTACACCCGTTGACCTTCTGCTCCTGCCGGACTGGCTGGTGCCGGTCGAACCTGCCGGGGTGGTGCTGAGGGAACATGGCATCGGCATCCGCGACGGCTGCATCGTCTGGATCGGCCCAAGGACCGATGCCCTGCGCCTGTCACCAACAGAAACCCGCGAGCTGCCGGGCATGCTGCTGGCTCCCGGCCTGATCAACGCCCACGGCCACGCGGCGATGACCCTGTTTCGCGGCATGGCTGATGATCTGCCGCTGATGACATGGCTGCAGGAACACATCTGGCCGGCCGAAAGCCGCTGGGTCGATGAAGCATTCGTGCGCGACGGCACCGACCTGGCCATTGCAGAGCAGCTCAAGGGCGGCGTTACTTGTTTTTCGGACATGTACTTCTACCCCAAAGTGGCTGCCGAGCGGGTGCACGACAGCGGCATGCGCGCCCAGATCTGCGTGCCGGTGCTGGATTTTCCGGTGCCCGGCGCACGCAACATCGACGAAGCGCTGCATGTCGGCATCGAACTGTTCAATGACCTGCTCCACCATCCGCGCATCAACGTCGCCTTCGGCCCCCACGCGCCCTACACGGTCAATGACGAGAACCTGGAACGGGTGCGGGTCATCGCCGATGAACTCGACGCCATGATCCATATGCATGTGCACGAGACCGCCTTCGAAGTGCAACAATCGGTCGAGCAGCGCCAGGAGCGTCCACTGGCCCGCCTGCAGCGCCTTGGCCTGCTGGGGCCGCGCTTCCAGGCCGTGCACATGACCCAGATCAGCAACGAAGACCTGGCCTTGCTGGTAGAAAGCAACACCAGTGTCATTCACTGCCCGGAATCGAACCTTAAACTGGCCAGCGGCTTCTGCCCGGTAGAGCGACTGTGGCAAGCCGGGGTCAATGTCGCAGTGGGCACCGATGGCGCGGCGAGCAACAACGATCTGGACCTGCTGGGTGAAACCCGCACCGCCGCCTTGCTGGCCAAGGCCGTCGCCGGCTCGGCCAGCGCCCTGGACGCGCACCGCGCATTGCGCATGGCCACGCTCAACGGCGCCCGTG
The DNA here is from genome assembly GCF_024129895.2 of Pseudomonas sp. 21LCFQ02. NCBI lineage: Bacteria > Pseudomonadati > Pseudomonadota > Gammaproteobacteria > Pseudomonadales > Pseudomonadaceae > Pseudomonas > Pseudomonas sp. 21LCFQ02. The sequence goes on from NZ_CM178749.1 coordinate 6,076,602, forward strand.
CCCTGGGTATCGAGCAGCAAACCGGCTCGCTGGAGCTTGGCAAGGCTGCCGACCTGGTGGCGTTCGACCTGTCAGGGCTGGCCGTACAACCGGTCTATGATCCGGTATCACAATTGATCTACGCCAGCGGCCGCGATTGCGTCCGCCACGTATGGGTCGCCGGCAAGCCATTACTGGAAGATCGCCGCCTGACCCGCATGGATGAACAAGCCCTGTGCGCAAGCGCCACGGCATGGGGTCGGCGCATTGCCGACCGCACTCAATGACTGTCCAGCGCCCCCTGACCATCCGTCTGTTGGCGGCTGCCGGACTCCACCGAATTCACATCTTCAAGAGGGACATCCGATGAGCAACGTCGATCGCGCTGAAATCGCCAAATTCGAGGCCCTGGCCCATCGCTGGTGGGACCGCGAAAGTGAGTTCAAACCTCTGCACGACATCAACCCGCTACGGGTCAACTGGATCGACGAGCGGGTCAGCCTGGCCGGCAAGAACGTCCTCGACGTCGGCTGCGGCGGCGGCATCCTCAGCGAGGCCATGGCCTTGCGCGGTGCCACCGTGACCGGTATCGACATGGGCGAAGCGCCGCTGGCGGTGGCCCAGTTGCACCAGCTCGAATCCGGGGTGCAAGTCCAATACCGGCAGATCACTGCCGAAGACCTGGCGCTGGAAATGCCTGAACAGTTCGATGTGGTCACCTGCCTGGAGATGCTCGAACACGTGCCTGACCCGTCCTCGGTGATCGCGGCCTGCTGCCGTATGGTCAAACCGGGTGGCCAGGTGTTCTTCTCCACCATCAACCGCAACCCCAAGGCCTACCTGTTCGCCATTGTCGGGGCCGAGTACATCCTCAACATGCTTCCGCGTGGCACCCACGATTTCAAGAAATTCATCCGCCCTTCGGAACTGGGCGCCTGGAGCCGCGCTGCCGGACTGCAGGTCAAGGACATCATCGGCCTGACCTACAACCCGCTGACCAAGCATTACAAGCTGGCCGCCGACGTTGACGTCAACTACATGATCCAGACCGTGAAGGAGGCCTGAGCATGCGCTTGAGAGCGGTCCTGTTCGATATGGATGGCACGTTACTGGACACCGCCCCGGACTTCATCGCCATTTGCCAGGCGATGCTGGCCGAGCGCGGTTTTGCGCCAGTGGACGACAAGCTGATCCGCGACGAAATCTCCGGCGGCGCCAAGGCCATGGTCTCGGCAACCTTCGGCCTGTCGCCCAGCGCTCCGGAATTCGAAGCCCTGCGCCTGGAGTTTCTCGAACGTTACCAACACAACTGCGCAGTGCACAGCCGCCTGTTCGACGGCATGGCCGAGTTGCTTGCCGACATCGAAAAAGCCGGGCTGATCTGGGGCGTGGTGACCAACAAGCCGGTGCGCTTCGCCGCACCGATCATGGAGCAACTGGGCCTGGCGCAGCGCTCGGCACTGTTGATCTGCCCGGATCATGTGACCCACAGCAAACCGCATCCCGAGCCACTGATCCTGGCCTGCAGCCGCCTGGACCTGGATCCTGCCAGCGTGCTGTTCGTCGGCGACGACCTGCGCGACATCGAGTCGGGCCGCGATGCCGGCACCCGCACGGCCGCCGTGCGCTATGGCTACATTCACCCCAACGACAACCCGAACCATTGGGGCGCCGATGTGGTGGTGGATCATCCGCTGCAGTTGCGCCAGGTCCTCGATAACGCTCTGTGCAGCTGCTGAGCACTGCCCGACTCCAAGGAAGACTGACAATGTTCGACTATTGCGCCCGCCCCGAGCTACTCAAAGGCCGGGTCATTCTGGTCACCGGTGCCGGCCGCGGTATCGGTGCTGCCGCAGCACGCAGCTACGCCGCCCACGGTGCGACGGTGCTGTTGCTGGGCAAGACCGAAGCCAACCTCAGCCAGGTCTACGACCAGATCGAAGCAGCCGGCCATCCGCGCCCGGCGGTGATCCCGTTCAATCTGGAGACCGCCCTGCCACATCAGTACGACGAACTGGCAGCGATGCTCGAAGCCGAATTCGGCCAGCTTGACGGCCTGTTGCACAATGCCTCGATCATTGGCCCGCGCACGCCGCTGGAACAGCTGTCGGGTGAAAACTTCATGCGCGTGATGCACATCAACGTCAACGCCATGTTCATGCTTACCCAGGCGCTGCTGCCGTTGCTCAAGCAATCGAGTGACGCCTCGGTGGTCTTCACCTCCAGCAGCGTCGGACGCAAGGGCCGTGCTTACTGGGGCGCCTACGGCGTGTCGAAGTTTGCCACCGAAGGGCTGATGCAGACCCTGGCCGATGAACTGGACGGTGTGGCGGCGGTCCGTGCCAACAGCGTCAACCCCGGCGCGACCCGCACTGACATGCGCGCCCAGGCCTATCCTGCCGAGAATCCCCTCGACAACCCCACTCCCGAACAGATCATGCCGGTGTACCTGTACCTGATGGGGCCGGACAGCGCTGGCATCAACGGCCAGGCGTTCAACGCCCAAAAATGATGTGCAAGGCGTCACATGCGGCGGCAAAACGACGCATAGTGACGCCGAAATCTGTTAAAACATGCCCCTGCGTCAAGCCGCTGCCGCTATCTTGGGCGCCATCTCATCTGTAAGACGTTGTTTTTTCTAGCATTCAGGATGAATGAACCGATTGGCATGCATTTCGCTCTAACCAAACCAGCCTCAAGGAATGTGCTGAGGAGTGAATAGATGAGTTCTCCACCCCGGATCGACCCAGTAGTCATTGATACCAGCAGCGTGCCGCGCCCATCCGCGCGCCCTCGCCTGTCAGTTCAGGAACACCCTGTGGACATGCGTCAACTGGGTTATCAACTGGCTCAGCAACTGCAGACCAGCCTGGAGGCCGACCGCATCCTGGAGATGTTCTGCAAGGGGCTGACCCAGGCCGGGCTGCTCGATGGCCTCACTTACAGCCATGCCGCCAGTGACCTGCAACTGTCGTTCGGCGACTGCACCCCACCTGCCACCCGTTACGATCTCAGCCATGCTGGCGAGCCGCTCGGGCAACTGGAACTGCATCACCGCCATCCGTTGGGTGCTGCGCTGGGCGATGACCTGCAAGGGCTGGTCAGCTGCCTGCTCTACCCTTTGCGCAATGCCTTGCTGTACCGGATGGCGATCAAAAGCGCGTTGCGTGATCCGCTGACCGATACAGGCAATCGTGTTGCGATGGATCAGGTTCTGACCCGGGAGGTGGATGACTCGCGGCGTTATCGCCAGCCGCTGTCGTTGCTGATGCTGGATATCGACCATTTCAAGCAGATCAATGACACCCATGGGCACGTCAATGGTGACCAGGTACTCAAAAGTGTGGCGCAGACGCTCAAGCAGCAAGTGCGCAATGTCGACCGGGTGTTTCGCTACGGCGGCGAGGAGTTCGTGATCATTCTGGCGAACACTGATCGCGAGGCCGCGGCGATGATTGGCGAACGTTTGCGCCAGACGGTGGAGGCGCTGGAGGTCGTTGGTCTGGATGGCCTGCGGCCAAGTATCAGCCTGGGCTGCGCGACATTATTGCCGGCCGAATCGGTCGACAGCTTGCTGCGCCGGGCTGACAGTGCGCTGTATGCGGCCAAGCGTGAAGGCCGCAACCGGATGATGATGGCGGGCTGAGCCCGCCACAGGAGCGGCGTTAGCCACGATACATTGCGTGTTTCGAATGTTCTTCGCGGATAAATCCGCTCCCGCACATCCCCACCCGACCCGTATCTTTACGCAGGTTCGGCGAGCAGTTCACGTACCGGCTTACTGCTGCGTTCAAGTTGCATACAGCGTTCCAGAAACAGGTACATGTAGTCGTAGCTGCGGGTAATGGCCTGACGCAATTCATATTGCTGCGCTTCGCTGGCATGGTTGCCGATCAGGGTGCAGATGATTTCCAGCGCTTCCCATGGATGGGCGTCGTCGTACTGGGCGTGCATCTTCAGCCATTTCATGGCCCGTTTGCGGGACTCATCCGGGAAGGCTTCGGCGTAGGTGCCGGTGGAGCACACCAGGGCAGCCCATTCGCCGGTAGCGCCCTCGATAGCATAGTTGGTCGCCGCCATGGCCACTGCCAGGCTGTCGCTGGTGCAGCTCTGCGAGCACCAGTGGCTCAACGCATGCAGCTCAGGCGCAACGCGCTGCGCCTTGAGGTCGCTGAGGCTGACGTCGTGGGCCTCGCACCAGTTGACCCAATAATCAGCGTGATTAAGTTCGACGCGAATATTGCGCATCAGCCAGCGGCGCGCCATGTCTTCACCGGGATGACGGCCAAAACGGGTCTTGATCAGGTTCTGCGCCATGTACACCGAAAACTGCTCCACCACCGGCCAACCGCCAATCAGGTAATGGCGCATGACCGTAGGGCTCAGGCGTGCGTCACGCATCCGCTGGTACAGCTCATGCCCGACCACGCGAGCCTTGGCGCCACTGCAATCGTTGATCAATTGCTGTGCCCAACCCGGGTAACTGCCCGGTTCCATGAGTGGGCCAGTTCGGACAAAAGTGTCGATCATTGTATAACTCCATTTATTCGCACCTCACGGGTGCTACGTTTCGATCCTGCCCCGGTAGAGCGAAACCTCCTCCCCCCCTGCCGGAGCCATCCTTTCCCGTGCTGGCTGCACGCCACGCCGCACGGGCTCCTTATAAAGACTTTCGCGAGTCAATAATTCGGGGCGACCGATCAGGTAACCCTGCGCAAAATCCACGCCCATTTCCTGCAGAACCGCTTCGATCAAAGGCGTCTCGACATATTCGGCAATGGTCCGCTTACCCATCACATGGCCAATGTGGTTGATGACCTCCACCATCGAGCGATTGACCGCGTTGTCGAGCATGTCCTTGACGAAGCTGCCATCAATTTTGAGAAAGTCCACCGGCAAATGCTTGAGGTAGGCAAACGACGACATGCCCGCACAAAAATCGTCAAGCGAGAACTGGCATCCCAATGCCTTGAGTTCGTTGATGAACACGATCGCACTGCCCAGATCGGCGATTGCCGTGGTTTCGGTGATTTCAAAGCAGATGGTCTGCGGCGCCACGGCGTACTGGCTGAACTGCTCCTTGAGGTAGCCCAGAAAGGCCGTGTCGCCAATACTGGCACCGGACAGATTGATAGCACATAACACCCTGGGCTCGGCATGCTGTTCGTCGCTCCGGCACTCGGCAATCAGTTTGAACACGCTACGCACCACCCAGCGATCCAGCGAGGTCATCAGGCCAAAGCGCTCTGCAGCAGGGATAAAGCGATCCGGAACCACGATGTTGCCGGACTCGTCACGCAGACGCAGGAGAATCTCGATGTGCCGTACCGGGTCGTCATCATCACCGAGCGGGGCAATTTCCTGAGCGTACAGACAGAAACGGTTTTCTTCCAGCGCACGATGCAGGCGCTGAATCCAGGCCATCTCGCCAGAGCGCAGCGACAACTCCAAATCATTGGGGTGATACAGCTGGATACGGTTGCGGCCCTTTTCCTTGGCCATATAACACGCCAGGTCGGCGGCGCGCAGGGCATCCTCCAGGCTGATCTGAGCCGCGCCGATCAGTACCACACCGATGCTCACAGTGGTCACCAGCGCGCGGCCTTTCCAGACAAAATGCAGGTTCTCCACCACGCTGCGCAGCCCTTCAGCGACGCCCTGCACTGAATCGGCCGGGCAATCGTGCAGCAAAATGCCAAACTCGTCGCCGCCCAGCCGCGCCAGGGTGTCACCCTCACGCAAGCCTTGCGGCAGCACCGTGCACAGGTGTCGTAACAGGGCATCACCGGCCGCATGTCCGTAGTTGTCATTGATCAGCTTGAACTGGTCCAGATCGAGCAACATCAGCACTCGCTCGAGCTCTTGCGCCACCGGCTGTTCAAGCAGTTGCTCAAGCCGATATTCGAACTCGCTGCGGTTGACCAGCCCGGTCAAAGGGTCATGAGCGGCGTGCCAGGAAAGATTGGCGATGTATTGGCGCTCCTGGGTCAGATCGTGCAGCACCAATACCGCGCCGCTGATCTGGCCGTCGGTGAGAATCGGCGCACCGACCAGAGAAACCGCAACAGTGCTGCCGTCCAGACGCTGGATCAGTTTGCAATGCAACGCGCCGCTCTTGAACTGACCGCCGAGGACATGCTCGATCAGCGTGGCACTCTCGCGCCGGGCATGCTCGTCCAGCAGGTTGAACAGCGCTGCCAGCGGCGTGCCGGCCGCCTGGTCACTCTGCCAGTGGGTCAGTTGCTCGGCGGCCGGGTTCAGGTACAGGATATTGCCTTGCACATCCGTGGTAATGACCCCGTCAACAATTGACTCCAGCGTGACCTGGGCGCGTTTTCTTTCGCGTTGCAAGTCATCGGCAATCGCCCGGCGCAGCACCAACAGGTTGTGGGTGCGCAGCAAGGCCAGCGCAATCAGGATCAGGGCCGTCAGCAGATTGATGACGATCAGCACCCGCAATAACGATCGAGACCCCTGCCCCAGCGCCTCACTGAAGGCCATGGCCGCCGGGGTGATACGGGCATTGAGCTGCTCGATTCGCTCGCGCCATTGCGCCACGGTCTGCGCATCAGGCTGCCCTTGAGCGATGTGCTGGCGCATGCTGCTCGCCAGCTCATCAAGCTCGGCCAGATAAGCATCGCCCTGCAACCACCAATGCAACGCTTGCTGCATGGCCCCGATGTCACGGAAATGGCGATACAGCCAGATGATGCGTGCGACATCTTCAGGATGATTGCCGCCTTGTAGAACACCCGCACGCGCCGCGGCGAGATCAGGTTCAGGGAGATCGAGCGCCTCGCGCAGCTTGCGCCCGCCCTCAGGGATGGCAATCGCCTGGCGATACCTGAGGTAGTCGTGCGGGTCATGGCTCAAGGCATACAGGTCCAGATAACGGACCGCGTCCTTCTGACCTTTGGACCAGAGGCTTTCACCACCGACATAGCTGCGCATGGCCGACATCATGTACAGGCTGAAGCAGCCGAGCAGCGCCTGAAACAGCACCACGACAATAAAAGGCCATACGATGCCCAGCAAACGCGGTCGGGCAAGAGTCCGTGCGGGCTTCATGAAGTTCGTTTCACCGATTGCCTGACTGATGATCCTCAGCCAAGCCTAGGCCAAATCCATGATCGCGGCAGGGCGATTGGCGACAATTGCCAGAAATGCTGCAACGCGTCTCAAACCTGCTGCAGATGCCCGTACAACCGAGCATACAAACCGCCGTCAGCGATCAGTTGCTGATGGTCGCCGTCTTCGGCAATGCGCCCGCCATCGAACACCAGCACCCGGTCAGCCTGCTTCACAGCGGACAGGCGGTGGGCAATGATCAGCGTGGTCCGGCTTTGCAGAAAGCGGCCCAGAGCCTGGTGCAGGCTGTACTCGGTCGCAGCATCCAGCGCCGAGGTGGCCTCATCAAGAATCACCACCTGCGGCTCAGAGAGGATCATCCGCGCAATCGCCAGGCGTTGCCGCTGGCCGCCGGAAAGCCGTACCCCGGAACGTCCAACCACGGTATCGAGCCCCTGCGGCATGCTGCGCACGGTGGCGTCCAGTTGCGCGATCTGCAACGCCTGCCAGCAAGCCTCATCACTGCGATCGCGTCCCATGGTCAGGTTGGCGCGGACACTGTCGTTGAACAGTGCCGGATGCTGCAACACCACTGCGACGCGCTCACGCAACCGCTCAAGGCCGATCTCCTGCTGGGTTGCACCGCCAAACCGGATGCTGCCGGCATCAGCTGTGTACAAGCCCAGTAACAGCTGCACCAGGGTGCTCTTGCCGCCTCCGCTGGCGCCCACGATGGCGACCTTTTCACCGGGCGCAATCGACAGATTCACCTGATCCAGGACCCGCTCGGCGCCGTAACCGAAACTCAGGCCACACACTTCAATGCCCACTGTCTGCCGGCCGGCAAACGGGTCGGCGTGGCCGGGATAACGCGGTTCATCGGCCCGCGCCAGCAGTTCGTTGATACGGCTCAGCGCGCCGCCAGCGGCGTACCAGGCGTATTGCAGGTTAAGCAACTGCTCCACCGGGCCAATCATGAACCACAGGTAGCTGAACACCGCCAGCATCTGACCGATGGACAGATCAGAGAACAGCACAGTGAGCATCGCCGCCGCACGAAACAGATCGATACCGAACTGGAACAACAGCGCACTGGCGCGCCCTGAGGCATCGCTTTTCCATTGTGAATTGACCGCGTAGTCACGCACCTCGCGGGCACGCAGGCCAAGCCGGCCCAGGAAAAAGCCCTGGTGATTGCCGGCACGAACCTCCTGTATCGCCTCAAGGGTCTCGCTCAAGGCTTCGCTGAAGCGTGCGGTGCTGTCGTTTTCCAGTTTTTTAAGGTGTTTGACCCGCTTGCCCAGCCGTACGGTGGCGAAGATCACCAACGGGTTGAACAGCAAAATCAACAGCGCCAGCTTCCAGTGCATCCACATCAGGACGGCAGCCGTGCCGGTCAGGGTCAGCATCGCTACCAGAAAGCGGCTGAGGGTATCGCCGACGAACTTGTCCAGCGTGTCCAGATCAGTGACCAGATGGGTGGTCACCGTCCCGCCGCCGAGACTCTCGTATTCACGCAGGGCGATACGCTTGAGGCGCTCGATCAGACGCAAGCGAATGCGATAGACAATGTCTTTGGACAAGCGGGCAAACAACCGCGCCTGCAACACGTTGAACAGCAACGCCCCCAGACGCAGCAGCAGGGTCGCCAGCAGCATCAGGCCGATATAGCCCACCGCCTGGTGCAGGCTTTCAGGCAGCAGCCGGTCCATGAAGCGCAACGCCGTATCGCCATGGCCCAATAGCACTTCATCGACCAGCAGCGGCAACAGCAAGGGAATCGGCACACTGCACAGGGTGGCCATGATCGCCACGCCATTGGCCGTCCATAACGCTTTTTTGTGGCGCAACACCAGCGCGCGAATATCCGCCCAGCTCAGCCGATCGGTCGTGGTGGAAGTTGCCGCCGTGTCGCCGGGTGTATCAGGCACTGGCAGCGCGCTCCAGCCAGCGGGCCAGCAATGGCGCCAGGGCGTCCACGGGCTGGTAGCCGTTGGTCAGCAACGCCAGTTGGCCGTTACGTTCGGCCAGCAAAGTCGGAAAGCCGGCAATCCCCAGCCCCTGAACCCAGGCAAAATCCGCCGCCGTGGCGCTTTTGAGTTCGGCGCTGTCGAACAGCTCGGCAAACTGCAGGCGATCCAGCCCCGCCTGCTCGGCCAGCTCGGCCAACAGTGAACCTTGAGTCACGTCGCGGCCTGCGGCATAAAACGCTGCCTGAATCAGGCCCACCAATCGCCAGGCCGCCTGCGGGTCGAGCTGTCGTGCGGTGACCACCGCCCGGCACACCGGGGTGGTGTCATAGACAAAACCTTCAGGCAAAGCCGCGTCGAACAGAAACGGCTGGCCGGTGGTCTGCTGCACCGACTGCCAGTGATCAAGGATGTAGCGCCGGGTGGAAGGGTCCAGCGGCGCATCGTTGGCGCGCAGTCCGCCCATCACCAGGTGCAGTTGCACACCGCTGTCCTGTGCCTGGCGCACCAGAGCCTCGGCGACCGGAGCGAAGCCCCAGCACCATGAACAAAGCGGGTCCATCACATACACCAGACGAGCGGACATGGCTCAGGCCTCCGTTTCCGATGCTTGGCGATAGTTGTAGCCGATCGGGTGTGGCTGATTACGCGCCTTGGCCAGCTCGATCTGCTTCTGCCGGTCGATGGCGCTGCGGCGGGTCTTTTCGCTCAGGGTATTCCAGCAATGCGGGCAACTGATACCCGGCACGTAATGCTCGCTGGCACGGTCCTCGACACTGACCGGATTACGACAGGCATGACATTGATCGTAGTCGCCTTCAGACAAGTCGTGACGTACCGTTACGCGGTTGTCGAACACAAAGCAGTCGCCGCGCCACAGGGTCTGCTCCTGCGGCACCTCTTCGAGGTACTTGAGAATCCCGCCCTTGAGGTGATAGACCTCTTCGAAGCCTTCACCGAGCATGTAGCTGGAGGCCTTTTCGCAGCGGATGCCGCCGGTGCAGAACATGGCGACCTTCTTGTGCACCTTCGGGTCGAAGTTGGCCTTGATGTAGTCGGGAAACTCGCGGAAGGTGGTGGTTTTCGGATCGATCGCGCCTTCAAAGGTGCCGATCGACACTTCATAGTCGTTGCGCGTATCGATCAACAGCACTTCAGGGTCGCTGATCAGCGCGTTCCAGTCCTGCGGCTCGACATAAGTCCCGACCGCCTTATTGGGGTCGACGCCTGGCACGCCCAGGGTCACGATCTCTTTCTTGAGCTTGACCTTGGTGCGATAGAACGGCTGTTCGTCGCAGTAGGATTCCTTGTGGTCGATGTCCACCAGCCGCGGGTCACTGCGCAGCCAGGCCAGCAAACCGTCGATCCCCTCGCGGGTTGCAGACACGGTGCCGTTGATACCTTCCTCGGCAATCAGCAGGGTGCCTTTGACGCCGTTGGCGAGCATGGCATTGAGCAGCGGCTCACGCAGCTCAAGGTAATTGGCGAGGGTGACGAACTTGTATAGCGCAGCCACGACGATCGGCGCGGTCATCGACGTTTGAGTCATCAATATCTCCAGGTGGTGACCCTCGCAAAGGGCCTACCGGACAGAACAGAAATGAAAACGCGCCGGCCAAGTGCGGCGCGGCGCGGATTCTAGCAAAAAACCTGAGCTGGCAGACAGCGCTGGATATTGACCTGGATCGATAAGCCGCAGGCCTCAGGCGTGACCGCCTGCGCAGGTCGGCGACGCCGGTACATCGCTGTTTGCCGCCCACTCTTGCGGGGTGTAAGTGTGTAGCGCCAGCGCGTGAAACTCTTGCATCAGGCCGCCGAGAGTGGCATAGACCTTTTGATGACGCTTGACAGCATTGAGCCCCTGGAATGACTCGCAGACCAGGATCGCCTTGTAGTGCGTCTCCTGGCCCCGGCTGTGCATATGGCTTTCATTCAGCACTTGCAGGTGCAGAGGTTGCAGGTCGGCCAGGGCCGTTTCGATACGTTGCTGCATGCTCATGATCGGTACGATGTCTCAGAGTGGAGGCTCAAGGTTTTTTCGCAGGTGCGGCCTTGGCCGGCTCAAGCTCGGCACTCATGTCGGCGAGCAGCTTGTTGACCACAGGACCTGCGCTTTCCAGACGAGTCTGGGTCAGTTGCACTGACTGCTGCGACAGCTCAGGCATTTTGCTCAGCACCTTTTTGCCGACCGGTGACTGATAGAAATTCACCAGTTCTTTGAGCTCGGCCTCAGTGAAGTTGCTGGTGTAGATCTTCACCAGCTCAGGTTTGAGCTTGTTCCAGCCAACCGCCTGGTCCAGCGCTGCGTTGGCCTTGGCCTGATAGGTCTCCAGCAGGGCTTTCTTCGAAGCCGGCGCCTTGGCCTCGGCGAAGCGCTGGGCAAACAACTGCTGAACCTGCCCGTAGATCGGCGTGGTGAGTTTGTCAGCGTTGGTCAGCTTCAGAAGCGTCTCGGCGCTGGCATTCTGGCTGGCCGTGTCGGCAAGAACCTGACCGCTGGCACACGCCAGAGCCAGCACGGTGAACATGACGCGAAGACGGATCATCGGGTTTCCTATTTGGGCAAACGAGGCATGGCCTCAATGTTTTTCATTCTGCGCAGATGTTCGCATCGGCCTCAACCCCTGCGTTGCCAGCGGTCATGAGCCTGCGGGGAACCCGAGGGTGATATCGGCGACTAAACTCTACCGGTCAGCAGCACAGACCGAACGTATTTTCGAGGAGTCGTACAGTGAGCCGTACCGAAACCGATAGCCTTGGTCCGATTGAAGTCCCGCAAGATGCCTACTGGGGAGCGCAAACCCAGCGCTCGCTGATCAACTTCGCCATCGGCCAGCAGCGCATGCCGCTGCAAGTGGTGCATGCCTTGACGCTGATCAAGAAAGCCGCCGCGCGGGTCAACAATCGCAATGGCGACCTGCCCGCCGATATCGCCCGGCTGATCGAGCAGGCGGCTGACGAAATCCTCGACGCCCAGCTCAATGACCAGTTTCCGCTGGTGGTCTGGCAAACCGGCAGTGGCACGCAGAGCAACATGAACGTCAACGAAGTGATCGCCGGACGCGCCAACGAGCTGGCCGGCCAGGGTCGCGGCGGCAAGTCGCCGGTGCACCCCAACGATCACGTCAATCGCTCGCAAAGCTCCAACGACTGCTTCCCCACGGCCATGCACATCGCGGTCGCCCAAGCGGTTCAAAATCAACTGCTGCCGGCTGTCGCAGAACTGGCTGAAGGCCTGACCGAGCAGTCCAGACGGCATAGCCAACTGGTCAAGACCGGCCGTACCCACATGATGGACGCCACGCCGATCACCTTCGGTCAGGAACTGTCCGGTTTCGTGGCCCAGCTTGATTACTCGGTCAAAGCCATTCGCGCCACCCTGCCAGCAGTGTACGAGCTGGCCCAGGGCGGCACGGCGGTAGGGACCGGCCTCAATGCCCCGAAAGGCTTTGCCGAAGCGGTGGCGGCCGAACTGGCAGCGCTGTCGGGTTTACCATTCGTCACCGCGCCAAACAAATTCGCCGCCCTGGCCGGTCACGAACCATTGGCCGCCTTGTCCGGCGCCCTGAAGACCCTGGCCACCAGCCTGATGAAAATCGCCAACGACTTGCGCCTGCTCGGCTCCGGCCCGCGCGGCGGGCTGGCCGAAGTGCGCCTGCCGGCCAACGAACCGGGCAGCTCGATCATGCCCGGCAAGGTCAACCCGACCCAGTGCGAGGCCTTGTCAATGCTTGCCTGCCAGGTCATGGGTAACGATGTGACCATCGGTTTTGCCGCCAGTCAGGGGCATTTACAGCTCAATGTGTACAAGCCGGTGATCATCCATAACCTGCTCGAATCCATCGAACTGCTGGCAGACGGCTGCCGAAACTTTAATGAGCACTGTGTGGCTGGCATGGAGCCAGACACCGCGAAGATGGCTGAGCATCTGGAGCGCGGACTGATGCTGGTCACCGCACTCAATCCGCATATCGGTTATGACAAAGCCGCACAGATCGCCAAGAAGGCCTACACCGAAGGGCTTACCCTACGCCAGGCAGCTCTGGACCTGGGCTACCTGAGCGACGAGCAGTTCGACGCCTGGGTACGCCCGCAAAACATGCTTGAGGCGGGTAGCCATGGCTGAGGCCCGTAGCGGCGCCACTCCGCTTGAAGGCAATGGCAAGCGAATCCTGATGATCTATGGCACCCCCAAGGCTGGCGGATTGTGCCATGCCTTGGGCGATGCCTATGCCCTGGGCGCGCGCGGTGAGGGCCATGTCGTGCGCAGCCTGAAGCTGGGCGAAATGGCATTCGATCCGATCCTGCGTGGCGGCTATGAGCAGGGTCAGCCACTGGAGGCCGATTTGCTCGATGCCCAGCGGCTGATTCATTGGGCCGAACATCTGGTGCTGGTCTATCCGGTCTGGTGGAGCGGCCTGCCCGCGCTGCTGAGTGGTTTCTTTGATCGGGTCCTGATCCCGGGCTTCGCCTTCAGGCTCCACGGACGCGAAGACCCGGACAATCAACTGCTCAAGGGCCGCAGCGCGGAACTGCTGATCAGCCTGGACACGCCACCGCGCTACTTTCGCTGGATCTTCGGCCGCTGGATTTTCGGCGCCCCGCCCCACCGGCAGATCACGCGCACGATTCTGGGTTCTTGCGGGATCAGGACCACTCGCCTGACCGAGTTTGCCCCGGTGCGCAGCGCCAGCGAGGCACAGCGCCAGCAATGGGTGCGCCAGGCAGAGCAGTTGGGCCGAGGTTAAGGTTTATCTGCGGCTACCTGAATGCCAGGCAAAAGCCGAACCCTGTAGGACCCGTGGGAGCAGCCGGGGACATTAAGCACTTAACCGAACAATATTAGCTTTAGCCATGAAGCTTGCCGTTCGACAAACGAGCATTGCGGGCCCGCCAACCGGCCATCAGCGACGGCACCAGGGCGGTAAACGCCGAACCGGTCACCACCAGCACCGCGCCCCCATACCCCAACAGATTAAGCTGCTCGCCCTGCACATGGTCGGGCCACAGCCAGGCCGCTACCGCGACGCACGCCAGGGTAATCAGCGGCGTCAGCGCCAGAGTCGCGCTGATCCTTGAAGCTTCCCAATGCACCAGCGCTTCGGCAAACGCGCCGTAGGCCACCAGGGTGTTGAGACAGCAGGCGAACAGCAGCAAACCCTGCACGGTATCGAGCTGCAGCACTTGCAGTGGGTGCGCCCACGGCGTGATCAGCAAGGCGCAGAACAGGTAGATGACCATCATCACCTGGCGTGAGTCCCAGACCGTGAGCAATTGCTTCTGGCTAAGGCCATAGAAGGTCCAGACCAATGACGCCAGCAATATCACCAGCACACCGACGGTGTAGCTGCCCAGTGAGCTGAACAGTTCGGCCAACCGCTCGTTGAAGAACAGCACAAAACCGGCCAGCATGATTAGCAGCCCCATGCCCTGCCCCAGTGTGAAACGCTCCTTAAACACGAAGATACTGGCGATCAGCAACATGATCGGCCCGGTCTGGATCAACAGTTGCGTCGTACCCGGGCTGAGCAGCTTCAACCCCACCAGATACAGCACATAGTTGCCCACCAGCCCCAATACCGCCATGACCACCAGCCCCTTGCCGGTCTTGCCCAGCGGTTTGAAGCTCGGCAGGCCCCTGCTCGCCTTGAGCCAGATGAACAGCAACAGCCCGGAAACGAGCAAGCGGTACCAGGTCACCGTGACCGGGTCCATGACCTGCAGAACCTGTTTGAGTTTGACAGGCAGGATGCCCCAGAGCAGCGCGGTCAACAGCGCCAGACCGAGGCCCAATAGCCAACGGCCGGAAGATACGTGCATGAATGGTTCCAGAATGGCGGGAAAATGGTGCGGTCACGATCATTCTAGATAGCGGGCTATCGAGCTGACAGTTACAGCTACCTGCAAATACAACCTAACAGCGGCCTGTCTGCGATGACAGAGGCCGTCCTTGATGGTCGGACACCTCACCCATGGTTACGCCGATAAACCTCATCGCCCATGGCCGCAATCTGCCCGTCGATCAACGCATCAAAAGGCTTTAGCAAGGCATCAAAGCCTGTAGGCGCCTCCAGCACTTGCAGTGCCTGGACGATCGACTCCAAGGTCGACAGCGCCTCGGGACCAGGCGCTTTGCGCAGCCGATAGCGAGAAGCCGTTACCTGCGCCAGACTTAGCCGGGGCAACGCTGCCAGCGCCGGGTTCAGATGCAGCAGCTTACGCGCTTTGCGCCAGGTGCCGTCAGGGACCACCAACAAGGTCGGCAAGCCATCAGCAGGCACCGGTGCAACCACCTCAGCCTGCGCCCCCGGAAACAGCAAGCGCGCCTGATAACCGGGCTGGTGGAGCAATTGCGGCAGGTCATCGAACACTTCACCCACCAGCAACTGCGCATTGCGCAGCCCCAGAGTCGCCAGACGCGCAGTATTGAGGGCGTGCCCCACCTCGCTGGGATGCTGCAGCACCAACACCCGGGTACGACTATCAAGACTCGGAATCAGCGCACACAGGCAGTGGCTGAGCGGGCGCAGGCAACGCTCGCAACGCTGGCGGGACATCGGAAACCTCGAAATCGGCCAATCTACAACAGCCCTTTACCGAACAGAAGCGGCGCGTCTGTCGGCACTGCCTCTGAGCCGGGAAAGGATTGCGTTAACCTGCCAAGGCTGGCACTGCGGTAATGGTGCCAGGTGAGCAGCCAACACCCGGAGGTCCCTATGGATCGCGAGGGGGTCACCCAGCGCGTGCTCGATGCACTGGGCATCATTCTGGTGGACAAGTCACACATACGCGACAACGCCACGTTCGCAGAAATGCTGCTGGACGACGACGATGTACAGAGGCTGCTTGAGCGGCTCGAAGAGACGTTTGGCTGTCAGTTCCCGCAGCGGGTCCGCGAAAGCGCCAGAAAGCGCCCGGACCGGGTCTCGGTGCCGGTGATCGTTGACCTGATCATGCTGATGGGCCGGGACCTGCCTGGCCGACGCCTGAGGCGCTAGCCCCGAGAGCATCAGGGCTTGCACGGCAGCTGGGCTGTTATCGACGGCGCTGGCGGCGCTCGTCGTCGCTACGCACGGGGATCGGCTGCAATTTGGGCCGTTCTATCAGGCCCAGGGCAACGCCGAGATCATGAAGCCATTCCTGCAATTTGTTGTTCATAACGCCCCCTTGGGGAAAAACCGGCGACTACAGACTATCGGCCGCCTGTACTGATTCTAGAGCCTGACCGGCATGCCGCCAGTCACCGCTCTGCAAACATGGGCAATGTGACATCTATCAGCCCAATCGTCATCCATTGGCGATGAACGGCCCGGCTACTCAGGCAAGTGCAGCGTGCCGTCTTCGTCGGTCATTGCCCGCTCGAGCAGGTCGGCCGGAAGACTCTTGCTGGCCCGTGCCCCCAGTAGACGCAGCTGTTCACTACGGCTGACCAGATTGCCACGCCCTTCAGTGAGTTTATTGCGTGCGGCCGCATAAGCCTTATCCAATTGTTGCAAGCGATTGCCGACTTCATCGAGGTCCTGAATGAACAAGACAAACTTGTCGTAAAGCCAGCCGGCCCGCTCGGCGATTTCCCGGGCATTCTGGCTCTGCCGCTCCTGCTTCCACAGGCTGTCGATCACCCTCAGGGTGGCCAGCAAGGTAGTCGGGCTGACAATCACGATGTGGCGGTCAAACGCTTCCTGAAACAGATTTGGCTCGGCCTGAAGGGCCGCGGCAAAAGCCGCTTCGATCGGCACGAACAGCAGCACGAAATCCAGACTGTGCAGGCCTTCCAGACGTTTATAGTCCTTGCCGGACAAACCCTTGACGTGATTGCGCAGCGACAGCACATGCTGTTTCAGTGCTGCCTGGCCCAGCACCTCGTCAGGAGCACTGACATACTGTTGATAAGCGGTGAGGCTGACCTTGGCATCGACCACCACCTGCTTGTCACCCGGCAGCATGATCAGCACGTCAGGCTGAAAGCGTTCACCCTCAGGCCCCTTGAGGCTGACCTGGGTCTGGTACTCACGGCCCTTTTCCAGCCCGGCGTGCTCCAGCACCCGCTCCAGGATCAACTCTCCCCAGTTGCCTTGGGTCTTCTGACCCTTGAGGGCCTGGGTCAGGTTGGTGGCTTCATCGCTCAGGCGCAGATTGAGCTGTTGCAGGCGCTCCAGCTCCTTACCTAGCGAGAAGCGCTCGCGCGCTTCGTTCTGGTAGCTTTCCTCCACGCGCTTTTCGAACGATTGAATGCGCTCCTTGAGCGGGTTGAGCAACTGGCCGAGCTGCTCCTGGCTGGTCTGGGCAAAGCGCTGCTCGCGCTCGTCGAAAATCTTGCCGGCCAGTTCGGCGAATTGCGCCCGCAGTTCATTGCGTGAATCCTGCAAATCATTGAGGCGTTGCTGGTGGCCTTCCTGCTGCTCGGTCAACTCGGCCTGCAACGCCGCGCAGCGGGCTTCCAGGCGCCGTAACTCGCTTTCTTTGCCAGTGCGCTCGACATTCCAGCCCTCAGCGGCGTCGCGGCGGTCATCGCACTCCTGACGCAGCAACTGGACCTCACGGCGCAATGCCGCCAGATCGGCCTGGCGGGCGGCGTTGGCCTCGCTCAGGTCGCTGACTTCGTCACGGCTGGCTTCAAGCTGCACGGTCAGCCCGTCCTGCGCCAGCTGCGCGGTGCTCAGGCGCTCTTCGAGCAATGCCTGTTCGCCAGCAGCGGTCGCGGCCCGCCGCTGCAACTGCCAGGCCAATGCCAGTAGCGGCGCAGCAGCCAAGGCCAGGCCCAACAACAGGCTGTTCAGTTCAAGCGCCATTTGAGAACTCCACGGCCAGCAGCAATGTGCGTGTTCAGACCCGTAGCGAAGACTGCGTCCTGATGACCGAAGGATCAAGGACTTAAATCGAGGGGGAGCATACTCTACGCCATTTTCTGCCAAGGTAAAGCCCCTGATACACACAGAAATGCACCGGGACAATCCACAGAAGCTGTGGATAACTCAGTGGACAACCCCCCCTATCCCCTCGCAAAGCCACACAGAATGAGGCCTGCGCTCAAACTGTCGATTTTTTCACCAGTAAAAAAAAGCGATGTTTTTCATTGACTTATTAATTCACCGCAGTAAATCAAGCTCTTAGGCGCCCATATGACAGTGATGTGGCAGCTTGTGCCGCTAATGTGCACAACGATGCTTGACAGCTGGCCAGGCTGTAAGCCTCGCCTTACAGAAAGTGAAAAACCAGCGAGCCAGACACTACGGCCGGTCATCGACGCCTGGACGCACCCGGCGTGCAAACCGGTTCACCAGAAATTTTGTCAAAGGGCTTGCATTACCCGCCAATCTCAGGCAGCATCGCCGCCGTTAAGTACCAAGCTGAATGTCAATTCACTCAGGTCGACCAGGTTCCCAAGGCCAGCCACGGCTATAACCCACGGGAACAGACCCCATCGCTGGTTTTTCGAGCACCTCCTTGCTCTCTCTGCTGCGCCAACGCGCTGCACATCAAGGCCCATGCTCCACCGACCCTTCTGCAATTGATCAGGATCTTCATCAGAGCGCGAACCTTTGCTCTTGTATGTTGCCTGACTTCCCACGTACCTACCGGT
This sequence comes from Pseudomonas sp. 21LCFQ02, assembly GCF_024129895.2. Classification (NCBI taxonomy): domain Bacteria; kingdom Pseudomonadati; phylum Pseudomonadota; class Gammaproteobacteria; order Pseudomonadales; family Pseudomonadaceae; genus Pseudomonas; species Pseudomonas sp. 21LCFQ02. The sequence continues at coordinate 6,095,202 of NZ_CM178749.1, forward strand.
CAGCCCGAGCGCCACATATTTATGCGCTTCAACTGGCTGCTTTTGTTCCAGTCAGGTTCTACGCCCAATTACGGCCCCAAGACTCCGTACCCCGCGTTTACTGGAATCCTTAATGGATGCACGGCATGCAGACATGCCGTACTCAGGAATATTTTCATAATGACAACTCAACACTTTCATACCCAAGAAGCCATCAACGCCCTGACTCACGCTTTTGCCCCCATGAACTGCCTTATCGTCGCAGCACGCAAGGGCAGCTTCAGCTTTACCCTGGTCAACGAGCACGGCATTGCCCGTCACAGTGAGCGCCTGTACCCCGAGCAGTACGCCAGCGCAGCCCCGCTGCAGGCCGTCATCGACCGCACCCGCCAGGCCCTGGCGGCCTGATTGAGCGCCAGCCGGCTAATCGCCAAGCGTTCTATCGAAGTGATGCTGATAAGACAAACGATGTAAAAACAGACCTTTACACCGTAAATATGACACTACACTTGAACTCAAGCGGCCCTGCCGCTTCCGACGGACCCAACCTTTCATAGTGCTGCCACGCGCGCGGGTCCGCCGGCCACTTCACAGTGAGCGGACTGTCTTATGGGTATCGCAGCCGTACATTTGCACCGTCACGTCATTCGCCCGACTCTGGCCTACCTTGATCGTCACCACCCCGCTGCCGAGGCATTGCTGCTGGGTATCGCTGCCAGTCAGTCGGCGCTCGGTGCCGCACTGGACAGCCCTCGCGGTCATGGCCTCTATCATATTTCCGAATCACGCCATCAGCGGCTCTGGGACGACTACCTGGCGCAGGACCCGAACCTTGCCAGCCTGGTCCGTGGGCTGGCCAGTCAGCATGCGTTCCTCAGCGGCCCGCACCTGGAACTGACCGTCAACCTGCGGTACGCCACAGCGATTGCCTGGCTGATGGTCGAGGCGCAGATCAACACACTGCCCACGGAAGACGATCCTCTGGCAATGGCCAGAATCTGGCGACAGATATTTCAGCCGCAAGGCAGACTGAAAGATTTTGTCACTGCATGGCAACTCAGCGTCGCCCCTTTATTTGCCACCGCCTAAGCGATGGCCGTAGTCCGCACGTTCTGGGACGATCGTGCAAAAAGGTCCGATTGTCAGACAAAAAAAGGCTCTATCTCGGGCTCTTCAGGCTATGGCGCACGGTAGGAAATATTGATACTTTCGATGCCGTGATTCTCATGGAGTACTAATAATGAAAAAAGCAATGCTCAAGACCACACTCGGATTGACTGCCTGTCTCGCCTCCTCCCATCTGCTGGCTTCCGGTTTCGCCCTCAACGAACAAAGCATCAGTGGCATGGGCACCTCGTTCGCCGGTCGTGCATCGGCAGCTGAAGACGCCAGCACAGTGGCTGGCAACCCTGCCGGTATGTCACGCCTCAAGCGTGAACAGGTCAACCTCGGTGCCGCTGCAATTTTTGCCAAGACTGACATCGACAATGGCCAGGGCACCTTCGGCGGCAGCAATGATGGCGACATGGTCCCTGTGGTCGCGGTACCCATGGGTTACTACGTCAAGCCACTCAGCGAACAATGGACCTTCGGCCTGGGCATGTATGCACCATTTGGCCTGAAGACCGACTACGAAAGCGGCTTCGCCGGCCGTTACTGGGGCTCCAAGAGCGAAGTTCAGGTCGTGACGCTGCAGCCGACCATCAGCTACGCCTTCAACGACCGAGTCTCGATCGGTTTCGGGCCGACAATCAACCGTATTGAAGGCGAGCTGGCTTCGGCAGCCGTCAACGCCGCCACACCTGGCCGCAACGACGGCAAGGTCACCATCAAGGGTGATGACGTCGCGGTAGGCTTCAACATCGGTGTGCTGGTCCAGGCCACCGACGACACAAGCATCGGCCTGGCTTACCGTTCCAAGGTCGACTACAAGCTCAAGGGCAAGACCAAGATCGAAGGCCCGGGCTTCAGTGTGTTCAACGGCCAGAAATACGACGCCTCGCTGAAACTGGAAACTCCGGAGTCTGCCGAACTGTCCATCACCCACCAACTGGATGACCAGTGGACACTCTACGCAGGCAGCACCTGGACCCGCTGGAGCCGTCTGCAATCGATCGACGTGAACAACAGCGGCGTGCCGGCCCAGCTCGGCGGCGCAACAGGCCCGATCGGGCGCATTTCGGAAGTCCAGGAGTGGAAAAACACCTGGTACCACGCCATTGGTGCAGCCTACAAACTGAACAACCAGTGGACCCTGCGCACCGGCCTTGCCATGGACCAGTCGCCAGTCAGCAACTCGCATCGTTCGCCACGCATCCCGACTGGCGATCGCAAGATCTTCAGCCTTGGCGCCGGTTACAGCCCGACCGAAGACATCACCATCGACTTCGCTTACCTGTACCTGCGTGAAGAAGAAGCCAAGCTGCGCGATGCCAGCGCAACCAAAGGCGCCTACAACGCTGACTTCCGCAACAGCGCACACACCATCGGTACTTCGCTGACCTACAAGTTCTGATCACGGATCAGCCATGAAAAAGCCCGCAGCCGGTCACGGTTGCGGGCTTTTTAATACCCCTGTGTATGCCTCAAGGCTTTGAAGCAATCGCCTTCTCGATGGCCGCAATCAACTGCGGATCATCCGGCTTGGTGGTGCTGCCGAAGTGGGCGACGACCTTGCCCTGACGATCCACCACATACTTGTTGAAGTTCCAGCGCGGTGCGGCGCCATCGCTTTGTTCGGCAAGATTACGAAACAACGCAATGGCATCGCTGCCGCGTACCGGTTGCGGCTCGGTCATGGTGAAGGTCACGCCGTAATTGACGTAGCAGACCTTGGCCGTTTCTTCACCGTCCCCGGACTCCTGCTTGAAATCATTGGACGGCACGCCCAGCACCTCAAGGCCTTGAGCCTTGTACTGCTGATTCAACGCCTCCAGGCCCTTGAACTGCGAGGTAAAGCCACAGAAGCTGGCCGTATTGACCACCACCAGCGGTTTACCGGCAAAACGCTGGCACAGGTCAATGGTTTGTTTGCCGCGCAACGCGGGCAACTCGCCCTGTTCCTTGAGCACGGCGGGGCAATCGGCGGCCTGGGCGGTACTGCCCAAAGCCAGCAATAGAAGTGGCAGTGAAATCCAGCGCGCAGTCATCGGAGCATCCCTGTGGGTGGTGTTTTAGTCGGTGTATTGTCCGACACGTTACTCCCACAACCGGCCAAAGCTCAACAATTGCCCATGCCCAGTTGCAACGCCGCCAGCCCCATGCGCTGCCACCCCCACCAGCTCAGCGCCAGCAGCGCAGTGCCGGCCGCTACAGCGAGCAGCCAGGGGCCAAGGCGGATCACACTGCAACCTGCAAACGAGCCACCGGACGCTCACGCACCGGCCAGTTCAGGGCCGCCGCCAGCACGCTGAGCAACACTGCGATTTGCCAGACCAGATCGTAACTGCCGGTACGGTCATAGACCACCCCGCCCAGCCAGCCGCCCATGAACGAGCCCAACTGATGGAACAGAAACACGATACCGGCGAGCATCGACAGGTTACGCACACCGAACATCACCGCCACCGTGCCATTGGTCAACGGCACAGTCGACAGCCACAACAGCCCCATCACCACGCCAAACAGGTAGGCCGAGGTCTCACTGAGCGGCACCCAGAGAAATATCACGATCGCCACGCCGCGCAGCAGATACAGCGCGCTGAGCAGCCGAGGTTTGGACATCCGCCCGCCCAGCCAGCCGGCGGTGTAAGTACCGAAGATATTGAACAGCCCCACCAGCGCCAGCACCGTGGTGCCAACCTGCACCGGCAGGTGCTGATCCACCAGATAAGCCGGCAGGTGCAAGCCGATGAAAACCACTTGAAAGCCACAGACGAAAAAGCCCAGCGCCAGCAGCCAGAAGCCGGAATGGCTGCAGGCTTCGCGCAGCGCCTCAGCCAGCGTCTGCTGCGGCCCCTGCGCCTCCACCGGGCGCTGCTCCTTGAGCATCGCGGCCAGCGGCAGGATCAGCGCCACCAGCACGCTGAGCACCAACAAAGCACCGGACCAGCCCAGGCCGCCAATCAGCCCCAGGGTGCCTGGCAGCATCGCGAACTGGCCAAACGAGCCCGCCGCACTAGCAATCCCCATGCCCATGCTGCGTTTTTCCGCAGGCAACGAGCGCCCCACCAGGCTGAGCAAAATCGAGAACGAGGTCCCGGACAAACCGATGCCGATCAGAATCCCGGCACTCAACGACAGGCTCCAAGGCGAATCGGCCATGCTCATCATCGCCAGGCCGATGGCATACAGCACACCCCCTACGAACACCACCTTGCCGGAACCATAACGGTCGGCCAGCGCACCGGCGAACGGTTGCGCCAGCCCCCAGCACAGGTTCTGCAGGGCAATGGCGAAGGCAAACACTTCGCGGCCCCAGCCAAAGTCGCTGCTCATGGGCGCAAGAAACAGCCCGAAACCATGCCGCGTTCCCAGTGATAACGCCAGAATCAGCGCACTGCCCACCATGATCCAGCCGCTGGTTCGCCAGGCTGATGTCATTTGTCATTCCCTCGTTCGTTATTCGGGTGGTTTACCCGTTGTTATTCAGGCCAGGCTTTGCAGCACGCGCAGCAGTTCATTACGCCGGTCTTCACCCAATCGATCGATCAATTGTTGCTGGGCCTGCTCCCAGGCCGGGCCGGCTGCGTGCAGACGCTTATTACCTTCAGCCGTCAGGCGCACCAGCCGATTACGCTGATCACGCCCCTCATCCAGCGCCACCAGCCCTTCGGCTTCCAGCACCCGCAGATTGCGACCCAACGTACTGCGCTCCAGCCCCATGGCTTCAGCCAGACTGGAGATACTCGGTTGGTCGAGACGCTGCAGATGGCGCAGCAGGGAAAACTGGGCGACATTAATCCCGAAGCCGTCCAGCGCTTCGTCATAATGCCGGCTCACCCCACGGGCAGCACGACGCAGATGGGTACAGATACATTCGGTGGTCAACATGAATACGTGTATATACCCGCATCAGTGGATATTGCAAGATATTTCACAGCATGCCAGCCACGACAAGAACAACATCGTCTGTAGGAGGAGCTTGCGCCCCGAAGGCTCTATTGACAGCGAATGCTGCTTTACAAGGCCAACGCCACCAGCACGGCGACCTCAAGCAACTCCAGCAACGCCCCGGCGGTGTCCCCGGTGGTGCCGCCGAGTCGGCGCAGCATCAGGCTGCGCAGCCAAAGGAAGCCCGCGCTGGCGACGAGCAAGGCAACTACGCCGCTGGCGCCCCCCAACAACAGGCAGGCCACCACCACTACGCCCGACACTTGCCAGCCAGCGCGACGCGGCAGGTGATCGGCTAGCGCCTGGCCCAGGCCGCCAGCACGCACGTAGGGCGTGCTGAGAAACAGCCCCAGCAACGCCGTGCGCCCGATCAGCGGTGCCAGCAGCAAGCCGATCCATGCCTGCTGCTCAAGCAGGACCAGAATCGCGCAGAACTTCAGCAGCAACACCAGCACCAGGGTGACCACCGCAATCGGTCCGCTGCGCGGGTCCTTCATGATGCTCAGGGTGCGCTCACGATCACCGAAGCCGCCCAGCCATGCGTCCGCGCTGTCGGCCAGGCCGTCCAGGTGCAGCCCACCGCTGAGCAGCACCCAGGCGCAGAGCAGCAGCGCCGCCTGCAAGATCGGCGGGGTTGCGGACAACAGCGCCGCGAGCAACATCAACAACGCGCCGAACAGCGCCCCGACCAGCGGATAAAACAGCAGCGAACGGCCCATCTGCTGCGGTTCCGGCATGCCCGGCAAACGCACCGGCAGGCTGCTGAGAAATTGCACGGCGATCCACAAAGGCAGCATCTCAAAGCTCCGTCAGGGTGCCATCCACCGCCACTTGCACGCTGTGCAGCGCGCCATGGGCCACCGACACTTGCAGCAACTGCTCACGGGGCAGGCCGCGGGCACGGGCCAACAACAGGCGGATCACCCCGCCATGGCAGACCAGCAACACCCGTTCACCGTCATGGCGCTGCTGCAAGCGTTGCAACGCCGCGCCCACACGCTCGGCAAACGCCGCCACCGGCTCGCCATTGGGCGGGGTGAAGGTGTAGGGGTTGTTCCAGAACGCGCCCAGGCCATCGGCATCGGTTTGCATGATCTGCGCCGCGCGGCGCCCTTCCCAGTCACCGAAATGCAGCTCCTGAACATCAGCGTCCAGGCTCAGCGGCAGTTGCAGACGCTCGGCCAATACTTGCGCGAACCGTGCACAGCGCTGCAACGGCGAACTGACGATCCGGGTCCATGGCGCGGCACCTGTTGCAGCGTCGGCCACGGCGGCATGCATCTGTGCCCAGCCCGCTTCGGTCAGGGCATCGTCGATACTGCCGCGCAGACCGCCGCCCAGTTCGGTTTCGCCATGGCGCAGCAGGTCGACGATCATGCCGGGCGATCCGCCACGGCGGCTTCGGCAAAGGTCGCCATGCCGTTATGCAGCTCGCAGGCCAGGCGCACCAGCGGTACTGCCAGCGCCGCACCACTGCCTTCGCCCAGCCGCAGCCCCAGATCAAGCAGCGGCTCGGCCTGCAGCACTTCCAGGACATGCCGATGACCGGGCTCGGCACCGCGATGACCAAACAACAGCCATGGCCGTATCGATGGATTCAGGCGCACCGCCACCAAGGCGGCGACGCTGCAAATAAAGCCATCGACCAGCGCGACGATACCTTCCTGAGCGCAGGCCAGGTAGGCACCGGCCAGAGCGGCGATCTCGAAGCCGCCAAGGCTCAGCAAACTGCCCAGCGGATCGCCCGCATGTTCGGCATGCAACGCCAGGCCGCGCTCGATCACGGCGGTCTTGTGCTGCACGCCCTCGGCGTTCAGACCGGTGCCCGGACCAACCATCAATGCTGCCGCACACTCAAGCAATGAACAGGCTACGGCACTGGCTGCGGTGGTATTGCCAATGCCCATTTCACCGCCGACAAACAGCTCGATACCGGCGGCCTTGGCGCGTAGTACGCTGTCACGCCCGGCCTGCAACGCCGCATGGCCCTGCCCGGCGTTCATCGCCGGGCCGCTGACGAAGCTGGCGGTGCCGGCGCCCAGTTGCAGATGACGCACACCTGGCAGGTTCAGGGCACTGACAGTGCCGAGGTCGACCACATCCAGCTGCGCGGCCAATTGCCGGGCCAGTACGCTGATAGCCGCACCGCCATTGACGAAGTTGCCGAGCATCTGCCCGGTGACTTCCTGCGGATAGGCCGACACGCCTTCGCTGACCACCCCGTGGTCGCCGGCAAAAATCGCAATCCACAGCCGGTCGACAGCTGGTTTTTCGCGGCCTTGCAGGCCCGCGATCTGCACCGCCAGACGCTCCAGTTGCGCCAGCGAGCCGGCCGGTTTGGTCAGTTGCTGCTGACGCGCCAGCGCCGCTTCACGGGCCGCCACGTCGATACTGCGAGCAGGGGCAAGCCACCAGGATTGAGTCATGGAGCAGTTCCTTTCAAAGTCAGAGGCAGGCCGGCAACCGTCAACACCACGCGCTGGCAGCGTTCGGCAAGGGCCTGATGCAACAAGCCGGCTTCGTCAACATAGCGACGGGTCAGCTCACCCAGGGGCACTACACCCAACCCGGTTTCATTGCTGACAAAAATGATTTCGCCCGGCAGGGCCGCCACGCTATCGAGCAGCGCCTGGCGCTCATGGGCCAGCCGTTGCGGGTCGTCGAGCATCAGCAGGTTGGTCAGCCACAGGGTCAGGCAATCGATTAGCAGGCACTGGCCCGGCGCCGCCCACTCACGCAGAACCCGCGCCAGTTCCAGCGGTTCTTCGACCAACCCCCAGTGCTCGGGGCGTCGCGCCCGGTGCAGGGCCACACGCTGGTTGAGTTCGCCGTCTACCGGCTGGCTGGTGGCAATGTAGGTCACCGCCAGCCCCGAGCGGCTTGCCAGCTCTTCAGCCAGGCGGCTCTTGCCAGAGCGAGCGCCGCCGAGAATCAGTTGCAGCATGTCAGTTGTTCTCCAGACCGCACAGCCCACGCAACAGCGCGCCATCGAGGTGCTTGTCGACCAGATCGGCGAGGCGTTCGATATCGCGCTCGCGCAGCGCGTGATAGTCAACACTCTGCACATCTTCAAGCCCGGCCCAGCGCAGCAGCGCGCCGCAAGCGGCCGGCGATTCAAACAGGCCATGCAGATAGGTGCCAAGCACCTGGCCATCGGCGCTTTGCGCGCCATCGCAGCGACCGTCTGCCAATTGCACCGCCGGTTGCTCCAGGGCCGGGCCACTGGTGACCCCGGCATGAATCTCGTAGCCGCTGACCTCGGCGCCTTCCAGGCTCAGCACACCGCGCACGTTACGCAGTTGCTTTTGCGCCTCCAGCACCGTGCTGATCTGTAGCAGAGCAAAACCGGCACTGGAACCCGGCGCGCCTTCCAGGCCCAACGGGTCATGCACCTGCTCACCGAGCATCTGCAGCCCGCCGCAAATGCCCAACAGCTTGCCGCCATAGCGCAGATGCCGGGCGATCGCCGGCTCCCAGCCATTGGCGCGCAGATACGCCAGGTCACTGCGCACGCTCTTGGAGCCAGGCAGGATGATCAGGTCGGCGGGCGGAATCGGCTGGCCGGCGCTGATGAACTGCAAGTTAACCTGCGGGTGCAGGCGCAGCGGGTCAAAGTCCGTGTGATTGCTGATGCGCGGCAGCACCGGCACCACCACGTTGAGTACCTTGTCGAGCTTTTCGGTCTGGCGTCGGTCCAGACCGTCTTCGGCTTCCAGATGCAAATCCATCAGGTAGGGCAGCACACCCACTACCGGCTTGCCGGTGCGTTGCTCCAGCCAGTCCAGGCCTGGCTGCAGCAACGCCACATCACCACGAAAGCGGTTGATGATAAAGCCCTTGACCCGAGCCTGCTCGCTGGGCGAGAGCAGCTCCAGCGTACCGACCAGGTGGGCAAACACCCCGCCGCGGTTAATGTCGGCAATCAACAGCACCGGGCAGTCCACCGCCTCGGCAAAGCCCATATTGGCGATGTCGTTCTCGCGCAAGTTGATCTCGGCCGGTGAGCCGGCGCCTTCGACCATCACCACTTGATACGCCGCGCTCAGGCGCTGGTGCGAGTCGAGCACAGCTTGCATGGCGATGGCTTTGTAACCGTGATAAGCCACCGCATTCATGGTGGTCACCGCCCGCCCATGAATGATCACCTGCGAGCCGGTGTCGGTATTGGGTTTGAGCAGCACCGGGTTCATGTCGGTGTGCGGTTCAAGACCGCTGGCCTGGGCCTGTACAGCCTGGGCACGGCCAATCTCGCCGCCGTCGGCAGTGACCGCGCTGTTGAGCGCCATGTTCTGCGGTTTGAACGGCACCACACTGATGCCCTGGCGTTTGAGCCAGCGGCACAGGCCGGTTACCAGCGTGCTTTTGCCCGCATCGGAGGTGGTGCCTTGCACCATCAGGGTGGTCATTTCAGGTCCTTGCGGTAGTCATGCAGCAGGGTTTCCAGGCGCTGCCAGTCAGCTTCACTGTGCGGCAGGCCAAAACGCAGGCTGCTGTGTTCGGCACGCTCGGCCTTGAACAAGCGCAGCAACACTCCACGCCGGGCAGCAAACTCGTGCAACGGCTCAGCATGGGCAGTGACCAGCCATTGAAACAGTGCGCAACCGCCGTCAGGTTCCAGACCATGAGCGCTGAGCAGCGCTGACAAGCGCAGCGCCGCATATTCACAACGCTCCCGCTGCAATTGCTGGCCGGACAGATCGCTCAGGCACGCCAGCCCGACCTTGCGGGTGGGGCCGCTGACGGCCCAGGGGCCGATCTCGCTCGCCAGTGCCTGCAACAAACCGGCCTCAGCCAGCACAAAGCCCAGCCGCGCACCGGCCAGGCCAAAAAACTTGCCAAACGAGCGCAACACGATAAGCCCGCTGCGCCAGGTTTCGGCCGCCAGGCTGTGCGCCGGCGCGGTGTCCATAAACGCCTCGTCCACCACCAGCCAGCCACCGCGCTCGGCCAGCCGGGCATGCCATTTGAGCAACTGCTCAGGCGCAATCAAACGGCCGGTGGGGTTGTTCGGGTTGACCACCACCAGCACGTTGAAGACATCGATGAAGTGCTCGACTTCATGCTCCAGCACTTCACGCACCAGAAAACCGCTCTTGCGCCAGGCATGAGCATGCTCGGCGTAACACGGCGACAGCACGCCAACCTTGCCGACGGGGCCACGCAAGCGAGGCAACGCCTGAATGGCGGCCTGGGACCCCGGCACCGGCAACACCTGCGCGGCGTTGTAATAAGCGCAAGCCGCCGCCTCCAGACCGTCATCGGTTTCTGGCAAACGTGCCCAGTCGCGCGCATCGACCGGCGCAATCGGCCAGGACCACGGCGCGATACCGGTGGACAGGTCCAGCCAGTCGGCCTCGGCAATCGCGTACTGCTGCGCCGCTGCGCGTAGCCGGCCGCCATGTTCAAGCATAGAGTTGCGCTCCCACGCAGAGAATCAGCAGCCACAGCCATACGCCGCGCTGCACCAGTTGCCAGCCGGCTTCGATGGACTCGGCATCGGCAGGCCGGCCTTCGCCCAGCGCTGGACGCTCGTGCAACTCACCGTGATAAATCGCTGCACCGCCCAGCTCGACCCCCAGCGCGCCAGCGCCCGCCGCCATCACAGGGCCAGCATTGGGGCTGTCCCAGGTCGGCCCCTGGGTGCGCCAGCAACGCAGCGCCAGGCGGGTTTTGCCCAGCAGCGCGTAGGTCAAGGCCACCAGCCGCGCAGGAATGTAATTGAGCACGTCGTCGATCTTCGCCGCCGCCCAGCCGAAGCGCTCGAAGCGCTCGTTGCGGTAACCCCACATAGCGTCGAGGGTATTGCTCAGGCGATACAGCACCACCCCGGGCGCACCGGCCACGACAAACCAGAACAACGCGGCGAATACCGCATCGCTGCCATTTTCCAGCACCGACTCGGTGGCCGCGCGGGCCACGCCATTGGCGTCAAGCTCCGAAGTCTGGCGGCTGACCAGATAACCGACCCGCTGCCGCGCCTGGTCGAGGTCACCGCCACGCAACGCCGCCGCGACCGGCTGCACATGCTCGCCGAGGCTGCGCAGGCCCAGCGCGCAGTACAACGCCAGAATGTCCACCAGCAGCCCGATATAGGGCAGCCAGCTCAGCAAGGTGATCAGCAGGGTCAGCGGAATCACCGCCAGCACCCAGGCGGTGACTCCATGACTGCGCCAGCCGCGCCCAGCGGCATTGAAACGCTGTTCGATGCGCTCGGCGTATCGCCCGAACGCCACCAGCGGATGCGAGCGTTTCGGTTCTCCAAGCAACGCATCCAGCGCCACCCCCGCTACGCTCAACAGCGCCACACTCATCGATGCACTCCCCATTGATTCTCATACAGCAGTTGTTCCAGCGGGCGCTCTTGCGCCCAGCCTTCGAGCACCAGCATGGGTGCCGGATAGAAACCGGTGACCGGCCCCAGGCATAGAATCGCCAACGGTCGGGCGCCCTCGGGCATGTTCAGCAGGGCGGCCAGGTTGTCAGGATCGAACAGCGACACCCAGCCCATGCCCAGCCCTTCGGCGCGGGCCGCCAGCCACATATTCTGAATGGCGCAGGACATTGAGGCGATGTCCATTTCCGGCATCGTGCGTCGGCCAAAGACAAACTGCTCACGGCCGTCCATCAGCGCCGCGACGATCACCTCGGCACAGTCGCTGATACCCTCGACCTTGAGCTTCATGAATTCATCGGCGCGCTCGCCCAATGCTTCAGCGGTGCGGACCCGCTCCTGCTCGACCTGCTCTTGCATGCGGTTGCGCAGCGCCGTATCAGTGATCCGGATAAAGCGCCAAGGCTGCATCAGGCCGACGCTCGGCGCGTGGTGCGCGGCTTCGAGCAAGCGCGCCAGAACCTCGGGCGCCACCGTGCCACCGCTGAAATGACGCATGTCGCGGCGCTCGGCAATTGCCCGGTACACCGCGGCCCGCTCATCCGGGCTAAAGGCTGCTTCACTCATGGTTTCAGCAACGCCGCCACCGCCTGGGGGTTGGAAGGGAAATAAAAGTGCACATAAGAGGCGGTCAGCCGGCCCAGCCGGTACACAGCTTCCGCGCCGCGTCCGCCATTTGGGCTGATGCCTCGGGCAATCGGCTCCAGCTCAGTGCTGGTCAGCGAATGGTGATAGGTGTGCCCGCGCAACACGCCCTCAGGCAGCGTCACCGCTTGCAGTGCCAACGCCGCCAGGCGCTTCTGCATGGTCGCCTCACCGGGCAGCAGGCCGGCCAACTCAGCGCGCACCCCGTCGACATCGGTCAGTGCGTCGAGCAGATACAGCATGCCGCCACATTCGGCCAGCAGCGGCTTGCCCTGTGCATGGTGGGCGGCAATCGCCTCGCGCATCGAGCGGTTGGCCTGCAACGCAACGTGGTGCAATTCAGGGTAACCGCCGGGCAGGTACAGGCTGTCCGCTTCGGGCAACTGGCTGTCGTGAATCGGCGAAAAGAACTTCAGCTCCGCGCCCATGGTGCGCAGCAACTCCAGGCTGGCGCCGTAGGTGAAAGCAAAAGCTTCGTCACGGGCAATCGCAACCCGCACCCCGGCCAGCCAGGGCTCGACCGGTTGCGGCTCGGGCGCAGCAAAACTGACCGGCGGCGGCAGCGCAACTTCGCAAGTGCCGGCCAGCGCCTCGGCCGCAGCATCTAGGCGCGCATCCAGGTCATTCAGTTCGCTGGCCTGCACCAGGCCCAAATGCCGACTGGGCAGTTCAATACCGGTTTCACGTGACAACGCGCCGTACCAGCGCAGGCCTTCGGTCAGGCTGTTTTCCAGCAACTGCGCATGGCGCACCGTGCCAACCCGGTTGGCCAGCACACCGGCGAATGGCAGGTCTGGCTGATAACGGGCCAGTCCCAGCGCCAGTGCGCCAAAGGTCTGGGCCATGGCAGTACCGTCAATAACGCCCAGCACCGGCACCCCGAAGTGGCGGGCCAGATCCGCGCTGGAGGGCGTGCCATCGAACAGGCCCATAACCCCTTCAATCAGGATCAGGTCAGCCTCAGCGGCCGCCTCCCAGAGCAGCCGCCGGCTTTCATCGGCGCCGACCATCCACAGGTCCAGTTGATAGACCGGCGCACCACTGGCGCGTTCGAGAATCATCGGGTCGAGAAAGTCCGGCCCGCACTTGAACACCCGGACCTTGCGGCCCTGATTGCGATGCAAACGTGCCAGGGCAGCAGTGACGGTAGTCTTGCCCTGGCCGGACGCCGGCGCGGCGATCAGTACCGCAGGACATTGTCGCGCTTGCGCATCACTCACAGTTCGATGCCCTTCTGCGCCCGGATGCCGGCCTGGAAGGCATGCTTGACCATGCCGATCTCCGAGACGGTATCGGCCAGCTCGATCAGTTCCGGTTTTGCCCCGCGACCGGTCACCACGACGTGCTGCATCGGCGGGCGCGCCTGCAGGTCGTTGAGCACCTGCTCCAGGTCGAGGTAGCCGTGTTTGAGCGCGATATTCAGCTCGTCGAGGATCACCAGATTGATGTTCGGGTCGCTGAGCAACTGCTTCGACACTTGCCAGGCCGCTTCGGCAGCGGCGATGTCGCGCTGGCGGTCCTGGGTTTCCCAGGTAAAGCCCTCGCCCATGACGTGATAACGCACCTGGTCGGGGAAACGGCGGAAGAACAGCTCTTCGCCAGTGGCGTTACGGCCCTTGATAAATTGCACCACGCCACACTGCATATCGTGGCCCATCGCCCGGGCGAGCATGCCAAAGGCCGAGCTGCTCTTGCCCTTGCCATTGCCGCCCAGCACCAGCAGCAGGCCGCACTCGTTGGGCGAGTTGGCGATGCGTTCATCGATAATGGCTTTTTTACGCTGCATGCGCGCCAGATGGCGCTCGTCGCGTTCGAGGGACTCGTTCATCTCAGCTCTCCGCTGGAAAGGCAGGCGAAAGCAGACAACAGGACGACAGAACGCCAAGGCAGTCAGTTGCCTTGCGCAGAGCATCGCCCGCCGTGATGCCTTGAATACGTGACAGGCCGGTCTCCGGGCTCATGAGCGAGGCATTGCCTGCCGACCGTGCGCCTTCCCGGAGAATGTCCAGTGGCACCATGCGCGGTCTTGACTCATTTACCGTTGCGGGGGCAGCGCCGGAATCGAAGTGCGTGTCTTCCCACCGGCTTCCCTGTTTCACCCTGCCAGCCGTTGGCTGCCGGGCACCTGAAACAAACCGCGAAGGGTAGAGGGTTGGGCATGGAGCGTCAAACGGTATCGGGTCGGGTATCGGCGCGTCTGCGCGTAGGAACGGCTTTAGCCGCAATACCGTCCGATCAGGCACTTCACTTTTTGTGGGAGCGAGCTTGCTCGCGAAGAGGCCGGTAAAGTCAGCGCATTTGCTGTGAAGCTGGCATCGCATTCGCGAGCAAGCTCGCTCCCACCGGATTTGTGCCGTGCTCTAGAAACAGACACGACGCTCACTCGCTAAGAGCCGACTTCCCCCTACGCGATGCCTCCACTAACGGTTGTTCTGCGCCAGGCTGGAAGGCTCCAGAACGCGCTTGGCGTTCAGGTAGGCTTTCTGCCAATAAGGCGAGCCGAGGCTGTCGAGCTTGACGGTGCCGCCAGTGGCCGGGGCATGCACGAAGCGGCCTTCGCCGACGTAGATGCCGGCATGGGAGACCTGCGAGCCGCCGGAGGTGGCGAAGAACACCAGGTCGCCGGTCTGCAGGTTCTCGCGGCCGACGTTGGGCGCTTTCATCACGATCATGTCGCGGGTCGAACGCGGCAGGCTGATGCCCGCCATGTCGCGGTAGACATAGCCGATCAGGCCACTGCAGTCGAAGCCGGAGTCCGGGGTATTACCGCCCCAGCGGTAAGGCGTGCCGACCAGGCCTAGCGCGCGAAACAGCACGTCTTCGGCAGCGGGTGAATTCAGCACCGCAGGCGCGACGATCACCGGACGCTGGACGACCTTGGGTTTGGGCGGCGGCGCGCTGGCGCAGGCGCCGAGCAGCGCAGCGAGAGAGATCACGGCACAGCGTAAGAAAATCGACATGACCACAAAAACTCCATCAGGAATGCGGCTTTACTGCCGAAAGCTAGAAAGCCCGTTAAGAGAGACTAGCTGAAGACCAGAGCGCTGTGCAGAGGTTTCAGACAATCCGACCAAACGGGCTTTCCAGTTAACAGGCCGTTTCAAACAGCTTGCTTTAGTTATGACGCTTGTTACTCACCGGCTTGACGCTGGTGGAAGTCATTGCAGTGGTCTGGGCCTCACCGGAGGCTGGTGCCAACACCAGAGCGCGCTTGGCTTCGACGAAGGTTTTGCTCCAGTAGGTGTCGTCCAGGCTGTCGATCCGCACCCCACCGCTACGGCGGCTGCTGGAGTGGATGAACTGGTCGTCGCCCAGATAGATCGCAGCGTGGCTGATACGGCCGCGGCCGGCAGTGCTGAAGAACAGCAGGTCGCCTGGCTTGAGGTCATGACGCGAGACCTGCGGGGCGTCGATTTTCATCATGTCGCGGCTCGAACGCGGCAGGGTCATGCCGGCTTCTTCGCGGAACAGGTAGCTGATGAAACCGCTGCAATCGAAACCGGCAGTGGAGTTGCCGCCAAAGCGGTAACGGGTGCCGATCAGCGCCTTGCCGCGCTCCAGAATGCTGTCTGCCAGCAACGGCAGCTGGTAGGCGTTCTCGTCGGTGAACTCGGCCAGCTCTTCTTCCGCTTCCAGAGCTTGCTGGGCACGGATGTTGTGCGCCTGACGGGCACTGGATTGAGCGGTAACGGAATTCTGGTATTGAGCGAATTGCTCTGGCTGGGTCACCGATGACTGGGTGGAGCAGCCGAATAGAAAAGTAACTAAAGCGAGTGGCACGAGGGGTGCGAAGCGTAAAACTTGCATGGGCACGACCGTGGCGTCAAAAAATGAGGAGCCGCGACTATGCCCGCTATCCAACCGATTTGCAAATTCTATCGAATTAAATGTGACTTATGAGTTCCGGCATGACATGTGCCGCCCGGCCCTGCAGGAAAATATCCATCCCCGCACTGTGATCAGTGGCCTGAGGATTGATTTCCAGGGTAAAGCCGCCGGTAATCCGCGTGCGCAACACCGGCTCGTGAATATAGGGAAAGCTGGCGGTGGTGCCGATACTCAGCACCGCGTCGAAGCCCAGCGCCATTTGCGCTTGCAGAGCGTCTATAGCGGGCTCAGGGAGCATTTCCTGGAAAAGAACAACCGGCGGTCGCAAAATGCCATGACAATGGCTACACAGCGGCGGTAGCTCGGCTGACAGGTGCCCGGCCAGTTGTGGGTCTTCGGCGCCGCACGCCTGGCAAAACAGCGGAGCCATTTGCCCATGAATCTCGATCAGGCGCTCCGGCGGACTGCCCGCAGCCCGGTGATAGCCATCGACATTCTGGGTCAGCACCCAGCAATCAGGCTTGAGGCGCTGTAATTGCGCGATGGCGTAATGGGCGATGTTGGGCTCGCCAGCAAGGCAGGCCTTGCCCAGTTCAGCGATGTATTTCCAACACAGCGCCGGATCGCGGCGCAGCATCGGCCCGGACAGCGCCATTTCAATAGGCAAGCCATCATCGGTACGGCCGTTATACAGGCCGCCCAGACCACGATAGGTCGGCAACCCTGAATCGGCCGACAGACCGGCACCGGTGATGATCAGAATACGTTGGGCATGCCGCAAGGCGGCGGCGGCCTGGCGGATCAGTTGCTGATCGAGCGGCGCCGCTACCACCCAAGGGTTTCCTTGAGAAAAGGAATGGTCAGTTTGCGCTTTTCTTGCAGCGAGGCCTGATCGAGGCGTTCAAGCAGTTCGAACAACGCACTCATGCTGCGCGTACCACGGGTCAGAATGAAATGCCCGACTTCGTCGGTGAGGTGCAGGCCACGGCGCGAGGCACGCAGTTGCAAGGCACGCAGCTTGTCTTCATCAGACAGGCCGCGCATCTGGAACACCAGCGCCATGGTCAGGCGTGACTTGAGGTCAGGCAGCTTGATCGACAGTTCGCGAGGTGACTTGGACGCGGCAATCAATAAACGCCGGCCACTGTCACGCAAACGATTGAACAGGTGAAACAGTGCCTCTTCCCAGTCAGCCTTACCGGCGATGGCCTGCAAGTCATCCAGGCAAACCAGTTCGTACTGCTCAAGATGATCGAACAGCTCGACGCCCTGCTCGAGCAACTCGGTCAGCGGCAGGTAGACCGCCGGCTCGCCCAGTTGCTTGAAGCGCAGGCAGGCCGCCTGCAACAGATGAGAGCGCCCCACCCCGTCTTTGCCCCACAGATAGATGAGGCTTTCGGTCCATCCCGCATCGGCCTCGCACAACCGCTCGACATAGCCGAGGGCCGCCGCGTTGGCGCCGGGATAGTAATTGATGAAAGTGGCGTCATCGCGCAGACGCACACTCAGGGGCAGCTGAACCGGTTTCATGCTGACTGGGCGCTTCCTGGGAGCAAGCGATGACCTCTGAATAAAGTTAGCAAAGTCTATACCCGTGAGGCGGACCGCACAATGCGACAGACTTCAAGCAAAATCAAAGGCTTGCGTTTTTTCGCAGCGCCTGCTCCAGCGGTGTTTGCCAGCATCGGCCATCAAAGTTCCGGGTCACGACTGCCTGCATACATGTCCGACTCTTTGTACAGGGTATGCACATGGCGCAACAACACCATGATCACCGCCGCCACCGGCAACGCCAACAGGATGCCAGTAAAGCCGAACAACTCACCGCCCGCCAGAATCGCGAAGATCACCGCCACCGGGTGCAGGCCGATACGGTCGCCCACCAGTAAAGGGGTGAGAACCATGCCTTCCAGCGCCTGACCGATCATGAACACCGCAACGATCCCGAGCATCGGATACAGGTCACCACCGAACTGGAACAAGCCGGCGATCAGTGCCGCGCCAATACCGATAACGAAGCCCATATAAGGCACGATCGCTGCCAGACCGGCAATCATGCCGATCAGCAACCCCAGTTCCAGGCCCACCAGCATCAGCCCGGCCGAATAGATCACGCCAAGGCCGACCATCACCAACAACTGGCCGCGAATGAAGGCGCCCAGCACTTCGTGACATTCACTGGCAAGGCCCATGATCTGGGTTTCACGCTGGCGCGGCAGCAGGCTGCGCAGCTTGGCCATCATCAGATCCCAGTCGCGCAGCAGATAGAAGCTCACCACCGGGATCAGCACCAGATTGGCCAGCCAGGCCATCAGCGCCAGGCTCGAAGCGGTGGCCTGGGAGAGCACCAGGCCAACGATATCGCCAGCCTGCCCCATATGCCCGGCCAGCGCAGTCTTGAGCTTGTCGAACCGCCAGAAGCCATCGGACAGGCCGAACTTGGCCTGCGCCCACGGCAAGGCGGTGTGTTGCAGCCAGTCGAGGATCTGCGGGGCCAGCTCATAAAGGCGGATCAACTGCTTGACCAGCATCGGCACCAGCACCAGCAGCAACGCCAGCATGATCAAGGTAAACAAACCGAACACCGCTGCTACGCCGAGGGTACGGGACAAGCCAAGACGCTCCAGGCGGTCGACCAGCGGGTCGCCCATATAGGCCAGCAGCAACGCGACCAGAAACGGCATCAGGATCGAATGCAGCGAGAATAGAAAGGCGACCAGCAGCGCCGCAGCGCCCAGCCAGTACCAGCGTTTTATGTCAGTCATTGATGTTCCTCATCAAACAACCGGTGCGTAGGAGCCACCGTTGGGTAGCGCCGCTCGCTCAGCGCAAATCAAAGGTGATCGTGGGAGCGAGCCCGCTCGCGAAGAGGCCAGTAAAGCCGGCACATTTGCCATGAACTTCAGGCAGTCTTCGCGATCAAGAATCTCCCGCAAAACCGTTACCAACGGAAATACAGTTTGCCAGCACTGACGGGCGCGCCAGCCTCAGCACCTGGCGTCGGGGCTGTAGCCGGGGCGCTGGCATCCACGGGCACGGCCTCACTGGCCGGGATTTCCTGCAGACGGGCCAGACCAAGCTGGTTACGCAGTTGCTCGGCACTGGTCCCGACCGCAAAGGTGCTGCGCTCGCCTTCGACCAGTACCAGCTTGCCGCCCATGGCTTCGAGCACCCGCATCAATTGCGCATAACGCTCAAGGTTCATGCCCTGAACCTCGAACTGCAGCGTACTGGCGGTCGCGCCGGGCTTGACCGCGAAGCGTGGCGCCAGGCGCTCGGTAACCGCCAGCAGCACGGCATCGGCCAGCGCCTCGACACTGTCGCCGCCGACATTGCCCTGCTCACGCTGCTCACCCAGCCACAGGCGCCACTGCGCCTGCCACTTGCCGCCCTCTTCACGGGCATGCACCGCCAGAATGGCGTCAGCGCCGTAACGCTCGGACGCTTGCTTGAGCTCGCCCGGATCACTGGCGGACAGATGCTGTGCGGTGCCGACACCCTGCTCGCTCAGATCGGCCAGCGGCAACTGCATGGGCAGACCGCGATGCTGAGCGGCGCGGCGCAGCGGCGCGGCAGCCTCCTGCGCGTCGCCGACCAGATTCGAGCCTTCAGTGGAGTCGATCAGCCACCAGCCAAGAATGCTCGGGCGGTTGCTGCCCCAGATCGGCAGACCGGCCTGACGCAAGGCACGATCCGTGCTGGCCGGGTCAAAATCGACCAGCAGGGTCTGCGGCGGGCCAGGCTCATAGCCGTACTGGCTGATGATTTGTTGCGGGTCCTTGCGCACCTCGGCCAGCGCCGCCCCCTCGGCGGCCCTGGTGTTGCCGGTCAGGCGCACCACCATGGTCTGCACCGCCGCCTGGGTAGCCCGGTCACGCTCCTGGGGCGACTGACTGGTGACTGGTTCGCGGACTTGATAAAGGTCATTTACGGTCTGCGCCAAACCCGGCAGGCTGGCCAGACTCAGGCAGCCAAGAAGAAGGTAACTGGAAAAACGCATGGAAGGTTCCTGGTCTAGGAAGAACGCAGTCGCGGCACTTCGTGGTTGAGACAGCAGCGGGCGCCCAATCATTCACATTAACGTCGCGATTGTACAGCGCTGCCCTGCCCGTCGGCCCAAGGATGGCTCCAGAGCAGCAAGCCTGTTAAAATCGCGCGCCTTCACAGACCGACAATGGTATCGGCTCCGAAACAGCACTGTGCGATTGCGCATGACTGGACCGGACCCGGCCGCAACGGTCGATTGTCCTTCCGAATCCCCCCTAAAGGCCTGGATTTTCTATGAGCAAGCAACCTTCCCTGAGCTACAAAGACGCCGGTGTAGACATCGACGCCGGTGAAGCATTGGTCGAACGCATCAAAAGCGTCGCCAAGCGCACCGCACGTCCTGAAGTCATGGGCGGCCTGGGAGGTTTCGGCGCGCTTTGCGAAATCCCGGCCGGCTACAAGCAGCCAGTGCTGGTTTCAGGCACCGACGGCGTCGGCACCAAACTGCGCCTGGCGCTGAACCTGAACAAGCACGACAGCATTGGCCAGGATCTGGTCGCCATGTGCGTCAACGACCTGGTGGTGTGCGGTGCCGAGCCGCTGTTTTTCCTCGACTACTACGCCACCGGCAAACTGAACGTTGACGTCGCGGCGACCGTGGTCACCGGCATCGGCGCCGGTTGCGAACTGGCAGGCTGCTCGCTGGTCGGTGGCGAAACCGCTGAAATGCCTGGCATGTACGAAGGCGAAGACTACGACCTGGCCGGCTTCTGCGTCGGTGTGGTCGAAAAAGCCGAGATCATCGACGGCTCCAAAGTGGTGACCGGTGACGCACTGATCGCCCTGCCGTCTTCCGGCCCGCACTCCAACGGCTACTCGCTGATCCGCAAGATCATCGAAGTCAGCGGTGCCGACATCGAAACCACCCAGTTGGGCGGCAAGCCGCTGACCGAACTGCTGATGGCGCCAACGCGCATCTACGTCAAACCGCTGCTCAAGCTGATCAAGGACACCGGTGCGGTCAAGGCCATGGCCCACATCACCGGCGGTGGTCTGCTCGACAACATCCCGCGGGTCCTGCCAAAAGGCGCCCAGGCGATCATCGACGTCGCCAGCTGGCAACGCCCGGCCGTCTTCGACTGGCTGCAAGAGCAGGGCAACGTTGACGAGCACGAAATGCACCGCGTCCTGAACTGCGGCGTGGGCATGGTCATCTGTGTTGCGCAAGATCAGGTCGAGAAGACCTTGAGCGTGCTGCGTGATGCCGGTGAACAGCCATGGGTGATCGGTCAGATCGCGGCGGCTGCCGAAGGTGCTGCCCAGGTCGAGCTGAACAACCTCAAGGCGCATTGATGCCAGCATCGACACAAGCTCCCTGCAATGTCGTGGTGTTGCTGTCGGGTACCGGCAGCAACCTGCAGGCGATGATCGACAGTTTCAGCGCCCCGGACAGCCCGGCGCGCATCCGCGCCGTGATTTCCAACCGCGCCGATGCATTCGGCCTGCAACGTGCCAAAGACGCGGGCATTGACGCCTGTGTCCTGGACCACAAGCAGTTCGACGGACGCGAGGCGTTCGACGCGGCGCTGGTCGAGCTGATTGACGGCTTCAATCCTGACCTGGTGGTGCTGGCCGGCTTCATGCGCATTCTCAGCGCAGGTTTCGTCAATCACTACCACGGCCGCCTGCTGAACATTCATCCTTCGCTGCTGCCGCGCTACAAGGGTTTGCATACCCATCAGCGGGCGCTGGATGCCGGTGATCGCGAGCATGGTTGCAGCGTGCACTTCGTCACCGAGGAACTCGATGGCGGACCACTGGTCGTACAGTCAGTGATTTCGGTAGAGTCGCACGATTCATCCACGACTCTGGCGCAACGCGTTCATATCCAGGAACACCGGATTTACCCGCTGGCCATTCGCTGGTTCGCTGAGCGGCGTCTGCATCTTGACCAACAAGGCGCCAGCCTCGATGGTCAACTGCTCCCGGCCAGCGGCCACCTGATTCGAAACTAGGAGACATCATGCGTCGCGCACTGCTCTTCGCTTTCGCCCTGCTCGCCCTGCCTGCCACCCAGGCGGCCGATCTGCAGCCATTCTCCGCCAGCTACACGGCCGACTGGAAACAGTTGCCCATGAGCGGCACAGCCGAACGCAGTCTGGAAGCCGGCCAGAACGGCACCTGGAACCTCAACTTCAAGGCGTCGATGGTCATTGCCAGCCTGACCGAGTCCAGCACGCTGAAGGTCGACAAGGATGTGTTGATGCCACAGACCTACACGTTCGAGCGTAGCGGTCTGGGCAAGTCCAAGAAGGTTGACCTGGCTTTCGACTGGTCGAGCAAGTTCGTCACCGGCAGCGACCGTGGCGACGCTATCAAGCTACCGATCAATCGTGGTGTGCTGGACAAGTCCACGTACCAGTTGGCCCTGCAACATGACGTGGCGGCCGGCAAGAAGAGCATGAGCTATCAGGTGGTCGATGGTGACGAGCTCGACACCTACGACTTCCGCGTGCTGGGTTCGGAGACCGTATCGACCAAGGCTGGCCAGATCGATGCGATCAAGGTCGAGCGGGTACGCGACCCGACGCAGAGCAAGCGCATCACGGTGCTGTGGTTCGCCAAGGACTGGGATTATCTGCTGGTACGCTTGCAGCAGGTCGAGACCGATGGCAAGGAGTACAACATCATGCTTCAGGACGGCACGGTGAACGGCAAGTCGGTTAAAGGCCGCTAAGACGTACGTTACAAAGAGCCTCTGGTACGCAGGTATCAGGGGCTTTTTTGTGGGCGGCCACTTTACCTCTTGAAACATGAAGAAACATTCATACTGGCGCGAGGGCTTGTATTTCAAGGGCTTCGGCTATTTCGCGGGTTTCATGGTCGGTAAAGGGTATTTACTTAGCAGGCTAACAAAAACTATAAAAAAGACCTGCGACATCTCGCCGCAGTTATCAGATCCGGGAGATCACACCATGACCGTAACAGTGACTGAACGCGACGAAGCCCACCTCTCTCATGAGGCGATTGGCCACGGAATTCATATCTGGGATGTGCGCCAGCAGGATCAGCTGGTGGGGATGTTCCACGATGAGGCTGATGCGCAGCGTTACAAGCAGGAACTTGAGGCGCTGGAAGAGCAGGCACAGCACAATTGCGCCGTCGTGTAGCAGACACAGACCTTTGTAGGAGCAGCTTTAGCTGCGAAGCTTTGAGCTTTCGCGGCTAAAGCCGCTCTCTCATCAAACAAGACCACAACCCGTTGATTTGCAAGGAATACACCGTAGGAGCGGCCGGGCGGCGATCCGCTTAAGCCGCGAAGGCTTCCCGGCTGAAGCCAGTCCTACGAGGTTCCGTGTTTGCTGCGCGACAGCGCGGTGCCGTGGCGACGGGCGATCTCCTACCGGGGCGTGGCGGTACTTACCACATCAAATCATCAGGGATCTGGTACGCGGCGTACGGATCATCGGCATCCGGCTCTTCGGTCGGGGCGTTGAGCAGTACGATGCGGCGTGGGTCGCGCTCCTGGATTTTCAGGGCTGCTTCACGGGGGATGATTTCGTAACCGCCGCCGTGATGGACAATACCCAGCGAGCCGCTGCTGAGTTTGTTGCGCACCAGGGTGTTGACCGAGATGCGCTTGACCTTTTTGTCGTCGACGAAGTTGTAGTAGTCCTCGGTGGTGAGCTTGGGCAAGCGGGACACTTCGATCAGTTGCTTGATCTGCGCCGTACGGGCCTTGGCCTCGGCTTTTTCCTGTTGCTGACGATTCAGTTCCTGGTCGCGCCTGGCTTTTTCGGCCTGGGCCTCCTGGGCGGCGCGCTTTTGTGAGTCGTCAGCTTCGATCTGGCCCTTATGAACCAGACGCTGTTCTTTCTGCTTGGCTTTGCTGACCTGCTTGGCCTGTTTTTCGTTGACCAGGCCGGCCTTGAGCAATTGGTCGCGTAGGGAGAGGCTCATTGTTTACTCGCTTTATCCGGTTCAACCGCAATGGGTTGTGTTCTTTTCCTGACGTTTGGCTTCGCCCCACAAGGCATCGAGTTCTTCCAGGCTGCAGCCCTCAAGGGCGCGCCCCTGATCGTGCAAGACCGCTTCGATGAAGCGAAAACGCCTGTCAAACTTGCCATTGGCCGAGCGTAGCGCAGTTTCCGGGTCGACTTTAAGATGCCGGGCCAGATTGACCACCGAAAACAGCAGGTCCCCGATTTCATCGGCCACTTCTGCGGCATCACCATCGGCCATGGCTTCCAGCACTTCGTCGAGCTCTTCACGCACTTTATCGACCACCGGCAAGGCGGCCGGCCAGTCGAAGCCCACCTGGGCCGCACGCTTTTGCAACTTGCTGGCTCTGGACAGCGCCGGCAAGGCTTGCGGCACGTCGTCGAGCAACGACAACTGCTCGGGCGCGGCAGCCTGCTCGGCACGCTCCTGAGCCTTGATTTCGTCCCAGCGCCGATTGACTTCGCTTTCACTCAGACGCGGCGTCTCCAGCGGCGCATACAGCTCGCCGGTGGGAAATACATGCGGGTGACGGCGCAGCAGTTTACGGGTGATGCCATCGACCACCGCAGCAAACTCGAAGCGCTGCTCTTCTTTGGCCAGTTGAGCGTAGAACACCACCTGGAACAGCAAGTCACCCAATTCGCCTTGCATCTGCCTGTAGTCACCCCGCTCGATGGCGTCGGCGACCTCATAGGCCTCCTCCAGCGTGTGCGGCACGATACTGGCGTAAGTCTGCTTCAGATCCCAGGGGCAACCGTACTGCGGATCACGCAGCCGGGCCATGAGATTGAGCAGATCGTCGAGCGTGTACATAGAAGGCTCCCAAGGTCGCCCGTAGGAGCGGCTTCAGCCGCGAAGATGCGCTTTCGCGGCTGAAGCCGCTCCTACGGGCTGTCCATCACGACGTCTTGTTACGCCGGGTCTCGATGATGTTCGGCAACTGGGAAATACGCCCCAGCAACCGGCCCAGTGCATCGAGCCCCGGAATTTCGATGGTCAGCGACATCGTTGCAGTGTTGTCTTCCTTGTTCGAGCGGGTGTTGACCGCCAGCACGTTGATGCGCTCGTTGAGCAGCACCTGGGTGACGTCACGCAACAGCCCGGAACGGTCGTAGGCACGAATCAGGATGTCCACCGGGTAGGTGAGCACCGGCGCCGGCCCCCAACTGACCTGGATGATCCGCTCCGGCTCCTTGCCGCCCAGTTGCAACACCGAGGCGCAATCCTGCCGGTGAATGGTCACGCCACGCCCCTGAGTGATATAGCCGACAATCGCATCGCCCGGCACTGGCTGGCAGCAACCGGCAATCTGGGTCAACAGGTTACCGACGCCCTGGATCTGGATATCGCCACGCTTGCCCGGCTTGTAACCGGTCGCCTTGCGCGGAATCAGCTCGACCTCGTCGACCCGCTCCGGCTCGACTTGCTGCTGCGCCAGGTTGACCAGCTGGGTCAGACGCAGGTCACCGGCACCCAGTGCCGCGAACATGTCTTCGCCGGTCTTGTAATTGGCCTTGTCGGCCAGCTTCTCGAAATCGACCTGCTGCAACGCCATGCGCGCCAGTTCGCGCTCCAGCAAGGTGCGGCCAGCGGCGACGTTCTGGTCGCGAGCCTGCAGCTTGAACCAGTGGACGATCTTGGCCCGTGCCCGTGAGGTGGTGATGTAACCGAGGTTGGCATTGAGCCAGTCTCGGCTGGGGATGCCATTCTTGCTGGTGATGATCTCGACCTGCTCACCGGTCTGCAGGCTGTAGTTGAGCGGTACGATCCGCCCGTTGATCTTCGCACCGCGGCAGTTGTGGCCAATCTCGGTGTGCACCCGATAAGCGAAATCCAGCGGTGTCGCGCCCTTGGGCAGGTCGATGGCATGACCGTCCGGGGTGAACACATAGACCCGGTCCGGCTCGATATCGAC
The DNA here is from genome assembly GCF_024129895.2 of Pseudomonas sp. 21LCFQ02. Classification (NCBI taxonomy): domain Bacteria; kingdom Pseudomonadati; phylum Pseudomonadota; class Gammaproteobacteria; order Pseudomonadales; family Pseudomonadaceae; genus Pseudomonas; species Pseudomonas sp. 21LCFQ02. Next base: position 6,121,001 of record NZ_CM178749.1, read on the forward strand.
CCGCAGCTGTTCGGCCAGCCCACCGATGTCACCCAGTTCTTCGTGCCACTCCAGCACCTGACGCAGCCAGGAGATCTTCTCTTCGTAGTGGTTGGAGCTGGATTTGACGTCGGTGCCCTTGTAGCGCCAGTGGGCACACACGCCCAGCTCGGCCTCTTCGTGCATGGCGTGGGTGCGGATCTGCACTTCCAGGACCTTGCCTTCCGGGCCGATCACGGCAGTGTGCAGCGAGCGGTAGCCGTTCTCCTTGGGGTTGGCGATATAGTCGTCAAACTCCTTGGGAATATGCCGCCACAGAGTGTGGACGATACCCAGCGCGGTGTAGCAGTCGCGCATTTCCGGAACCAGCACCCGCACGGCGCGCACGTCGTAGATCTGGCTGAACGCCAGGCCTTTGCGCTGCATCTTGCGCCAGATCGAGTAGATGTGTTTCGCCCGGCCGCTGATATCGGCCTTGACCCCGGTGGCCTGCAGCTCGTTGTCGAGCTGGGTCATCACATCGCTGATGAAGCGCTCACGGTCCAGCCGCCGCTCATGCAGCAGCTTGGCGATCTGTTTGTACTGATCAGGCTCCAGATAGCGGAACGAGAGATCTTCGAGCTCCCACTTGATATGCCCGATACCCAGCCGATGGGCCAACGGGGCATAGATGTCGAAGACTTCCCGGGCAACGCGGTTGCGCTTTTCTTCGTCGGCATTTTTTACCGCACGAATCGCGCAGGTACGCTCGGCCAGCTTGATCAGCGCCACGCGCACGTCATCGACCATTGCCACCAGCATGCGGCGCAGGTTCTCGACCTGCGTCTGGCTGCCCAGCACCAGCGACTGGCGCGGGCTGAAGCTGGCACTGATCGCAGCCATGCGCTGAACGCCTTCGATCAGTTTGGCCACGGTGGCGCCGAAGCGTTCTTCGACCTGCGCGAGGGGAATCAGCCCCTCGCGTACGCCACGATAAATGACCGCCGCAATCAGCGAGTCCTGATCGAGCTTGAGGTCGGCGAGGATCTCGGCAATTTCAAGACCGGTCTGAAAACTGGAGGTGCCGTCGGCCCAGTCGTCTTTATGGGTGGGGTTGTTCTGCTCTTCTGCCAGCCTTGCGAATTCGCAGGCTTCTTTCATGGCCTGGCGATCCAGAATCAGATCGACACTGACAATATGGTCGAGCCATGCGTCGAGATTGATACTGCCGTCGGTGTTGACCGGCTGGTGTGCTCTCACCTGTACCATGCTGCTTACCTTCCCTACGGCGCGATGAATGGCGCCGAAAGTCGCCGGCCTTTTAAAGCGAATGCCACTTGCCGGGCCAGCAAGCAACAGCATTCACGGGCCAGTCTGAATTAAACGAGATTCCCTGTGGCACCGGTTCGATCCAATGAACCGGCGTCCACTCACTCATTCTTTCATTTCAAATAACGCCATCGCTTCGACATGCGCCGTTTGAGGAAACATGTCGAGAATTCCGGCTCGTTTCAAGCGGTAACCCTGTTTGATCAATTCTTGCGCGTCACGGGCCAGGGTGGCGGGGTTGCAGGACACATACAGCAACCGCCGGGCCCCCGACTTGCCGATCTGGCGCACCACTTCAAAGGCACCGTCGCGTGGTGGGTCCAAGAGTACCGCAGAAAATCCTTTTACAGACCAGCTTGCCTGCGTCAAAGGCTGAGAAAGATCAGCCTGGAAAAATTTCACGTTCTGCAGCCCGTTGTCGCGGGCATTGAGTGCGGCGCGATCGACCATCACCTGGACACCTTCGACCGCCACCACCTCGCGGGCTTGTGCAGCCAGCGGCAAGGCGAAATTGCCCAGGCCACAGAACAGGTCCATGACCCGCTCGCCCGGCTCGGGCGCCAGCCATTGCAGGGCCTGGTCGATCATCGCGGTGTTGACCGCCGCGTTGACCTGAATGAAATCTCCAGGCCGCCAGGCCAGTTGCATATCCCAGGGTTCGAGGCGATAGCCCAGGGTCTGCTGCGGGTCGAGCGGATACGGCTCGCCATCGCCGTGCAGCCAGAGCTGCACGCCCTGTTGATCACAGAATTCACCCAGTATGGCCAGATCGGTAGCAGCCAGCGGCGCGACATGCCGGACCAGCAGTGCCAGGGCCGTACCACTGAACAGCTCGACATGCCCCAATGCCTGGGGCTTGGCTAGCCGCCCCAGCAACTCAGGCAGGCTGGCCATCAGCGGCTGGAGTTCTTCGACCAGCACCGGGCAATGGCGCACATTGACGATGTCCTGGCTCGCCGCAGCGCGGAAGCCGACCTCCAGCTGGCGCGCCTTGTTGTCCCAGCGCACCGCGACCCGGGCCCGGCGCCGGTAGGCCAGCTCGCTGCCGACCAGCGGCGGCGCCCACTGCTCCGGCGCAACCTGGGCCACCCGCTGCAGTTGCTCTGCGAGCATTTCCTGCTTGAATGCCAATTGCTGATCGTGGGGCATGTGCTGCACGCTGCAGCCGCCACAGCGACCGAAATACTCGCAAGCGGCAGCACGTCGTGTCTCGCTGGCCCGCACCACCCGCTCGGTACGGGCCTCGACCACCTTACCGCGGGCGTTGAGGACCCGCGTGTCGACTTCTTCACCGGCCAGACTGCCGGCCACAAACCAGGTCTTGCCGTCAGCGAAAGCAATGCCACGACCGTCGCTGGACAGTCGCTCAATGACCAGGCGCTGCTTCTTGCCGACCGGAATCTGCGCGCTTTTAACGCCACCGGCGGGCTGGAAACGCAGCCCTCGTTGCTGTTTGGCCATCAGTTGGGTGCGTCGTAAACGCCGGTCGACAGGTAACGGTCGCCACGGTCACAGATAATGGCGACGATCACGGCGTTTTCCAGCTCGCGGGACAGGCGCAACATCCCGGCCACTGCACCACCGGACGACACGCCGCAGAAGATGCCTTCTTCACGGGCCAGGCGACGCATGACGTCTTCGGCCTCAGCCTGCCCCATGTCGATGATCTGATCGACCCGGGAAGCCTGATAGATGCTGGGCAGGTACTCTTCGGGCCAGCGACGGATCCCCGGAATGGCTGCGCCTTCCATCGGCTGCAGGCCGACGATCTGCACGTTGGGGTTCTGCTCCTTGAGGTAGCGCGAGTTACCCATGATGGTGCCGGTGGTGCCCATCGAGCTGACAAAGTGGGTGATGGTGCCGCCGGTCTGCCGCCAGATTTCCGGGCCGGTGCCGGTGTAGTGCGCCTCGGGGTTGTCACCGTTGGCGAACTGGTCCAGCACCTTGCCACGACCTTCGGCCTGCATGCGCTCGGCCAGGTCGCGGGCACCTTCCATGCCCTCTTCCTTGCTGACCAGAATCAGCTCGGCGCCATAGGCCGTCATCGCGACCTTGCGCTCGGCACTGGAGTTGTCGGGCATGATCAGGATCATGCGGTACCCCTTGATGGCCGCCGCCATGGCCAGAGCAATGCCGGTGTTGCCGGAGGTGGCTTCGATCAGGGTATCGCCGGGCTGGATCTGCCCGCGCAACTCGGCGCGGGTGATCATCGACAGCGCCGGACGGTCTTTGACCGAACCTGCGGGGTTGTTACCTTCAAGTTTCAACAGGAGGGTATTGCTGGTGTCACCGCCGAGGCGCTGCAGGCGCACCAGCGGTGTGTTGCCGACGCAATCGGCAATGGTTTGATACTGCAGGGTCATGGCGTATTCGCAATCCAGTCTGCGGGGGCGCCTATCATACCGGCAAACGCCCAAAGCCCATATCACGCAAAGTGAGGCATTTATCACCAAAAAGAATAAGAGACTTGCCGGCACCCCTTGCCTGGCGGGCTGCGCTGCTGGCGTGCGGCTGCCCAGCCCGTTGCGCTCGCGCCGAGCCTGTCAATAATGCCAAGGCCGCTCCACAATGACCAACGGGCGGCTGATTGCCCCTGCCACCGGGGATGGTGACGCCGTGCGCCGCCGCAGGCAGTTAAGGATGTAATATGTCTGGCAGCCAATGGCTACACTGGTGTGTCACTGTTCAGGGGTGACAAATAAAGGACCTTCCGGGACACCTTCCGGGTTGCAGGAGAGCGTGTGTGCTGACCAAGCTGGGTATCAAGAGCCGGGTTCTGCTGTTGACCATTTTGCCCACCAGCCTGATGGCTGTGGTGCTGGGCGGCTATTTCACATGGATGCAGTTGTACGAGCTGCAAAGCCAGCTACTGGTGCGCGGCGAAATGATCACCCGCCAACTGGTACCGCTGGCCGCTACCGCGCTGGGGCATAAAGACAAAGCCATTCTCAGCCGCATCGCCACCCAGTCGCTGGAAGAAGACGACGTGCGCTCGGTGACGTTCCTGGATGCCGATCGTAATGCACTGGCGCATGCCGGCCCGAGCATGATCAATCCCGCGCCCACCGGTCAGGGCACCCAATTGCTCAATCGCACCGGCAGCGATGCCACCCGCTATTTATTGCCGGTGTTCGGCAACCAGCGGCATCTGACCAGCGCTGTCATCCCTGAAGAGGCCGACCGTCTGCTGGGCTGGGTCGAACTGGAGATTTCCCATAACGGCACGCTGTTGCGCGGCTATCGCAGCCTGTTCGCCAGCCTGCTGCTGATCCTCCTCGGGCTGGGCGTCACCGCCGCACTGGCGCTGCGCATGAGCCGCAGCATCAATCAGCCGCTGGGGCGCATCAAGCATGCGGTCAGCCTGCTCAAGGAAGGTCATCTGGAAACCCGCCTGCCGCCACTGGGCAGCCATGAGCTCGACGAACTGGCGTCGGGCATCAACCGCATGGCCTCGACGCTGCAAAATGCCCGCGAAGAACTGCAGCAGAGCATCGATCAGGCGACCGAAGACGTGCGCCTGAACCTCGAAACCATCGAGATTCAAAACATCGAACTGGACCTGGCGCGCAAAGAGGCGCTGGAGGCAAGCCGTATCAAGTCGGAGTTTCTGGCCAACATGAGCCATGAAATCCGTACGCCGCTCAATGGCATCGTCGGTTTTACACATCTATTGCAGAAAAGCGAACTGACGCCACGTCAGATCGACTACCTCAACACCATCGAAAAGTCCGCCGACAGCCTGTTGAGCATCATCAACGAGATTCTCGACTTCTCCAAGATCGAGGCCGGCAAGCTGGTCCTCGACACCATCGCCTTCAACCTGCGCGACCTGTTGCAAGACACCTTGACCATTCTCGCTCCGGCGGCGCATGCCAAGCAGCTGGAACTGGTCAGCCTGGTGTACCGCGACACGCCGGCGGCCCTGATCGGCGACCCGCTGCGACTCAAACAGATTCTCACCAACCTGGTGAGCAACGCGATCAAGTTCACCCGCGAAGGCACCATTGTTGCCCGCGCCATGGTCGAGGAAGAGACCGAAGACAGCGCGCAACTGCGCATCAGCGTCCAGGACACCGGAGTCGGGCTGTCCAGCCAGGACCTGCGCGCGCTGTTCCAGGCCTTCAGCCAGGCCGACAATTCGCTGTCGCGCCAGCCAGGCGGCACCGGTCTGGGGCTGGTGATTTCAAAACGCCTGATCGAGCAGATGGGCGGCGAGATCGGGGTAGACAGCACCCCTGGCGTCGGCTCGGAGTTCTGGATCAGCCTGAAACTGCCCAAGGCCCGCGACGACTCCGAAGACCCGATGCCGCAACCGCTGCAAGGCGTGCGGGTGGCGGTTCTGGAACACCATGAGCTGGCGCGTCAGGCACTGGAGCATCAGCTAGAGGATTGCGGCCTGGAGCCACTGCTGTTCAAGAACCTGGAAAGCCTGATCAACGGTGTGACGGTCGCCCATGAAACGCCAGCGCGCATTGAACTGGCAGTGATCGGCGTGACCAGCTACGAGATGCCTCCGGAACGTCTGCGCCAGTCAATCTGGGAGCTGGAAAACCTCGACTGCAAGGTGCTGGTGCTGTGCCCGACCACCGAGCAGCTGCTGTTCCAGCAGTCAGTCCCGGATGTATATACCCAGTTGCAGGCCAAGCCTGCCTGTGACCGCAAGCTGCGTCGCGGGCTGTCAGAGTTGATTGCCCCGCGCGCAATCCGTACTGAAAACAGTATTCAGTTGCCCAGCCGGGCACCCCGCATCCTCTGTGTGGACGATAACCCTGCCAACCTGTTACTGGTACAGACCCTGCTGGAAGACATGGGCGCCAAGGTGGTGGCGGTGGACAGTGGCTACGCCGCCGTCCAGGCCGTGCAGGAACAGAGCTTCGACCTGGTGCTGATGGACGTGCAGATGCCCGGCATGGATGGTCGCCAGGCCACCGAGACAATTCGTGACTGGGAAGAAGAGCGGCAGAACAGCCCGATGCCGATTGTGGCCCTCACCGCCCACGCCATGGCCAACGAGAAACGCTCGTTGCTGCAAAGCGGTATGGACGACTACCTGACCAAGCCGATCAGCGAGCGGCAACTGGCTCAAGTGGTGCTCAAGTGGACCGGTCTGGCGCTGCGTACGCCGGTGCCGGAGTCGCCACTGGACGCCGAGCAGAGTCATGTCGGACCGCTGGTTCTGGACCCGGAAGAAGGCCTGCGCCTGGCGGCCGGCAAAGCTGACCTGGCCGCCGACATGCTGGCCATGTTGCTGGCCTCGCTGGACGCCGATCGCGAAGCGATTCGCACGGCCCGCAGCGCTGCCGATATCCAGGCGATGATCGAGCGCATCCACAGGCTGCATGGTGCGACCCGTTACTGCGGTGTGCCGCAGCTACGCGCCGCCTGCCAGCGGGCAGAGACCCTGCTCAAGCAAAATGCCCCGCAGGCCAGCGACGCCCTGGACGACCTTGACAAAGCCATTGCCCGCCTGGCGACCGAAGCGCGAGTCACCGCGTGAGCGCACGCGCTTAGCCTGATACCATAGCGGGCATTTTGGAGGACTCATGGCCGAACACGATTTTCGCTACAGCATGCTCAACCCGCAACACACCCTCACCGAGTGCCGCACTCTGGCACCCGGCCGCTACCAGGTCACCGGTAACGGTGGCTCGATTCAAGGCGACGACCAACTGCTGGTCACCCTTAAAGGCAGCAAGAGCCTGTACATGCGCCTGACAGTGGAAAAGGTCCGCCACCTGATCAACCCGCCCGGCCAGTGGGTCGCGGTAGCCAACGGCCCAGTGTTCGACGAACTGGCGATCCATGAGTGGGCGGTGCATTGCGACAGCTGCAACAGCGAGCTGAAGTTCGAGTTTTCGGTGGAAAGCAAACTGGGCACCAAGGCTCAGAAACCGGCGGCCGTTGCGCGCATCGCCGAACTGGGCTGGAAGACTGACGGCGACAAGCACACCTGCCGTAAATGCCAGGCCCAGCCGGCATGAAACGCCGAGGGTTAGCAAGCCTGATCGGTGCCTTGCTGCTGACCGGCTGTGCCAGTGAGCCAGTGCTGATTCAGCAGGAGCAGAGTTACGTGCTGGAGTGGATCGGCGAGCGCCCGCTGGTTGATCGCAGCCGCATGACCATGACCCTGGGCGCTGACGGTCGGGCGTATGGCAACGCCGGTTGCAACCACTGGTTCGCCGCCTACACGCTGCAAGGCCAACTGATCAGCTTCGAGCGGATCGGCAAGACCCGCAAACTGTGCGTCGAAGCGCTGATGGAGCAGGAACAGCGCTTTCTCGAAACCTTGCCCAAAGTGCAGCGCTGGGATATCTCGCCGATCAACCAGTTGCGGTTGTGGCCGGCAGAGGGCAAACCGCTGCGGTTCTGGCAAGAATAACCGCGCAGCAGCGTCAGCCCTCGCCGCGCAGCGCCTTGAGTTTGGCGGTCAGGCCGGCGGCGGTCTGTTCGCCCAGCAACTGCTCACGCAGTTTGCCTTTGTCATCGATGATGTAGGTCACCGGCAGGGCTTCGGCAGGCGGGAATTCATAGCGCTCGGCCGGGTCCTGAGCCAGTACGGTGAACTTGATGCCCAATGCATCGGAAGCCTTTTTCAGCTCATCGCCTTGCAGGTTGTCGAAGTTGACCCCCAATACGGTGACCTTCTGGTCCTTGAGCTGTTCGGCCAGGTGGTTCAGTTCCGGGATCTCGACCCGGCACGGCCCGCACCATTCAGCCCAGTAATTGATCACCAGCCAGTGCTTGTCGATGCGCTCACTGGTCACTTTCTGACCATTCTGGTCAGTGCCCAGGTCCATACCACAACCACTGAGCAAGATACTGCCGAGCAGTGCCAACGTTGCCACTAATCGCCTTGCCATCGAAACTTTCCTTCTTTCGTCAAACCAAACTCATATGACACTTGATGCGTGCAATCGGCACTGTATATGTCGATCCAGCACACCGCGCAGTTAGAATACGCGCCACACTCTACAAGATGCGACCCGCAAATGACTGATCTGAAGCTTTATCACAACCCGCGTTGCTCAAAATCCCGCGCGGCGCTGGAGCTGCTGCAAGCCCGCGGCCTGACTCCTGAAGTAGTCCTTTATTTGCAAACCCCGCCCGATGCAGCGCAGTTGCGCGACCTGCTCGGCAAGCTGGGAATCGCCCCGCGCCAGCTGCTGCGCAGCGGTGAAGACGAATACAAGGAGCTGAACCTGGCCGACCCGGCGTTGAGCGATGAGCAGTTGATTGGCGCCATGGCCAGCCACCCGAAATTGATCGAACGACCGATTCTGGTCGCCGGTGATCGTGCGGCAATTGGTCGCCCCACCGAAAAGCTGCTGGAGTTGCTGCCGTGAGTGCACCTTACATTCTGGTGTTGTTCTACAGCCGTAATGGTTCGACCAGCGAGATGGCCCGGCAAATTGCCCGCGGTATCGAGATGGGCGGCCTGGAAGCACGGCTGCGCACCGTACCGGCGGTGTCGGCCGACTGCGAAGCCAGCGCCCCGGATATCCCGGAAAGCGGCGCGCCTTATGCCACTCTGGACGATCTCAAACAGTGCGCAGGCCTGGCCCTCGGCAGCCCGACGCGCTTCGGCAACATGGCTGCGCCGCTCAAGTACTTTCTCGACGGCACCAGCAATCTGTGGCTGACCGGTGCGCTGGTCGGCAAACCCGCCAGTGTGTTTACCTCCACCGCCAGCCTGCACGGCGGCCAGGAAACCACTTTGATGTCGATGCTGCTGCCGCTGCTGCACCACGGCATGCTGATCACCGGCCTGCCCTACAGCGAGTCGGCGCTGCTGGAAACCGCCGGTGGCGGCACACCGTACGGCGCCAGCCATCACGCCGGCCCCGACGGCAAACGTCCGCTGGACAAACACGAGATCGAACTGTGCCGCGCCCTGGGCCAACGCCTGGCGCGGACCGCGTCGTTGCTGAGCGCGGCGTAGAAGGCCAAACCCGCAAATCTATAAGCCTGGAGTTCGAATGCAAGACTACAAATGGCTCCATGAGTATTGCCTGAACCGCTTTGGCTCGGCCAAGGCGCTTGAGGCGCAATTGCCGCAGCCCAGAACGCCAGAGCAATTAAAGGCCATCGGCGATGACCGCTACCTGTCGACCCTGGCCCTGCGGGTGTTTCGCGCCGGGCTCAAGCACAGCCTGGTCGATGCCAAGTGGCCGGCCTTTGAGCAGGTGTTTTTCGGTTTTGACCCGGAAAAGGTGGTGCTGATGGGCGCCGACCATCTGGAGCGGCTGATGCAGGACACCCGCATCATTCGCCACCTCGGCAAGCTCAAAAGCGTGCCACGCAATGCCCAATTGGTGCTGGATATCGCTCAGGAGCACGGCAGCTTCGGCAACTTCATCGCCCAATGGCCGGTGGAGGACATTACCGGGCTGTGGCAGTACCTGAGCAAGCATGGCAGCCAGATGGGCGGTTTGTCGGCGCCGCGCTTTCTGCGCATGATCGGCAAGGACACCTTCGTGCCGAGCAACGATGTGGTCGCTGCCCTCAATGCGCAGGACATTGTCGACAAGGTGCCGTCCAGCAAACGCGACATGACCATTGTCCAGGCCGCATTCAACCAGTGGCAGGCCGAGAGTGGCCGGCCACTGTGTCAGTTGTCAGCGATGCTGGCCTATACCGTCAACCACTGAGTCGGCTCAGAGATTGACCACATTGACGAAGCGCGACGCCGCGCTTTCGTCCATGCGCAGGCTGCTGAAGTCGAACAGGTTGCGGTCGGCCAGTTGCGAAGGCTGAACGTTCTGCAGGGCACGGAAGATGTTCTCGACCCGGCCCGGGGTCTTGCGCTCCCAATCCTGAAGCATGTCCTTGACCACCTGGCGTTGCAGGTTTTCCTGAGAACCACACAGGTTGCACGGGATGATCGGGAAGCCCTTGAAGTTCGAATAGGCCTGGATGTCCTTCTCATGGCAGTAAGCCAGAGGGCGGATCACCACATTACGGCCGTCGTCGGAGCGCAGCTTGGGCGGCATGGCCTTGAGCGAGGCGTTGAAGAACATGTTGAGGAAGAACGTCTCGACGATGTCGTCGCGGTGATGCCCCAAGGCCATCTTGGTCGCGCCGATTTCATCGGCAAAGGTGTACAGCGTGCCGCGACGCAGGCGCGAGCACAGCGAGCAGGTGGTTTTGCCCTCCGGCACCAGTTCCTTGACCACCGAGTAGGTGTCTTTCTCGACAATGTGATACTCGATGCCCAGGGTTTCCAGATAAGCCGGCAACACATGCTCGGGAAAGCCGGGCTGCTTCTGGTCCATGTTCACCGCGACGATATCGAACTTGATCGGCGCCACCTTCTGCAGGTGCATCAGCACGTCGAGCATGGTGTAGCTGTCCTTGCCGCCGGACAGACAGACCATGACCTTGTCGCCGTCCTCGATCATGTTGTAATCGCTGACAGCCTCGCCGGCCAGCCGACGCAGGCGTTTCTGCAGTTTGTTCTGATTGACTGAAAGAGTGCCCATGATGCTGGTGGTTTCCGCTGGCAAGGTTTCTACAAAGGGGCCTGAACAAGGAAAATGTCGCGCAAGACCGCCGAAAGGGCCGACATTTTACGCACATCGTCAGCATCATTGAACCTCCATGCATGGCATTAACGACGTGTTGCAGATCACCAATCGCTCTAAGCAGCAGCGCACCGGCTGTGCGGCACTTCTATACTTTTAATGTGAGGCCTGAATCAGGTGGTTGGCGGCGCCATGCCACTGCAGGCGCTAACTGCGAGGAGGACACCGTGATCAATCATGTCTGGGGTCTGTTCACCCATCCGGAGCGTGAGTGGCAACAAATCCGCACAGAAGACGAAAGCATTCGTCATATCTATCTCACTCACACCCTGCTATTGGCGGTGATCCCACCGTTATGCGCCTATATCGGCACCACGCAGGTCGGCTGGACGATCGGCGAGCGTGCGCCGGTCATGCTCACTCAGGCCAGTGCCTTGGGCATGGCAATGATGTCTTACCTGACCCTGTTGGCCGGCGTGGCGATCATGGGCGGTTTCATCCACTGGATGGCTCGCACCTATGATGCCGACCCGAGCCTGGCGCGCTGTATCGCGTTTGCCACCTACACCGCGACACCGCTGTTCATTGGCGGCGTGGCAGCGCTTTATCCGCACCTGTGGCTGGGGCTCATAGTGGGCACTGCAGCGATCAGCTACACGGTGTATCTGCTGTACAGCGGCCTGCCAACGTTCATGGACGTCTCGGCCGAAGAGGGCTTCATGTTTTCAAGCTCCATCCTGTCGGTAGGCCTGGTGGTGCTGGTGGCGATCATGGCCTTTACCGTGGTGCTCTGGGGGCTGGGCGCCGGGCCGCAATATACGACCTGACAGGCAGTGTAACCCTCCCGACGAGTAGCCAGTGTCGGGATTTTCAGTCGGCGCCCGCCTTGCGGCATACTGGGCGCCACTGGAGAGTCGTCACGCATGCCCGAGCTACTGAAGTCCCACGTAGAAGCCTGTTATCAAAAAGCCGAAGCCTTTTTCAAACGTCCGTTCAAGCGCCCCTCGGTGAGTTTCAAGCTGCGCGGGCAGAAGGCGGGGGTTGCCCATCTGCAGGAAAACCTGCTGCGCTTCAACCCTAAGCTATATCAGGAAAACCGCGAAGACTTCCTGCGCCAGACCGTCCCTCATGAAGTGGCTCACCTGATCGCTCATCAGTTGTTTGGCAGCAAGATCCAGCCCCATGGGGAGGAATGGCAACTGATCATGCGCGGCGTGTATGAGCTACCGCCCAACCGCTGCCATACCTATGCCGTGGAGCGGCGGCAGGTGACCCGTTACATCTACCGCTGCCCATGCCCGCAGAGCGATTTTGCATTCACAGCACAGCGCCATCGCATGGTGGTCCAGGGCCGCCGCTACCTGTGTCGCCGTTGTCGTCAGACCCTGGTGTTCAGCGGCGAGACCCGCATTGAATAGAACCGGCAGCAACGAAAAAGCCCATCCGAAGATGGGCTTTTTCAGATCCGATCGATGATCAGACGGTTGGCTTGGTGGTGCTCACCGGAGCCGGGCCTTCAGCGACACCCAGGTCATCTTCATGACGGGTTTCGATGATTGCCGAACCGCCCGAGGCCAGCTCGGATTGCAGTTTGTCGTTGTCCAGCTCGCCGACCCACTTGGCAACAACCAGAGTGGCAACCGCGTTACCCACCAGGTTGGTCAGGGCGCGGGCTTCGGACATGAAGCGGTCGATACCCAGGATCAGCGCCAGACCGGCAACCGGCAGGTGGCCTACGGCCGACAGGGTTGCAGCCAACACGATGAAGCCACTACCGGTCACACCAGCAGCACCTTTGGAGGACAGCAGCAGCACCAGCAGCAGGGTGATCTGGTGGGTGATGTCCATTTCGGTGTTGGTCGCCTGAGCGATGAACACAGCAGCCATGGTCAGGTAGATCGAGGTGCCGTCCAGGTTGAACGAGTAGCCAGTCGGGATAACCAGACCCACGACCGACTTCTGTGCACCCAGGCGCTCCATCTTGATCAGCATACGTGGCAGGGCCGATTCCGACGAGGAAGTACCCAGTACGATCAGCAGCTCTTCACGGATGTAGCGAATCACCCTGGAGATGGTGAAACCGTGGGCACGGCAGATACCGCCCAGGACCAGCATCACGAACAGGAAGCAGGTGATGTAGAAGCACAGCATCAACTGACCGAGCTGAACCAGGGTGCCGACACCGTATTTACCGATGGTGAAGGCCATGGCACCGAACGCACCGATAGGCGCCAGCTTCATGATCATGTTGATGATGTTGAACATCACGTGTGCGAAGCGATCGATGAAGTCCAGTACCGGACGACCGTAAGCACCCAGGCGATGCAGGGCGAAACCGAAGATCACCGAGAACATCAGCACTTGCAGGATGTCGCCGTTGGCGAAGGCGCCGACGATGGTGTTCGGAATCACGTTGAGGATGAAACCAACGATGCTCTGGTCCTTACTCGCCGTTACATAGGCGGCGATCTTGGAAGCGTCCAGAGTGGTCGGGTCGATGTTCATGCCAACGCCCGGTTTGACCACGTTGACGACGACCAGGCCGATGATCAGGGCCAGGGTCGAAACGATTTCGAAATACAGCAGCGCGTAACCGCCAGTCTTGCCGATCGACTTCATGTTCTGCATGCCGGCGATGCCGCTCACTACAGTACAGAAGATGATGGGCGCGATGACCATCTTGATCAGTTTGATGAAGCCATCACCCAGCGGCTTCAAGGCTTCGCCGGTCTGCGGGTAGAAGTGACCGATCAGGATACCGATCACGATGGCCACGATGACCTGGAAGTACAGGGTTTTGTAGATAGGCTGACGAGTCGTCATTGCAGTTATCCTCAAGGGCTTCACGGCACTATCCGGTGCGCGTGTTGCCTATAAAGCGCTAACCCTCCTGCACTGGAGGGATTTGTTGTGTCGAGCTGCGCGTAGCAGGCCTCTGCCGGTTGTATAGCAATGGCCGTGCCACGTTCGGTTATTTACCGCAGAACCCGCGCCAGACAAGGCGCTCAGCATTGACACTAGATGCTCTTGAGAAAAATGGGTGGCGGATTTCCGCCTGTTTTAGAGGTTGACGGCTTAACAGTGGCGGGTATCCGCCTGCGCCCTGAGCAGCACGCTTTAGCGCTGCACGCCCGTCAGCGCCCTGCTGGCCGACAAGCGCAATCTGCCTGTGGCGCGGCCTGCCTGAGCGGCCAGTGCCGGTGGGCCTGCCATGCCAGCGTTGGCGGAAATACGCCAGTCACTCGGCGGTGAAGTGAATGCGAAACAGCGCACCGCCCAACGGCGACTCATCCAGGGTCAATTGTGCGCTGTAGCTTTCGATGATGTCCTTGACCACCGCAAGACCAATGCCCTGCCCGGGGTTCTGCCGGTCCAGGCGCTCGCCGCGCTGCAGAATGCGCGCGCGCTGGCTGGCTGGCACACCGGGGCCGTCATCTTCAACACACAGTTCGTCGCCAGACTCCAGCGCCATGAAACTGATACGCACCTCGCCCAGGCACAGCCGGTAGGCGTTCTCCAGCAGGTTGCCGAGCAACTCCATCAGGGCAGCCTCTTCCATGGGCACCTGGCAGTGCTCCGGCAAGTCCAGGGTGACATTGACCGTTTTGTCGCGGTAAACCTTCTGCAAGGTGTTGCACAGGCTCTCGACCACCGGCCGCAGTGCGACGTAATGCCGGACCAGGCCGCTCTTGCGCAGGCTGGCACGCTGCAACTGGTAGCCGATCTGCTGGCTCATGCGCTCGATCTGGGTTTGCAGCACCCGCGCCTGCTCAAGGTCTTGCGGGCGCTTGGCAATGGTTTCGCTGACGCCCTGCAAGACGGTCAACGGTGTTTTGAGGCTATGGGCCAGATCACCCAGCGAGTCGCGATAACGAATCCGCTGTTCACGCTCACTGCGTAACAGGCGGTTGAGCGAGCCGGTCAGGCGCAGCAGTTCGCTGGGGTGGTTCTCGCTGAGGCTTTCCCGCTCGCCGGCTTCCACCTGGTCAAGCTCGCGGCTGACGCCTTTGAGCGCCTTCAGGCCCCAGGTCAGGCCTAGCCACAGCAGGCCAAGCAGTACGATCAGGGCGCCACCGAAGCCCAGATAAAGCTTTTTGCGCAATTGGCCAACGGTTTCCTGGTAGCCGTGCAACGGCTGCACGGCGACGATGCTGAACGCCGCATTACGCCCGCCCAACAGACGGATTTCCACGTCGTAGACGAAAAACTCGTTGCCGTTGTCGGTCTTGATCCGGTTGAACTTGCTGCCCAGGCCGTCATATTCAGGGCGGTAATCGAGCTCTTCGCCTTCACTGGCCAGCGAACGCCAGACCAGTTGGCCCTGACGGTTGAAGATATAGCCGTGCAGACGGCTGCCCGGCAGGTTGAACTGCTCGCCCGGCAATAAAGAAGGCATCATCAAACCGCCGCTCTCGACCCGCGCCGCGGAAATCATGGTGGTCACATCGGCAGCCAGGCGCTGCTCGATGGCGCCACGCAGCGCCAGGCTAAAGGCGCTTTGCAATGCCGGCAGCATCAACAACATGAAAATGACCGCGAGGGTCGCTGCCCCCAGCATCAAGCGCAGGCGCAGCGAACGGATCATGTGCAGCGCTCAGTGAACAGATAGCCCATGCCGCGCACGGTTTCGATGGGTTTGAACGCTGCAGCGGTGTCGAGCTTGCGGCGCAGGCGGCCGACCAGCACTTCGATCACGTTCGGATCGCGCTCATCATCGTCAGGGTACAGCTGCTCCATCAAACGCTCTTTGGGCACCACCTGCTGGTGATGGAGCATCAGGTATTCCAGGATACGGTATTCGTAGGCCGTCAGCGCCAGCGGCTGCTCTTGCAGGGTGGCCTGCTTGCGGTTGAGGTCAAGCAGCAAGGGGCCGGCGGTGATGGTCGACTGGATAAAACCGCTGGAGCGGCGCAACAGCGCATTGAGCCGCGCCTCCAGCTCTTCGAACTGGAAGGGTTTGACCACGTAATCATCGGCGCCGGCAGCCAGGCCTTCGACCTTGTCCTGCCAGTTGCCACGCGCGGTGAGGATCAGGATCGGAAAGGCCTTGCCCAGGGTGCGCAACTGACGAATCAGATCCAGCCCGCCCAGGCCTGGCAGGCCCAGATCGATAATTGCCAGGTCATGATTGAATTGCCCGACCTGATACAGCGCCTCCTCGGCATTGGCCACCGCTTCCACCACGTGTCCGGCCTCGCTCAGGCGCGTATACAAGTGATGGCGCAACAGCGCCTCGTCCTCGACCACCAACAACTTCATGCAGCTCTCCCGGATGCGGCTGCACCCTCAGGACAAAAAACGGCGATCGTCATGATCACCCGGTAACCGCCGGTTCCATGGCAGGCATCATAACGACCTTGCTGCGACTACGGTAATAGGCCAGCGCTGAACCCCGACTGAACACCTGCGGCACACCCATGACACACCTGAACGGGCAAATCGGCTAGGCTGTGCGCTCCCCCACTCTTGCAGAAAAGGAATTGCCCATGCGTGTCTGGATTGCGTTGACCTTGATGGGCCTGGCCGGGCTGGCGCAGGCGGCGGTAAAGACCGAGCAGATCAATTACCGGAGTGCTGACGGTACGCAACTGGTCGGCTACTACGCTTACGATGACGCGATCACTGGCCAGCGCCCAGGCGTTCTGGTGGTCCACGAATGGTGGGGGCTGAACGACTATGCCAAGCGCCGCGCCCGCGACCTGGCGCAACTGGGCTACAGCGCGCTGGCCATCGACATGTATGGCGATGGCAAGAACACCGAACACCCCAAGGACGCCCTGGCATTCATGCAGGCCGCGCTCAAAGACAGCGACGCCTCCAGCAAGCGCTTCGACGCCGGCCTTGAGCAACTCAAGAAACAGCCGCAGACCAACCCGGCCAAAATTGCCGCCATTGGCTACTGCTTCGGCGGCAAGGTGGTGCTGGACGCCGCCCGCCGTGGTGAACCGCTGGCGGGCGTGGTGAGCTTCCACGGCGCCCTGGCCACCCAGAGCCCGGCCAAGCCAGGCATCAAAGTTCCCATGCTGGTGGAACATGGCGCCAGCGACAGCATGGTCACCGCCGAACAGGTCGCGGCCTTCAAACAGGAAATGGACGCGGCCAAGGCCGACTACAAGTTCGTCAGCATCGAAGGCGCCAAACACGGCTTCACCAATCCTGACGCGGACCGCCTGAGCCACGGTGAGCATGGCGGGCCGGACATTGGCTATAACAAAGCCGCCGACCAAAGCTCGTGGGCCGACATGCAGACGTTCTTCAAGAAGATTTTTGGCTGACAGCCCCAACACCGTAGGAGCGGCTTTAGCCGCGAATGGAATATGGCCATTCGCGGCTAAAGCCGCTCCTACGCCCGTAACCGACGACACAAGACCATGACTGCACATCTGCCCCTCCCCGCCTGCTGCCCTGATCTCACGCTGCACTGGCCTCTGCCGGAAACGCTATCAGGGGTGGTATTAATTAGCGGATCATTCGACCCGCAGCAACTCGCCCCCAGCGACTGGTCACTGTGCAATATCGAGCCACCGGCCAGCATCCAGCGTTCGGTGGCCAAGCGTCAGGCTGAATTTCTCGCCGGGCGCCTGTGTGCCCGTCAGGCCTTGCAGCAGCTTGACCGGCGTCTCTATGTGCCCGCCATCGGCGAGGATCGCGCACCGGTCTGGCCTGCCGATGTCTGTGGTTCGATCACCCACAGCACCGGCTGGGCAGCGGCCATCGTTGCATCGCGCACGCACTGGCGCAGCCTGGGCCTGGATGCAGAAAGCCTGCTCAGCCATGAGCGCGCCAGCCGCCTGGCCGGAGAAATCCTTACCGCAGACGAACTGGCCCGTCTGCAACAGTTGCCAGAGGAGCAACTGGCGCTGTGCGTGACCCTGACCTTTTCGATCAAGGAGGCGTTGTTCAAGGCGCTGTATCCGCTGGTTGGCAAACGCTTCTACTTCGAAGATGCGCAGGTACTGGACTGGTCGATTGACGGCCGGGTGCGTCTCGGTCTGCTGTGCGACCTGTCGGAACAATGGCAGCACGATGCAGTGCTGCAGGGGCAATTTTGCCTGCATGACGACCATCTGCTGAGTCTGGTGGCCGTGGCGGCGTGAAGGACGAAGGTTTACGGCGGCTTTGAGCCCGTCGGCAACGGGCAATACTCACAGCGCCCGACCCACTCGACCCGATGACTCAGGCAACAGCTGCGGCGCTGGCGGCGGGGGGTATAAACAATGGTCTGGTACAACGGGTTGCGACGCCCGTCAGCCTTCAGCCGCTGGCTCAGTAGCGGCCAGCCTTTTTCCGCGAGCGGCGCGTCAAGACGAATCAGGCAGTGTTCCAGAGCTTCCCCGGCGCTGCTCCACAACACCGTCCGCGGCACACCGCCATAAGCGCTCAGGGCATTGACCAACGGGGTCAGCAAGTCATCCAGCAGGTCGGCAAAGCACTGCAAAGGATCACCACCCGGCGCTGCCAACACAGCACCTGCGGCAAGAAACTTCACCCCGGTCGGGATACCCCGCTCATCAAGTGCCACCGCCACCTGCTCAAGCCCCAACGGCCAATGCCAGTCCTGGGTTATCGAGGCCACCAGCAGCGGCGGGATCACCAGCATGAAGCCGTACTTGGCCCACTGCGAGACCAGCACATCTCGCTGCTGCGGCATCAAGTGCGCGCCATAGAGATTCAACAGCAGAGCCTCCAGACGCTGCGGCTGCAGCAGTTCAGCCAGCGTCAACAGCGGACGCTGGTCATCCTCGGCCACGATATGTTGCATGAACGGCTGTAGCTGAGCGGCAACGTGCAGCATCACGGCTCGACCTTTTCTGCGGTCTGCACGCGCGGCCAGGCCAGGCTGAAACAGGCACCGCCCAACCGCTCGCTACGGCCGATCAAGGCCCGCCCCTGATGCCAATTGATAATGCGCCGCACGATGGACAACCCCAGGCCATGACCGCCTGAGGTGCGGGTGCGGCTGTCGTCCAGACGCATGAAGGGGGTAAAGATCCGCTCCCAGGCACTTTCCGGCACACCCGGGCCATCATCCTCGACGTCAAGCCGGCAGCGGCCATCCTCGACCCGGAAACTGATGCTGACCCGCGACTCGGCATGGCGCATGGCATTGCTCACCAGGTTCTGCACGGCACGGCGCAGATAACGCGGTTCGGCCTCGACCCAGGCATTGCTGTCCTCGGGGTCGATCCGACAGACACCACGGGCGACCCGCACCTGGGCGCGCAGCGGCGCCAGCTCGGCAATCACCTGATCGATCAGGCTTTCAAGATCGACCCGCTGGAAATCCAGGGTCGGCGCGCCCTGCTCCAGACGCGCGTAGGTCAGCATCTCGTCGACCAGCTTGTCGAGGTCCTGAATGTCGTTGTCCATGCCGATCATGTATTTGTGTCGCGCTTCGGGGCTTTCGGCATCCTGGACCATCTCCAGGCCAAAGCGCAGGCGCGCCACCGGTGTGCGTAATTCGTGCGAGACGGCACGCACCAGTTCCCGCTGGATGGTCAGGGAGCGCTGCAAATGCTCGGCCATGCTGTTGAACGCCGTGGCCAGCCTGCCGACCGAGTCGTTGCCGCTGCTGGGCACGCGGGTCTGCAAACTGCCTTGGGCGATCAGCGTGGCGGCAGCCTCCAGCGCCTGCACCCGGCGCTCCAGGCGGCGCACCAGCCAATAAACCACCAGGCCGATAAAGCACAAACCCAACAGTGCAATGCCCACCAGCACGTCGGTCGGGTATGGCCGCATCTGGTACAGCGGCCCCAGCTCCAGCACCCATTGGGTGTCAACGATGCCAGACAGCACCCGGATCGAATCACCGCCCTTGCCCAGCGCCATCACCGTATCGCCTTCATAGATGCGCCGGCGCTGATCGTCGTCCAGGTCAGCCAGGTCCAGAGGCAACAGTTGCAAATCGAAACCGAAGCCCTTGTCGGCTTTCAAGGCCTGCAAACGCGCTGGCTGCTCTGCGGCCGGCGCGCGCACCAGTTCATCGCTCAGCAAATACAGGGTGGCTCGCGCCAACTGCTCGGTGATCTGCTGCACCTCGCCAGTCAGCAATAAAGGCTCATTGACACTGAGTTGGCGATAGACCTTGGCCGCGTGCGGCCCGGTCTGTTCGACCACCACCTGGCCTCGCAGCAAACGGCTGCGCGCGCTGCTGTCCAGTTGTGCCTGGTCAGGCGTCTGCAGGCTCAGCGGAATACCTAACAGACGCTCCCAGATCGCCAGGGCCCGCTGGCGCTGGAGATCGTTCATGGTCGCCAGATTGTCGCCCATCAGAGCGAAGGTGCCATGGGCCATGCGTTCACGGTATTGCTCGCCGCGCTGCTGGTTAAGCACATGCAGCGACAACGTGCCAAGCAGCGCCACCAGAATCAGCACCCCCAGCATGCCGCCATAGATACGCAGGAAAATGGCGTTCATGCGGGGTTCAGCAGGGTCAGTTGACGGGCCGCTTCGGCCACGAACAGATATCCCTTGTTGCGCACCGTCTTGATCAGCCGCGGGTGTTCAGGATCGTCGCCGATCCGCGGGCGGATACGGGAAATGCGTACATCGATAGAGCGGTCCTGGCCGTCGTAGCCGACCCCGCGCAGGGCGGTGAAAATCTCTTCCCGAGACAAAATGCGCCCGGCATTGCTGACCAACAGCCACAACAGGTCGAACTCGGCGGCAGTCAACTCGATGAGCTGGCCATGCAGCAATGCCTCGCGCAACCCGCTGTCGACCTGCAACGGGCCGAAACTCACCCGCTGCTGGGCACTTGGCGGGGTCGGCTCGCTGCGACGTAACAGCGCATGGACCCGCGCCAGCAGCACCCGCGGGTGCACCGGTTTGCAGACAAAGTCATCGGCCCCGGTGTCCAGCCCTTGTACCTGGTCACTGTCATCGGTCCGTGCGGTGAGCATCAGAATCGGCCCGGCATAGTACGGGCGGACCCTGGCGCAAATGCTCAGGCCGTCTTCGCCGGGCAGCATCAGATCGAGAATCAGCAGGTCCGGCTGCATCTCGATGATCCGCGCTACAGCCCGCGCGCCATCGCCCTCAAGGCTGACCTCAAGGCCATTGGCTTGCAGGTAATCACGGGTCAGTTCGGCCAGCCGCTGGTCGTCTTCGACGATCAGCACCCGCCAGGATTCATCAGCCATGCGCAACCTCCCTCAGCACTGCCGCGAGTGTAGCAATGCCGCAGGCTTTGCCCCAGCGTCAGTTGCCCGGTGGCGGCGGTAGCAGACGAGGTGCCGGAGGACTTGCCGAGTTGTTTTTTTGTGATAGGGTTCGCGCCCACAAAATTGCACCCACCGCCAGTGCAGCCAGAAAAAAAACAGCGACCAACGGTTCAACGTACAGAGGCTGCGGGCTGGACCGCGTTATACACCCCGCAATGCACAAACTGTGCACAAGTTTATCCACAGGCAGTGCGTTGAACTGAGGCTAGAAACGCATTATCTTGTATCTCCTTTCCTGGACAGACCCTAGATGTAGGGTTTGGACCAAAAAACCGTGAACACAATTCGAGGCAGGTTTTCAAGCCCTTTAACTTGAATTTGTGGAGTTGAACTAAACGCAGGATCCGTAGCCAAACCGCTCGCGCGAATGGCCCGATGTAATCGGCACGCTGCACTGCACGTCCTGCAACATCGAATATGCACTATCCAGAGATTTCCAGGCAGCGTGCCAACCCGCTGCCTTTTTGATTTAAAGCCGGGGAACGCGCACAGCCTTCCTCAAACCGGCCAAAAGCCGGCCACGGTGGGCAGCAATGCCCGAACATACTTAAAAATGTGGAGCCCCCCATGCAGACAGACACAACTCGCGAGAACCAGCCGACCGCTGCGCCGCAACCCGCCCAGGCCCAACAGGACCTGAGCGCCACTGCCCCCGGTCAATTGCGTGTCATCAAGCGTAACGGTACTGTCGTTCCTTACACCGACGACAAGATCACCGTGGCCATCACCAAGGCGTTTCTTGCAGTTGAAGGCGGCACCGCCGCCGCGTCGTCGCGCATCCACGACACCGTGGCGCGCCTGACCGAACAGGTCACCACCACCTTCAAGCGTCGCATGCCATCGGGCGGCACTATCCACATCGAAGAAATCCAGGATCAGGTCGAACTGGCGCTGATGCGTGCCGGCGAGCAGAAAGTTGCCCGTGACTACGTGATCTACCGTGATTCGCGCGCCAAGGAACGTGCCGGCCGCGCCGCTGCCGACACCGCCGTCAAGCCGCACCCAAGCATCCGCATCACCCGTGCCGATGGCAGTCTTGAGCCGCTGGACATGGCGCGCCTGCACACCATCGTCAGCGAAGCCTGTGAAGGGCTGGCCGAAGTCGACGCCAACCTGATCCAGAACGACACCCTGAAAAACCTGTACGACGGCGTGGCCATCAAGGACGTCAACACCGCCCTGGTAATGACCGCCCGGACCCTGGTCGAGCGCGAGCCGAACTACTCGTACGTGACCGCCCGCCTGCTGCTCGACACCCTGCGCGCCGAAGCCCTGAGCTTCCTGGACGTGGCCGAGAGCGCCACCCACCACGAAATGGCCGACCTGTACGCCAAGGCCCTGCCGGCCTATGTTGCCGCCGGTATCAAGTTCGAGCTGCTCGACCCGGCACTGGCCGGCTTCGACCTGGAAAAACTCGGCAAGGCGATCAACCACGAGCGTGACCAGCAGTTCACCTACCTGGGCCTGCAGACCCTGTACGACCGCTACTTCATCCACAAGGACGGTATCCGTTTCGAACTGCCGCAGGTGTTCTTCATGCGCGTGGCCATGGGCCTGGCCATCGAAGAGAAGCAGCGTGAAGACCGCGCCATCGAGTTCTACAACCTGCTGTCGTCGTTCGACTACATGTCGTCGACCCCGACCCTGTTCAACGCCGGCACCCTGCGTCCGCAGCTGTCGAGCTGCTACCTGACCACCGTGCCGGATGACCTGTCGGGCATCTACCACGCGATCCACGACAACGCCATGCTGTCCAAGTTTGCCGGTGGTCTGGGCAACGACTGGACACCGGTACGCGCACTGGGCTCCTACATCAAGGGCACCAACGGCAAGTCACAAGGCGTCGTGCCGTTCCTGAAAGTGGTCAACGACACCGCCGTGGCGGTCAACCAGGGCGGCAAGCGCAAAGGCGCTGTCTGTGCCTACCTGGAAACCTGGCACATGGACATCGAAGAGTTCATCGAGCTGCGCAAGAACACCGGTGATGACCGTCGTCGTACCCACGACATGAACACCGCCAACTGGATCCCTGACCTGTTCATGAAGCGCGTCTTCGACGACGGCAAGTGGACCCTGTTCTCGCCATCGGAAGTGCCGGACCTGCACGACCTGACCGGCAAAGCCTTCGAAGAGCGCTACGAGTACTACGAAGCCCTGACCGAATACCCTGGCAAGATCAAGCTGTTCAAGACCATCCAGGCCAAAGACCTGTGGCGCAAAATGCTCTCGATGCTGTTCGAGACCGGCCACCCGTGGCTGACCTTCAAGGACCCGTGCAACCTGCGCAGCCCGCAGCAGCACGTGGGCGTGGTCCACAGCTCGAACCTGTGCACCGAGATCACCCTGAACACCAACAAGGACGAGATCGCGGTCTGCAACCTGGGCTCGATCAACCTGCCGAACCACATCGTTAACGGCAAGCTCGACACCGCCAAGCTCAAGCGCACCGTAGACGTTGCCGTGCGCATGCTCGACAACGTGATCGACATCAACTACTACTCCGTGCCGCAGGCGCGTAACTCCAACCTGCGCCACCGCCCGGTCGGCCTGGGCATCATGGGCTTCCAGGACGCGCTGTACCTGCAGCACATTGCTTACGGTTCCGATGCTGCCGTGCAGTTCGCCGACACCTCGATGGAAGCGGTCAGCTACTTCGCCATCCAGGCTTCCTGCGACCTGGCCGACGAGCGCGGCGCCTACGAGACCTTCAACGGCTCGCTGTGGAGCAAGGGCATCCTGCCACTGGACTCGCAGCAGATCCTGATCGAAGCCCGTGGCCAGAAGTACATCGATGTCGATCTGAAAGAAACCCTCGACTGGGCGCCAGTTCGCGAGCGCGTCAAGAAAGGTATCCGTAACTCGAACATCATGGCCATCGCGCCGACCGCGACCATCGCCAACATCACCGGCGTGTCGCAGTCCATCGAGCCGACCTATCAGAACCTGTACGTGAAATCGAACCTGTCGGGCGAATTCACCGTGATCAACCCGTACCTGGTCCGCGACCTGAAAGCCCGCGACCTGTGGGACTCGGTGATGATCAACGACCTTAAGTACTACGACGGTTCCGTGCAACAGATCGAGCGTATCCCGCAAGAGCTCAAAGACCTGTACGCCACCGCGTTCGAAGTCGAAACCAAGTGGATCGTCGACGCCGCCAGCCGTCGCCAGAAGTGGATCGACCAGGCTCAGTCGCTGAACCTGTACATCGCCGGCGCTTCGGGCAAGAAGCTGGACGTGACCTACCGCATGGCCTGGTACCGTGGTCTGAAAACCACTTACTACCTCCGTGCCCTGGCTGCGACCAGCACCGAGAAGTCGACCATCACCACCGGCAAGCTCAACGCGGTATCGAGCGGTGGCCACGGCCCGGACGACTCGGCCATCGCCGCCCCGCGCCCGAGCGAAGCGGCCCCGGCCGGCCCGGCACCCGTGCCGAAGGCCTGCGCCATCGACGAGCCTGATTGCGAGGCTTGTCAATAAGCACCGATAGAGTGCAGCCGATACATTGTGTTGGCTGCCTCCTCAGGTGCTGAAAAAAGCCGGTACGCTCAACGGATAATCGTTGGTCGTATCGGCTTTTTCATACACGCAGGAACGGCGTTTGTCCGACGCTCAATACACTTTTTTTCGCTACACTGAGGCCTTTGAAGTGTCCGAGAACGCCCTCATGCCTGCTCCCTCACTACAAGCCAAAAAGGCTTACTACGCCAAGATGCGTCGCTCCAACTATGCTGCCAGCCTCCGGCTTGAAGGCTTCGATAGCAAGCCTGCCGACTTGCACAGTGCACGACCAACTCGTGAAGAATTGCTGAAAATCTATCGTGCTGATCCGGCGTGATGCGGAATAAATATGGCACAGGGCAAGACCCTTACTGCTACCCAGGTACCAGCCTGCTGCGTAACCGACTTGGTTTGAAGGATGAGCAGATACTGGAACATGCAGAGCTTGAATTGTCTGAACTGGCTGCCGACAGCATAGAGTTCGGGCAACCGCCTTACGATCTTCAGTACTTGAGCAATATCCATCGCCAGCTGTTTTCAGATATTTATGACTGGGCTGGGCAGCTACGCACCATCGATATTTCCAATGGAAATACGCTTTTCTGCACGGTCTCACGCATAGAACCAGAAGCTGAACGGCTTTTCAAAAGCCTGGCCAATGCCAACTGGTTTCAAGGTCTGGACCGAGCAAGCCTGATCATTGCCGGTGCCGAGATGTTCGGCGACCTTAATATGATTCATCCCTTCCGTGATGTTGACATCCTCCCCGTCCTAAAGGGCGGGGATTCCCACAACTGGACGCTCATGCCCGAGCGCGAGAATGTTCTTGGCGGCGTTGACGTCGCGGTCGTGGGTGGCACCACACCCACAACAAGTCCATTCCCTTATTCCAAGCCCTGCGATACCTCTCGGCCTCGAGTCCGGCAATTGCTTGCAGCTCGAACAGGTTTGGGTGGTGTTTCTCTCGCTAACAACCTTGAAAACCGTGCCTGCGTGATCGCATTTGTATTCCAGCATGGTTTTCAATTGACCCCAGCCGGCGTCCAGCACCGACTTGGCCATCCTGGTTTTCGCGAGTTTCAGTGAGTTCACATCGCCCACCACAATGACGCCACAACGCGCTACCAGCGCGTTGCTGAACTTATGCAGGGCATCCTTGCGGCGGTTCGCAATCCTGGCGTGAATCGCCCGCACACGAGCCTTCTTGCCGGCACGCTGGGCCGTGCCCAGGGCGCTCTCCAGATCCCGGTAGAACCTACCGCTTTCAAGGCGATCACCGTCGCTGCAGGTGGCCGTGGTTTTCAGTCCGAGGTCGATACCCACCGCGTCCTGGCCTGGCGATAACTGCCGGTCGACCTCGACCACGACGTTGAAATACCAACGTCCACGGCTGTCCTCGTTGAAGCTGCCGGATCTGAATTTAAAGCCCGCCAGGCCGTAGCTGTCCCAGACCTTGAAGTGCTGTCTGTTGAAGACGACCTGGCCGTTTTTCCAGACAGCAGCGCCGGCCTTGAGGGGCACCCAGCCCAGGCTGCGCCGAGCGCCGCCCGAGCAACGCCAGCGTAGCTGGCGCTTTTTGAACTGCTTGCGCCGTGTGACATATTCGTCGGCAACAGCCTGCACCGATTGGCTGTGCAGTCCCAGGTCTTTGCCGGCCCCGTTGGTGTACTTGTGAATGTCGAACGCCGACAGAAAACGACCACGCTCACGAATCGAGCGACTACTCAACTCGTTTACGTAGTTCCACACAAAATTCACAGCACGAGAAGCCTCACGCAACTGCGCTGCATGCTTGTCTCGCACTCGAACCTTGAGGGTTCTGGTCGCTTTCATTTCAGTCATGAAACACAGAGTAGGGGCGGTTTTATGGATGTTAACCCCTATGACCGCTTCGCGGTGGCGCTTTCATCCCCCACCTGAAGGAAGGGGCTTTTCGCGCCAGCTTGGTAACGGCAGAGCGCAACGCATCCTGTTCGAACATCTCATCATCAATGCAGGTTTCCAGATCGACTGGTGGGGCGTCGGTATTGATCAATGGACACAAGCCAACATCAATTCCGTCGTGTGCGATTACCGTGCAATGCAAGCCGTATTTGAACAATGCGTAGGTGACGCAATCGAATAGAGCCGCTGGTCACCCGTCCATTCAGCTCTCAAGTAATCCTGACCTCATGCAACCCCTGACACCCGTCAGCTTTCTTCACCGTTACCAATGCCAAAATCACCTCAGCCGAGAATAATTATCGACGGCCAATGAAACTATATCTTGTGCCAATACTCAAAAAGAAACACAATATAGACGTTTTCAGTGTGACCCGAGCGCGTTTTCCCGGCAGGAAAAAAGCCCTCGGCAGCGATACGCAAAGCAGTGATTTCACAAACTGATTTTCTCAACGGGTGAAGCAGTGCACAGCAATATTCTGTATACTTCGCGCCCTTGATCCAGGGTACTCACATGACCAATTGCACACGCAATGTCGGCTCACCTGACTACAACCGAGATTCGTATCGCAGGCTCGCCTGCCACTGCCCACGTCGCGGTGGCCCAAGCAAAAAACGCAGCCTCAAGCACCCGACACCGTAGACGCCTCGACAGATCGAGAAAAATTCCGTTGCCAGCGAACCCTTCGCAACGCTGGCAGCCCATACTTTGAAATTCACCGGTCACACAGGGCACCTCTAGAAACCTGAGCGATGGCAACGCAGGTAGTTTTTAGAGATGCCCGACGCGACCCTCAAGCAGGAGATGTACCCATGCTGAGCTGGGACGAGTTCGATAACGAAGACGGCGAAGTCGCCGCTGCCAAACCCGCTGCCCAGGCTGCCAAAGGCAATGAAGGCGCGCTGGATCGCCTCGACACCGACGGCGGTGCCGCCGCCGTTGAAGCGCGCGCCGTCACCTCCAGCGACTCGGCTGCCGTGGCTCGCGCCAAACAGGCGCTGAACGACCTGGACATCGCCGAAGGTCTGGCTGAACTCGAAGGCTCCTCGGCTCGCGTGGCGGTCGACGAAAAGCGCATGATCAACTGCCGCGCCGACCTCAACCAGCTGGTGCCATTCAAGTACGACTGGGCCTGGCAGAAGTACCTCGACGGCTGCGCCAACCACTGGATGCCGCAAGAGGTCAACATGACCGCCGACATCGCCCTGTGGAAAAACCCTGAAGGCCTGACCGACGACGAGCGCCGCATCGTGCTGCGCAACCTGGGCTTCTTCTCTACCGCCGACTCGCTGGTTGCCAACAACCTGGTGCTGGCCGTGTACCGCCTGATCACCAACCCGGAGTGCCGCCAGTACATTCTGCGCCAGGCCTTCGAAGAGGCGATCCACACCCACGCCTACCAGTACTGCATCGAGTCGCTGGGCATGGATGAAGGCGAGATCTTCAACATGTACCACGAGATCCCGTCGGTCGCGAAAAAAGCCGCCTGGGGCCTGAAGTACACCCGTTCGATCTCCGACCCGGAATTCAAGACCGGCACCCCGGAAACCGACAAAGAACTGCTGCGCAACCTGATCGCCTACTACTGCGTTCTGGAAGGCATCTTCTTCTACTGCGGTTTCACCCAGATCCTGTCCATGGGCCGCCGCAACAAGATGACCGGCGTCGCCGAGCAGTTCCAGTACATCCTGCGCGACGAATCCATGCACCTGAACTTCGGCATCGACGTGATCAACCAGATCAAGATCGAAAACCCGCACCTGTGGGATGCCGAGATGAAAGAAGAAGCCACGCAGATGATCCTGCAAGGCACCCAGCTGGAAATCGAATACGCCCGTGACACCATGCCACGCGGCGTACTGGGCATGAACGCGGCGATGATGGAGGACTACCTCAAGTTCATCGCCAACCGTCGCCTGACCCAGATCGGCCTGAAAGAAGAATACCCAGGCACCACCAACCCGTTCCCGTGGATGAGCGAGATCATGGACCTCAAGAAGGAGAAGAACTTCTTCGAGACCCGCGTGATCGAGTACCAGACCGGCGGCGCGTTGAGCTGGGATTGATTGCCGCATGACGGTTCAGCACGCACCGGGTTTCTCGGTGCGTGCCGAGATACAGCGTTAGCCCCAACACTGTTCAGATAAGCACTGCGGACCCGGTGGGAGCGAGCTTGCTCGCGAAGAGGCCAGTAAAAACACTACATCTGCTGCGAATGTGCCGCCCTCTTCGCGACCAAGGTCGCTCCTACAAAGGCATGCAGTGCTTATCTGAACAGTATTGGAGTTAGCCCCCATCCCCCTCAGCAAGCAGCCGTCGCAACGATTGCAATCCAGGCTTGCACTCCTACCGCATCAACCCACCGCCCCCACCTTCACCCAACGCTGCTCTTGGGCTGAACGCCGCGCCGCTTCTGCCAGTCGCTCGACCTCCCACGCTTCCTGAAAGTCCACCCCTGCGCTGCCCGGCTGACCGGCCAGAGCTTGCAGCAAGCCATGTACTTCCAAGGTCTTGAGTTCGTTATAGCCAAGCTGATGCCCTGGGGCCGGGCAGAACGCTGCATAGCCAGGCAATTGCGGTCCGGCCAGCAAGGTACGAAAGCCGCTGGTTTCGACCCGTGAGCCGGGCTGGTAGAGACGCAGTTCGTTGAGCCGCTCCTGGTCATAGACCAGCGTGCCCCGTGTACCGGTGACTTCGAAGCACAGCCGGTTCTTGCGCCCATGGCGCAGCCAACTGGTCGTCAGCGTGCCGCGTGCGCCATTGGCGAAGCGCATCAGGATATGCGCCTGGTCATCGACTTCGACCTGACGCGGCCCGTTGGTTGAAGGCCGCTGGGCATGCACGGTGTGCAGGTCGGCGCAAAGGCTGTCGACCTCACCGAGCAGAAAGCGCGACAGTGACAGGATATGACTGCCAAGGTCGGCCAGCGCTCCACCGGCCTGACGGGTTTCGCAGCGCCAGCCGAATGGAGCCTGTGGGTCGGCCATGAAGTCTTCGCTGAATTCGCCGCTGTAGCCGACGATTTCGCCCAGCTCACCACTGGCAATCAGTTCACGGGCCAGGCCGAGCATCGGGTTTTGCAGGTAGTTGTAACCGACACGGGTGACCACACCGGCAGCGCGGGCGGCATCGCGCATCTGGGTGGCCTCTGCCAGGGTCGCGGCCAGCGGTTTTTCGCAGTACACCGCCTTGCCTGCGGCCAGCGCCGCCATGGCCATTGGATGATGCAGCAGGTTAGGCGTGGTGATCGCCACCAGATCGACATTCGGATCATTGATCAACGCCTCCCAGCCCATCGCCAGCTGGAAGCCCCAGGCCCGCGCGCAGTCGGCGGCCCGTGCCGGGTCAGCGTCGGCCAGCGCCACACAATCGACCTGCAGGGGCAGGTCGAACACCGAACCTGCATGTTGAAACGCCAGGGCGTGGGCGCGCCCCATGAATCCGGTGCCGATCAGGCCAAGACCGAGTCTTTGCATGAGAGACCTCTAAGACAGAAGAAAAGACCCGGCAGGCCAGCCGCCGGGCAAGGAAGATGCTTGTTCAGCGCTTGGCTTTGCGTTTGTTGCGGTACTGATCGACGATCACGGCAACGACGATGATCACGCCCTTGATGATGTCCTGAATGTAAGCGTCCACGCCGAGGAAGGTGAAGCCGCTGGCCATCACGCCAAGGATCAACGCGCCGATTACCGTACCGGTGATACGGCCCACGCCGCCCGCCAAACTGGTCCCGCCGATCACCGCAGCGGCGATCGCGTCCAGCTCGTAGGACATGCCCATGCCGGCCTGGCCGGTCGCGGCACGTGCCGAAGCCACCACCCCGGCCAGCCCCGCCAGCAGACCGGCGATGCTGTAAACGATGACCAGATGGCGTTTGACGTTGATCCCGGAAATCCGGGCGGCCTGCATGTTGCCGCCAATCGCGTAGGTATACTTGCCGTATTTGGTATAGCGCAGGGCGACATGGAAAATCACTGCCACCACCAGGAAGATAATCACCGGCATCGCGCCATTGCCGATCGCGGTATAGCTGTCTGAAAGCATGCTGACCGGCTGACCTTCGGTGTAGTAACGCGCCAGGCCACGGGCCGAGACCATCATGCCGAGGGTGACAATAAAGGGCGGGATGCCGGTAATGGCGATCAGGCTGCCGTTCACCGCACCGGCGAGCAGCCCGACGAACAGGCCGGCCATGACCGGCACCCAGACCGGCATGTCGGTCAGTGAAGGAAACACCGCCCGGCCAAAATCAGAGGTTTGCGCCAGACTGGCAGCGACCATCGCCGATAACGCCAGCACCGAGCCGGAAGACAGGTCGATACCGGTGGTGATGATCACCTGGGTAACGCCAATGGCCAGCAGGCCGATCACCGAGACTTGCAGGATCATCAGCACCAGGCGCTGGGAGTTCATCAAAAAGCTCTGGTCGCGAATCACCCAGCCGAACGCTTCAAAGGCCAGGCCAATACCGAACAGTACAAGCAAAATACCCAATTCGGTGGGCATGCGCCGCCGGCGGCGTGGTGCGGGTGTTTCCAGGGTCTTCTTGTCGGAGACGGCAGTCATGGGAAGGTCCTCTTGTTCTTGGAATAGGCCGACGGATGAGCGGGCGGCGCTGCGGCGCCGCTCCACAGAATCAATGGATCATGGGGTTGCCCGATGCCAGGTGCATCACCCGCTCCTGGGTCGCGTCCTCGCGATCGAGGAAACCGGTGACCTGCCCTTCATGCATGACCATGACCCGATCGCTCATGCCGAGCACTTCGGGCAGTTCGGAAGAAATCATGATCACCGCCAGACCTTCGTCGGCCAGGGCGGCGATCAGGCGGTAGATCTCGGCCTTGGCCCCTACATCGATGCCACGGGTTGGCTCGTCAAGAATCAGAATCCGCGGGTGGGTCATCAACCAGCGCGCCAGCAGTGCCTTTTGCTGGTTGCCGCCAGACAGGTTGGCGATGCATTGGTCCAGTGAGGGGGTTTTGACGCGCAACTGCGTCCGCATCTCTTCACACAGTTCGTGCAGCCGCTGCTGCTGCACGAAACCGCTGCTGGTATGGCTGGAGAGCACCGCCACCTCCATATTTTCCTGCACGCTCAGGCAGGCAAAGATGCCGGTGTCCTTGCGATCTTCGGTGAGCAACGCCAGGCCCTTGCGAATCGCCAGGCAGGGGTCACTCATATTCACCGCCTCACCGTCGATGATGATCTCGCCGGAGGTGGCCGGGGTCACGCCGAACAGGGTCTCGGCAACGTTGGTACGCCCGGAGCCCATCAGCCCG
Source organism: Pseudomonas sp. 21LCFQ02 (assembly GCF_024129895.2). Classification (NCBI taxonomy): domain Bacteria; kingdom Pseudomonadati; phylum Pseudomonadota; class Gammaproteobacteria; order Pseudomonadales; family Pseudomonadaceae; genus Pseudomonas; species Pseudomonas sp. 21LCFQ02. The sequence continues at coordinate 6,152,757 of NZ_CM178749.1, forward strand.
GCGATACCCAGAATCTCGCCGGCATGCAGGTCGAACGAGACGTTCTCGAATACCCCTTGCAGGCTCAGGTCGCGCACCGACAGCAGTAACTTGTCGGTGGGTGCGCTGCGCTCGGGAAACAGCTGAGTCAGCGGCCGGCCGACCATCATCGAAATCAGGCTGTCGCCATCCATGCTCTCGGCACTTTGCAGACCGATGTAAGCGCCATCGCGAAACACTGCCACTTCATCGGCAATGGCAAAGACTTCATCCATTTTGTGGGTGATGTAGATAATGCCCTTACCCTGGCTCTTGAGGTCGCTGATGATCGAAAACAGATGGGCGACCTCCTTCTCGGTGATCGCCGAGGTCGGCTCATCCATGATCAGTACGTCGCTGTCGTAAGACACCGCCTTGGCGATCTCGACCATCTGCCGACCGGCGATGCTCAGGCTGCCGACCAGCTCTTCAGGGTCCAGGTCCATGCGCAGGCGGTCGAGTAACTCTTGTGTGTTTCGATGCATGACCCCGTGATCAACCATATGCAGCGCATTGAGGGGCTCGCGACCCAGCCAGATGTTCTCGGCGATGGTCATGTACGGCATCAGGTTAAGCTCCTGATGGATCATCGCGATGCCTGCCTGCAAGGCCTGCAAGGGGCTGTCGAAGCTGATCGGCTCACCGCGCAGGCGCAATTGGCCGGCATCCGGCTGATAAATGCCGGCGATGATCTTCATCAGCGTCGACTTGCCCGCGCCGTTTTCGCCCATCAACGCCAGCACACTGCCGGGCCGTACCCGCAGTTGCACATCGGACAGGGCAACCACGCCGGGAAAACCTTTGGTCAGGTGGCTGATTTCAAGCAGGAACTCACCGTTCAAAGAGGCCGAGCGGTCGGCGGCGAGTGTGGCTGGCGAAGGGGCAGCACTGAGCATGTTCACGATCTCCTTACGTGGCCCAGGGCGACTGGCGCCCAAGGGCGTCGGATCATTTTTGTTTGGATGGTGCGTCGTTGGCTGGGGTAACCAGCCGATGAGCAGGATCACGCAGCCGGCTTACAGTAGCCAGGAGCCGGCCACAGGGAGCAAAGAGCCTTTGCAAGGAGCAAGAAATGTGCATGACGACACCTGTTTATTTTTGTTGGTCGCTACGGTACCGAGACGTACCGGGCATTTATTCGTCTACCTTGAAGACGACTTTATTGGAAAATATTTTCCAGTCAACATGTTTTTGGAATTTTGTTTACTTACTTATTCCAGACACAAAAAAGCACCTGCCGTGAGGCCAGGTGCTTTTTTTAGCCGCGGTGTTTACCAGCTGTGGTCGATGTGCAGGCCGATGTTAGAGCCATGCAGGTCGGAACCGAAGGCGCCGGTACTGGACAGTGCCGAGTCGGGATCGTAGCGATCTGCCGCTTGCTGAGCCGCCCGGTTCCAGGTCGCATAGGTATAGAACAGCCGCACCTCGGTGGGCGATTTGAATTGCGGCCCTTTGGGTGACCAGGTCGGCGCCAGGGTAATCTTGCTCAGTTGCCGCGTCCCGCCCGGTGCCTGCACCCGATCATGGCCGAGCTCGGTGGAGAACTTGAACTGCTCGCTGATGCCGTACACCAGACGCCCACCGAGCGAGGTCCAGCGCAGGTCGTCACCGTTGGGTCGCCGGTCTTTCTGGTACACGGCCGCGACCTGGCCGCCCCAGCGCGGGGTAATCTGCCAGTCGAAGAAATCGAGTATCCGGTAAGACACGTCCGCGCTGCTGAGGTTATTGTCGCCGGTGCTGCCCAAACCGGTGCCCGGCCCCTGGCCGCGCTGCAACGCGATGGTGTTCACCCCGTTCCAGCCCATGAAATTCTGCTGCTTGTGCTGCAAGGTCAGTGCCCAGCCGCTGTTGGCATTGGGCCGATTGGAAGGTTTGTCCAGATAGCTCACCCCGACTTCCAGACTGCCATTGGGGTTGGTGTCAAAGCCGGCGACGTTGAAGTCATAGCGGTTGACGTAGTCTTTCTGGTTGAAATTGTCCTTGCGCGAAAACGCCAGGCTGTATTTCAAGCCACCGAGCTCGACATTCTCGATGCCGCCCCCGGTGGCACTCTGGTTCCAGTAATAGAAATCAGAAATGGAGATGTCATTACGTTTGTAGTAACGCCGCCCCGCCCACAAGGAACCGCCGTTGAGCGCTGCCACGTTCTTCCAGTAGCCGTAGGCCTGCGGCAACCGGATTTCACCACGCTCACCGTTGAACGTCGGCGTGCGGTCGTACTGGTTGTACAGGCTGCCCATGCCAAACGCGCCAACTCTGGAGCCATCATCGAGCGTCACGAACTCCTGCTCCAATGACAGCTCGGCATACTGCTCGCACTCGTTGCCGAGGCGATATTTCGATTGTGCCCCCTGCAGCTTGAAACAGCGCTGGGACCCGGAACCGGAAGACTCGCCCAGGCCGCCACGCAGATAGCCGGTGAACTCCAGTGCATGGGCTGGCAGTTGCACGGCCACCAGCGCGCTGAACACCAGCCCCGTCTTGATCGTTGTACTGCTCATTGCATCACTCCGTCTGTTGTTGTTTTTCGAAGCGTCTGGATCAATTACTGCTGCCGGGCCGTTTTGTACGCGCACGCGAACGCCTCGCCAGCGCGATACCGGCAAGTGTCGGGGGCATTCAGGGGAGATGGCGCGAGCGAACAGCTATCGCCCGCGCCCGGCATAGCAGACCTGGCAACCCGGAGCCGTTGCTCCGGGCAGTACCGCTACTGCTTGGTCAGCGCCTGGAATTCGGCGAGGTTGTCCTGAGTGATCAGGCGAAACGGGATCAGGATGTTCTGCTCGACCGGCTGTTTGTTGATCATCTTCACGGCGGCATCCAGCGAGCCCTCGGCCTGGCCCTTGGCATCCTGGAACACCGATACCGTCAGCAGGCCACGCTTGATCGAAGCCAAGCCATCAGGCGTACCGTCGACACCGGCGACCAGCACATCCTTTTGCCCGGCCTGGCGCAGGGCCATGGCGGCGCCGATGCCCATCTCGTCATTATTCGACAGCACAGCATTAATCTGCTTGCCAGCCAGCAACCAGTTGCTGGTCAGGTCCATGCCTTTGTCACGCAGCCACATGCCGGTCTGCTCTTCAACGATCTTCATGTCGGGGTATTTGGCCAGCACCTCCTTGATCCCGGCGGTGCGGCCCTGGGTGGAGTTGTTGGCCAGCTCACCGAGCAGAATCGCGACCTGCCCCTTGCCGCCAAGCTTGTCGGCGATGTACTCGGCCTGCAGGCGCCCGGCCTGCTTGTCGTCCGAGGTGACGCTCACGACACGCTCGGGCAGCTTGGGATCGTCCGGTTTGCGATTGATGTAGACCAGCGGAATACCGGCCTTGCTGGCCGCTTCGTTGATACCTCGGGTCGCCGCGGTGTCCACCGGGTTGACGATAATCGCGTCGACCCCTTGGCTGGTGAAGCTCTGGACCTGGTTCAACTGTTTGACCACATCACTGCGGGCATCTTCGAACTGCAGCTTTACCCCATCGGTCTTGGCCTTGGCGCTCAGGTATTCGCGCAGATAGGTGAGGTAGTTGTCATCGAAGGACGACATGCTGACCCCGATTCTGATGTCCGCCAGCGCGGCAGTGCTGGTCATCAACAGTGAAAGAGCGACAGCGGCAAAACGTGGCTTGATGCGCATGGATTGACTCCGATCGTTATTGTTATAGCGGAATATGAACTGAGGAATCGCTCAGCGCCGTTGCGGCGGCACACACGGAACGTAGGGGTGATGCATCATCACCAGGGCACGCTCAACGCATGAGGCAAGCAAAGCCCCTGCGAGCGGGACCATGGCGCGGAGCCTGTGGCGCAGGGGTGGTAAGGAGATATTCATGGGCCGGTACCTGTCTTGTTGTTTTTGGAAGGTCCGCTTGCCAGCGATCACCGGCAAGCAGGCGTTACGGCTACTGAAAACCAATCTATTGGAATTTTAATTCCACATCAACACATTATAGAAATTAAATTTCTACAGTCTCCCGGCCTCAATCAGCCATAGAACGCCGGACGCTGCGGCAGCTTGATCGGCTCGATCAAGCCACTGCGCTGGGCGGCGATGCAGGCATCGGCAGTGACCGCTGCGGTATAACCATCCCAGGCACTGGGGCCTTGAACGCTGCCGCCAGCGACACTATTGATGAACGCCTGCAACTCGACGTCGTAGGCCTCGATGAAGCGCTCTTTCCAGTCCATGAGGATGTCGGTCGACAGCCTGGCGCCACTGCGCGTCTGCACCGAAGACGGCTCGGGCAAGCGAGCGATGCCCTTCTCGCCGACCACTTCGCACTGAATGTCATAGCCGTACTGACAGTTGACGAACACCTCGACGTCGATACGCACGCCCTTGGCGGTTTCCAGCAACACAATCTGCGGGTCCTTGAGGTGGGCAAGCGCCTGGGAGCTCTTGCGCGGATAAATGACCTGGGCTGACACATACTGGTCATCAAGCAGCCAGGCCAGGGCATTGATCTCATGGATCAGCGTGTCGACGATGGCCATTTCCGTGGTGTAGGTATCCGCTACGGTCGGGTTGCGATGGGCACAATGCAGCATCAGCGGCTCGCCGATACGGCCCTGATCGATGACCGCCTTGAGTGCCCGATAGCCCTGGTCGTAGGGGCGCATGAAGCCAACCTGAACCAGACGTTTGCCGTGGTTCATCTCGGCCTCGACGATGTTCTTGCAGCCTTGGGCGGTGACCGCCAGCGGCTTCTCGCAGAACACCGGCTTGCCGGCACGAATCGCCGAAAGCACGAACTCTTCATGGCTCGGCCCCCAGGAGGTGACGAGGATGGCATCGACGTTGGCCGCGTCGATCAACTCGTGGCCGCTGACGTAGACCTCGGCTTCGATACCCAGGTCCTGTACCACCTTGCGTGCCTGCTCAGGGTTGATGTCGTTGACCGCGACGATCTGCGCGCCAGACAGCGCGAAGTGGCAACGGCGGATATGGTCCTGACCGATCATCCCTGTTCCGATTACACCGATGTTTAGCGTCACGTTTGTGTTCTCCATCTGGAATTTTTATGTTCGAACGTACACTTCAGGGCACCTCTAAAAACGTAGGCGAGGCAGCCAGCACAAGGCGAGAACCGGCGAAAAACGGTCAGAGTCGCGCTCGACTTTACGAGTTGTAAATGAGCATTTTGAGCCGGTTCTCAACGCTGCGATGGCAACGCAGGTAGTTTTTAGAGGTGTCATTCAGTTGCAACCGATGATCAATACTGCCGGGCCTTGGCGATGTTCTCTTTAAGGGTGCGCGAGGCGGCCTGGACCCGCTCGCTGGTCGACACCTCGGCAGCACCGACCCGCCACCAGGACAGGTAGCCGTGGATCATGGTCTTGGGCAGCACCTTGATGTCGATTAGGGTCGAGACCGTCTGCTGGCGAGCGTCCTGCAGGGCAGCCTGCAATTGATCAACAGTGCTGACCCGGTAGGTCTTGCAGCCATAGGCCGCCGCACTCATGGCGAAATCCACCGGGACCAGGCCACCATCGAGCCTGCCGGTCTCGGGGTTGCGGTAACGGAACTCGGTGCCGAAGCTGCCCATGCCGTGTCCCATCTGCAGGTTGTTGATACACCCGAAGGCCATGTTGTCGAGCAGCACCACGTTGATCTTGCGCCGCTCCTGGATCGAGGTGGCCAGCTCCGAATGCAGCATCAGGTAGGAACCGTCACCGACCAGCGCATAAACCTCCTTGTGCGGCTCGGCGAGCTTCACGCCCAGCGCGGCATTGACCTCATAGCCCATGCATGAATAGCCGTATTCCATGTGGTAGGTGTTTTCGCCCAGGGTCCGCCAGGCCCGCTGCAGGTCGCCCGGCAGGCTGCCGGCGGCACCGACGATGATGTCGCTGGCCTCGAGGCTGGCATTCAGAACGCCGAGTACCCGGCTTTGGGTCAGGCACGAGCCGGTCAGTTCGATGAACTCTTCGAGCACCGCAGGCGGCATGCTATCGGCCACTTCCGGGACAAAATTCTGCGCGTCATATTCGACGCCGTAGACCCGCTCGATCTCCGCCCGATAGGCCTCGCGCGCCTCGGCGACGGCATTGCCCCAACTGGCGCTGTAGCCACTGCTGGCCAATCGCGTGGTCAGTTCGCCCAGCGCCTCACGGGCATCAGCGAGCACCGCGAGTGCGTCCAGCTTGCCCGCGTCGAAGCGGCCGATATTGAGGTTGAGAAACTGCACCTCGGGGTTCTGGTACAGCCACTTCGATGAGGTGGTGAAATCGGTGTAACGGGTGCCGACGCCAATGATCAGGTCGGCCTCTTTGGCCAGCGTGTTCGCCGCCAGGCAGCCGGTCTCGCCGATGCCACCGACGTTCAGCTCATGGGCAGAAACGATCGCGCTTTTGCCCGCCTGGGTTTCGGCAAAGGGAATCCCGAACTTCTCGGCGAAGCGCTGCAGTGCCTGCCCGGCCCCGGAATACTTGACCCCGCCACCGCAGATCAGCAGCGGCTTGCGCTTGCCTTTGAGCAGGGCCACGGCCTCTTCCAGCACCGCTTCGCTCGGCCGGGGCCGCTCGATACGGTGCACCCTTTTGGCGAAGAAGTACGTCGGGTAATCGTAAGCCTCACCCTGTACGTCCTGCGGCAACGACAAGGTCACCGCACCGGTTTCGGCCGGATCCGTGAGCACCCGCATGGCACTGATTGCGGCGCTCATCAACTGCTCGGGACGGTTGATCCGGTCCCAGTATTTGCTCACCGCCCGGAACGCATCGTTGGTGCTGATCGACAGGTCATGGAACTGCTCGATCTGCTGCAGCACCGGGTCTGGCTGGCGGCTGGCGTAGACATCGCCGGGCAGCAACAGCAATGGAATGCGATTGGCCGTGGCGGTGGCCGCAGCGGTCAACATATTCGCCGCCCCCGGCCCCACCGACGAGGTGCACGCATAGATCTTGCGCCGCAGGTTTTGCTTGGCGAAGCCGATCGCCGCATGCGCCATGCCCTGCTCGTTGCGGCCCTGATGGACCACCAGCGAACCGGCGTCCTGCTCCAGCGCCTGGCCCAGGCCAAGCACGTTGCCATGGCCAAAGATGGTGAAAATGCCTTCGACGAATTTGCTTTCAACACCGTCGACACTGACGTACTGGTTATCGAGAAACTTGACCAGCGCCTGGGCCATGGTCAGTCGGATCGTGCTCATGTACTCACCTTTTTTATCGTCTTCAGAGCGGGATTCACGCCGCCTTGCCATGGGTCACGCACTCGCGCAAATGGCTGATGCTCGCCTGTAACGCCGACTGCACATCGTCCAGGCCGTGCGAGCTTGCAACGAAGCGTTAGAACGACAAGTAGCCACTGCTCACCCTCGGTTCGATCTGTGCGGCATTGAACGGTACTGGCTGTAGCCGCGACGCTTCGCCGCTAAAGCGGCTCCTGCCAGGATCAGTCAAGGCCCGCTCGGTCCTGTGGGAGGCAGCTCTGCTGGCAACTTCACCGGTGCGATTGCCTACAGGTCAAGCAGCCACTCGTGCTGCGGATCGTTATGAAACTTCCAGACCCGCTTGGGCCCGGCCATGACATTCAGGTAATAGGAGGTGTAGCCATAAGGCACGCAGACCGGGTGGTAGCCCTTGGGCACCAGCACCACGTCGCTGTCTTCCACGGCCAGCGCCTGATCAATCGAGCGGTCGTCGGTGTAGACCCGCTGAAAGACAAATCCCTGAGCCGGGTCGAGGCGGTGGTAATAGCTTTCCTCAAGGAAACTCTGGGCCGGCAGGTCATCGGTGTCGTGTTTGTGCGGCGGGTAACTGGAAGAGTGCCCGGACGGGGTGATCACCTCCACCACCAACAGCGAATGGGCCTCGGCGGTGTCCGGCAGGATGTCGCACACATAGCGGGTGTTGGCGCCCTTGCCACGCACCGAACGCTTCATGTCCGCCGGCTCGATCAGCCGTGGCGCGCGGGTTTCTTCGGGGTTGCCCGGCGCGCGGCATAGGGCAACCTCGGCGCGACCATGGGCCTGGATGCTGATCGAAGTGTGCGGCGGCAGGTAGAGGGCATAAGGCGATTTGTCCTCGAACACGCTCTGCCGCTCGCCGATGTGCTCCCAGCTCTGATGGCCATGACGGGCATGCTCGCAGGCGGCGGTGACCTTGCCCAGCAACAGCACCACGCACAGCTCGCGATCATCGCCGGTGATGTTCAGAGACTCGCCGTCAGCCAGTTGATGGGCACTGAAATCGACATACTCCAGTGCATCGACGGGGACCTCGACGAGGGTCGGTGTCTGTTTGTTGGCTTTGACCAGCAGGTTCATCACAGTCCTCCTCAGGCGTAGAGACGCGCCACCAGATCGCGCAGGGTTTGATAGCCCTTCTGGGCGTATTCGTAGGCCGGCGCCACGGCCGGGTCCTGCTCGGCCTCGACCACCAGCCAGCCGTGGTAATCAGCCTTGACCAGCTCGCCCAGCAGCGCGGCGAAGTCGATGTCGCCATCACCCGGTACGGTGAAGGTGCCATTGATGATGCAATCGGGAAAACTCCACTGGTTATTGCGCGCCAACTGCACAACGTCCTTGCGCACATCCTTGAAATGCACGTGACAGACACGGCCAATGTGTTTCTTGAGCACGCTCAGCGGATCACCGCCGCCCATGTAGCAATGCCCCGAGTCGAACAACAGCCCCACTTGCGGGTCGGTCAGCGACATCAGCCGGTCGATGTCCTCAGGCGCTTCGACATAGGCGCCCATGTGGTGGTGGTACGCCAGACGCACGCCACGTGACAGGGTGAATTCGGCGAGCCGGGAAATCTTGTCAGCGTAGGTTTGCCAGGCGGCATCGCTATGAAATTTCGGCCGCTCGATCAACGGCACGCGCTGGCCCTGGATGGAACCGGCGACTTCGCCATAGACCATCACCTTGGCGCCGTTCTCGGCCAGCAGTCGCAGGTGCGGCTCGATGGCCGCGATTTCGCTTTCGACGTCACGATGGGCCAGGCCGCTGGAGTACCAGCCGGACACCAGTTCCAGGTCGTATTGGCCCAGCACATCGCGCAGGGCATCGGGCTCGCTGGGAAACTTGCCACCGAGTTCGAAGCCCTGAAAACCGATTTCCTTGCCTTCACGCAAGATGGTGTCCAGCGGGGTATCGCCGCCCAGCGAAGGCAGGTCGTCGTTGGCCCAGGAGATCGGGTTGATGCCGATCTTCACTTTGGTTTGAGTCATGTCCACACCTGTTTATTGTTGAGTTATCGACGGTGCAATGCAGGCACATCTCAGGCGCGTGCGTCGCGCCAGGAGCGGATCAGAAATTCGAAGGTCTCACGCACCCTGGACACCACCTCGGCGTCATCGATCTCACCGGCCAGCCAGGCCCGGGCAGGCTGCTGGAAGATCGTCCGGCCCACCGCAAATCCGCGGCAGACCTGGCTGTTCGCCGCCTGGCGAAAGCCTTCGGCGAGCGCTTCAACCGGTGCATTGAGCCCGAGCAATACGACGCCACGGCAATACGGATCACGGGCGGTGATCAGCTCGTCGAGCTGACGCCATACCGATCCGGGCTGCGTTTCGATCTTCCACCAGTCCGGGTAGATGCCGATGTTGTACAGCCGCTTGATCGCCCGATACAACACGTCGGGGCGGGTCGAAGCATGGTTCTTCGCCGGGATCACTTCCAGCAGCAGTTCGTGGCCGCTGATCTGCGCGGCGTCATAAAGCCCCTTGAGCTGGGCTTCCTGCTCCAGCCGCAGCAGCGGCTCATCGTCCGGGTGAAATTGCACCAGGCACTTGATGATCTGCTCACCTGGCCACTTGACCAGGTTGCTGCCAATCGAGCGGCCATGCTCAAACGCCAGCGGCCGCGAGTTCTGCAGCTCGACCGGACGGGCCAGCCACCAGCCGCGACCGGTGGCGGCATTGAGCGCATCCTGGCCGAAACGTTCATCGGCCAACAGACCGACATCTGCCACCACACCCTGGGCGGCCAGGCTGCGTTCGACCTGCTCTATGGCCTGCACGAACAACTGCTTGAGCTGTGGTATCCGGGCCGGATCGGCGCCGGCCTGCTGGGCACTTTCGACCAACTGGAAACGGTGGTCGAAGGCAAAGATAAACAGCGGATTCCAGCTGCGACGCGGCACGCTGACCCGGTGCAGGCGGTTGAGCACAGGGTCCAGATCAGGGCGGACAATCGGCACCGGGCTGTTGAAGAGATAGTCCAGTTCGGCAAGGCTCGGCATCGCCGGTGCACAGGCATGGCGCGAGACCACCAGGGCGCCGCAAGCGTTGGCCAGCTGGCAGCAGCGCGCATCGTCGTCGCCGCTGAGCCAGCCGCGCAGGAAGCCAGACATAAAGGCATCGCCGGCACCCAGCACATTGAGCACTTCGACGCGCACGCCCCGGTGAATCTCGCCATCCTCAAGGCACGCCGGAATCGCCCCGTGGATCACCGTACAGCCTTGCGCACCGAGCTTGACCACCAGGGTTGCGGCAGTAATTTCACGTACCCGACGCAGTGCGTCGAGCAGGTCTTCGCTGCCCCCGGCGATCTGGAATTCTTCTTCAGTACCCACGATCAAATCGAAGCGCGGCAGGATCTTCTGCACATGGGCGCTGACCTCGGCGCTGGCGATAAAGCGTGTTTCGCCGTCGGCCTTACCGGTCAGGCCCCAGAGCACCGGCCGGTAGTCGATATCGAGGACGCGTTTGACGTTGTGTTTCTCGGCGTAGTCCAGCGCCTTGCTGCTGGCCTTGAACACGCCTGGGGTCGAGAAATGGGTGCCGGTGATCAGCAACGATTTACTGCTGGCTATAAAGGCTTCGTCGACATCTTCCTCGACCAGTGCCATATCGGCGCAGTTCTCGCGGTAGAACACCAGCGGAAAGGTCTCACGATCTTTGATGCCCAGCAGCACCATGGCGGTCAGCCGCTGGGAATCGACCTTGATACCACGGGTATCACAGCCCTCGCTGCGCAGTGACTCGGTCAGGAAGCGGCCCATATGGTCATCACCCACGCGGGTCAGCATCGCTGACTTCAATCCCAGACGCGCCGTACCGAACGCTATGTTGGCAGAGGATCCGCCCAGGTACTTGGCAAAGCTACTGACATCTTCAAGGCGCGCACCGACTTGCTGCGCGTAGAGATCCACACCCAATCGACCCAGACAGATCACATCCAGCTGGCGGCCTGATGAAAAGGAAATGTCACCCATCGATGGCTCCTGTTTATTGTTATTCAGCCATGGAACGCGGCCCATCAACGGGGCTGGCTCCAGTTGCGTTCAGGCTAGAACGCCGCCAATAAATAATCAATAAATTTTCCACAAAACACAATATGGAATTTTATTTCCACTCAGCATCCGCTACCCTGCCAGTCAACGTGCAGCTTTCGACGCCAGCCAATGAATGCTGTAACGTGCCGTTTCAAAACAAGATGATTGAGGTCCCGTATGCCAATCGCTTCGTCCGAATCGCCCACCAGCGGCCAGACGCCGGAAGCCCCTTCCACCGTCGAGCAGTTGCTGCAGCTGATTACCGAGGACTACGAAGCGTTGCCGCGCCAACTCAAGCGCGTGGCCGGTTATATCAGCCAGCAGAGCGACCGGGTGATGGTCGATCGCATCAGCGATATCGCCCAGCAATGCGAAGTCCACCCTTCGGCCATCGTGCGGTTTTCTCAGCGCTTCGGTTTCAAGGGCTTCAGCGAGATGCAGGCGCTGTTTCGCGAAGCCTATACGCACAAGACCACGCCGGTGCAGAACTACCAGCAGCGCATCCGCAGCATGATCGCCAACAAGAGCCAGCGCGCAGCCAGCGCCGATCTGGCGCGCGAGTGCATCAACGCGACCCGCTCAGGCCTGGACCGGCTGAGTGAGGATCTGGACGACAAGGCCTTCGAGAAAGCCGTAGACCTGCTGGTCAATGCTGACAATATCTATGTGGTGGGTGTGCGCCGCTCTTTCGCCGTGGCCGACTATCTGGTGTACAACCTGCAGCACACCAACAAACGCATCCATCTAGTCAGCGGTATCGGCGGCGGCTACCGCGAGCAAATGCGCAGCATCCGCGCCGGCGACCTGCTGGTCGCCATCAGCTTCAGCCCCTACGGCAAGGAAAGCCAGCAGTGCGTGCGCATCGCCCAGCACAACCAGGCCGACACGCTGATCATCACCGACAGCACCCTGTCACCGCTGGCCAAACGGGCCAGCTCGTTGCTGCTGGTCAGTGAAGGCAGCGCCTTCGCCTTTCGCTCACTCAGCGCCACCCTGTGCCTGTGCCAGGCGCTGTTCCTGGCCGTGGGTTATCGCCTGGAGTTGAAGCTGGACGAGATCCAGCTGAATCTGGATGAGGATGACTGAGGGGGGTGTTCGTCAGCCCAAACGCTGAAGCACCACCTCAATGGCCTGATCCACATCCTCATCGGTGGTAAAGCGTCCCAGGCTGATGCGCATCGACTGACCGGCCTGCATGGGGTTGAGGCCCAGCGCCAGCAGCACATGCGAAGGCGCATTGCTGGCCGAGTTGCACGCCGAGGTCGAAGACAGGGCGATCTGGCCGGTAAAGGCCGCAGGGCTGAAGGCAAAGCGCTCGATGCTGACGTTCAGGGTATGCGGAATACGCTGCACCGGGTCACCGTTCAGACGCACCCCTGGCAGGGTCAGCAGCACTTCGCTCAGCCGCGCTGACAGCCGCTCAATACGCTCGAACTCCGAATGCATTTCTTCAGCCGCCAAGGCATAGGCACGGCCCATACCGACGATCTGGTGGGTGGCCAGGGTGCCGGAGCGCAGCCCCTGCTCATGCCCGCCGCCATGAATCTGCGCCTCCAACACACCACGGGCACGCTCGCCGACATATAGAGCACCAATGCCCTTGGGGCCATAGGTCTTGTGCGCCGAAATGGACATCAGGTCCACCGCCAGGCTGGCCAGGTCGATGGCCACCTTGCCGGTCGCCTGCGCCGCATCGACATGCAACAGCGCGCCATGCGCACGCACGATCTGGCCGATGCGCTGAACATCAGTCAGGGTGCCCAGCTCGTTGTTGACCAGCATCAGTGACACCAACAGCGTGTCTTCACGCAACGCATCAGCGACCATCTGCGGGTGAATCAGACCATCGCTGCCGGGCTTGAGCCAGGTCACTTCATGGCCCTGCTGCTCCAACTGCCTGACGCTGTCGATCACCGCCTTGTGCTCGATGCAACTGCTGATCAGATGACGCCGCCCTTCGGGCGCCATCGCGCAGACACCTTTGAGCGCCAGGTTGTTGGATTCGGTCGCGCCGGAAGTCCAGACCATCTGCTCAGGCTTGGCGCCGATCAACGCCGCCACCTGTTGGCGCGCCTGCTCCACGGCCAGGCGCGCCTGCAGACCATGTTGATGAGAACTGGAAGCGGGGTTACCAAAAACCGCGCGCTGGCCCATGTAGGCCAGCATGTCAGTGACGACACGATCATCGATGGGGGTGGTAGCGGCGTAATCGAAATAGAGTTCAGACATGGGCGTTCACGGATAACCGGGTCGGTGAAGGATGGAAAAATGATAGAGCCGAACCCAGGAAAACCGATTGATAAATAAAGAACGGAATTGACCTTTTATAGAAACTTATTCCGGTTAAATACAATAAAAAGAAATAGAATTCCACAACCGGGCTTGATGGGTAAATCCAGGCCAAGCGACACCTGAAGGTGACTGAGTGGATAAATTCGATAAAGCGATTCTGGAACTGCTGCAACAGGACTGCACCATCGCCCTGGCCAACATCGCCGAGCGGGTCGGGCTGAGCAATACCGCCTGCTGGCGACGCATCCAGAAGCTGGAAGAAACCGGCGTGATCCTCAAGCGCGTGGCGCTGCTGAGCCCCAAGCAAGTCGGCGTACCGGTCACGGTATTCGCCTTCGTGCGCACCAGCCGCCACGATCTGGAATGGCTGGAGACCTTCCACCGGCGGGTCAGCGAAATCAGGGAAGTGGTCGAGCTGTACCGCATGGCCGGCGTGACGGATTACCTGCTGCGGCTGGTGGTGCCGGATATCGCGGGGTACGACGTGGTGTACAAACAGCTGATCCAGATACCGGGCATTACCGACATCAGCTCCAGCTTCGCGATGGAGCAGATCAAATCGACGACGTCGTTGCCGTTATAGCGCTCAGGTGGTCAGACTGGCTGGCAGCGCGATGCGCTGCATTCGTCGGCTGAGCCAACTTGTATGGTAGATCTTGAAGGGAGGAGGAGGGACTAAGCCAACTTCTGACTGTTGACGCAGTACAGACCGTGGGAGATTTCGCCCCTCCTCCTTTCACCCAAGCGCCGATAAAGAATGCTTCAGGCTCGCAGCCGACGAAAGAGACAAGCCTGCGCCTCTGGGTGGCCCTTCAAGTCCTAAAACCATATCCCGGAGGATGCCCAATGGCAATGCCAGTTCCTGTCTCACTGCCGATCGTAGGTGTAGATGTCGCCAAAGATGAGCTGGTGATTTACCACGCTGAGTCCGACAAGCTGGAGACCCTGCCTAACAATAAGATAGCCATCAAGAAGTGGTTGAAAGCGTTACCTGGAAAAGTTGCTATTGCTATCGAAGCCACCAATATTTATCACCTGATGTTTGCCGATCTTGCTCATAAGTTCGACTGCGTGATTTATCTGGTTGGCGGTTACGAGCTGAGCCACTACCGAAAGGGCGTCAACATCAGAGCCAAGACTGATGCGCTGGATGCCAGGCTGCTGGCTCGTTACCTCAAGAATGAAAGCGAGGAGCTCCGCCCTTGGAGCCCGCCCGGAGGGCTCTACCGTCGACTTGTCAGCCTATTCCGTCGACGTGCTGCAGTCGTGCAAGCCCGAGTAAGCCTGAAGCAGAGCTGGGCGAATGAGCCTCTGCTCAAGACGGCGATAACTGGGCAACTGAAGGCGATGGAGCGCTTGGAAGTACTTATTGAAAAGACGATTAACGAGCAGATCAAAGAAGCTGGCCTGATCGGGCAATTGAACAGGTGTCTTAAAGTTGAAGGTGTCGGTTTTCTAACAGGCGCACGTCTGTTGACTGCCTTTCAGCGAGGAGACTTCAGAAACTCAGATGCTTTCATTGCATTTTTAGGACTGGATTTGAGAGTGTCCAAGTCAGGTCAGAAAGATGGCCGCCGTAGTTTGTCCAAGCGCGGCGACCCTGAAGCGCGACGTATACTGCATACCGCTGCGATGTCGGCCCGCCGTACCGCTGCCTGGAAAGAGCTTTATGAGAGCTACATAAGCCGAGGTTTTCGTAAGACTCAGGCATTAGTGATGCTCGCTCGCAAGCTTGCACGCGTCATATTCGCCCTGCTGAAGGGGCAGGACGAATACCGACCAAAAGTCAGCTAATGGGCTTCCCTAAAACCATAGAATCTCCCACCGAGACCCAGCCAGACCGCAAGATGGCTTGACTAATCAGCCTCACTCCACCTCAAACAACCCATCCCTCACCGGCGCATGCGCCAGTATCTGGCGGATCTCTGGATCGATGCGTGGGTCATCAGGCGCATACAGCATCACTTGCCGGTAGGCGCTGATGCGGTTGATCTCGGTGCCGAGAAACTCCCAGACCACGCGGGTGCAGGCCGGGGTGCGGCGGTCGCCGCTGGAGACGCCGGTTTTCAGGCCGTTGAGGCGGGTGATGCGGCTTTTGAAGCTGGGGATCAGGATGGTCTGGCTGACTTCGTTGAAGGTCAGAGACTCGTAGTCGATCAAAAACAACCGGTCTTGCAACTGGAAGGCCGCGCCCAGATAGCGGCAGCGCGCCGACTCTTCGACTTGCCCGCCATTGGACAGCACCTGGCGCTCCTGGCGTTCGAACATGAACACCCCGCCCTCTTCGCGCATGTGCACCAGTGACAGCAGGATGGTGCCTGGCACTGACATGCAGTTGGCGTATTCGAAGTAGTAACCGCAGTAGCGGGTCAGGTCGCCGGAGTGATCGCGCAGGGGCTGGAGCAAGGTCTGTAGCGCATCTTGCTGCGCCGGCGCCCCCACATGGTTGCCGCGTGCGCCGATCAGGCGGGCGAACTGCTCGCCCGGCAGGCCAAGCTCATAGGTCTCGACGCCGAAAAAATCACCGATCTTTTTCAGGTTGTAGGCCGTCGGCTGGCTTTCGCCGGACAGGTAGCGGTTGAACTGCGCACGGTTGAGGCCAAGCTTGCGGCAGACCTGCGCAATAGAGCGGTAGTGGCTGCACAACAGGCGCAGGTTTTCACCAAGATGACTGGACATGGATAGACGGCTCAGATGACGCGACTGGCGCCAATATAGCATCAAGTAGCGCCATATCGGATCGACCCGCGAAATTGTTTCGGCAAATGTCTTGCTCAAAAATCAGCCACCGCATAACGCGTCGCCTTGGCGTGCCAACAATCACAAGAAGAATCGAGGATTCTCATCATGCTCGAAGTACTGAACGACTTCCTGTCCGGGAAGGTGTTGATCGTGCTTATCGTCGGTCTGGGTAGCTACTTCACCCTGCGCTCGCGCTTCGTCCAGTTCCGCCACTTCATCCACATGTTCAGCGTGTTCAAGGAATCGCTGCGCAGCAGCGGCGGGCAGCTCAGCTCGTTTCAAGCATTGATGCTCAGCCTCGCCGGCCGCGTTGGCGCCGGTAACATCGCCGGTGTCGGCATCGCGGTCACCCTCGGTGGCCCAGGCGCCGTGTTCTGGATGTGGGTCACCGCACTGGTCGGCATGTCGAGCAGTTACTTCGAATGTACCCTGGCCCAGGTCTACAAGCGCAGCGACGGTGACGGCCTGTACCGTGGCGGCCCGGCCTACTACATTCAGCACGGCCTGAAGCTGCGCTGGATGGCCATGACCTTTGCGGTCCTGCTGCTGGTCACCTACGGCCTGGCGTTCAACGGCCTGCAGTCGTACACCGTGACCCACTCGCTGCAAAACGCCTTCGACATCCCGGTCCAGTACAGCGGTATCGCCCTGGCCGTGCTGCTGGCGCTGGTATTCCTCGGCGGCATCAAGCGTATTGCTGCGGTCTCTGACCTGTTGGTGCCAGTCAAAACCCTGATCTACATCGCGGTGACCATCTACGTCATCGCCATCCAGATCGAACACGTACCGGCCATGCTGATGACCATCGTCAAGAGCGCCTTCGGTCTGGACCCGGTGTTCGGCGGCCTGATCGGCAGCGCCATCGTAATGGGTGTCAAGCGCGGCGTGTTCGCCAACGAAGCCGGTCTGGGCAGCGCCCCGAACGTGGCGGCCGTAGCCTCGGTCAAGCACCCGGCTGCACAGGGTGTGGTTCAAGCGTTCAGCGTGTTCCTCGACACCTTCGTGATCTGCACCTGCACCGCGCTGCTGATTCTGCTGTCGGGCATCTACGACGTGGGCTATAGCGGCGACGGCATCGTCCTGGCGCAAAACTCGCTGGCCGCGGTGGTAGGTGAGTGGGGTCGCACGTTCATCAGCGTCGCGCTGAGCCTGTTCGTGTTCACCTGCATCCTCTACAACTACTACCTCGGTGAAAACGCCCTGCAGTTCATGTTCGGCCGCAGTAAGGTCGCCCTGCTGACCTACCGTGGCATGGTACTGGCGCTGATCTGCTGGGGTTCGATGCAGAACCTGGGCACCGTGTTCGCCTTCGCCGACATCACCATGACCTGCCTGGCATTCGTCAACCTGACCGCCCTGGCCATGCTGATCAAAATCGGCCTGCGGGTGATGAAAGACTACGACGAGCAGCGCAAGGCCGGTATCGAGCAACCCGTGTTCGACGGTTCGAAGTTCACCGACCTGGACCTGGACCGCGCTTCGTGGCCTGCGGTCAAGGCCGCCGACAGCGTGCAAGCTACTGCCACCGCTGAAGGCTTGCAGACTCAACGCTGAGTCTCGCTGAGCGAACGGCACATTCGCTGCCGTTCGCTGGCCCCCTTCTTGCTGCCGCTTCTGCTCCGCCTGAGCAAAGCGGCACGCTAATTTTCAGGAAACCGGATTTGCCGCCTGCCTCACAAGGCAATCGGCGCTATCCTGCCCGTTTCCAAATCCCTAACTCTAATAAGGAAATCGTTATGCCCGCCGTGCAAAACCTTCTCGTGCTCTATACCGGTGGCACGATTGGCATGCAGATGAGCGCCGACGGCCTGGCCCCGGCTTCCGGTTTTGAAGCACGCCTGCGTGCCCAGCAGGCTGAGCAACCGCAACAAGTGCCCGCGTGGACCTTCCGCGAGCTGCTACCGCTGATCGACAGCGCCAACATGAGTCAGAGCAACTGGCTGGCGATGGTCGCGGCGATCCAGCAGGGCGTAGAACAAGGGTGCGACGGCGTGCTGGTGCTGCATGGCACCGATACCCTGGCCTACAGCGCAGCGGCGCTGAGTTTCCTGCTGCTGGGCCTGCCAGTGCCAGTGGTACTGACCGGCTCGATGCTGCCGGCCGGCGCTGACAACAGCGATGCCTGGCCCAACCTGTTCGGTGCCCTGCAAGCCCTGCACGACGGTGTGCCAGCGGGCGTGCACTTGTATTTCAATGGTGCGCTGATGCACGGCGCCCGGGTCAGCAAGCTGCGCAGCGATGCCTTCGATGCCTTCCAGGTGATGCCGCGTCTGCGTCAGGGCGAGCACCTGGCCGAGTTGCCAGCGAGCATCGACTACCGCCAGCCGCGCGAAGCGGTCAATCTGCTCAGCCTGCCACTGGTTCCCGGCCTGCGCGCCGAACACCTGCGCGCCCTGCTGGGCAGCGGCGTACAGGGCCTGCTGCTGGAATGCTACGGCAGCGGCACCGGGCCTTCGGACAACGCCGAACTGCTCGAGGTACTGCGTCAGGCGCATGCCCAAGGCGTGGTGCTGGCCGCTATCAGCCAGTGTCCGCAAGGGCACGTCGACTTTGGCGTGTACGCGGCGGGCAGCCTGCTGGCATCGGCCGGTCTGGTGTCAGCCGGCGGCATGACCCGTGAAGCGGCGCTGGGCAAACTGTTTGCGCTGATTGGCGCGGGGTTGGCGCAGAAAGAGGTTGAGCAGTTGTTTGTGCTGGACTTGTGTGGCGAGCGTAGCGAGTGAGGGGTCATTGATTTACATCGATGCCCCGGTGGGAGCAGCCGGCCGGCGCTCCGGTTGCTCGTGAAGAGGCCAGTAAAGTCACAGCATCTACTGCGAATGTGCGGCAGTCTTCGCGACCAAGGTCGCTCCCACAAAGGCATGCTGCGCGACAGCGCGGCGCCGAGGCGGCGGGCGATCTCCTACAGGCAACGGGTCACGTGCTTGACCGACTGATACGCTGCCAGCCCCCACGGCCCCAGCTCGCGGCCAATGCCGCTGGCTTTGGTGCCGCCCCAGGAGGTTTCGACAAACACCGCCTGGACCGAGTTGATCCACACATGCCCCACTTCCAGCGCATCGGCGACCCGCTCGGCACGTTCGAGGTCTGCGCTGGCCACCGTGGCAACCAGGCCGAAGCGGCTGTCATTGGCCAGGGCTATGGCCTGTTGTTCGGTGCTGAAACGCCGGGTGCACAACACCGGGCCGAAGATTTCTTCCTGCCACAGGCGGCTGCTGTCTGGCACGTCGACATACAGCGTCGGGCTGACGAACCAGCCGGCGCGCTGCGGCACTGAACCACCGGCCAGGCACTGCAACCCCTCGTTACGGGCAATCGCCAGATACTCAGTAACCTTTTGCCATTGCGCCTCGCTGGTCAGCGGGCCCATGTCGATGTCTTCGGTCAGCGGGTTACCCACACGCAACGCAGCAAAGGCCGCCTGCAAGCGCGGAATCAACGCTTCGGCAATGCCGTCCTGAATCAACAAGCGCGAGGTGGCCGAACACATTTGCCCGGCGTTCCAGCAGATCCCTGCAACGATCCAGTCGACGGCCTGGTCCGGGTCGCAATCATCGAACACGATAAACGCCGACTTGCCACCCAGTTCCAGGGTCACCGGCCGGCAATAAGCCGCAGCGCTGCGCATCACCTGGCTGCCGACGCCGTTGCTGCCGGTGAACGACAGCTTGTTGAGGCCGCGGTGCTCGCTGAGCGCCGCGCCGGTGGCGGCCTTGCCGGTAACGATGTTCAAAACGCCGACGGGCAAGCCAAGTTGCTCGGCGATCTGGCCGTAGGTCTGCTCGATCAACGGGGTGATTTCCGACGGTTTGAGCACCACGGTGCAGCCCGCCGCCAAGGCCGGGGCGAGCTTCCAGGCGCTGGTGACCAGCGGGAAATTCCACGGCACGATCAGGCCCACCACACCCACCGGCTCCAGGCGGGTGCGCGCAGTGAAGCCCGGTGCCGCCAACTCGACCTGGCGGTCGGCGGGCTGGGTTTCGATCAGGTTGGCGTAGTAGTTGAAGGTCGCCACGGCATCGTCGAGATCCACCTCGGCCTCATGCCGGGGTTTGCCGTTGTTGCGCATTTGCAGGGTGATCAAGGCTTCACGGCGCTGAGTCAGTTGCCCGGCAAACTGGCGCAGGATGGCGACACGCTCGGCAACCGGCGTGGCTTTCCAGCCCGGCAAGGCCAAACGGGCAGCCGCGACCGCCTGATCGACCTGGGCGGCGCTGGCCGAGATCAGTTCAGCGATGGGCTGACCGAGCGCCGGGTCGTGTACCACAAGGACGTCATCGCCCTCGCCGGTCAGCCACTGGCCGTTGATGTAATGAGGGGTGTGCATGGTCAGTCTTTCCAGAGTGTGAAATGGAATGCGCGCTGTAGGAGCGGCTTCAGCCGCGAAGGCTTCGCCGCTAACGCAGATCACCGCCCGGCCGCTCCTGCAGGGTCAGGCCGATATCAAGGTGCAAACGGCGGTGCCTGATTAATTTCGATAATCAACGGCCGATCAGTCGGTGCTTCGCGCAGCAGCGTTTGTAAATGCACAGGGTCGCGGGCGCGTTCGGCGGCGCAGCCGAAGCCGCGGGCGATGGTCAGAAAATCCGGGGTATAGATATCCACGCCCAATGGGGTGATGTCGCGGCACTGCATATAGCTTTTGATCTCGCCATAACCCTGGTTATTCCACAGCAACACGATGATCGCGACCTGCGCCTCCACGGCGCTGGCCAGTTCCGGCAGGCTGAACTGGATTCCGCCGTCGCCCATCAGGCTGATCACAGGTCGCACCGGCTCGGCCAGTTTGGCGCCGATGGCTGCCGGCAGGCCGTAACCCAAAGTGCCGTAGCCGGTGGACGAGTTGAACCAGCGGCGTGGGCCGGGCAGTTCGATCAGGTGATTGCCGCTGTACACGGTCTGGGTCGAGTCGCCGACAAAACGCGCTTCGGGTAACACCTCCAGCACAGCGTCGAACAACCGCCGGTAATGCGCCCAGCCACTGAAACCCTCGGCCAATTGCCCGCGCACCTCGGCGGCACGTTGGGCGCCGGGGCTGTCGGCGCTCAACGTTCGTGCCGGCAATAGCGCCAACAGCGCCTGCATCGCCTGGCGCGCGTCGCCGACAATCGCCAGAGCAGGCGCATGGTTGCGGGTCAGTTGTTCGGCGTCGATGTCGATGCGGATCAGCTCGCCGCCAATCCGGAAATTGCCATCGAACACCACGTCGTAATCGGTCTCACCCAGTTCGGTGCCAATCGCCAGAACCACATCGGCGTGCAGCGCCAGTTGCCGCACCGGCACCAACGACTGGTTGCTGCCCAGCAGCAGCGGATGATCGCCCGGCAGCAAGCCCTTGGCATTGATGGTCAGCGCGGTCGGCGCGTCGAGCCGGGTGGCCAGCTCAGCCGCCTCCTGCACCGCCTCGACACACCCGCCGCCCAGCAACAGCAAGGGACGTTGGGCCTGGCTCAGCCGCCGGGCAGCTTCAGCGATGGCCCCCGCCTCCGCTACCGGACGCGGCACCCGACAGCGCGGCGCAAACACCAGGTGATCGGCCGGCGCAGTAATGATGTCCAACGGCAACTCGATATGCACCGGCCGTGGCCGCTGGCTGTCGAACACCGCAAAGGCGCGGGCCAGCACGGCGGGCAGTTCCTCAACGCTCATCAGGGTATGGCTGAAGGCACTGACCCCGGCGACCATCGCCCGCTGGTTGGGCAGTTCGTGCAGGTAACCCTTGCCCAGCCCGAGCCGCGAACGTTCGTTGACACTGCTGATCACCAACATCGGAATCGAGTCGGCGTAGGCCTGGCCCATCGCGGTAAGGATGTTGGTCATGCCCGGCCCGGTGATGATGAAGCACACACCCGGCTGGCCGCTGACCCGCGCATAACCGTCGGCCATAAAACCCGCGCCCTGTTCATGGCGCGGGGTGATGTGGCGGATGCCGCTGCTCGGCAGGCCGCGATACAGCTCAACGGTGTGCACACCGGGGATGCCGAATACCGTATCGACGCCCCAGGCCTGCAGTTGCTTGACGAGGAATTCTCCACAGGTGGTCATGGCCGGTTCCTGATTGAAATTAGACATGGATAACGCGCTCAGCCCGCTTGCACAGTGTGTTCAGCCGCAGGGCGGGGGCGGGTCAGCAAACTGACCAGCACAAAACTCACCAGCCCCAGGCTCAGGCTGTAATAGATCGGCGTGTTGGCTTCCAGACCGTCCTTGAACATGAACACCAGCGCCGCCAGGCAGCCGAGGCTCATGCTGGCGATGGCACCGGCGGTGGTCGCACGTTTCCAGTAAATGGCGCCCAGCATCGGGATCAGGATGCCACCGACCAGCAGGTTATAGGCCAGGGTCAGGGCGCCGATCACGTCGTTGACGATCAAGGCGATGGCCAGCATCAGCAAGCCGGTCAGCAGAGTGAACAAGCGCGCCATGCCCAGGCTCGACTCACGCCCACCGCGCAGGCGCGGCAGCAGGTCTTCGGTGATGGTGGTCGAGGCGGCAAGCAGGCCGGCACTGGCAGTGGACATCATCGCCGCCAGCGCCGCCGCGATCACCAGACCACGAATGCCATCAGGCAAGGCGCTTTTCACGATCGCGGCAAAGGCGTTGTTCGGCGAGTCCAGCTCCGGCAGCAGCACCTTGGCGCACATGCCGATCAGCGCACCGACCAGGCCGTAGATCACGCAGTAAACCCCGGCCATGCTGCCCGCCACCCGCGCCACGCCCTCACTGCGGGCAGTGAACACCCGTTGCCAGATGTCCTGGCCAATCAGGATGCCGAAGAAGTAGATCAAAAAGTAGGTGATGATGGTGTCGTAGCCGATGGTGGTCAGGCTGAACGCGCTGGACGGCAGCCGCGCCACCAGCTCATCCCAGCCGCCGACGCGGTACAGGCAGATCGGCAGCAGGACGAACATCAGGCCGACGGTCTTGATCACGAACTGGACGATATCGGTCAGGGTCAGCGACCACATGCCGCCGATGCTCGAATACACCACCACCACGCCGCCACCGAGCAGCAGCGCCGACCAGAACGGCAGCGCAAACAGCACCTGCAGCACAGTACCGATGGCCAGGGTCGAGACCACGCCGATCATCAGCGCATAGGCAAACATGATCACCGCACTGGCCTGACGGGCCATGGGCGTGTAGCGCCGCTCCAGAATCTGGGTCACGGTAGAGATCCGCAGCTTCAGCAACGGCCGGGCGAGGAACAGGTTGAGCACGATGATGCCCACCCCCAACGCCGCACACAGCCAGAAACCCGACAGGCCATGCACATAACCCAGCCGCACCGTGCCGACCGTGGCCGCACCGCCGAGCACCGTGGCCGCCATGGTGCCCATATAGAAGGCCGGCCCGAGGTTACGCCCGGCGACCAGAAACTCTTCCGGGTTACGCGCCCGGCGCATGCCGTACCAGCCCAGCAACAGCATGCCGAGGGCGTACAAAAGGACAACGGAGATATCCAGGATCATGCTCTTTTTCTCGTTTTATCTGGAAAGGGTCCGGGCCCGCACGCGCCCGGAATTGGCAAGGCGATCAGACCGGTGAGGCGTTGTTTAGCGGGGCAGCACCGGGCTGCTTGCAGCGCACCCAGCGCGGGCCGGCCGGGCCGTAGACAGCGGCCGGTTCCGCAAAGGTATTGAGCAGGGTCAGGTACAGCAGCGCCGCCATCCCCAGGGTGATCGGCAGGCTGATATCGATGCCACCGGCCAGCTCGCCCAGCGGCCCGACAAACTGCCCCGGCAGGTTGACGAAGCACAGGCCCAGCGCAGCGCTGGGCAACCACGCCCCCAGGCCGCGCCAGTTCCAGCCGTGGTGAAACCAGTAATGGCCGCCGCGCTCGCCACGGGTGAACACCTGCAAGTCGTCGGCGTGGTAAAAGCCGCGCCGGGCGATCAGGCCGAGGATCATCACCACCATCCACGGGCTGGTGCAGGTGATGATCAGCACCGCAAAGGTCGACACGCTCTGCACCAGGTTGAAGGCAAACCGGCCGATGAAGATAAAGGCGATGGCCGCAACGCCGATCAGCAGCGTGGCGCCGGCGCGGCTGAGCAGCCGCGGGAACATGCTCGACATGTCCAGGCCGGTGCCGTACAGCGCCGTGGTTCCGGTCGACAGCCCGCCGATCACCGCAATCAGGCACACCGGCAGGAAGAACCAGCCCGGCGAAATCGCCAGCAGACCACCGACATAGTTATTGGCCTCGATGTACTGCGGCGCCTGGCTGGCCACCAGCGTGGCGGTACACAGGCCGAACAGGAACGGAATCAAGGTACCGGCCTGGGCCGCCAGCACGGCCAGCATGATGCGAGCTTTGGAGGTTTCACGCGGGATATACCGCGACCAGTCACCGAGAAACGCGCCGAACGACACCGGGTTGCTCATCGCCAACAGCGCCGCACCAACGAACGCCGCCCAGAACCCGGCCTGGCCGAGATTCACGCTACCGGCATAGCCCGCATCGAACGGCCCGGCAAAGGCTGCGATGCCCAGCAAGAACAACAGGCTCGATGCCCACACCGCAATCTTGTTGACCCACAGCATGAAGCGAAAGCCAAAGATGCACACCACCAGCACCAGCACCGCAAACAACCCGTAGGCCAGGCCCAGACTCAGGTCGTTTTCCGGCAGGCCGACCAAGCGCTGCGCGCCGCCGACCAAGGCATCGCCAGAACTCCACACCGACAGCGAGAAGAACGCCACCGCCGTGAGCAACGACAGGAATGAACCGACGATCCGCCCGTGCACGCCGAAATGTGCCCCGGACGACACCGCATTGTTGGTGCCGTTGAGCGCACCAAACAGCCCCATCGGCGCCAGGATCAACGCACCGACTGCCACCCCCAGCACAATCGCCCAGACCCCGGCCTGAAACGACAGCCCGAACAACACCGGGAAACTGCCCAGCACCGCCGTGGAAAAGGTATTGGCCCCGCCGAAGATCAGCCGGAACAGATCAATAGGGGATGCATCGCGTTGGTTGTCGGGGATCTGCTCGACACCACAGGTTTCGATACCAGTCGAATGACTCATGGGTAACTCCAGCGCCTGTCACGGTTGTTGTAAGGCCAGCGCAGGCACGCTGACCCTTTATGGCCGCCCGTTAACCCCGGGCGGAAGGTTGGATCTGATTCTTGTAATGTTGCCGGCTCTGCTGGATCTGCTGGATCTGACGGTCCTGCGCGGTCCCGTAGGACCGGCTTCAGCCGGGAATGCTGGCTACCATTCGCGGCTGAAGCCGCTCCTACAGCGACCCAAACAGCGCCACCGTCATCCGGCCGTCACAGCCGACAAATGCTCATGCCACGCCACCCAGCGCTCGCCCTCACGGCGAAACACAATGGTCTCGCGCTCTTGCACTGCCACGTCCTCACCCGCCAGCCGCAGCCGGGTCGCGACGTCATGCACAAAGATCGCCACCTCCCCCTGCACGCTGACCGTGGCATTGCTCGACTCACAGCCCAGCACGGTAAACCCGTCAGCCTGCCACTCGCGCCACAGCGCCTCGTACTCGGCCCGGCTGTTCAGCCGCTTGCCCACGGTATGAAAAACAAAGCTGGCGTCTTCACTGAAAAAGGCGAAATACGCCGCCGTGTCGTTACTGGCAAAGGCCCGCACCAGCGCCGCCGCCGCTTCATGCACCTCAAGCTCGCGGCTCATCGGCGCACCACACCCGGCAACACACAGAGCATTTCGTAAAGCAGGTTGGCGCCCAACAGCGAGGTATTGCCGGTGGTGTCATACGGCGGCGACACCTCAACCAGATCGCAGCCGATCAGGTCCAGCCCCTGGCAACCGCGAATAATCTCCAGCGCCTGAATGGTGGTCAGGCCACCGACTTCCGGCGTACCGGTGCCCGGCGCCCAGGCCGGGTCGATGCCGTCGATATCGAACGACAGATACACCGGCCCGCCGCCGACCTTCTCGCGCACTTCAGCCATCAGCGGGGTCAGCGACTGGTGCCAGCACTGTTCGGCCTGCACCACCCGAAAGCCCTGCTTGCGGCTCCAGTTGAAATCCTCGGCGGTATAGCCCTGGGCACGCAGGCCGATCTGCACCACCCGGTCGCTGTCCAGCAGGCCCTCTTCCTGCGCGCGGCGGAAGGTGGTGCCGTGGGCGATCTTCTCGCCGAACATGTGATCGTTGACGTCGGCATGCGCATCGATATGCACCAGCCCGACCTTGCCGTGCTTCTTCTTGATGGCGCGCAGGATCGGCAGGGTCAGAGTGTGGTCACCGCCCAGCGTCAGCGGGATGATGCCGTGATCGAGAATGCGGTCGTATTCCTGCTCGATGATGCGCACGGCATCCAGCAGGTTGAAGGTATTGATGGCAACGTCGCCAATGTCTGCCACGTTCAGCGAATCGAACGGCGCGGCACCGGTGGCCATGTTGTAAGGGCGGATCATCACCGACTCGGCACGAATCTCCCGCGGCCCGAAACGGGTGCCGGAACGCAGCGACGTGCCGATATCCAGCGGGATGCCGACAAACGCGGCGTCGAGCTTGTTCAGCTCTTCAGGGCTCTGCACATGCGGCAGGCGCAGCATGGTGGCGATACCACCGAAGCGGGGCATCTCGTTGCCGCCCAAAGGCTGGTGGAAGGTCTTGTCCACGGGGTGGCCTCACATTGTTCTAATTGGTGTGCGGCCATTCTGGTGACGCCCCGCAGGCAGAAGAATCGCTGCGGGCAAATACTTAGTTCAGAGATTTCTAAACTATCAGCCGCCTGGCTGACGCCCGTAGGAGCGGCTTCAGCCGCGAAGCTTCAGTCACCGCAGTCGCCAGCAGAACTTGCTTACTCCCACCGGATTTGCGTCATACCTACTTTCTGAGCAAGGCGCAGATCCCGGTGGAAGTTGGCTTGCTAACGAATGCGGCGGCACATCCACTGCAGACGGGCCGGCTTACTGGCTGTTTCATGGGCGACCGCCTGTTTCCTCCTACAGATCAGAGTCGAATCTGAACTTGAGCACGACACAAAACTGATGGGCCCCAACTCGCTAGCGAAACGGCCCATCAGCCCCCCCCACCTACCCCACAAACCCCAACCCCCATTAAACTGCCACCAGTCCAAAGCCCGGTGCCCTCATGTCCTCTGCCCTGCCCGACCTCAAACTGCTGCGCATCTTCGCCTGCGTGGTGCGCCATCAGGGCTTTGCAGCAGCGCAGCAGGAACTCAACCTCTCGACCTCGGCCATCAGCACCTACATGAGCCAGCTCGAAACCCAGCTCGGCATCGTGCTCTGCCATCGGGGCCGTGGCGGCTTCAGCCTGACCAGCAAGGGCGAACTGTTCCACCAGGAAACCCTGCGCCTGCTGGCCGAACTCGAAGGCTTCGAACGCTACAGCGCCGCCCTCAAAGGCGAACTGCGCGGCACCCTCAACCTCGGCGTGCTCGACTCCACCGTCAGCGACCCGGCCTTGCCGCTGGCCGATGTCATCGGCGCCTACAGCAAAGAACACCCCGCCGTGCACCTGCACCTGTCCGTGCTCAGCCCCGCGCAACTGCAACTGGGCGTCCAGGAAAACCGCCTGGACCTCGCCATCGGCGCCTTCTCGGTGCGCATGAACGGCCTCATGTACCAGGCCCTGTACCGCGAACAACACTGGCTGTACTGCAGCGACCGCCACGAACTGTTCGACCAGCGCCGCATCCCGGCGCAAACCATCACCCAACAACGCATGGTCGGCCGCGGCTACTGGAGCCAGGCCGAACTGGCCCGCCACGGCTTCAAACACAGCGCAGCGACCGTGGAGTCGATGGAAGCGCAGCTGATATTGGTGCTGTCCGGGGCGTATATCGGGTATTTGCCGGAGCACTATGCCCAGACCTGGGTGGAGCAGAAACGGCTCAAGGTGTTGCTGCCAGCGGTGTTTGGGTATCAGGCACCGTTTGAACTGGCGATACGTAGAGGGCGGGCGCGGGAGCCGTTGATTATGAGTTTTCGGGATCGGTTGAAGGGGTGGTTTGAGGGGTAGCTTTGGTTCGCCTCGTAGGAGCGGCTTCAGCCGCGAAGCCAACTGCATTCAATCCGAATCAATATAACGGTCGCGCTCAAAAAACAGACTCAACCCGGTCAGCCACATGATCAGGAAGACATTGAACGGATCGAAATCGGCCAACTGCGGGATGCTCCAGAAAGTGCCCGCGAAACCAGTGATCATCAGCGCTATGCCCAGCCACTTGCGCCAGATGCGCTGTTTCAGACAGAACATCAGCACAAAAGCCAACGTCGCCGTAACGCCAAAGATCAGGTTGTCCATTAGCCGCCGCCTTTGGACTTGATCAAAATCGACTGCATGGAGCGCTGCGGACCGATGCCTCCACTCACCGAAGCCTGCACCGAGAACATGATGTCTCCAGCGTGGTAAGTGCGCAATTCACGCTGCGTCATGTAACCCGCTGCCCCACCCGCCCCGATAGACGCCGCCTTGCCCAACGGGCCCGCCACAGTACCGGCAATAGAACCGACGACCTTGGCAATCGTTGCCCGTTGACTGTTGAGCGCATCGGCCTGCTCGCGCAGCAATGGCTTGGAGACCCGAATCAACATGTCACAAGGACGCTGACCGGCTTGCATGCGGTCGTAAAGCTCGACGATCAAGTCACTGGCTTGCCAACAACCGGCGCCGAGATCGCAGAGGTACAGCGCACGCAGATTTGGCCGATCTTCGGGCATGACGGTGAGTTTGGTGAGGGTAAAGATGATGCCGAAATGGGCTTGATGCTGGGTTCTTTCGGGTTGCACTGGCTGGCTCCGCTGATGGGGGTGGGCGGAGTGTGGTGGGTTGGTGTCGGTCAGCGGCCATGGGGATGTGAAAAAGGAAATGGGCTACGGGTCTTGGGGAATGGGGCTACGGACATGTCTTACGGTTGGCAGGACTTGTCCCATGAAAATGCTCTGGCGGCTTCTAACTTCTACCAAGCCAGCGACGTGCTTCGGCAATGCCAATAAACCCATGCCATCCGTGAAGGCGAAACGCCAGCTAACTTCCTCATTCACATATTGAAAACGGACTGTTCTTTCGCCACGATAGGAAATTTCCTACAAACCTGAGCGAAAAAGGGCACGTCCAGTGGCGATCAAAGCTGTTTCGAAGGAACGAATTGAGCAAGCGTTACTGGATTTTGATCGACGGTTGCGCAACACACATCAATGGCATGATTGGACGCAAAACCCGGTCTACCGCCATGCCATCCAGGTGGCTAACAACCTTTACCCACCCAAAAAAATTGTGTCCCTGGCCACCGGCGTAGCAGAGGATCAGTTTGTAGGCGGGCACTCAGTCAAAAAATACTTGCAAAAGCGGGGCTTCACGGTCGCGGAGCTCCCGCCTAATGAAGGTCGACCAGCACTACAGTTCACACGCGGAGCGATCTACGACCGCCAGACCGAGATAAACGGCCCCTTTGGGGGTAGCAGGCAGAGCGGAATTTCGCCGTCCAAATTATTCCCGGCAATTTTTTTGTTTACCGGCGAGAGTGGCGAACAATACGGATACGAGGACGGATGGGACGCGAAGAAAGAGTTTTATTTGTATACCGGGCAAGGGCAGCTGGGCGATATGACCTTGACTCTGGGCAATAAAGCAATCGCAGAGCATGCAGAGAATGGCAAAGCTCTGCACTTATTCCAGTCTCTCGGCAAAAGCAATGGCTATTCCTACGTCGGTGAATTTTGCTGTGCAGACAGATTCACCCGAATCCAACCAGATTTGAAAGGTCAGGACAGAACCGCAATTGTTTTCCGATTAGTACCGGTAGATGCCATCGCTGAAACGCCCGAGTATGACGTTGATTACGAAGTAGACGCGCCTAACCTCATAATCGAAGCACGAAAAGCCGCATTGGCAGCTTGTAAGCCCGAAAGCGGCGTGCAAACCCAATCTGCACCACGTAATGTCTATCAACGTAGCCGTCAGGTTGCGCGCTACGTATTGATGCGCGCGAAAGGACGATGCGAGAGCTGTGAGAAGCCAGCACCTTTTACGAAGAAAGACGGTTCTCCATACCTGGAGCCTCATCACGTTAATCGGCTTTCTGACGGCGGGTTGGACCATCCTCAGTTCGTAGGGGCTGTCTGCCCAAACTGCCATCGAGAAATTCATTCAGGCGTTGATGGAGCAAAGTTGAATGAACAGCTCAAGACGTACCTGAAAAGCATCGAAAGCCAAAACTGATCTTTTCTCAGTGTCTCCTAATTCACCAGCTTAAAGTGACTTTTGGCCAAGGTAATTGCTGCCATTTCCCACAAAGCTCTCCGAAAACGAGATATTCACGCCCGCAGCCGAGCTCTATATTATTTTTCGCGGTGCTTAAGAACACCCAACGTAGAAATCGCTACCAACGCCCCATTCCTCTATCTGAAGAATGTGAGCTTTGGCGGGCGTCGTTGGGATTCTTCTGCCCCTCTACGTTGGTCACCAGCACCTTGAACCCAAAACGTAGAGGCTTCCTATGCAAAACGATCTATCTCCGCTCACCCCCACCATCTTCCACCGCTACGGCCGCCAGCTCCGCGTCCTCCTCCTGGAAAACCAGGTCTGGTTCTGCGCCCGCGATCTTGGTCGCTTGATTGCCTGGCCGCTTAACACCCGCTCCACCTGCAAGCTCGACCCGGACCAGCGCCGTACTCTCTGGCTTGAAAGCCATGGGCGTTGCGAGGAAGAGCTGATGATCAGCGAGTCTGGGATTTATGTGCTGCTGGTGCATCACCATCACCCCGAGCAGCGCAGCCTGCGGCAGTGGATCACCAATGAGGTGGTTGCGGCGGTGCGGGATGCGCAGCCGTCGGCGGGTGATCAGGCGCCAATGCTGAGTCTGTTGCAGTGGCCGGGGTTGTCGATGAGCATGCTGCATTGGCAGAACGAGCCGTGGATTCGGCTGCGCGATGTGCTGCAGGTGTTGCCGGTGCCGGAGGCCGAGGCGTTGAAGGCGGGCGAGTCGTGGTGGCGGGCTTGTATCGGGCGGTAACCGCTTGGATGCCGGGACGGTGCAGACCGCCCCGGCTGTGGCTGCAATTCAGATCAACAGAGGTCGCGCCGCGGTGCTGAACGCACCCGCCATGACCGCTGGATAACGAAGTTCAACCGCTCACGAGCAGGGCATGTCACTGGCATGATTTGCTGTCTCGCCCGACAGAGGTTTCGGACGTTTCTTACATATCCTGAGCAAGTCAAAAAATACACTGCGCCTCCACTTCACGGAGGATCCCAGAATGGCTGCTTACGGTTACATCACGCTTAGAGACGAGCGCCAATGCCTGATGTCCGCAGGCTGCTCGACTCAGCCGTCACTCGGCACCCCGTACCGGGCCGGCCATGAAAACCAGACCCAGAACCTCACCTGCTCCAAGGTGACGGCCAGACTGTGCGACTGTGCGTCTTCGGGGGCCGAACGATGAGGACGCTTGAGGCTGGTCCACAAACGAGCGGGCAGAATCTTGAGGATGTGAGGCAAGCGGCGGCGCTTCTCAAGGGGCAGGCTTGTACGGTAGCGGCGCGAACTATCAGCGATGGAATCCTCAGGCTGCAGTTCAATCGGGACATTGCTTATTTTGCACAAGGTATCGTCAGTGACGTCGAGCGTGGCTTAAAAACGGCTGAGCAGGGACTGGCAGCTATTAAAGAAGAGAGCAACTGGTTCTCTCACCCCGCAATGATAAAAATCGAGAACAGCCTTGGACTCGTAGGTGGCGTAGGTCAAGTTGCCGCTGGCGTCGGGCTTTGTTATGCCAGCGGCGGCTTTTTATGCGTGACCGGCGGCGCGGCCCTTATCAGCCATGGGGCTAACAACATCTATGAAAGTAGCCGAAATCTTATAAAAGGCCGTTCGGACTCAGAAGGCTGGGTTCGCCAAGGTTATCAAGAAGCCGCACAGGCAGCGGGCGGAACAAAAACTGATGGGAATGTTGCTTACCTCGTAACTGATCTGACTCTGTCTGGGTGGGGTCTGACTCGAAAAGTCGTTTCTCCAGAGGCTCGAAAACTTTTCAGGTATATCGACGAAGACTTTGTAAGAGGCTTTAAGGCTATGACCAAGCAAGCGTTACGTACCGAAATTTCAGTCAATGTAATTACCTTTAAAAACCTTACCCTTGAGATACTGAAGGATGATGAGTAGTTTTTTTACACATTTTTTATTCATAATATTTTCCGTTCTGCTCTACCTGCCCGCGCGCAGAATGAAATACGCCTTCTCAGGACGGAACTATTCAGGAAAAAAATTCTGGCTGGCGACACTCTATAGCCTTCTTCTCGCATGCCTTTATTTTGACTACTTTAAAAGCGGTACAATTCCATTCTATGGACCTCTAGACCGAACCATTTTAGGCTGGGTGTCCATATTGATGTTCTTCCTGCATACTTCCACCTTCCCGAGAGAGTGGAA
The DNA here is from genome assembly GCF_024129895.2 of Pseudomonas sp. 21LCFQ02. Lineage (NCBI taxonomy): Bacteria > Pseudomonadati > Pseudomonadota > Gammaproteobacteria > Pseudomonadales > Pseudomonadaceae > Pseudomonas > Pseudomonas sp. 21LCFQ02. The sequence goes on from NZ_CM178749.1 coordinate 6,185,428, forward strand.
AGTGAGACGCTGGTATCTAATAAGGCGTTTTAACTTGAAGATATGCAAGCACAAAAAAACTCTTGATGAGTATCGAATGGCTCATCGCCGAAAGTAATACTGTTTTCTTTGAAAATAAAAGGCAGCACTTCAAGCGTCAACGCTATCCACTCGGGCGGGACACTGAATATGACAATAGAGGATCATTGGGAACTGCTATTAGCATATGCAAAGGCCTCGCTATTCCCTTACGTCCTTGCGCTGAATCTGGAGTCCGATTTAAAGGAGAAAAAGCCCACCCGCCTCCGCTTCTGGTCGGTACTGGGCTACAACACATTCCTCTTCATTCACCATCTGACATTCTTTATCACCGGCGATCTATTTTTCTCTTTGGAAACAGACAGCGCCGTCGCAGGCTGGCTCGCCTTTCTTCTATCGATACTTCATGGCCGGTTAATCCTCAGGCAGATACGCAGCAGATCGTGGTCGATCCTTAACCACTTTGATCCACGGCTTTGAAGTGGCGATGGAGTGACCACCACTAAAATCCGCCCGATCCGCACTGACGCAGAGTATCAAGCGGCTCTCAAGGAGATATCGCCTCTATTCGATAACGAGCCAGCGCCTGGCACCCCGGAAGGCGACGCGTTCGAGGTCATGATCACGCTGATCGAAGCCTATGAAGCCAAGCACTTTCCGGTTGATTTACCGGACCCGATTGAGGCGATTAAATTCCGCACGGAGCAGTCAGGGCTGACCGTAGCCGACCTCGCCCCTGCCATCGGCAGAACCAATCGCGCTTACGAGGTGCTCAACCGAACACGCTCACTGGCATTGCCCATGATCTGGAAGTAGCACAGATCTCGTGTGGGAGTGGCCGGCCAGCGCTCCGGTTGCCGACGAAGACGGCAGCACATTCGCTACAACTGCTGTGACTTTACTGGCCTCTTCGCGAGCAAGCTCGCTCCTACTGGGCGGTGGACTGAAGCACCTACAGGGCTCAGCGCAACAACCGCGACGTCAGCACATAAGCCACTGTCCCCGCCAATGTGGTCACCACCACGCCCCAGGCAAGGTCCACCAAGGCCATTTGCGCTGGCCAGCCGCGCAGGGTGGCCCAGTTGGTCAGGTCGTAGGTGCCGTAGGCCACCAGGCCCAGCAAGGCGCTGTGGCCGACCGCTTGCCCGAGGCGTTGCACGTTGAGGGCCGGCAGCACGGCCAGCACCACGATGCCCACGCCGTACATCAGGTAGAACGCGACCGCCGGGCCGATGACCGGTGTGTCGAGCATCAGTGGGCCGAGCCAGGCGCGGTAGGTCGGGCCCATCAGCCCGCCCAGCCATAAGCCGTCGAAGATCAGAAACGCGACCAGGGTTGCAGCGTAGGCGGTGAGAAATCGTTTCATGGCGATGTGTCCTGAGAGGGTTATGGCTGGGACAGCGACCGTTTGGGAATTGATCCGCGAAATAGCCGGACTTTTCCCATAAGTGGGCAGTCACTGCTAATAGAGCTAAGGAGCCAGGCGAATGCATACAGACACACAACCCGCCCTGAGGGTCGATATATGGAGCGACTATGTCTGCCCATTCTGCTACCTGCAATTGCCGGTTCTCGAACAGCTTCAGGCCCGTTACGGCGCGATGATCGAGTGGTGCTGGCATGCATTTGAGTTGCGGCCCGAGCCATTGACCACCCCGGACCCGCAGGCTGATTACCTGCGCATGACCTGGTTGCAGGCGGTGTTGCCGATGGCCGACCGGCGCCAGTTGACGATGAAGATTCCGCCTGTGCAGCCGCACAGCCGCAAGGCGCTGGAAGCGGCGAATTTTGCGCGCAGCCAGGGCCGGTTTGGGGATTTCAATCGGGCGTTGTTCCGGGCGTTTTTCGAGTACGGTCAGAATATTGGTGAGGATCAGGTGCTGCTGCAGTTGGCCAGCGCAACCGGGCTCGGGCCCGAGGCGCTGCACCTGGCATTGCAGGAGCAGCAGCACCGGGTGGCGGTCAGCGATGACGAGGCGCTGGCTGATACGCTGGGGCTGCGGGCCGTGCCGGTGCTGCTGTTGCGTAGGGCCAGTCAGCCGCTGAGCGAGGCGCAGGTGCTCAATGGCACCCTGCCCTTGCAGCGGCTGACGAGGGAGATTGATGCTTTGCTTGCCTGAGGGGCATTTTTAAAATTGGCTGTTGGCTGGGCGGTGTTTAGATGCAAAGGTCGGCACATTTATAGAATCTGCTGACGCCTTCGTCGGCTGAGCCGACTCCCACCGGCCCAGCGTAGTGCCAGCAATTTGAACGCAACTCAAACCGGTGGGTGATCTGCCACCGGCCTGGCCGGCCAATGCCGTCCTCAGGTCAGTTCGATGCGGTCGGCATGGATGGCGATCTGGCCTTGTTTGTACAGCCCGCCGATGGCCTTTTTGAAGTTGCCTTTACTGACCCCGAACAGGTCGCTGATCAGTTTGGGGTCGCTCTTGTCGCTGACTTCCAGTACACCGCCGTTTTCACGCAGCTTGGCGATGATTTGCCCGGACAGGTCGTCGGCGGCCGCCGCGCCGATGGGTTGCAAGCTGAGGCTGACTTTGCCGTCGGCGCGCACTTCTTTGATAAAGCCTTTCTCTTGCATGCCGGGGCGCAGAAATTTGAACACTTCGTTTTTGTGGATCAGGCCCCAGTGCTTGTTCTCGATGATCGCCTTGAAGCCCAGGTCGGTGCGCTCGACCACCAGCAGGTTGACCGCCTGGCCGGGGCTGTAGGTGGCCGGGGTCTTGTCGAGGTAGCGGTCCAGCCGCGAGGTGGCGGTGATGCGCCGGGTGTGTTTGTCGAGGTAGGCATGCACCACGCAGTATTCGCCGGCTTCCATCTGGCGCTTTTCTTCCGAGAACGGCAGCAGCAGGTCTTTGGGCAGGCCCCAGTCGAGGAACACCCCGATGTTGTTGACCTGCACCGCCTTGAGGCTGGCAAAGCCGCCGACCTGAATTTTCGGTTTGAGGGTGGTGGCGATCAGCTTGTCATCGCTGTCGAGGTAGATAAATACGTTGAGCCAGTCATCGACCTCCGTGGGCGCGTCCTTGGGGATGTAGCGGTTGGGCAGGAGGATTTCGCCGTCCGCGCCGCCGTCCAGATACAACCCGAAATTGGTGTGCTTGACGATTTGCAAGCTGTTGAAGCGCCCGATTAAAGCCATGTGCCGATCACTCTGAATTGCGTGGCGGGCATTCTAACCGGTTTTGTTGACGGGCATTCATGTGGTCCTTGATCGTGGCCGAATTGGCGTTGAATCGACGAACGGTCATGCCCCGGCGGATTTCATCGGTATTCTTGCGATGGCTCTGGCTCGCGGGTTGCGCGCACCAGCCTAATCCAAACCCTATTTTTTCCACACTCCTCGCCCATCACCTGGAGTGCTTTATGCGTGTTATTCGATGCCTGACGCCGTTGCTCGGCGCCTTGTTGGTTTGTCAGCCGGCTTCTGCCCAGGTACTGGAACGAAGCCTGGGCGACTTCAGCCTGAAACTGGGAACCACGCCGACGCGCAGCATGGCCCAGGGCCTGGTGGCACCCTCAAGCGGCGGTGATTCGTTTCATGGCGGGCTGGACCTGACCCATGAGAGCGGCCTGTATTTCGGCCAGTGGTCACCGAACATGGGCCTGACGCCAGACAGCAATATGGAGCTGGACTCTTACATGGGCTTCAAGAAGCCCTTTGATCAGAGCACCGGTTACGAGCTGGGGATGATCCGCTACAGCTACCCGGAGACCAATCAGGTGGCCAGCCATGAGCTGTACGCTGGCCTGCGGATTCTCGACAGCCGCCTGGGCGCGGCCTTCAGCAACGACACCGGCACGCGCAATAACACCCTGTTCGTTGATCTGGGCAGCATGCCGCAACTGGGGGTGAACGTGCGCATGCAGTACACCACCCACGAGTTCGGCAGCGCACAGATTGCCAGTGACGGCCGGCTGGTCGGCGGCTTCAACGACTGGTCGCTGAAGTTGTCCCGGCCCTGGCTGGGCATCGACATGAACCTGATCTACAGCGACTCCAGCCTGAGCGGTGATGATTGCGGCCTGTACAGCGGGCATAACCCGCGCTGCGAGCAGACAGTCACGCTCAAGGCGGTGCGTGCACTGTTCTGATTGCAGGGAACTGCCATGATCCGCCACTCTCTACAACAAGGCCGATGTAGTGAGGAAAGGTCATGGATTACCTGTCGAAAGTTGTCATTACCCTGTTGCTGACGGTGTCGCTGCTGAGCGGCTGTGGCCAGGTGAGCCTGGCCTATCGCAACCTGGATGTGATCATCCCCTGGTCGCTCAGCGATTACCTCAAGGTGCGTGGCGAGCAGAAAGACTGGCTCGATGAACGCCTCAAGCAGCATTTGCAGTGGCATTGCAGTACCCAGTTGCCGGGTTACCTGACCTGGCTCGACCGGCTTGAGCAGATGGTGCGCGACGATCAGGTCAGCCCTGCCGCGCTGCAAACCCGTACCCGTGAGGCCGAACAGGCGATTGCCCGCATTGCCCGGCAGGTCACCCCTTCGGTGGTCGAGTTGCTCAGCCGCCTGGATGACAAGCAGGTGCAGGAGATGCAGCAAGCCTTCGAACGCGATCAGAGCAAACGCCAGAAGGAATACCTCAACCAGCCGCTGGACAAGCAGATCGCCGACCGCGCCGGGCGCATGGAGAAACGCCTGTCGCCGTGGATGGGGTCGCTGACCGCCGAGCAAAAGGCGCGGGTCCAGCAGTGGTCGGTGTCGCTGGGTGAGCAGAACCAGGCCTGGCTGGCCAACCGCGCCAGTTGGCAGCAACGCTTCCTGGCGGCGCTGCAACAGCGCCAGCAACCTGACTTCGCCCCGCGCATCAGCGCTCTGCTGCAAGACCGCCAGACCTTCTGGACCGCCGACTACCGCGAAGCCTACGCGCGCACCGAACAGGCTGCGATCAACCTGGTGGCGGATATCTATGCCATGAGCACCGCGCAGCAGAAGCAGAAGCTGCTGAGCCGGATTGATGACATGCGCAAGGATTTTCAGGACCTGGATTGTTTAAAGGCAGCGCAACAGGTGTCGATGGTGATGGCCCTGGAGCCAACACAACCGCTGTAGGAGCGGCCGGGCGGCGATCCGCTTCAGCCGCAATACTGTTCAGATAAACACTGCGGACCCGGTGGGAGCGAGCTTGCTCGCGAAGAGGCCAGTAAAAACACTACATCTGCTGCGAATGTGCCGCCGTCTTCGTCGGCAAGCCAACTTGTATGGTAGATCTTGAAGGGAGGAGGAGGGACTAAGCCAACTTCTGACTGTTGACGCAGTACAGACCGTGGGAGATTTCGCCCCTCCTCCTTTCACCCAAGCGCCGATAAAGAATGCTTCAGGCTCGCAGCCGACGAAAGAGACAAGCCTGCGCCTCTGGGTGGCCCTTCAAGTCCTAAAACCATATCCCGGAGGATGCCCAATGGCAATGCCAGTTCCTGTCTCACTGCCGATCGTAGGTGTAGATGTCGCCAAAGATGAGCTGGTGATTTACCACGCTGAGTCCGACAAGCTGGAGACCCTGCCTAACAATAAGATAGCCATCAAGAAGTGGTTGAAAGCGTTACCTGGAAAAGTTGCTATTGCTATCGAAGCCACCAATATTTATCACCTGATGTTTGCCGATCTTGCTCATAAGTTCGACTGCGTGATTTATCTGGTTGGCGGTTACGAGCTGAGCCACTACCGAAAGGGCGTCAACATCAGAGCCAAGACTGATGCGCTGGATGCCAGGCTGCTGGCTCGTTACCTCAAGAATGAAAGCGAGGAGCTCCGCCCTTGGAGCCCGCCCGGAGGGCTCTACCGTCGACTTGTCAGCCTATTCCGTCGACGTGCTGCAGTCGTGCAAGCCCGAGTAAGCCTGAAGCAGAGCTGGGCGAATGAGCCTCTGCTCAAGACGGCGATAACTGGGCAACTGAAGGCGATGGAGCGCTTGGAAGTACTTATTGAAAAGACGATTAACGAGCAGATCAAAGAAGCTGGCCTGATCGGGCAATTGAACAGGTGTCTTAAAGTTGAAGGTGTCGGTTTTCTAACAGGCGCACGTCTGTTGACTGCCTTTCAGCGAGGAGACTTCAGAAACTCAGATGCTTTCATTGCATTTTTAGGACTGGATTTGAGAGTGTCCAAGTCAGGTCAGAAAGATGGCCGCCGTAGTTTGTCCAAGCGCGGCGACCCTGAAGCGCGACGTATACTGCATACCGCTGCGATGTCGGCCCGCCGTACCGCTGCCTGGAAAGAGCTTTATGAGAGCTACATAAGCCGAGGTTTTCGTAAGACTCAGGCATTAGTGATGCTCGCTCGCAAGCTTGCACGCGTCATATTCGCCCTGCTGAAGGGGCAGGACGAATACCGACCAAAAGTCAGCTAATGGGCTTCCCTAAAACCATAGAATCTCCCACCGAGATTTGTGTACTTAAGTGGACAGTATTGGCTTTAGCCGCGAAGCCCTTCGCGGCTAAAGCCGCTCCTACGGGTTTGCAGACACCGAGCCGTCAAGCCACCTGCGGTTTGGCCGCCACATGGTCGAAGGTCGCCGGGTCCAGTGCATCGGCTTGTTCATCGAGCACCAAACGCGGGTGGTCGTTGCCCGGAATGCTGCTGTCGATCATCGCCAGCAGGCTGGCGCCGCGGGGGGTGAGGATGAAGTTGGTGCCGGTGCCGCCTTCCTGTTCAGGGCGGGGCTGGATGAAGCCGCGTTGCAGCAGCAGCGCTTCAAGATCCGCCGCCTGTTGCTTCAGGTGGTCCAGGTTGCCGGCGGGATCGCCTTGCGCGGCCTGGGCCTGGGCGTGATCTTCAGCGTATTGGCGCGGCGCAAAGGGCTGGCCTGCGCCGTTCTGTACTTCGTGCAGCAGACGTTCGATAAGGTCCCAATCTTGACATCCTCCCCGTCCTAAAGGGCGGGGATTCCCACAACTGGACGCTCATGCCCGAGCGCGAGAATGTTCTTTGCGGCGTTGACGTCGCGTTCGTGGGTGGCACCACACCCACAACAAGTCCATTCCCTTATTCCAAGCCCTGCGATACCTCTCGGCCTCGAGTCCGGCAATTGCTTGCAGCTCGAACAGGTTTGGGTGGTGTTTCTCTCGCTGACAACCTTGAAAACCGTGCCTGCGTGATCGCATTTGTATTCCAGCATGGTTTTCAATTGACCCCAGCCGGCGTCCAGCACCGACTTGGCCATCCTGGTTTTCGCGAGTTTCAGTGAGTTCACATCGCCGACCACAATGACGCCACAACGCGCTACCAGCGCGTTGCTGAACTTATGCAGGGCATCCTTTCGGCGGTTCGCAATCCTGGCGTGAATCGCCCGCACACGAGCCTTCTTGCCGGCGCGCTGGGCCGTGCCCAGGGCGCTCTCCAGATCCCGGTAGAACCTGCCGCTTTCAAGGCGATCACCGTCGCTGCAGGTGGCCGTGGTTTTCAGTCCGAGGTCGATACCCACCGCGTCCTGGCCTGGCAATAACTGGCGGTCGACCTCGACCACGACGTTGAAATACCAGCGTCCACGGCTGTCTTCGTTGAAGCTGCCGGATCTGAATTTAAAGCCCGCCAGGCCGTAGCTGTCCCAGACCTTGAAGTGCTGTTTGTTGAAGACGACCTGGCCGTTTTTCCAGACAGCCGCGCCGACCTTGAAGGGCACCCAGCCCAGACTGCGCCGAGCGCCGCCCGAGCAGCGCCAGCGTAACTGGCGCTTTTTGAACTGTTTGCGCCGTGTGACATATTCGTCGGCAACAGCCTGCACCGATTGGCTGTGCAGTCCCAAGTCTTTGCCGGCCCCGTTGGTGTACTTGTGAATGTCGAACGCCGACAGAAAACGACCACGCTCACGAATCGAGCGACAGCTCAACTCGTTTACGTAGTTCCACACAAAATTCACAGCACGAGACGCTTCACGCAGCTGCGCTGCATGCTTGTCTCGCACTCGAATCTTGAGGGTTTTGGTCGCTTTCATTTCAGTCATGAAACACAGAATAGGGGCGGTTTTATGGATCTTAACCCCTATGACCGCTTCGCGGTGGCGCTTTCATCCCCCGCCTGAAGGAAGGGGCTTTTCGCGCCAGCTTGGTAAGCCATGGTGTAAAACCTCCGTCCAGCATGGATGAGTGGCCCGCACCTTAACGGTGGCGGGCAGCTTCATCGGTTGTGACAGAGGGGGGTCAGCGGCGTTCAGAGCAATCGCCGGATGGTCGCCGGTTACTCGGCGGCCGGGGCTGGGGTGCTGCGTTTTTTCAGCGGCGCCAGGCCGTCCTGGCTGACCAGCTCAGACTTCGGCTTGTTGGCCGTGCGACGCTTGGTCGGGGTCTTGCTGGCGGTTTTTTTCTTGTCGCCCTTGGCGTCGGTCTTTTTCTTTTTGCCGACCGCTTTACCGGAAGCCTTGACCTTCTTCGGCCCGCTGTAGGTGCCTTTGAGTTCCTTGATCACCCGGCGCTCGAAGGTCTGCTTAAGATAACGCTCGACGCTCGACATCAGGTTCCAGTCGGAGTGGTCGATCAGCGAAATGGCCAGGCCTTCGCTGCCGGCACGGCCGGTACGGCCCACCCGGTGCACGTAGTCGTCGCCGCTGCGTGGCATGTCGAAGTTGATCACCAGGTCCAGACCGTCGATGTCCAGACCGCGGGCCGCGACGTCGGTGGCCACCAGCACTTTCGAGCCGCCCTGCTTGAAGCGGTCGATGGCCGCCTTGCGGTCTTTCTGGTCTTTGTCACCGTGCAGCACGAAGGCTTTGATGTCTTGCGCGACCAAGCGCCCGTACAGGCGGTCGGCCCAGGCTTTGGTGTTGGTGAAGATGATTGCCTTCTGGTAGGTCTCGTTGGCCACCAGCCAATTGATGATCGCCTCTTTGTGCTGGTCGTGGTCGGCGGTGATGACCTGCTGGCGAGTGCCTTCGGCCAGTTCGCTGACACGGTTGAGCAACAGGTGCTTGGGCTCGCGCAGGACTTTCTGGGTCATTTCGCGCAGCGCATTGCCGCCGGTGGTCGCCGAGAACAGCAGGGTCTGCTGACGGTTCGGGCATTCGCCGGTCAGCCGCTCGACGTCTTCCGAAAAGCCCATGTCGAGCATGCGGTCGGCTTCATCGAGCACCAGCACTTCGACCTTTTTCAGGTCCAGGTTGCCGGCATTGAGGTGTTCGAGCAGGCGACCCGGGGTGCCGATCAGGATGTCCGGGACCTTGCGCAGCATCGCGGCCTGGACCTTGAAGTCCTCGCCGCCGGTGATCATCCCGGCCTTGATAAAGGTGAACTGCGAGAAACGCTCGACCTCTTTGAGGGTTTGCTGGGCCAGCTCGCGGGTCGGCAGCAGGATCAGCGCGCGGATATCGACGCGCACCTGGGCCGGGCCGATCAGGCGGTTGAGGATCGGTAGTACGAATGCAGCGGTCTTGCCGCTGCCGGTCTGCGCCGTAACCCGCAGGTCGTGCCCTTGCAATGCCAGGGGAATGGCCGCGGCCTGCACAGGTGTAGGCTCGGCAAACTTGAGCTCTTCCACGGCTTTGAGCAGGCGTTCGTGCAGGGCTAATTCGGAAAACACGGGTGCTACCTCGAAGAAATACAAAAATACAGGCGCATAGCGTAACGGTTTCCCGCGCCAACGCCGAATTTCTTTAGCGTGATTTACGGATTTTTGTCCGCCAGATCCATCGAACTTGTACGCCGCCGGCCGGTTCATAACAGGCAAGCCCCTCGTGATGGTTGTGTTATGGATCTTGTCGTTGCCCGCCCTGAAGGTCTGTACTGCCCGCCTGGCGACTTCTATATCGACCCGTGGCGCCCGGTAGAGCGGGCGGTGATCACCCATGGCCATGGCGACCACGCGCGCACCGGCAGCCGTCACTACCTGGCCACGGCCAGCGGTGAGGGCATCCTGCGCTGGCGGCTGGGCCAGGACATCAACCTGCAGGCCCTCGAATACGGCGAGTGCATTAATCATCATGGCGTGAAGGTGAGCCTGCACCCGGCCGGGCATGTGCTGGGCTCGGCGCAGGTGCGTCTGGAATACCGGGGCGAAGTCTGGGTGGCGTCGGGCGATTACAAGGTTGAGCCTGATGGGACCTGCGCCACCTTCGAGCCGGTGCGCTGTCATACCTTTATTACCGAGTCGACCTTTGGCCTGCCGATCTACCGCTGGACGCCACAGGCGCAGATTTTCGCCGGCATCAATGACTGGTGGCGCCAGAACGCCGCGCAGGGTAAAGCCAGCGTGTTGTTCGCCTATGCCTTTGGCAAGGCGCAGCGCATTTTGCATGGCATTGACCCCGAGATCGGGCCGATCCTGGCCCACGGCTCGGTCGAGCCATTGAACCGGGTCTATCGCGAGGGCGGTATTCGCATTCCGCCAACCCAATACGCCGGTGACTTCAAGAAGACTGACCCGGCGCTGCGCCAGGCGCTGATCATTGCGCCGCCATCGGCCGGTGGCAGCACCTGGATGAAACGCTTTGGTGACTACAGCGACGCTTTTGCCAGCGGCTGGATGATGCTGCGCGGCACCCGGCGGCGGCGCGGGGTGGACCGGGGCTTTGTGCTGTCGGACCACGCCGACTGGCCGGGGCTGTTGTGGGCCATCGAGCAGACCGGCGCCGAGCGGGTGATGGTCACCCACGGTTCGGTGGCGATTCTGGTGCGTTATCTGCGCGAGCTGGGCCTGGATGCCCAGGGGTTCAGCACTGAATACGGCGAGGAGGATGACGACCGTGCGCCCGCCAGCGAGGAGCCTGCGGCATGAAAGCCTTTGCCGAACTTTATGCCCGGCTCGACGCCACCACCTCCAGCAACGCCAAGCTGGCGGCGTTGCATGACTATTTTGCCCAGGCGCCGGCCGAGGATGCAGCCTGGGCGGTGTACTTCCTGGCCGGTGGCCGACCACGGCAACTGGTGCCCAGCCGGGTGCTGCGTGAGCAGGCCACGGCGCTGAGCGACCTGCCGCCCTGGCTGTTCGAAGAAAGCTATCAGGCGGTGGGCGACCTGGCCGAAACCCTGTCGTTGCTGCTGCCCCATGCCGAACACAGCAACGATGAGGGCCTGGCAGTGTGGCTGGAGCAACACCTGCTGCCGCTACGTGGCCTGCCACCCGAGGAATTGGCCGAGCGGTTGCCGGCGCTGTGGGCGCAGCTGGACCGCAACAGCCTGATGGTGTGCATCAAGCTGATCACCGGCAGCTTTCGGGTCGGCGTGTCGAAGCTGTTGGTGACCCGCGCCCTCGCCGCACTGACCGGGCTGGACAGCAAGCGCATTGCCCAAAGACTGGTCGGCTACACCGACCTTTCGCACCGTCCTGGTGCGCAGACTTATCTGAAACTCATCGCCCCGGAGTCTGACGACGAACATGCACAGCGCGGCGGCCAGCCCTACCCGTTTTTTCTGGCCCATGCGTTACAGCAGCCGGTCGAGCAGTTCGAGACCCTGCTCGGCCCCGCGCAAGACTGGCTGGTGGAGTGGAAATGGGATGGTATTCGGGCGCAACTGGTCAAACGCGATGGGCAGTTGTGGGTTTGGTCGCGGGGTGAAGAACTGATGACCGAACGCTTTCCGGAGCTGCACAGCCTGGCCCAGATACTGCCCGACGGCACAGTGATCGATGGCGAAATAGTGGTCTGGAAAGCCGCCGAGACGCCTGCCGATGAAACAAAGGACTTTGCGCTCAGCGGTGAGCCCGACAACGCGCCTTGGGTACAGCCGTTTGCCCTGCTGCAACAACGCATTGGCCGCAAGACCTTGGGCAAGAAGCTGCTTGGCGATGCGCCGGTGGTGCTGCTCGGCTACGACTTGCTGGAGTGGCAAGGCGAAGACTGGCGCAGCCACCCGCAACACCAGCGCCGCTCACAACTGGACCAGTTGATCGAGGCCAGCCAGAGCCCGGTGCTGCTGCCCTCGCCGGTACTGAGCGGGCAGAACTGGGAGGCGCTGGCCGAGCTGCGCGAAGACGCCCGCCGCCTGGGCGTCGAAGGGATGATGCTCAAGGCCCGCGATTCACTGTATGGCGTGGGCCGCACCAAGGACATGGGCGTGTGGTGGAAGTGGAAGCTCGACCCGTTCAGCGTCGATGCGGTGCTGATCTACGCCCAACGCGGCCATGGCCGACGCGCCAGCCTGTACAGCGACTACACCTTTGCCGTGTGGGACAGCCCGCCCGGCAGCAGTGAACGCACCCTGGTGCCGTTCGCCAAGGCCTATTCCGGGCTGACCGATGAAGAAATGCGCAAGGTCGATGCAATCATCCGCAAGACCACCGTCGAAAAATTCGGCCCGGTGCGCAGCGTGACACCGACTCTGGTGTTCGAGCTGGGTTTTGAGGGCATTGCCTTGTCCAAGCGCCACAAGAGCGGCATCGCCGTGCGCTTTCCGAGGATGCTGCGCTGGCGCCAGGACAAACCGGTGGACGAAGCCGACAGCCTGGCGACGTTGCAGGATTTACTGGGGTGACGAACCGGTTTGGTGCAATCAAAAAACCATAGATTCATTTTGGTGCACATTTATAAATGCTCTGTGCTACCGCGACACCCGTAGGAGCTGCTTTAGCAGCGAAGGCCGCGAAGACATCGCGGCTAAAGCCGCTCCTACAGGGCTCACCCCATACCGTTGATAAATGTAGAAATGCGACAAGCGCGTACATTTCAAACGCACGTTCGTCCTACTGGTTCAGAAATTGCTACCTCATGGCAGTCTGGCATCCGCCGGTAGCAGTTTTTAACTGCTGCGCCCCACTCTGGTTAGGATTGAATAATGAAAAAAGCCTGGTTGACCCTTTCTGCATTGGCCTTGTGTGTAGCCGCTGGTAGTGCGATGGCCAAGGAGTACAAGGAACTGCGCTTTGGCGTCGATCCGTCTTATGCGCCGTTCGAGTCCAAGGCCGCCGATGGCAGCCTGCAAGGCTTCGATATCGACCTGGGCAACGCGATCTGCAAAGAGCTGAAGGTCACCTGCAAATGGGTCGAAAGCGATTTCGACGGCATGATTCCGGGCCTGAAGGCCCGCAAGTTCGACGGCGTGATCTCGTCGATGACCGTCACCAAGGCCCGCGAGAAGGTCATCGACTTCTCCAACGAGCTGTTCTCTGGCCCGACTTCTTTTGTGTTCAAGAAAGGCTCAGGCCTGTCCGCCGACATCACCACCCTCAAGGGCAAAACCGTCGGCTACGAGCAAGGCACCATCCAGGAAGCCTATGCCAAGGCCGTGCTGGACAAGGCCGGTGTGAGCACCAAAGCCTACGCCAACCAGGACCAGGTGTACGCCGACCTGACCTCCGGCCGCCTGGACGCTTCGATCCAGGACATGCTGCAGGCTGAACTGGGTTTCCTGAAGTCGCCCAAGGGTGCCGACTATGAAGTCAGCGCGCCGGTCGACAGCGACCTGCTGCCGTCCAAGACCGCCATTGGTATCGCCAAAGGTAACACTGAGCTCAAGGAACTCCTGAACAAAGGTATCAAAGCGTTACACGACGACGGTACCTACGCTGAAATCCAGAAAAAGCACTTCGGTGACCTGAACCTGTACAGCGGTAAATAAAAAAGCCCCAACGCCCGGTGATTTAGGTGAGAATCCGCCGCCTTTTTACCGGGCGTTTTCGTTGCTGAAGGCTTTATCCATGCTCGACACTCTGCTGAACCATTTAGGACTCTCGGCGTTCAGCCTCAGGGGCTTCGGCCCGCTGTTGCTTGAAGGCACATGGATGACAATCAAACTTTCGCTGCTGTCGCTGGCCCTGAGCATCCTGCTCGGGTTGCTGGGCGCCAGCGCCAAGCTGTCTGGCTCGCCGCTGCTGCGGGTCCCGGCGCAGCTTTACACCACCCTGATTCGCGGCGTGCCCGACCTGGTGCTGATGCTGTTGATCTATTACAGCCTGCAGACCGGGCTGACCATGCTCACCGATGCGCTGGAATGGGAATACATCGAGATTGACCCATTCAGTGCCGGGGTCATCACCCTGGGCTTTATCTATGGTGCGTACTTCACCGAGACCTTTCGCGGCGCGATTTTGTCGGTGCCGCGCGGTCAGGTCGAAGCGGCGATTGCCTACGGCCTGGGGCGCAGCCAGCGGTTTCGCTACGTGGTGTTTCCGCAGATGATGCGTTTTGCCCTGCCCGGCATCGGCAATAACTGGCAAGTGCTGCTCAAGGCCACCGCACTGGTGTCGATCATCGGCCTGGCCGATCTGGTCAAGGCGTCCCAGGACGCCGGCAAGAGCAGCTATCAATTGTTCTACTTTCTGGTGGTGGCAGCGTTTATCTACCTGATGATCACCAGCGCTTCGAACCTGGCCCTGCGCTGGGCTGAACGGCATTACGCCACCGGCAGCCGGGAGGCCAGACGATGATTGAGCTTATCCAGGAATACTGGCGCCCGTTTCTGTACAGCGACGGCGTGCACCTGACCGGCCTGGCGATGACGATGTGGCTGCTGAGTGCCTCGATCGCCATGGGCTTTTGCCTGTCGATCCCGCTGTCGATTGCACGGGTTTCGGAAAACCGCTGGCTGCGCTGGCCGGTGCAGTTCTACACCTACGTGTTCCGTGGCACGCCGCTGTATATCCAGTTGCTGATTTGCTACACCGGCATCTACAGCATCGCCGCCGTGCGTGAGCAGCCGCTGCTCGATGCATTCTTTCGCGATGCGATGAATTGCACGCTGCTGGCCTTCACCCTCAACACCTGCGCCTACACCACCGAGATTTTCGCCGGGGCGATCCGCAGCATGGCCCACGGTGAAATCGAAGCCGCCAAGGCCTACGGCTTGTCGGGCTGGAAGCTCTACGCCCATGTGATCATGCCCTCGGTGCTGCGCCGCTCGCTGCCGTACTACAGCAACGAGGTGATCCTGATGCTGCACTCCACCACGGTGGCCTTCACCGCCACCATGCCGGACATTCTCAAGGTGGCGCGGGACGCCAACTCGGCGACCTTCATGACCTTTCAGTCGTTCGGCATCGCGGCGCTGCTGTACCTGGCCATCACCTTTATTCTGGTCGGGCTGTTCCGCCTGGCCGAACGCCGCTGGCTGGCCTTTCTCGGCCCCGCTCACTAGGACTGCACCCCATGCGTCAACTCACTCACGCGCTGGTGGCGCCAGTGCCGGGCACCGCGCGGCAGATTCACAGCTTCCACTACGGTCCGGAGCACGGCACCTGCAAGATCTACATTCAGGCCTCGCTGCACGCCGACGAACTGCCGGGCATGCTGGTGGCCTGGTACCTCAAGCAGCGTCTTGAAGAACTGGAGCGCGCCGGCAAGCTCAAGGGCGAAATTGTCGTGGTGCCGGTGGCCAACCCGCAGGGCCTGGAGCAGGTGCTGATGGACACCCCGCTGGGCCGCTACGAGCTGGAAAGCGGGCAGAACTTCAACCGGCATTTTGTCGACCTGGCTGACCAGGTCGGCGACGCCGTGCAGGCTGGTTTGAACGCCGATCCACAGCACAACCTGCAAGTGATCCGCGCCGCACTGCGTCAGGCGCTCGCGGCTCACAGCGCCGGCACCCAGTTGCAATCGCAACGGCTGACCTTGCAGCGCCTGGCTTGCGACGCCGATATGGTGCTGGACCTGCACTGTGACTTCGAGTCGGTGGAACACCTGTACACCACCCCCGAGGCCTGGCCGCAGGTCGAGCCGCTGGCACGTTACATCGGCGCCCAGGCCAGCATGCTGGCCACCGATTCGGGCGGTCAGTCGTTCGATGAATGCTTCAGCCTGGTCTGGTGGCAACTGCGCCAGCGCTTCGGTGAGCGGGTGCCGTTGGGCAGCTTCTCGGTCACCCTGGAGCTGCGCGGGCAGGGCGATGTCAGCCATGCCTTGGCCAGCCGCGACTGCCAGGCGATCATCCAGTACCTGATCGGCTTTGGCGCCATCGACGGCGACCAGCAACCCGCGCCTGCGCTGCTGTACCCGGCTACGCCGCTGGCCGCGGTCGAGCCGGTCGCCACCCCGGTCGGTGGCCTGCTGGTGTTCTGCGCCCTGCCTGGCGAGCACGTCGAAGCCGGGCAACTGATCGCCGATATCATCGACCCCATCAGCGATGCCGTGACCCAGGTCCGCGCACCGCAAGCCGGCCTGCTCTATGCCCGCTCGCTGCGGCGCATGGCCACCGCCGGCATGGTCATTGCCCACATCGCCGGCACCAAGGCCTGGCGCAGCGGCTACCTTCTTTCGCCATGAGAACCGATATGTACAAACTGACCATCGACGGCCTGCACAAGCGCTACGGCGATAACGAAGTGCTCAAGGGCGTGTCGCTCAAGGCCAAGAGTGGCGACGTGATCTGCCTGATCGGCGCCAGCGGCTCGGGCAAGAGCACCTTTTTGCGCTGCATCAACTTTCTTGAACAGCCCAACGACGGCGCCATGAGCCTGGACGGCAAGCCGGTGCGCATGGTTCAGGACAAGGACGGCATGCGCGTTGCCGACCCCGATGAGCTGCAACGCCTGCGCACCCGCCTGGCCATGGTGTTCCAGCACTTCAACCTGTGGGCGCACATGACCGTGCTGGAAAACGTCAGCATGGCGCCGCGCCGGGTGTTGGGCGTCCCCAAGGCCGAAGCCGAAGCGCGGGCGCGCAAGTACCTGGAGAAAGTCGGCCTGCCCGAGCGGGTTGCCGAGCAGTACCCGGCGTTTTTGTCAGGCGGCCAGCAACAGCGGGTAGCGATTGCCCGTGCCTTGGCGATGGAGCCGGACATCATGCTGTTTGATGAGCCGACTTCAGCGCTGGACCCGGAACTGGTCGGTGAAGTGCTCAAGGTCATCCAGGGCCTGGCCGAAGAAGGCCGGACCATGATTCTGGTGACCCACGAGATGGGCTTTGCGCGCAAGGTCGCGACCCAGGTGGTATTTCTGCATCAGGGCCAGATCATCGAGTCCGGGCATCCGGATGAGGTGCTGAACAACCCGCAGAGCGAGCGCTTGCAGCAATTTTTGAGTGGCAACCTGAAGTAATTGCCGTACTCAGGCCCTGTGGGAGATCGCCCGCCGCCTCGGCGCCGCGCTGTCGCGTAGCCAACACGCAACCCCGTAGGAGCAGCTTTAGCTGCGAAAGGCTTCGCAGCTAAAGCTGCTCCTACGGGAGGGCCTTGTAAATCAGCGATTTGTAATTTGTTTGATGAGAGGAGGCTCTGCCCGCGACAGGGCCAGTAAGACCGGCACATTTGCTGTGGATGTACCGCACCCTTCGTCGGCGAGGCCAACTTGTATGGTAGATCTTGAAGGGAGGAGGAGGGACTAAGCCAACTTCTGACTGTTGACGCAGTACAGACCGTGGGAGATTTCGCCCCTCCTCCTTTCACCCAAGCGCCGATAAAGAATGCTTCAGGCTCGCAGCCGACGAAAGAGACAAGCCTGCGCCTCTGGGTGGCCCTTCAAGTCCTAAAACCATATCCCGGAGGATGCCCAATGGCAATGCCAGTTCCTGTCTCACTGCCGATCGTAGGTGTAGATGTCGCCAAAGATGAGCTGGTGATTTACCACGCTGAGTCCGACAAGCTGGAGACCCTGCCTAACAATAAGATAGCCATCAAGAAGTGGTTGAAAGCGTTACCTGGAAAAGTTGCTATTGCTATCGAAGCCACCAATATTTATCACCTGATGTTTGCCGATCTTGCTCATAAGTTCGACTGCGTGATTTATCTGGTTGGCGGTTACGAGCTGAGCCACTACCGAAAGGGCGTCAACATCAGAGCCAAGACTGATGCGCTGGATGCCAGGCTGCTGGCTCGTTACCTCAAGAATGAAAGCGAGGAGCTCCGCCCTTGGAGCCCGCCCGGAGGGCTCTACCGTCGACTTGTCAGCCTATTCCGTCGACGTGCTGCAGTCGTGCAAGCCCGAGTAAGCCTGAAGCAGAGCTGGGCGAATGAGCCTCTGCTCAAGACGGCGATAACTGGGCAACTGAAGGCGATGGAGCGCTTGGAAGTACTTATTGAAAAGACGATTAACGAGCAGATCAAAGAAGCTGGCCTGATCGGGCAATTGAACAGGTGCCTTAAAGTTGAAGGTGTCGGTTTTCTAACAGGCGCACGTCTGTTGACTGCCTT
>NZ_JAMYEA020000002.1:0-150300 GCF_024129895.2 Pseudomonas sp. 21LCFQ02
CCGGTGGAGCGCAGCTTCATCAACTACGCCACCTACATCTCGATGTTCGGCCATTCGATTGCCGGCCCCATCATCCGTTATGACTGGGTGCGCCGTGAGCTGAACCAGCGTCAGTTCAACTGGACGCTTTTTTCCTTGGGGGCGCGGCGTTTCATGATCGGCATGAGCATGAAGGTACTGGTGGCCGACACCTTGTCGCCGCTGGTGGACGTCGCTTTTCATCTGCCGCAGCCGAGCCTGGTCGATGCCTGGATCGGTTGCCTGGCCTATTCGCTGCAACTGTTCTTCGACTTTGCCGGCTACAGCGCGATGGCGATCGGCCTGGGCCTGATGCTGGGCTTTCACTTTCCGGAGAACTTCAACCGGCCGTACCTGGCGCGCAGCATCCAGGATTTCTGGCGGCGCTGGCACCTGTCGTTGTCGAGCTGGCTGCGCGATTACCTGTACATCGGCCTGGGCGGCAATCGCCATGGGGTCTGGAACACCTACCGCAACCTGTTCCTGACCATGGCCATCGCCGGCCTGTGGCATGGCGGTGACAGCTGGAATTACCTGCTGTGGGGGGCGGCGCATGGTATCGCGCTGTGTGTCGATCGGGCCTGGGCGCATTCGAGCCTGCCGGCGATCCCCAGACCGTTGGCCCATGTGCTGACCTTGTTGTTTGTATGCCTGGCCTGGACGCTGTTTCGCTCGCCGGACTTCCATACGGCCTTGAGCATGTACGCCGGCCAGTTTGGCCTGCACGGCATTGGCCTGGGGGATGCCATGGCTGTGACCCTGCGTCCGGCGCATGGCATGGCGGCCGTGCTGGGGCTGTTGTGCATCGTGGCACCGTTGCTGCAACGCCGCGCCGAACAACGCTGGGCCCAGGCGCGCTGGTTTGTCACCGGCGCGGCGGTGTGGCCGGTGGCGGGTTTCCTGCTGTCGTTCGCGTTGATCGCCAGCCGTGAAACCGTGCCGTTCCTGTACTTCCAGTTTTGAGGGCCTGTTCATGAGCCAGCCATCCAATGCACCGCTCGCGCCCACTGAACTGGCCTTGCGCAGCAGCCCTTTGGCCGGAGTGACCCTGGCGGCATTTCTGGGCATCGGCCTGCTGAGTTGTGGAGTACTGATCGCCAGCGGCAAGCTGCAATGGTTGCCGGCCAACGTCGACCGCGAGGCGTTGCTGCACGGTGAGGTGACCCATGCCCTGGCCAAGCAGTTGTCTGCCACGCTGTTGGCTGAGCAAGCGGCCAATCTGGAACGCGGCGCCAGTTGGCTGTTGTTGCAAGACAGTGGCCCGCGGGTCCGCCAAGGCTGCCCTGGCTGGCTGTTCCTGACCGATGAACGACGCATCCAGCGCAATGCCCAGGCCAACGCCCAGCGCAAAGCCCAGGCGGTGATCGAACTCAAGCAGCGGCTGAAGGGGCAGGGTATCGACCTATGGGTGGCGGTGGTCCCGGACAAGAGCCGCATCGCCTCCGGTCAGTTGTGCGGGCTGTATCGCCCCGAGCAATTACAGTCACGGATCAGCGATTGGACCCGCCAGTTACAGCGCGCAGGCGTCACCACCCTGGACCTGACCTCGAGTTTGCAGCCGTTGGGTGAGGCAGCGTTTCTGCGCACCGACACCCACTGGAGCGAAACCGGCGCCAACGCTGCCGCCCTGGCGTTGGCGCGGCAGATAAAAGAGTCGGGCTTCAGGGCCAGCCCGCAGCGTGACTTCGACACTCGCGTAGCACCTGCCGCGCCGCGCCCCGGTGATCTGGTCCGCCTGGCCGGTCTCGACTGGTTGCCGCTGTCGCTACAGCCCACGCCGCAAAGCGTGGCCGAAACCACCATCAGTGAACAGGCGAAAGCGGCCCAGGGTGACGCTGACAACCTCGATGATTTGTTCGGTGATGCTGAACTGCCCAACATTGCGCTGATCGGCACCTCGTTCTCGCGTAACTCCGGATTCGTGGGTTTTCTGCAACGGGCGCTGGGGGCGCCGATTGGCAACTTTGCCAAAGACGGCGGCGAATTTTCCGGCGCGGCCAATGCCTACTTCAGCAGCCCGGCCTTTACCCAGACCCCACCGAAACTGGTGCTCTGGGAGATACCCGAACGAGACTTGCAGACGGCTTATGTGCCGTTGAAGCCCTGATAACGGGGGCTGTAGGCCTGCCACCTATATTTATAGCTAACTAGATATATTGCTATCTATCTAGATAGCTATAAATCTAAATCCGGTGAACATGCCGGTGATCGCTTCTCTCAAGACGTGTTCTTATCTTGCCAATATGAGCTACCCCTCTGTACAAGAACCGACATTTCAAGCGGCTGTACAACCTATGAGTTAGCGCTTCAGCTTCAACTGCGTTCTATCTTTCAGGCTGCGTTCTTCATACATCCTGTTACAGATCCCTACGCTCTGACATAATCGCGCCGCTTCGCCCAGCCCGCTGAAATCGGACGTAACGGACTACGCGCATGAGCTATTTCTCGATCGAATTCGGTCTCTGTTTCCTGCTTTTTTTCATCCTCTACTGGGGCCTGTGCGCCAGCACGCGCTTGCAGAACCTGCTGTTGCTGGCGGCCAGTTACGGCATCCTCGCCTCGTTTGGCCTGAGCTTTCTCTATGTGCTGCTGGGCTACACCGCGGTGGTATATGGCCTGGGGCATCTGAGCGCGCGATGGCCCGGGCGCTGGTTCATACGGCTGCTGATACTCACGGTGGTGTTTGGCTGTTTCTACTGCTTCAAGTATCAGGACTTGCTGGCCACGACAGTGCAGGCGGCCGGGCAGTCATTGGGTCTGAACCTGGCGTTGCCGGTGTTTCAGGTGCTGCTGCCGGTAGGGCTGTCGTTCTATGTGTTCCATTCGGTCAGTTATCTGGTGTCGATCAACCGGGGCGAGCTCAAGCCGGCGGGGCTGCCGGATCTGGCCCTGTACCTGGCGTTCTTTCCGAGCCTGATTGCCGGCCCGGTGAACCGAGCCTTGCATTTTCTGCCGCAGATTCGTCCCGACGGCCTGCGTCAGGTGCTTGAGCCGCAGCGCGCGCTGGGTTTGATCGGTCTGGCGGCGGTCAAGCTGTTTTTGCTCAGCTCCTGGCTGGCCAACGAGTGGGTCGACCCGATTTTCGACACCCCCTCGGCGGGTTCGCCGGAGCAGATCCTGCTGGCGGTCTACGGTTACTCGCTGCAGATCTACTTCAACTTCAGCGGTTACACCAACCTGGTGACCGGCATCGCGCTGTTGCTGGGCTTTCGCTTGCCGGACAACTTCAACGACCCGTACCTGGCGCATAACCTCAAGGAGTTCTGGGGCCGCTGGCACATCAGCCTGTCGCGCTTTATCCGCGACTACATCTATATCCCGCTGGGCGGCAACCGGCATGGCCTGTGGCTGGGTATGTTGTACATGATGATCGCCATGCTGATCTCCGGTCTTTGGCACGGCGCCAGCGTCAACTTCATCGTCTGGGGCGCGCTGCACGGTATTGGTCTGGCGATCTATAAATTGTGGTCGCACTGGGTGCCTGAGCAGGCCAGTTGGCCGGGCGGACGTCTGTTGGCACGTTTGCTGACCTTCCATTACGTGGCGTTGGCGTGGATCTTCTTTCGCAGTGCGACGCTGGAAGACGCCAGCGAACTGCTCAACGGTCTGGCCGGTCTGTCATTGCACGGCCTTAGCAGTGATGCGGGGCTCAAGGTGTTGGCGTGCCTGGCGGTGCTGGTGTTGTATCCGGCCTGGGTGAGTGTCGTGCGTGAGCTGCTGGCGGCGGGCGAGCGGATGCCGGCGGTGGTGTATCCGGTGGTGCTGGGGCTGTTCATTTCCGTGGTCATCTTTGCCTCGCCTGCGGGCGTGCCGGGTTTCATTTATGCCAGTTTTTGAGTCCACCACTGTTGGGAGCAGTCTGCGGGTTGCGTTGAAGACCCTGCTGATGCTGCTGACGACCATGATCATTCTCTGCTGGCTGAATCAGGACTCGATGCGTCTGTACTGTCAGCAGAAGTACCACCGCAGTTGCGAACTGCCCGGGCTGGGCGATAACCCGGCGTGGCGCCTGGGGGCGGACATCACGCGGGCCATGGGCCAGGGGCGCGATGCGTTTGTCGCCGAGCTTGGCAAGCGTACAGACGGCGTGCCGCCGGAGCCGGTGGTGCAACTGCCCGCCACGGTGGCAGCGGTGACGGTCATGGCCGGTGCTGCCGAGGCACCGGTGTATATTGCGCCGGTCGAGGTTCCTGTGCTGCCGCCGCCTGCTGCATCCCAGACGCCTGTTGCGGCGCCCGCAGTATCGACCGTCGCGCCGGTGCCTGCCCGTTCAATCAATACCCGGCAGGTCATCCTTGAGCCCGGCGACGAGGTGTTCTTTGTCGGCGACTCGCTGATGCAAGGCGTGGCGCCGCATCTGGCCAATACCTTGCTCAAGCGCTTCAACATCAAGAGCATCAACCTGAGCAAACAGAGCACCGGGCTTGCGTATCCAGGCTTCTTCAACTGGCCGCAGACCGTGCATGAAACCCTGGAGGCGCACCGCAACATTCGTCTGCTGGTGGTGTTTCTCGGCCCCAACGATCCCTGGGACATGCCCGAAAGTCGTGGCAAGCCATTCCTGCGTTTCAAGAGCGAAGCCTGGGAAGCGCTATATCGTCAGCGTGTGCAATCGATTCTCGAACAGGCCCGGCAATACAATGCCCGGGTCATCTGGGTCGGCCCGCCGAACATGAACACCCCCAGACTGTCCACGGCCATGCAGTACCTGCGCGAGGTGTATCGCAGTGAGGCGCAGCAGTACCAGCAGTTCTACCTGTCGGCCAACGATGTATTCGGTTACGGCGCCGATGATTTTTCGTTCTACATGACCGACGAGACGGGCAAGAAGAGCAAGATTCGTGGGGACGACGGTATCCATTTCACGCCATTGGGCCAGCGGCTGATCGCCAATAAGGTGCTCACCCTGATTGATGTCCACCAACCTGGTTTATCGGAGCGTTGAGTTGATCAAACATGCCCTTTGGGGTGCTTCTAAAAACGCTGCGATGGCAACGCAGGTCGTTTTTAGAGGTGCCCTTTGTCTGCTGCTGACGGGCCTGTCCCTGAGTGCGGCTGCGGTTCAGCCTGAAGCGCCGCGCCCGCCCACGCGCATCGTGACCAAAGCCTGGACACCCTTGCTGCCGGCCAACCGGGTCGACCCGAACCTGAGCCAACTGGCGCTCAAGCTCAAGAACGCCCAGCGTCAGCCGGTCAATATCGTCCAGTTGGGCGACTCACACACGGCCGCCGACCTGTTCAGCGGCGAGCTGCGCCGGCTGTTCCAGCAAGACTACGGCGACGGCGGGATCGGTTTTATCGCCGCCACGCCGGTCCCGGGCACCCGTTACGAGCAGGTGATCATCAACACCGGCAAACGTCAGTGGGACCTGGTGTCGGCGCGCAATCAGCAAAGCACACAATTTCCGCTGGGCGGCTACCTGTCGCTGCCGATCGCCAGCCGTCCCGGCGTGACCCTGCAAAGCCGTGAGCCGAGCGAACAGCGCTATACGCTGTCGACCCTCTACCAGACCAGTCGCGGCACCATTTTGCAGGCTAAAGACACCGCGACCCAGGCCCGGGCATTGCCGGTCACTCAAGGCCAGTGGCGTTTCAGCCAGCCGATCAGCAATGTGCGCCTGCCTGTCGAGCTGAACTTTGCCAGCAGCAATGGCCTGGCGGTGGGCGGCTGGCTGTTGCAGTCGCAGCGCAACAATGGCGTGCTGTATTCGGCGCTGGGCATCAATGGTGCGACCTTCGATGTGGTCGATAAGTGGCAGGCCGGCTGGCTCGACACCCTCAAACAACTGCGCCCGGACTTGCTGATCCTCGCCTATGGCACCAACGAAGCCTACGACGACAGCCTGGAGCCGGCGCTCTACGAGCAGCGCCTGCGCGAGCGGCTGCAGATGCTCCGCAAGGCCTTGCCCGGCACGGTGTTGTTGGTGGTCAGCGCCCCGGACTCGGTGCGTAACAAGCGTGCGGCGCGTTGTGAAAGCAAACAGGCCAACAACCTGCGCCCGGTGATCCAGATCCAGCGCCGGGTCGCCGCTCAGGTCAATGCGTTGTTCTGGGACTGGCAGGCGTTCATGGGCGGCAACTGCGCCATCGAGCGCTGGCAAGCCCGCGACCTGGCCCGCCCGGACCTGGTCCATCTGACTGCCGAAGGCTACCGGCAGAGCGCAGCCGGGTTGTATGCCTGGTTCAAGGGCCAGGTCGGGAAACGCTAGGTCTTTTCAGCAGACAATAAAAAACCCGCCGAAGCGGGTTTTTTGTCCCAGACCATTCCAACTCCCTGTCGGCAGTATCCTTTCACGGTCGATCGTCCTTGATCCTGGTGAGCATCCTGTTCACCAGTGGTTGGATGTAAATATAGGCCTGTCGCCGGGGGCAGCAAATGGCAATTGTTCTCTGCTGCGTGTAAGCCTTTGGCTATTCGTGCGTACGCTCAAACAAGCCGGTCTTCAAACGAGTGATACTCCGGTTTGAAGTCCAGGCTACGTGGGGCGTCGAAGCAGCCGATCAGCAAGGCAACTGTCGGCGCATCGTCTATCGCGCCGAGTGAGCTGCCGCAGGTGGCGCAGAAGGCCCGGCTCGAATAGTCGCTGGAACGCCAGGTGGCCGGTGCGCCGCCGGGGCCGGTCCAGCGTATCTGGTCGCTGGGGTATTCCACCCAGGGTGCGCTCAGGCTGCCGGTGTGGCGCTGGCAGAACCGGCATGAGCAGTTGTGCGGGTTGCCAGCGGCGCCGTGGGCTTCGAAGCGGATCGCACCACACAGGCAGCCGCCGGTAAAGGTCTGGGCCATGTGTTTCATCCTGTTGAATACTGCACCGTCAGCCATGGTTTCCAGGCCATCGTCGCTCTGTCGGCGGAGGCCGGTTGCTCGGGCGTGGCACTCGTCTGGCGTATTTCCTGAAACTGGTAGCCGGGCAGGTAGTGGTCGAGCAGGTTCATGACGCTCACATACCCGCCAGTCCTTCCAGCTCATCAGCCCGCCGCGCGGTGGCTTCGAGTACGCAACTGCTGCTGTTGAGGCGGTCCATGGTGCCGCCGGTGAGCTGGGCATAGAAGCTGCAGTTGGCATCGCGGTACTTGATCCACTGGCGCTGGGCCTCGCGCAGCAGCGCTTGCTGGGTTTCGCCGTGGGCAGCCAGGGCGGCTTTGTACTGGGCGTTGAGGCGGGCGTCGTGGCGTTTGAGCTCGGCGGCATTGCAGTCGAGCATTTCCACCGTAACGCCGCCGGAGGTGTCCATGCAGCGGTCATAGGTGACGCTGTATTGCGGTTCTTTGGCCTGGACAGGCAGTGCAGGCAGGATCAAGGCGGTGAGAAGCAGCAGCGAGCGTGGCAGCGACATAGGTCCCTCTGTCGATCAGTGATGTTGGCGACAAGCATACTGATTCGCAGCCGGATATGGGCTATTCGCAATCGCGTTCGAGTTGTTTGAGCACCTGATTGTCCTGCAGAACTTGCAGATGGATCTGGCATGTCGCGCCTGAAGGCAGGCTGATTTGCACGACTGAAGAGGCCACGCCGCTGTGCAGGTCGCCGCTCTGGCTGATGCTTGAGGTGCCGTTGCTGCTGGTCTGGCGAACGCTCAGGCGGTATTGCAGGGTCAGCGGCGCAGGGCTTTGCAGCAGCGGGCTTATCAGCACCGCCTCGGCGTTGCGCTGGGTGTCGATCGATACCACCAGTTGGGAGATGTCGATCATCGGGGTCACCATTGTTTGATGCTGGCGGTGGAATTGTTGCCGTACTGGGTGACTGAGGCCGTACCGCCGAAGCCGCTCTGTTGCACGCTGGCCTGGTTGCCATTGCCGTACTGGCTGACCTGCGCCTGATTGTAGGCGCCGCTCTGTTGGACGTTGGCGCTGTTGTTCAGACCGTTTTGTTGCAGGCTGACCTGGTTGTAGCTGCCGGCCTGGCTGAGCACGATGTCGTTGGCGTTGCCGGTCTGCTGCAGGTAAGCCTGGTTGTTCGCGCCGCTCTGGCTGATCTGCGCCTGGTTGCGATTGCCGTCCTGACGCTGGGTCAGTTGCTGGCTGGCACCGCTTTGCTCGACCCGGGTCTGGTTCCAGGAACCGATCTGTTCGATGTTTGCCACTTTACCGTTGACGATGCCGGCGTAGCGGGCTTCAGCTTGCAGATCGGCGGCCTGGCAGAGGCCGCTGCTGATCAGCAGGACGGCGGCCAGGTAGCCGCGCAGGTTGAGATGAAATGCCATGATCTGCTCCGTAGAGGATTATTTGTCGGACCCGGTAAGAGGCATGGCCAGCGTCTGTTCGTCGTAATTCTTCAAATAGGCCTGCAGCAGCGGCTGGTTGATGTCGTCAGGGTTTTTCAGACGCCAGCTGCCGTCACGCACACCTTGGGCAACCATGTGCACCAGCGCGGTCTCGATGGCTTCACGCACACACTGCTGGACCGGTTCATTGCGGCTGATACCGGTCTCGACTTCCAGCAGGTGCTTGAGCGAGACATATTTGAAAACGCCGAAATCGACCTGGATGGAAAAGATCGTTTTGGTCGTGGTGATGCTCTGGATAATCTCGCCCGTGCGGATGTCCACGGCCCGCAGGTTGACGGTGACCTGATCCTGGCGATACAGCTCTGAAGGGCCGATGCCCAGGTAACGCACGCCCAGGCCACCGGTGCGCACGTTACTTTCGTAGCCGACGATGGCGCCTTCAACGATCAGGTTGGCGGGCCGCAGGGGGGGCAACTGTACCTGGGCCTGGTCCTGAGGTTGCTCCAGCGCGCGGATGATCTTGCGCTCGGTGAGCAGGTCCTGCAGGTTTTCACGCTCCATCGGCTTGAACCACTTCGAGTCACGCAGGGCGGTCACCAGCAGTGACGCGGCGCCTTGGGTGACGGCCGTGGAAAACGAGCTGTCTGGTGAAGGCTTGTATTGGCCGGTCTGGTCGCGCAAGCCATAGACTGCCACGGAAATCGGGCCGGCCGGGGCTGGCAGGTTGGCCAGATCGCGGGAAATTTGGGTAGGGGGAGCCAGCGACGCGGGGTTGAAGGTCGCCGCTGGACGGGACGTAGCACAACCGCTGACCAGCATTGCTGCACACACAATTAATGATAACGCGCGGATGTACATGTCCGTGACTCTCCAGAACGCCCCGTCGGGTGAGCGGCGGGGCTACAGCCATTAACGCTGGGTGATAGTGGCGGTGTTGCCGGCGCCGCCGGTCTGGGTAACGTTGGCCACGTTGTTGCTGTTGGCCTGGGTCAGCGCCACGACGTTGCTCTGACCGACCAGGCCGATGCCGCTCTGGTTGACGTTGGCCACGTTGTTGTAGCCGTCCTGCAGCAGGCGGGCTTCGTTGTAAGCCCCGGTCTGCACGGTGTTGGCCTGGTTGTTGTTGCCTTTCTGCTCGACGTTGGCGACCAGTTTCCAGCCGTAGGACTGGTTGACGTTGGCGGTGTTGTTGCTGCCCTGGGTCTGCTTGACGGCGGCGCTGCTCTCAGCCACGGCGGTCTGGGTGACATAACCCTGGTTCTGGTTGCCGTTGGCCTGGGTCACGGTGGCGGTGTTGTTCCAGCCGCCGTTCTGGCCGATGGCCGCTTTGTTGGCACTGCCATAGCTTTGGTCGATGCCGGCCGCGTTGTTGTAAATCGCGTACTGCTGGTTGATCGAACCTTCGTTGCTGTCGCCGCGTGACTGGGCAATGGTGGCGGTGGCCACGTTGTTGCCGACCTGGGTCACCCAGCCCTTGTTGTTATTGCCATCGCGCTGGCTAATGGTGGACTGCGCAGCGTTGTTGACTTGCTGGTTGCTCGACGCCAAATTGTTTGAGCCGGCCCATTGAATGGTGTTGCTGGTGGTGCCGTTGTTACCGTTCTGGGTGGCGTACGCCTGGTTGTTGTTGCCGCCGTAGGTATGGCCCTGGTCGATCTGCACGGTGCTGTTGGTGTTCCAGGTCTGCTCGACGCTGGCGGTGTTGTTCGCGCTGCCCTGTTTCACAGCGGCTGTCTGACCGCCATTACCAACCTGTTTGATGCCGGTCTGGTTGCTGTTGCCGTTTTGCTGGGCTGTCGCGGTGTTGTTGCTGCCGGCCTGCACCGCGCTCACGCTGCTGCTGGTGGCGGTCTGCTCAATACCGGCGGTGTTGCGCCTGCCGTTCTGCTCGGCATAGACCGAGGACTGGTTGGCACCGATCTGAGTCGAAGTAATGGCGTTACTTGAGCCGTTCTGGATGGCGTTGACGGTGCTGTTGTCAGCCAGTGCAGAACCGGACAGGGCAACCAGAACCGCGAGTGAAAGCAGGGATTTTTGAGTGCGCATGGACGTCTTCCTTATTAATAGGATCAGGTTCTTGAGGTCGGTGAATGCAGGAACAGCAAGTACGGCGGTATTACGGTTGGTTCACTTGAAACTGGGTGGTCTGGCCGGTTCTTTTGTCGGTTGTGACAATCTGTAGCAGCCCGCCTTGCAAGTTGGTAATGGCAATACTGAAGTCGGTGGTTTCAACCACGCCGGGCGAAAGTTTGCCATCGGCGCCCACGATGCTGGAGGTCACTGCCGAAGAGACCCGGCTTAAAATGGCGCTCTGCAACATGCTGTTGAACTGCTCCAGCGAACTTTGGGTGGTGGACGCGCTGGACTCTTTGAACTTGTTCTGTGCCGTGGCCTGGTTCATCAACACCGAACCGTTCAACGGATTGCCACCGAATGAAGGGTTGACCGGTGTGTAGACCAGTTCGCTGGCCTGCACGCGACCGCCCAGAATAAAGAGCAGCCCCAAGCTGATAGGCAACAAAGCATAACGGTGCATAACCTTACCTTTAGAGTTCGTCGCGACCGATATCGGGATCGCCAAAAAACTGTGCCACCTGATACTCCAGAATTGCCTGATAAACCTGCTCTGCGGCATTGGCGCCCAACGCCGGGATAAGGCTGCGGTTAGGCGGCAGAAACATCTGCACCAGGCGCCGGTGGCCGTAATCGACAAACACCTGACTGCCCAGCCGGGCCGTGGGCCGTTCGCTGATGGACACGCTAAAGCGGCCATCGGGGTCCTTGTCGTTCCAGGCACTGGCGAAACTGTCGTAGAACGCGCGACCTGCCAGGGTCATGGTTTGCGCCACGACCAGACCGCCCACGTCCTGGTCGAGCGTGCGTTTTTGCGTCAGCGCTGGCGTTTGATCGACACTCGACTGCGCCAAGCCAATAGAGGCCAGTACCAGTTGCAGAACGAGAACGCTCAGGAGCCGGAAGTAGTTCATGGGTCGTTGAGTCACAACAGGTGTGTGATGCCAATTTATAACTGGTTAATTACAAAGTGCTACTGTTTTTTTAAACTAAACAGGAAATAATTTTCTGGCGCCAAATTGTTATTTATAACTAACGAAATGAATGGTCTTATGGGGTGTTTTCTGGCGTCAATAATAGATCTGGGCGCGCCAGCCTTTCATCAGGGGCCGTCAGGCGAAGAGGTGACGTCAATTAATTTGACGGGTTGAGCACATAAGCCATTAAAGGCATGATCTAACGGTGGGCGGGTTATAGATGTTGAGAATCCAGTGGGCGATGAAATATAAAGGCGGCTTATAGGCCGCTGCTTGGATATAAGATGGCGTTATTTGGCATCAAATGAATTATTAGTTGCATTCATTTGAGTGAGGTATTTAACCGTCCCGGTTGTTGTCTTACGGCACCCCGGCAGATGTTTATGGGTTCAGACCCTCGACCAGCTCAGGCGTCACATAGTGCGGGCCATCGAACAGGTACAGCGGATAGCCGGCATACGCTGCCATTTGCGGTTTGAGCTCATCCAGCGTTGCCGGACGAAAGCCGCCGCCCCATTGCGGCCGGAAGGCTTCGACGATCAGCCGTACGCGGTCTTTGCCCAGCCGCTGGCTGAGCACGTCCATGTAAGTGCGGGCCACCGGCGCGGTGCGCGCATAGACGCCCACGCCGTCCTGGAAGAACACCCCGACATCTGCCGGCAGCCAGCTCTGCAGCCAGTCGGCAGTGGCGGCAGGGCCGATGTTGGCACCGTCATAGACACTGATCCACAGCGGGCGAGGCAGTTTGGCCAGTAGCGCGGGCAGCTCTTTGGCGCGGGTCCAGCTGGGGTCGACTTCCGCGGGGAAATACCAGCCGGTGACGTTTAGCGGTGTCTGGACCCTGGCCAGCTGTTCTGACAACGCTGCGAGGTGCTCGATGTTGTCCCGTGAGCGGTTTTCGCTGAAATAGCCGGCCAGGCCGAGAATCACACCCTGCGCCCAGGGTTCGCGGGCGATGCGTTCCCAGTCGGGCATCACCGGCACGCCCGGCAGGCCGGTGCCGGGTATGAATGCCTGATCGTCGACCACTGACCACTGCACCAGCAGCTCTTTGGCGCCGAGTGTGTGCCACTGGCCTTGGATGCCCACCGTCGCGTTGTCCGGCTGCCAGACGATGCCGGCGATGTCGGGCGCGGGCCGCTCGCTGTCGATGGCATAGAGCAATCCGGTACCGAGTGCTATCAAGCCCAGCAGCACGCCGGTGAGCACCCGGGCGCGGGTTGACAGACGACGGAGCAGCGGTAGCTGGGGCATGGTCACCACGAGTAGGTAAAGCGAGCGAAGACGCCTTCGGCGCGATCGTCACCGAAGACCCGCTCGCGATATTGCAACGACAGGTCAATGTAGGACTGTGGTGCCTTGCTACGAGTTTCACGCATCCAGTAGCGCACCCCGACACCGACTCCGACGCCGCCGGCGTTGCCGGATGAGCTGCGCTGGCGGCCCAGGTCATCGACCTGGCTGCGCATCTTCGAGTCGTAGTCGGCGGCCGCCACGATGTGCGGGAAAATCACCAGCCGGCGGCTGATACGGTCCAGACGAATGCTGCGGCCGATCTGCCATTCGCTGTTGAAGTAGTTGCGCCTGTTCTGCAGGTAGCGCCCGGCCTCCATATACAGTTGGGAGGTCCACCAGCCGGGTTTGTCGACCCGCAGGTCGGTGCCGATGCTTGAGCCGTAGCCCAGGCGCACCAGCCAGTCGCCGTCGACATTCGAGCCGGCCAGCGGGAAGGTGCGCTCCAGGGCCAGCATCACGTTGTACGCCGACAACGGCTTGAAGCGGATCCCCAGCGCGCCTTGCAAGGCATCGCGACCGGTGTCGTTGTCGTCCTTGCTCCACAGTGTGTCGGTCAGCCGGCCGTACAGCTCGAAGAACCGCGCATTGTTGTAGCCCAGCGGGCGCCAGGCCACTTCGGTGCTGTTTTGCAGGCTGTCGTTGCTGGCACCGGGTGCGCCGCCCAGACCGCTGCTGGTGCTGGCGCCGCGGTAAGTGCTGGTGTTGGTCAGGCTCCATTGCCGTGACAGGTCGGCTACCGAGCGACGGGTGTCGAATACCTCCTGTTCGCTCATGTCCAGCGTGCCGGCCCGCTGATAATCGAGCACCCGCTCGAAGTAGGCAATCGCCTGCACGTCATCGCCACTGCGCTGTGCGGTGTAGGCCGCGTTGCGCAGGTCGACCGGTTTAAGGCCGGTACTGCGGTCCACCTGGCGAAACGTCGCCAGCGCTTGATCCTGCTCGCCGGCCTGGCTGAGGAAGTAGGCAATCTGCACTTCGTCGCCGGCCTGTAGCTCGCCCTTGGCCCGTGCCTGTTGCAGATAGCGAAGCGCTGTATCGGGTTGGCCCATGGCCGCATACAGCGCCGCGCGTTCACGGTCGGGCAGGTTGCCGACAGCCAATGCCTGGGCGTAGTCCTGGCGCGCGCCGGCGTCGTCGCCCAGGCGCTGGCGCAGCTGCCCGCGCTGGGCCAGTAGCGTGGCGTCATTGCCTTGCAGGGCCAAGGCTTCGCTGGCGGCGGCGCGGGCCGCTTCGTATTGCTGATGGGCGATCAGGGCACTGACCAGCAAGCGCCGGTACGCGACGTTCTGCGGATAGCGCTGCACCACATCACGGGCCAGGCTCACCGCCTTGTCGTTGTCACCCCGGGCCAGCGCCTCGTAGCCTTTGGCGGCAATCACTACCGATTGCTGTTCTTCGATCGCCTGCCGGCGGCGCACCAGCTCCGGTTGCGGCCCCAATGTTGCGATGGCCTCGGTGGTGGCTGCGTGGGCTTGCTCCAGCTTCTGCTGGCGTTGCAGGGCTTCGATCAGCATCAGCCGATAGTCGAGGTTTTCAGGCGCTTGGCTGATGGCCTTGAGTGCAGCCCTGGCTGCGGCATCGTAATGGCCGTTGCGGTATTCGCGCAGCGACTGATTACCGGCCAGATAACCGGGTTTTGGTCGTGCATCGGGGTATCGTTCGGGGTGGTCGCGGCGATCCTTGTCACGCAGCGCCAGTTTGACCAGATCGTTCAGCTCGCTCACATCAGGGCGCTGGCGCAGGGCTTCACGGGCTTTGGCGACCGCCTGGTCGTAATCTTTGCGGTCATAGGCCAGGTAAGCCTCGTTGGCCAAGTGATACGCCGGGCCGCTCAAGGCCAGCGGCAGGACTTCGGCCATGACGCTGGCCGGCAGCAGGGCCAGGCTTGCCATTAACGGCAGCAGTGCGCGCTTCATGGCGTGGACTCCATTGGCTCAAAACGGTATTGGCGTTCAACGGCCTGTTCGATGGTCTCGCGCGGCAACACGCCCAGATCCACCAGGTAGTCGCCGATTCTTCCGTGTTGTTGTGGCTGATAATTGAGCATCGCCCGGTCGAACACCTGACGGTCGATCAGCCCGGCTTCGATCAGCAAGTCGCCGAGCAGCGGCGTGCCTTTGGCAGGTTGCTGGCCTTGTGTGGCGGCGCCGATCCGGCGCAGTAGGGCGTTGATTTCGCTTTCCCGGGCAATCAACTGCAACGGCTCACCGCCCAGCGCGATGCTGATTTGCTGCAGCGCTTCGTCGCTCAGCGGGCTGGTCACGGCGATGCGTGGCTGGCCGTGTTCATTTGCGCCCAGCGCCACGGCACGCCAGCGCAGGACGAGCGCATGGTCGATCAGGTCATCCTGACACTGCGCCTGCAGGTCGAAGATACGTGGCAGGTCATTTTGAAAGGCGATCGCCTCGGCCAGGGTTTCGTCATCCAGCCAGCCACGGCTCAGCAGGATTCGGCCCAGCGGCAGGGGACGGCTGTGCTGTTCATCCAGCGCGCTTTGCAGGCGTTCATCACTGATCGCCTGCCACGACAGCAGCACGCTGCCCAGCTTGCGCGGCGCGCTGGCCACCAGGTCGGTGGAAGGGAAGTCGTGCATGGTCTTGTCCCAGACCAGCTTGCGCCCCAGCAGCTTGCCAGTCAGGAACATGCGCCAGGCGCGGGCGGCGGCCATGAAGTTGACGAAGTTGCCTACCACCATGCGCGGGATCGACAACAGCCCGTGCTGCCAGCCGTACAGCACGCTGGTGAAATAGAAACGGTGGGCCATACGCCAGAGCAGTGCCGCGCCGTTGGCCAGCAACAGGACACTCAACAGGTCACTGTTATCGAACAGGGTCGGAAAGCTGGTATCCCACAGGCCGCTGTAGCGCAGCACGATCAGCGCCACCAGTTGAATCAGGATGAGGTAGGCCAGGATGCTGACGAACGAGGTGACGATACCCTTGCGGTCGCGAAATAACAGATAACGGTTGGCCAGCGAGCCGCTCCAGCCCATCTGCTCCCAGCCCTGCAGGCCGATGCCCAGGGTCCAGCGGGCTTTCTGGCGGAACGCGGTGCGGAAGGTATCGGGAAAGAACTCGCGCACGCACAGCGGCATGTTCAGGGTCGATTCATACGGCTTGCGAAACCACGACTTGCGCAGCACCCGGAACTGCACCGGGAAGCGCACAAAGATCGCGTTCATGCCGTATTTGGCCAAGCGTGCACCGACGTCGTAGTCCTCGGTCAGGCTGTCGGTGTTGAACGGCTGGTTCTGGTTTTCCGCTGCCAGCACTTCCAGGGCGCGCCGTGAGAAACAGGTGCCGACCCCGGCCGAAGGCACGGTGTCGGTCATGCTTTCGCGCACCACCAGATCCTTGCCGTGCCATTCGGCGAACTCGTCCATGTAAGTGCCTGCCACCCACTCGTACCAGTTACGCTCCAGCGATACCACCGGCAACTGGATCATGTCCTTGCGCGGCAGCAGGTAGTTGAACAGGCGCAGCTCCAGCGGATGCAGCACGTCTTCGCTGTCATGCAGCACGGTACCGGCAAAGCTCATACCGTGGGTTTTCTCGTAGTGGAAGATCGCCTGGATCACCCAGTTCAGGCAGTCGGCCTTGCAGGTCGGCCCGGCATGCGGTACCTCGACGCGGTGCAGTTGCTTGTAACGGCGGCGCATCCGTTCGACTTCATCAATGGTGCGCTGGTCATTGATGTAAGTCCCGACGAAGACCACGTAATGCTTGTAGTCCAGGGTCGAGACCATGTTTTCGATCATCGGCGCGATGACGTCGTACTCCAGCCAGGCCGGGACCATGATGGCCATGGGTTGCTGGTCACGGGCCAGCAACTGCGCCTCGGTCAATGGCCGGTAGCGGCGCTCGGCGGTGTACTTGCGGTACAGCCGCCGCGCCCAGTACCACAGGTCGACGATCAGGTCGTCGAGGCTGGAGATGAGGATGATCACCGCGACCACCAGGGTCGCGGCTTCCAGGTAGCTGTAGTAATGAGCCAGCCAGTACGGCCAGTAGAGCGAGGTCATCGAGCGGTCCCGTTACTGGCGTTGACGGCGGGCGCGGCGGCCGGCCAGCAGGATGACGACGAGCAACAGCAGGGCACCGGGGATCAACCACAGCAGTGACGGCTGACGCCAGGCCTCCAGGCCGCGTGGCTCGTCGGCGTCGATCAACTGACTGCCGCTGGGGTCGTGCGTGTCGAAGGTCGACAGCACACCTTCAGAGCCCAGTATCGAGGCGTTGCCGCGGGTCAGCAGCAGTGGCTCATCAAACTGCGGGGCATGGCTGCCCAGGGTGCGATACACCAGGCCCTGCTGACCGCCGGACGTGACCACTTGCAGGGCGGCCATGCCGTCCAGCTGTTGCAGGTCAAGCAGGCGTTGCTGCTTGTGGTTGATCAGCAAGCGGCCCTGGTCATCGACCTGCACAGCGGCATCGCTGTCCTTGATGGGCAATTCGAAGGCCAGAAACGTCTGGTCTGGGGCCACCGCGGCCTTGCCGTCGGCCTGTACCTTGAGCTGCGCACGCAGTGGCGAGAGGCCGGCTGCGTCGGCGATCTTGATCAGGGTTGGCAGGCTGCTGGCGGGTTGCTCCAGCCAGGCTTGCGGTACCAGGATCTGGCTGTTTTTGGCAAAGCGTGCGGCCATGCCGGCGAAGTCGCTGCCCGGCGTGCTGTTCTCCAGCACGATATGGCTGGTGGGCAGCACCGTAACCGGAAACGCCTGCGGGGTTTCCAGGCAACGGTTGCTGACTGGCTGGCGCTGGAACGACACGCGCAGCACGTTACGCGAGCCCAGCGCATAAGCCGGAATCCGCGCCTCGATGCGTTGCTTGTGGCCATCGCTGACCAGTTGTGCGGCGCCGATCAGGTAATCGTTGAGAAACACCGAGGCCACCGGTGCGGTACTTGAAGCGCCCGGTGAACTGGCCAGATCGACCACCGCCTTGACCGGCAGGCGGCCGTCATAGGCAACGTTGCCCAACGGGAAAGTGGCGCTCCAGTCACTCTTGGCCAGCACTTGCAGACCACCCGGTGAGCCGCCCAGACGTGACAGGGCCAGACGCCCGTCCTCGCTCAATGGCAGTTGCGCTTCGGCAATGGTCAACTGACGATTGCGGGCCAGTTTGTTCCACGCCGAGTTGAACAGGCTCATGGCCTTGACCGTGGCGTCGGGGGCGATCAGCAGCATCGGCCGGGCACCGACCAGCGCCAGGCGCGCTTCGTTCTTGCTCAACGCGCCGAGGCCTGCGCCGATATGCCGTTGGCGCCACTGGGTCAGCGCGGCAGCGGCCTGACCATCCAGGCTCTGGACTTCGGCCTGCAAGGCGTCCAGGGCCAGGTTGATGGCCTTGAGCAGCTGCGCATCGTCAATCGCCAGATCAGCCTGCACATTCGGGGTCTGGCCCAGCACCAGCAGGGCACCCACTTCGGCGGGGGTCTTGAGGGTATAGCGGCCCTGGCCTGCCAGGCTGGCGAAAGCCGGCACGTTGCGCAGCGCTGCCGGGATATTCAGGGCGCTCAGATCAAGCTGATCGCCCACGGCGGGCAACGGCAGAATCTGCGCCTGCTTGCCAATGCGCTCCAGCGCCACCCCCAGGCGCCAGACCGCGTCGTAGCTCTGCGCGCTCAGGCTGCCGGGCGCGACCAGCACGCCGGGTTTGCCAGGCAAGGCGTTCCAGGCCGCGCCGATATCACGCAATTGACCGGCGTCGTAGCTGTACTGCAAGCGGGTGTCGGGCTCGATGCGCAGCACGTTACCGATGACCCGTTCGTCTTCGCATAGATCCCGGGAAACGATCGACGACCAAGCCACGCCCAGCCGCACCGAACCACTGTCACGCGGCGCCTTGTCGACGCCCAGACTGACGCTGGCATCGCCTTGGGCTTCGTTCAGGCCTTGGGCGCGCACCGGGTAGCCATCGAGCGACAACAACAGGGTGTTGCGGCCGCCTTCGCCATTCAGGTAACTGGCATCGAACTTCAGGCTGGCATCGAGCAGCGGCACGCCGGCCGGTACCGGCAGGTACAGCTCACGTCGCGCATCGGTCGAGCCCAGGATGATGGGCGCCTTGATGCCCAGTTCCGCCAGGCGGATCTCGCGGTCCTGGCGCAGATCACTGTTGAGCCGGGCAATGGCCTGGGTCAGCGGGCTGTCGGCGGCCAGGGTCAGGTTGGGGGCGAGCACAAACAGGCTCGCACCCCAGGCCAGGGCGCTGAGAGCGCCCGCAGGGATGGACTTCATCAATGTGGTCTCGAACGAATGGAAATCGCGGGTGAAGTAAGCGCCGAACTAGGAGTTGAACGGCCGTGAATACGCTGAGTGCGCCGCCGGTGGCAGGCTTGCGGTATTTTGTAGCCAGTCTGCGCGGGGCCAGTCGGCCTGGCCGGGAACGAAGTCATCGACCGGTCGGCCCATCAGTGCATCGACGATGCGCGTGCAGGCTTTGCCGTCGCCATAGGGATTGTTGGCCTGGGCTGTGCGGCGCCAGAGCAGGTCGTCGTCATACAGCGCACTGACGCCCTCGACAATCGACTGCGGCGCGGTGCCGACCAGCCGCACGGTGCCAGCGGCCACGGCTTCCGGGCGCTCGGTGACGTCGCGCATCACCAGCACCGGCTTGCCCAGCGACGGTGCCTCTTCCTGAACGCCGCCGGAGTCGGTCAGCACTACGTGGGCGCGTTGCATCAGGCGCACGAAGGACAGGTAATCCAGTGGCTCGATCAGGTGCACGTTGCCGAGGTTGCCCAACTGCTCGGTGACCGGGCCCTTGACGTTGGGGTTCAGGTGCACCGGGTAAACGATCTGGATATCCGGTCGCTGTGCCAAGGTATGCAGCGCCTTGCAGATATCGAGAAAACCTGCGCCGAAGTTCTCGCGCCGGTGACCGGTCACCAGCAACACCTTGCGGCTGGGCAGCAGAAAGCTGAACTGGTGGTCCAGGCGCTGGCGCAGTTCGCTGTCGCGTTCGATGCGTCGGGCCGTTTGCTGCAAGGCGTCGATGACCGTGTTACCGGTGACGAACGAACGGCCCTGCTGGCGTTCGCCAAGCAGATGGCGACGCGCCTCAGCGGTGGGGGCGAACAGCAGGTCGGCGGTCATGTCGATACTGCGCCGGTTCATCTCTTCAGGCCATGGCTGGCGGATATCGCCGGTACGCAGCCCGGCCTCGACGTGGCCCACCGGAATACGCCGGTGGAAGGCGGCCATCGCGGCGACCATGGCCGTGGTGGTATCGCCGTGGACCAGCACCCGGTCGGGCTGGGCAATCTCCAGCATCGGGTCGATGGCCTCGAACAGTGCGGCGGTCAGGCCGTTGAGCCCTTGATTGGGGCGCATGACCTCCAGGCTGTAATCGGCTTTGAGCTCAAACAGTTCCAGCACCTGGTGCAGCATGTGTTGATGCTGGCCAGTGACACAGACCCGTGAACTGATACCGGGCTCGGCGGCCAGCGCCTTGACCAGCGGTGCCATCTTGATGGCCTCGGGGCGAGTGCCGAAGATGGACAGAATACGGACTTTGGGTTGGTTGCTAGCGATGGTGGCCTCCCGCGCAGTCATCGTGCGCTTACAGCAGTCGGCCCGTACGCTACAGCGTGCGGGCAACTAATGATTCGGGTTCTATCGTAGTACCGGGGTCAACAGAATCGACACTAGGGGGGTCACATCATGTGATGAAGAACTGCACTGCTTTGCATCCCGGAAGTGCAGGGATTATTAGCACTTAATTTAAGAATTGCAAAATATTAATTTGATTTTTGCGTAGGAAAGAACTGGAAACTTTTGAAGTTACGGGCAGTCGTGATTAACTCAAACGAGGGTGTTATCGTTTTGATATCATCGTAACTATATGATATTTCTCATTTTTCTATTTTTGATTGAGCTGTTTTGAGGGTATTAATTATCTGGCGCTCACGCATTGGCTAGCGACTGTTGTTCGACTGAGCGGAGTCATTAATGTCAGCACTATGACGCCTGCATATTGGCAGAATGGCGAACGGGTTGGCAGAACGCGTAGAGCGCGAGGAATTAAAAGTTCAATCATTTCGTACAGGGCGAAACAGGACCGCCGCAAGGTGGGAAAGTTCAGCAGGCTGATGCGTTGAGTGCCGTGTTTGCGCACTATTAGTCGTCAACCGCGGGCGGTTAATCATCGGCCGGGTTGAGAATGATTAGCGGGTTCAATATTGATCGGCCGTCGGCTGTCCTGCGGCGTATTGCAATGGTCTTCGCACAGGCCTGGTATTTTCTGGCAAGCCCGTGCTGCAAGGGCTTGAGCATGCTAATTGCATTGCTGCAGGCAAGCGTGCGCAAAGGTGAATATTCCACCCACCGTAACGTTTCGCAGGCAGCATTGAGTGTTATACGCTCGCTTTTAATTGCTCTTTGCCAATGGCCATCAAGGCTGTTCCATTATTGGTCTGAAACTTTTCTTTGCAGTGAGAAACCATGCGATGCCCACGATAGCGCTACTGATCTGCGATGACTCGAACATGGCGCGCAAGCAGTTACTCCGGGCCTTGCCTGAAGACTGGGATGTGTCGGTGACCATGGCCACCAACGGACTTGAAGGCCTCGATGCCATACGCCGGGGGCAGGGCGAGGTGGTTCTGCTGGACCTGACCATGCCGGTGATGGACGGCTATCAGACCCTGGCAGCGATCCGTTCGGAGCAACTGGCGGCCAAGGTCGTGGTGGTGTCCGGGGACGTCCAGGACGAAGCGGTGCGGCGAGTGATGGAGCTGGGCGCCCTGGCATTTCTGAAAAAGCCTGCTGACCCCACCGAGCTGCAAGCGACCCTGAGTCGCCTGGCGCTGTTGGGCCCGCCTGCCGTCAAGGCGCCGCATATCGTTGCTGGCGCCGATGGCCGGATCAGCTTTCAGGATGCCATGCGCGAGACAGTCAACGTCGCCATGGGCCGTGCCGCGGCGTTGCTGGCCAAGGTGCTGGGGGTGTTTGTGCAACTGCCGGTGCCCAACGTCAATATGCTTGAGGTGGGCGAGTTGCACATGGCCCTGGCCGATGCTCAGCGTGGTCAGCGGCTGACCGCTGTGTGCCAGGGTTACATCGGCGGCGGTATTGCCGGTGAAGCCTTGTTGCTGTTGCATGACTCGGAGGTCGCTGACATCGCCCGGCTGATGCAGCGAGACTCCACCGATTACACCGACATGGAAATGCTCCTGGACCTCTCGACCCTGGTGATCGGTGCCTGCCTGAGCGGTATCGGTGAGCAGATCGACGTGCCGTTTTCGCTGGGCCATCCGCAGATTCTTGGCCAGCAGGGCGGCATCGACGACCTGATCGACGTCAACCAGAAACGCTGGAAGAAGACCCTGGCCGTCGAGGTCAGCTACAGCGTTGAAGGGCACAATATTCACTTCGATCTGCTGATGTTGTTCACCGAAGACTCGGTCGAGCGGCTCACGAACAAACTTGCCTACATGATGAGCTGATCCATGAACGAGCGTATCGATATCAAAGAGCTTCACTGGCTACTGGCGGTCACTCAGAACATTGATGTGGGCATTGTCGTGCTGGACCGCGACCTGCAAGTGCAGGTCTGGAACACGTTCATGGAAAACCGCTCGGGAGTGATTCCGTTCGAGGCCATCGGCAAGTCGTTCTTCGAGCTGTTTCCGGAACTCAACCGGGCCTGGTTCAGCAAGAAGGTCGATAACGTCATCACCTTGGGCACGCCTGCATTCACCATTTGGGAACAGCGGCCGTACCTGGTGCGCTTCAAGAACTACCAGCCGATCACCGGCCAGGAAGAGTTCATGTACCAGAACACCAGCCTGTTTCCGTTGCGTGGCACCAACAACCAGATCAGCCACACCTGCCTGGTGATCTATGACGTTACTGACGTGGCGGCCAACCGGCATCAACTGCTCAACGCCAACCGCCAGTTGCAGAAGCTTTCCAGCACCGACCGGCTGACTGGCCTGAACAACCGCGGCCACTGGGAAGAAGCGCTCAAACAGGAATACGCCCGGCACAGTCGCTACGGTTCACAGACCTCGCTGGTGATGCTCGACATCGATCACTTTAAGCACGTCAACGACAGCTGGGGGCATCAGGTGGGCGATCAGGTGCTGCAGGCGATGGCCGAGGTGGTCCGTGCTCAGGTACGCGGTGCCGATATCGCCGGTCGTTATGGCGGTGAAGAGTTCGTCGTGTTGCTGCCCGACACCGACAAGGAAGGCGCGCGTATCTTTGCCGAGCGCTTGCGCACGGCGGTTGAAGCGCTTGAGGTGAAACACGAAGGCCAGAGCATTCGCTGCACGATCAGCCTGGGCGTGGCTGACCTCAGCAAACCGAGCAACGGTTACAAAGCCTTGATCGAATGGGCCGACCAGGCGCTGTACCAGTCGAAGAAAAACGGCCGTAATCGGGTGACGGTGCATGATTGAAGTAGTTTTTGCTGTTTAAGTGACAGCAATGATCTATATTTGCTGTCATTGACATCGGTTTTGAGGGTCGCATCATGGCTGTTCTAACGGTTCGCAATGTGCCTGATGAAGTTCA
The DNA here is from genome assembly GCF_024129895.2 of Pseudomonas sp. 21LCFQ02. NCBI lineage: Bacteria > Pseudomonadati > Pseudomonadota > Gammaproteobacteria > Pseudomonadales > Pseudomonadaceae > Pseudomonas > Pseudomonas sp. 21LCFQ02. The sequence continues at coordinate 23,109 of NZ_JAMYEA020000002.1, forward strand.
TCGGGCTTTACGCGTGCGTGCTGCCCAACATGGTCGCAGCACAGAAGCAGAAATCCGTGAAATCCTGGCCTCTGTGGTCAAGCCACAGCAGCGGTTGCGCTTGGGGGATGCATTGTCAAACCTGGGACGCAGTGCAGGTCTTAGCAATGAGGATTTTTCGATTTTTGAGCAGGTGCACGACAGGACACCCGCTGAGCCAATGGGGTTCGAATGATCGTTCTGGATACCAACGTGGTTTCTGAAGCAATGAAGCCACAGCCTGATCCAAAGGTGTTGGCTTGGCTGAATGATCAAATAGCCGAAACATTGTATTTATCGAGCGTTACGGTCGCTGAATTGCGTTTTGGCATTGACTCATTACCGGCGGGAAAGCGCCGAGGCATGTTGGCAAATGTCCTTGAAGGGCTTCTGGAATTGTTCAAGGAGCGCATTCTGCCTTTTGATCTTGAAGCCGCTCATCATTACTCGAAGATGGCTGTTGCTGCTCGAGCCAGTGGGCGAGGCTTTCCTGTTCCTGATGGCTACATTGCGTCGATCGCGGTATCCAGAGGATTTACCGTGGCGTCGCGTGATACGGCTCCTTATGAAGCCGGGAGACTTGTAGTCATCAATCCTTGGGATTGAGTCTCATCGCTGCCTCAGCATGCTAGGATCGCGCTTTTTCCGCCGACATCCTTCAGGGGCATCATGCGACCTCAATCCACGATCACCGTTGTGCCTGTCAACCGCCCGCTGACCGGTCGGGTCAGCCCACCGGGCTCCAAATCCATCACTAACCGTGCCTTGCTGCTGGCCGGCCTGGCCCAGGGCACCAGTCGCCTGACCGGCGCGCTGAAAAGTGACGACACGCGTGTGATGTCCGAGGCGCTGCGGCTGATGGGCGTGCAGGTCGATGAACCGGATGCCAGCACCTTCGTGGTCACCAGCAGCGGCCGCTGGAACGCGCCAGGCCAGCCGCTGGTGCTGGGCAATGCCGGTACCGCCACGCGCTTTCTGACCGCTGCCCTGGCCAACTTCGACGGCGAGTTCGTGGTCGATGGTGATGAATACATGCGCAAGCGACCGATCGGTCCACTGGTCGATGCCTTGCAGCGCATGGGTGTTGAAGCCAGCGCGCCGACCGGCTGCCCGCCGGTGGCCATCAAGGGCCGTGGCGGCCTGGCGGCCGGACGCATCGAGATCGACGGCAACCTGTCCAGCCAGTACGTGTCGGCTTTGTTGATGGCCGGTGCCTGTGGTCAGGGTCCGATCGAGGTGGCGCTGACCGGCAGCGAGATCGGTGCCCGCGGTTACGTGGACCTGACCCTGGCAGCGATGAAGGCTTTCGGTGCCGAAGTCGAAGCCATTGGCGAGGCGGCCTGGCGTGTGTCGGCCACCGGTTATCACGCCACCGATTTTCATATCGAGCCGGACGCTTCGGCCGCCACCTACCTGTGGGCCGCTCAGGCCTTGACCGGCGGTGAGATCGATCTGGGCGTGGCCAACGATGCTTTCACCCAGCCCGATGCGCTGGCCAGCCAGTTGATCGCGCAGTTCCCGAACATGCCAGCCGTGATCGACGGTTCGCAAATGCAGGACGCGGTACCGACCCTGGCCGTGCTCGCAGCGTTCAACAACCAGCCGGTGCGCTTTGTCGGCATCGCCAACCTGCGCGTCAAAGAGTGCGACCGCACTCGTGCCCTGGCCGATGGCCTGAACGGCATTGCTGCAGGCCTGGCAGTGGAAGAGGGCGATGACCTGCTGGTGCACGCCAATCCGGCACTGGCCGGGCAGACTGTCGATGCGCTGATCGACACCCACGCCGACCACCGCATTGCCATGTGCTTCGCCCTGGCCGGCCTGAAAGTCGCCGGCATTCGCATCCAGGATCCGCTGTGTGTCGGCAAGACCTATCCGGGTTACTGGGATGCGCTGGAGTCGCTGGGTGTGGCGTTGCAGCGGGTGGATTGAAGCCCAAAAGCCGTTTGATTGAGGTGCTGTGTTTCGGCCATGAAATGCGGCATTTCAGTCTGCTTCTTACGGGAATTTGCACGAAATCTCTCTTTCTATTGAAGGACATTTCCGAGAAAATCCCGACCGCTTGCGCCTGCATATTTGGCTGTCTAGTCTGCGCCAGTCGCTGCTCATCAGCGACCGGGTGTGGTAGCCCGACGTGACTTGGCGTAACGCGCCACCTCTTTTGAAGGTGCCTGTATTCGGCCTTCATTCATGGTGGCCGTGCGCATGGCATCTTCGGATGCGCCGGTTTGCCTAGTCAGTGCTGAGCAAGCTGAAAAAGAGGAGGGGCTGCCAGTTGGCCCCAGCTCGATTCTGACTTGAAATACGGTGGGAACGAGCTTGCTCGTGAAGACGGTAGTATATCCAGAGCAGATGTAGGGTTCTTACCGGCCTCTTCGCGACCAAGGTCGCTCCCACTGTGATTCTGACTTGAAATACGGTGGGAGCGAGCGGTGGGCTTTACGCAGCCCAAATCTCAAATCTTGAACAGTGGCTGCAACAACCGCGACACCCAGCCATTAAAGCGCAGTGGCGCATCTGTGGCGGCTAGGCAGATGCACGGCTGGTCGCCGGCGACGATGGGCTGGTGTTCGATGTCTTCGTCCAGGTCGGCAATGTCGCCAGGCTGGAACAGTCCCAGACGATCTTCATACGCGCCCTTGAGCACCAGGGTCAGTTCGCTGCCGCCATGGCTGTGCACTGGCATGGCCATGCCGGGGGCGATGTTCAGCAGCATCAGGTTGCCTTCACGCACCCCTTTGGCCTGCACCCGGCGGATGCCCGGCAGCAGGGTTTTCCATTGCAACTGGCTGTAGCGCTCGCCGAATGTCTCATGCAGGCACGCCGGCAGGAGATCGGCATCAATGGTCTGTGGCGGCCTGTGAGGCGTATCAGCCGGCGCCGCTTCGTCCAGGCGAGCGAGCATCGCTGAGCGGCCCCGGATCGGCACCACGGTGCTGCGGTACTGTTGCACCAAGGCACCGCCGATGCGCTCGGCTTCACGCAGTTGGCCTCGGCATTGCGCGCACAGCTCCATGTGCGCAGCCGTGGCCAGTGACAGTGCCTGGGGCAAGGCACCGCTGGCATAGCTGACCAGGGTGGCATGATCCAGATGATGGAGCGGGGTCATCACGACTCCTTGAGCGTGGCGCGCAGCTTCTGGAAAGCCAGGCGCAGGTTGGATTTCACCGTACCCAAGGGCAGGCCGAGACGCTCGGCGATCTGCCGGTGGCTGAGGGATTCGAAGTACGACAGTTGCAGCACCCGGGCCTGATCGGCAGGCAGGGCCTTGAGCGCGCTGTCCAGTTGCTGGGCCTGACGGGCGCTGAAGTCCAGCGAGGCATCCTGAGGCGCTTCCAGGCGTTCAAGTTGCTCCAGCGAGTCCTGGACCTGCACCCAGCCGCCGTCCTTGCGCACGGTATCGATGTACAGGTTGCGAGCGATGCGAAACAGCCAGGTGACCAGGCTGGCACGCGCCGGGTCGAAGCTGTCGGCTTTGTGCCAGAGCTTGAGCAGGGTCTCCTGAACCAGCTCTTCGGCCTGACCTTCGGAGATGTTCAGGCCCATCAGGTAGCGCAACAGGCGCGGCGCGAAGTGATCGTAGATGCGCATGAAACTGTCGCGATCCCGGTGACGGGCCACGGCATCGATTTCGGCAAGCCACAGGCGGCTGGCCAACGGGTCGGGGTGCAGGCTGGACACGTGGCGCAAGGTCCTGGTGGTGGCGATGCCGCTCATGATCCATCTTCCGGGCGTGGTTGTCCTGCTTATACGCAGCCCGGAAGAAAATGGATCACTTGAATCTATGCCTGGAGGCGGAACATCGGCTCAGCCAGACCCTGCACGCCGGGGTTCACGGCAAACAGCCCGCCGGCCAGAGGCTGGTCGGACAGATCGCCGCCCGGACGGATCGAGGTGACGAACAGGGTGTCCAGGTTGGCGCCGCCAAAGGCGCACATGGCGGGCTTTTTCACCGGCACGGCGACAGAGCGGTCCAGCCGCCCGTCCGGCGTGAAACGGTGGATCAGCCCTGCGTCGTTGCCGCAGATCCAGTAGCAGCCATCGACGTCTACTGCCGCGCCGTCCGGGCGTCCCGGATGCGGCTGCATGTCGACAAACAGGCGGCGATTGTGGGGTGTACCGCTGTCGATGTCGTAGTCAAAAGCCCAGATTTTCTGTACATCCGGGTGCGAGTCGGACAAGTACAGGGTCTTGCCGTCCGGGCTGAAGGCCAGCCCGTTGGGCACGATCAGCCCGTCTAGCTGTACGGGTAGGGCCTTATCGCCGGCGCCGTAGCGGTACATCGCACCGACCGGGGCGGCGGCGGCCATGTCCATCAGCATGGTGCCGGCCCAGAAGCGGCCCTGCCGGTCGCAGCGGCCGTCGTTGAAACGCATGCCCGGTCGCGCATGGCTGACCTCGGCCAGCAGCTGGTGAGTCAGGCTGCCATCGCTCTGCGGCTTGAGATGAAACAGGCCGCTTTCCAGGCCGGCCACCCAGCCGCCCTGGCCGTCGGCGGCGATGCAGGCGAGCATCTCTGGAGCTTGCCAACTGCGCAGGCTGCCATCGGCCAGGCTCCAGCGCTGCAGTTGACCGGCGGGAATATCCGCCCAGTACAGCGCTTGCTCAGCGACGCTCCACACCGGGCTTTCACCCACGCCATTGCGGGCATCGACAATCAGTTCGGCGCTCATGTCATTGGTCTCCGAACGGGCCGCTGGCCGCGAAGGCGCCGCCCTGATACAGGCGTGCCGGGTCATCGGCGGGCGGCAGCGGCTGACGCTCGACCTGGGCCCGGAAGGTTTCGGAGCTGTCCTTGGGCTGGTAACCGAGGTGGCTGGCCAGGCGGTTGTCCCACCACACGGTCTGGTTATTGGAGACGCCATAGACCACGGTGTGCCCGACCTGCGGGGTGTACAGGGCGCGTTCGATCAACTGGGTCAGGTCGGCATAGCTCAGCCAGGTGTTGAGCATGCGGTGGTTCTGCGGCTCCGGGAACGAGGAGCCAATGCGCAGGCTGACGGTCTCGATGCCATAACGGTCGAAGTAGAAGCTGGCCATGTCCTCGCCATAGGACTTCGACAGGCCGTAGTAGCTGTCTGGACGGCGCGGCGCGTTGGCGTCGATCACCTGGTCCTGGCCATGAAAGCCGATCACGTGGTTGGAGCTGGCGAACACCACGCGCTTGACCCCATGCCGGCGTGCCGCTTCATAGATATGGAACACGCCGCAGATATTCGGGCCGAGCACTTCCTCGAAAGGCCGCTCTACCGAGACGCCGCCAAAGTGCAGGATCGCGTCGACACCGGCGACCAGCTCATGCACTGCGTTTTTGTCCGCCAGGTCGCACGGCCAGATTTCTTCTGACTCGTCAGTGGCCGGCGCCATCGGGGCGATATCGGAAAGACGCAGCACGCGCGCGTAAGGCCGCAAGCTCTCACGCAGGATCTTGCCCAGGCCGCCGGCGGCACCGGTGAGCAGGAGGCGATTGAAAGGCGTCGGGGAAGGCTGGGACATGCGGGTACCTTATTGTTGTATGTTGTCGTATGAGTTTGTCGATTATTTGGGGTGTCCGGGATGGGTGTCAAGTAGCGTTTTTAGGTTGAATAACCAAAGCGAACCCAATTATTTATCTTCAAAAATAAAATTTTAGGTAATGTCATCATACGACAAGGGTTGGCTCTGGCTGCTCTAATCCTTGGTCCAGTCGAGCGTATGCAGACCCTTGATCTGTCTGAATGCCTGGTCATTGCTGATCAGCGAAACATTGGTCGCTTTGGCATGAGCGGCAATCATCATGTCCAGATTGCCGAGCGGTTTGCCAACGCGTTCCATAGAGGCCCGCAGGTCGCCATAGCAGTTGGCGACATGTCTGTCCCAAGGCAAAACATCTATGCGAACCAGAAACGCCTGCACGAGTGCGTGCAGGCGCGTCGCGTCAGGTCGCTTGGCCAGGCCATAGCGTAATTCACCCAGAGTAACCGCCGAGATGCATATGTGATCCATGGGCGTATTGAGCAGATGCTTCTGCACGCCAGGGTAAGTGCCCTTGATGATATGGCTGACCATGTTTGTATCGAGCATATACAGCGGACTCATAGGCATCCTGTTCAAAATGGATCGCGTTCTTGAGGTGGCAGATCCTGGCGATCAGACATGAAGTCGTCGGGCACCTTGCTGTCTTTCAAGAGTTCAAAAAAACCGTCCCAGGTACCCGGCTTTCGCGAAAGAATGACGTCACCTGTTGTGGGGTCCTGGCGGATATAGACTTCCTTGCAATCGAATCGAAACGACGCCGGGAGACGCACAGCCTGACTTCTGCCGTTGTTGAACAGTTTGGCAACGTGGTGCATTGGCATTCTCCGGGTTGAGGCAAGGGTCAGATGTTTTTGATATATACCATGGTATATCACAGCGGCATGAATCGCTTTGCCACTCATCTCCTGAAACCGGATGTGCTATCGAAAATTGCTTTTTCATTCAGTGGTTGAGACGGACAAGCCCGGGACGTTAGGCCTCCCCACTCACAGGCGCAAGCACTTGGGTTTTTTTCGGAAATACCCTTCAAGAGAACCAGAAGCGTCCTGCCTTGAACACTAGAAACAAGCCGTGCCAGGCCGTTTCTACCCGCCTGTACTCCTGCTTTGAACTGTCTCGCTCACAAGCCCTCAACCTTCTAAAGCCCTCCTGAAGTCCCGGTATCTCGCCGTGTAGGGGACACCCTCATCAAGCAGTCCATACGCGGGCCGTTCGCATGCCCGTCAGGAGGCCGCCGCGATGCGTATCGCCCAGATCGCACCTTTGGCAGAGAGTTGCCCGCCGCAGTTTTACGGTGGCACCGAGCGCATCGTGTCTTACCTCACCGAAGAGCTGGTGCGTCAGGGCCACGAGGTGACGCTGTTCGCCAGCGGTGACTCGCAGACCCGGGCGCGACTGGTGGCCGGGTCTGGCCAGGCGCTGCGCCTTAACCCGCAGATCGAATACCCGCTGCCGTTCGAGGTGATGATGCTCGACCAGGTGATGCGCCAGGCCGATGAGTTCGATGTGCTGAATTTCCATAGTGACGTGTTGCACTTGCCCATGGCCCGGCGCTTGGGCTGGCGTTGCGTAACCACCTTGCATGGCACGTTGCACCGTCCCGATTGCCAGGACTTTTACCCACGGTTTGCCGAAGCGGCGCTGGTGTCGATATCCATGGCGCAGCGCCGGCCAATCACCCGTTCCGTGAACTGGGCGGCGAATATCTATCATGGCTTGCCCAAGGATCTGCTGCCGTACACGGCCCGGCCGGAGGGTGATTACCTGGCGTTCCTGGGGCGTATTTCGCCGCAAAAGCGCCCTGACCGTGCCATCGCGATCGCCCTGGCCTGTGGTCTGCCTTTACGGATTGCAGCGAAAGTCGACGCTCAGGACCAGGCCTATTGGGAGCAGCAGATCCTGCCGCTGGTGCAAGCCAACCCTTCGGTGCAGTTCATTGGTGAAATTGACGAGCGGCACAAGGCCGACTTTCTCGGGCATGCCCGCGCCTTGCTGTTCACCATCGATTGGGACGAGCCGTTCGGCCTGGTGATGATCGAAGCCATGGCCTGTGGCACACCGGTGATTGCTTTTGCCCGTGGTTCGGTGCCGGAGGTGATTGATCATGGCCAGTCCGGGTTTATCGTCCATACCGTGGCCGAGGCCGTGGCGGCCGTGCAGCAGCTTGAGCATCTGCAACGCCATCAGGTGCGGGCGATTTTCGAGCAGCGGTTCACGGTCGAGCGTATGACCGCCGACTATCTGGCCTTGTACCGGCGCATGATCGAGCACGCCGAGCGTGAGCAAAAGCCGGTGTTTGCGATTCCAGGCGGTGCCTCCTTGCCTCAGGTACGCCCGCGCACCCTCAAGCATGACGACACCTTTGGCGTGTTCGACCCCAATGGTGATGTGCTGGCAACCCCGGACAGTCCCCAAGGGATCTTTCACTGCGATACCCGCCATTTGTCGCACTGGTGCCTGACCCTGCAAGGGCTGCGGCCGCTGCTGCTCAGTTCTACCTTGCGTGATGACAACGCGATGCTGACCTGTGACCTGAGCAACCCGGACCTGTACGATCGCCAGGGGCGGCGCTGGTTGCTGCACAACCTGATTCACCTGCGCCGTTCGCGGTTTCTCTGGCGTGGCGCCTGCTTCGAACGAATCAGAGTGCGCAATTTTGACCAGCGCTCGCGACGGCTGCGTCTGCAACTCGGTTTTGCGGCCGACTTCCGGGATCTTTTTGAGGTTCGTGGTCAACAGCGCAGTCAGCGTGGTGAAACCCATGCTGCGCAGTGCCAGGTGCAACAGGTGAGGTTGTCCTATACCGGCCTGGATGACGGGCTGCGCACTACGACCTTGCGCTTTGAGCCGCCACCGCAGCAGTTGGATGGCCGCCAAGCGCAGTTCGAGCTGCATCTGGCCGCCGGCGAGAGCCGTTCGCTGTTTGTCGAGATCAACTGTGGTACGCCGAGGCTGCCGTGGTCCGTGCGGCACGCATTTTTCAGCTCGGTGCGTGATGCACGGCGTGAGCTGCGCACCTTCGCTTCGCGGGCCACGGCAATCCACACCTCTCATGAAGTCTTCAACGAGGCGGTGCGCCGCAGCATCTCCGACCTGTACATGCTCACCAGCAAGACGCTCCACGGCTTGTACCCCTATGCCGGAATCCCTTGGTACAGCGCGGTGTTTGGCCGTGACGCGCTGATCACCGCCTGGGAAATGCTCTGGCTCGATCCTGGCATAGCCCGTGGCGTGCTCGGGCATCTGGCCGCGCATCAGGCCTGCGAGCTTGATCCGCGGACCGATGCGGAGCCGGGCAAGATCCTCCATGAAATGCGCAATGGCGAGATGGCCGCTCTCGGTGAAATTCCGTTCGCGTGTTACTACGGCAGCGTCGATGCCACGCCCTTGTTCGTAATGCTGGCCGGTGCTTATCTGGAACGCACCGATGACGTGGACACGTTGCGCGCGCTATGGCCTGCCATCGAGCGCGCGCTGGGCTGGATCGACCAATATGGTGACCGCGACGGCGATGGCTTTGTCGAATATGCACGCCGCTCCAACAAAGGATTGATTAATCAGGGCTGGAAGGACAGTCACGATTCGGTATTCCATGCTGACGGCCAGTTGGCCCGGGGACCGATCGCACTGGTGGAGGTGCAGGCCTATGTCTATGGCGCATGGAATGCAGCACGCAGCATTGCCCTACGGCTGGGGAATCGGCAACGGGCAGCGCTGCTCAAGGATAAAGCGGTAGGTTTGCGCCGGCAGTTCGATGCACAGTTTTTCGACGAAGAACTTGGCACCTATGTACTGGCTCTGGACGGTGACAAGCGCCCGTGCCGGGTACGCACCTCCAATGCCGGGCATGCGCTGTTTGGCGGCATTGCCTATGACGAGCGTGCACCTCAGGTGGTGGCCACACTGATGGAACGTACATCGTTCAGCGGCTGGGGGATCCGTACCCTGGCGTCTTCCCAGGCGCGCTACAACCCGATGAGCTACCACAACGGGTCGGTATGGCCCCACGACAATGCGCTGATTGCCGCCGGTTTTGCCCGTTATGGTTTTCGACATGAATCGGCGCAGCTTTGCGAAGGGCTGTTCGCTGCTTCTACTTATCTTGACCTGCGCCGTCTGCCGGAGTTGTTTTGCGGCTTTGCCCGTCAGCGCACTCAAGGACCGACCTTCTATCCGGTGGCCTGTGCACCTCAGGCCTGGGCTGCTGCTGCGCCTTTGTCGATGCTGCAATCGTGCCTGGGGCTGAGCTTTGAGCCGCGCAGGCAACGAATTCTGTTCGACGAGCCGGTGCTGCCGGCTTTTCTCGAACAGGTACGTCTGCATCGCCTGAGCGTCGGTCAGGGGACGGTGGACCTGGCTTTGCGTCGAGCCGGCAGCAACGTGTTGGTCGAAGTGCTGCGCCGCGAGGGCAAGGTGCAGGTGCTGAGTACAAGCTGACGCCGCTCGCCGGTCGTCTGTGCACACTCTTTTACTTCGCATCATCCTGTGGCGGTGCGTACATCGAACAGCAGCAGACACCCCACTGCAACCAGGGACGGCTACGCCGTCCGCGCTATCCTTCCCCGCCCCGATGGTCAGCGCACCATCGGCTCCAGGCCACTGTTGCGCAGGGCGGCGGCGGCTTCACTCGAGGCCAGGTAGTCGAGCAGGGCCTTGGCATCGACCGGATGTGCGCTGCGACTGGCGACAGCCCCGCAGTACAGGGTCATCTGCTGGACCTGATCGGGGATCAGACCGACGATCTGGATGCCGTCGGCCTGTTTCAACTCGCTCAGTTGCTGAAAGCCCACCTGTGCCTCGCCGCGTGCCAGCACAGCGCCCACAGGTTCATCACTCACCATCCGGCTTTTGTCCTGCAGCCGCTCGGTCAGGTGCAGTTGGTTGAAGAGCACACGTGAGACGTACAGGCCGCTGGAACTGTCGGAGTAAGCAATAGAGGGGGCGTCGATCAAGGTCTGCCGGAAGCTTTCCAGAGTGCTGATGTCTGGCTTTGGGGCACCTTGTGGCACGGCCAGGGCGATGAAGGCTTTGCCCAGCTCGACACGACTGTCGGCATCGGCATGGCCATCCTTGATCAGTCGATCAAGGCTTTGCCGGGTCAGCAGGACGACATCGGCCGGCTCCTGGCGGGCCATGCGGTTGGGAATTGTATGGGGCGCGCTGCCGGCTGAAGGTGCCAGCTCTGCCACCAGGCGTACGCCGGTGCGTTTCTCGTAGTCGGCGCTGAGGGCCTGAAAGGCACCCATGGTGGCGCTTGAGGCCAGTACGATGAGTTGTACAGGCTTGGCAGTGGCTGCATGAAGAAAAGACAGTGGCAGGAAAGAAAGAGCGCCACCGAGCAGCCAGGAAAGCAATTTTTTCATCTTAAAACAACCTTGCGATAAAACCTGGTCGGCCATTATGAGCCAAAACATCAGACAGGCGGAGCTTGATACCTGTTTTGGCCGCCGCGGGGCTGATTGCAGGCCCACCAACGTACGAACAATCGAAAGGAATATTGCGCTACCAACCGCGAACAGACGACAGCTTGTCCAGTACGTGAAGTTGTTGAGGAAAACAAAACTATTCTAACTAGAGGGCCTGAGCCATGTGCCTCAAGAGCCCGCAAGACCTCCCACTCAATCTGCGGATAGTCGGCATGAATACAGCGTCTGAAATCGATATTTCAGGCCTGAGGTGTTACGACAGAGTTGTCGATGGTGTCACCTACAGCGTTCCACGCGGCATCACCCGGGAGACCCGTGGTCGAGTGTGGATCGTGCGGGTCCTGAAGAACAGCCAGTTGCTCGTGGCTGCACGCTTTACCGACTTGCGCTTTGGCGGTACCCGGCGGGCACTGGATGCAGCGATCATTCATCTGATCCACAGTGGTCACGCCTGGCGGCGTGAAGATGTCCTGCAACTGAATGAACGTACCGCCGTGCATTGGCGCAAACGCAGTGGCGTGGGTTTGTGTGCGGTGGCTTACGTCACGCGCTCAGGGCCCGGGCGTGGTGAGACGTTCTTTCTCTCGACCTGGCGGCGAGTGGCCAGTGGCCGGGGCCTGGAAAAATTTCGTGGCAAGCTGGTCAGCGTGCTGGAAAGCGCTTGGGAAATCGAGCATCAAGCGATTGCCACGCCCTTCCCCGTGCAGAAAAGCATCCGCCAGGACGTTGACCAGTTGCTCGACAGCACCGCCTGGCAGCGTTTTTTGCTGGCTGGCCGACGCAAGGTTGATCAGATCGCGGTGGCCGAGTATGTCGCCGCCCTGGGGGGGACTGCCAAGGCGTGAGGTGATCGTTGCAGGTTTTTGCTACAACGCCTGCAGCCCGCGAAAACGCCCGACATCAGTGAGTTAAATGGCCGATATTACAGGAGATTATTTCCGAACTGGTACAATGATGGCACTTTATAAGTTGCTGGATTGCTTGCTCGATTACAGGCGGTTATGAATAATGTCTTGTGTTTCGATTCACCCATTACTTAATGTTAAATGAGTGTGCTGATAACAGATGAATGAACTAATGTCTGGCGAGACGGTCTGTTGGTAGTCGTCCCGGTAATAATAGCCGACAGTGGAATGGTCATGGCTATTTGATATTGGGTTATTGTTTATTACTTGATTTGTCTGGCAACCGGAGCGCCAGTCGATCACATCATTGCGAACAGCCATCGCACGCCATAACCTGGCGCCGTATGGCAGGTGCAGGATTCTTCCATGACCTCCGTCGTTTCTCTCTCCCTGGATCTCCAGCAGTTCGAGACCTTGCAACGTCTGGCGCATATGACGCGCCGTGATCAGGGCTGGCATCTGCGTCAGGCCTTGGCCCTTTATCTGCAAGAGCAACCATGCCTGGACCCTGTCGAAGAAGGCTTGGCCGATGCCCGTGCGGGCCACCTGCTGGACCTGGCTGACATCGAAGCCAAGTGGAGGAAAAAACCATCATGTTGAAACTGACACGCAAGGCCAGTGCTGACCTGGATGACATTTTCGAGCACTACAAGGAGCGTTTAGGGGCCGAGCAGGCTCAGGCCATCGTTCATGATGTCGTTGCCGAGAGCCGTGCTCTGGAGCGCTCTGCGTCCGCCAAGGAGGCTTGCCGGGCATCGAAGGTCGGTGAGCTGGCGCTCAAGCGCTGGCCCTTTCTGACGACCTTTCAGGTCACTCCGGAATCGGTCCAGATTCTGCGTTTTTTGCACAGTAGCGGTCAGCCCATCAATCAGCCGCTGGACGTTGAACCCGCCATTCGGGTGAGTTCTTCAGTCGATGTGTCCGGTTTGCGCTGTTATGACCGTCTGGTCGATGGCCTGACCTATCGGGTGCCGCGCGGTATCAGCCGGGATCCGCGCAGCGCCGGCTGGCTGGTGCGTGTGGTGCGCAATAAACAGGTGGCGCTGCAGGAGCGTTTCACTGACGCTGCCTTTGGCAGTGTTCTGGGCTCTTTGGAGGCCGCGATCATTCATCTGAGCCACAGCGGCCTTGCCTGGTTGCAAGAGGATGTCCTGACGCTGGATGAGCACTGTGCGGTGCACTGGCGCAAACGTAGCGGTGTGGGCTTGTGCGCGGTGTCTTATGTTTCGCGCAACGGTCCGGGCCGTGGCGAAACCCTGTTTGTCTCGACCTGGAAGCGGGTCGAAAGCGGTCGTGGCCTGGAGAAGTTTCGCGCCAAACTCGTTGAGACCCTGCTGTGCTCTCATACCCTGCAGCATGGACCTGACAGCGTGTCTGACAGCCTGCGGCGCCACCTTGATGCACGAGCCGGAAAAGTCATGGCCAGCGAGCGTTTCAAGGACTTTTTGCGCGCCGGGCAACGCAAGGCCGAACGGGTTGCTGTGAGTAATTATCTGGGCGCGCTCAAGTAACATAGTGGTCAGCCGATGCTCAGAACAGCCCATTGCATTGAGTTGACCGGCATCATGTTTAACAAGCGCCTGAAGCAAGAGTTGAGTGCGTTACGAGAAGAGCTTTCTTCCCTGCAGCAAGTCAAGGAAAGTCTTGATAGCGAGATGATCGTTGTCTATCTGGACCCTCAGGGGCGAATTGTTTCGGTCAATCAAAACTTCGAAAGGGAAATGGGCTACAAGGCGGCCGATCTGATCGGGCGTCCTCTCGAAACGCTGATTCCTGACTACGTCAAGCCGCTGGACTTCTTTACGAGGGTCAAGCAAGCCATTACCCGTGCCGAGCACATGAATGGTGTGATCCGGCTGTCGCGTGGCAATGGTGAGGAAGCCTGGCTGCGTTCGATTTTGCAACCGGTGCGCAACTCGGCCGGGGTCGTGCAGAGCATTTCAATCCATGCCAGTGATCTGACCCGGACCATCGAAAACTCCCGTGAGCACGAAAACCTTATCGAAGCCCTGCAGCGCTCCACGGCCGTGATCGAGTTCGATCTGAGCGGCCATGTGCTGGAGGCCAATGATCGGTTCTTGCAGAGCATGGGCTATAGCAAGAATCAGGTGGTCGGCAAACATCACCGGATGTTCTGCGAGCCGGAAGAGTACAACGGCGCTGATTATCAAGCGTTCTGGGACAAGCTTCGTCGTGGGGAGTTTGTCACCGGGCGCTTCAAGCGTCTCGACAGCCATGGCCGTCCGGTGTGGCTGGAAGCCTCCTATAACCCGATTACCGACGCCCATGACCGCTTATACAAAGTCGTCAAGTTCGCCACGGTAATCACGGATCAGGTCAATAACGAGCTGGCTGTATCGCAAGCGGCGAGCATTGCTTACGGCACCTCGCAACACACTGACGAGAGCGCCCGGCGTGGTGCCCAGGTCGTGCAGCAGACCGTCGAGGTGATGCGTGGCCTGGCCGGGCAGATGCAGCAGGCTGCCGAAGGCATCGCTGCGCTGGATAAACAATCGCAGATCATCGGTTCGATCATCCAGAGCATCAGCAGCATTGCCGATCAGACCAACTTGCTGGCGCTCAACGCTGCCATCGAGGCGGCGCGCGCCGGTGAGCAGGGCCGTGGTTTTGCGGTGGTGGCCGATGAGGTGCGGCAACTGGCTTCGCGTACCAGCAAGGCCACTGAAGAGATTGTTTCGGTGGTGCAGCAGAACCAGAAACTGGCCGAGCAGGCGGTGGCCGTGATCGACAGTGGCAAGCACCAGGCTCAGCAAGGGCTGGACCTGGCGGCGCAAGCCGGTTCGGTGATTGTCGAGATCCAGGACGGTGCTCAACGGGTAGTCAACGCGGTGGGGCAGTTCGCCAACCGCTTGGGTTAACGATTGCAAGCAACCTGGCCGCCTGAAGCGGCCAGGCTCTCGGGGTGGGTCAGACCTTGAAGTGGCTGACCATGGTCTGCAATTGACCACCCAGGCGGGCCAGCTCGACGCTGGAGGCCGCAGTTTCCTCGCTGGCCGAAGCGGTTTGTTCGGAAACGTCACGCACGTTGATGATGCTGCGGCTGATTTCTTCTGCGACCGCGCTCTGTTGTTCGGCCGCTGCAGCAATCTGCTGGTTCATGGCCTGGATGCCGGCGACGGTCTGGGTGATGCTGCCCAGCGAATCGCCAGCCTGGCGGCTCAGCTGCACACTGCTTGAGGTCAGGTCGCGGCTGCCGAGCATGATGCTCGACACTTGGCGGGTACCACTTTGCAGGGCGGCGATCAGGCTCTCGATTTCCTCAGTCGACTTCTGCGTGCGCTGGGCCAGCCCGCGCACCTCATCGGCCACCACCGCAAAACCACGTCCGGCCTCACCGGCACGCGCCGCCTCAATGGCAGCGTTGAGGGCCAGCAGGTTGGTCTGTTCGGCAACGGCCTTGATCACGTCCATGACTTTGCCGATCTTGTCGCTTTCCTGTTCCAGCAGGTTCATGGCGTCGGCCGAGCGGCCCACTTCCGTAGCCAGGCGCTCGATCTGGGCGATGGCTTGCGCAACGACTTTATCGCCATCGCGTGCTTCACGGTCGGCGGCAGAAGCCGCGTGCGAGGCCTGTTCGGCGTTACGTGCCACTTCCTGGACGGTGGCCGACATTTCATGCATGGCCGTGGCCACCTGATCGGTTTCAGTCTTCTGATTATTGACCCCGGCGCTGGTCTGCTCCGTGACGGCCGAGAGCTCCTCGGCGGCGCTGGCGATCTGAGTGACGCCGTCGCGGATACCGGTGATCAACTCGCGCAACGTGCTGCCCATGCGCTGGATGCCTTGTTGCAGGACGCCCAGTTCATCGCGGCGAGTCACGGTTTCACTGTGGGTCAGGTCGCCGGCGGCAATGCGTTCGACCACCACCAGCGTCTGCTGCAGCGGACGGGTGATCTGCCGGGTAATCAGGACGGCGGCGACCACACCCAGGAGCAAGGCCAGCAAGGTAAAGATGATCTGCCACTGCCGAGCCTGGGCGCTTTCAGCGTCGCGACGGTCCAGTTGCAGTTGGTAAAGCTGCTCGTTGAGCTTGACGATGTCTTGACCCTGAGTGGTCATTTCCTTGCGCGCCTGGACGACTTGGGCATTGCCAGCCTTGAAGTCCTGCAAGGCCGTGCGGTAATTGCGCAGTGCCGTTTCCAACTGCTTGACGCGCTCAGCCTGGGAGCCATTGAACACACTGTTCATACGCTCCAGATCCTTGAGGGTGGTATCGAGTTGGCTGAACGCTTTTTGTTCGCCTTCGTCACTGGGCGCTGCGGCATAGCCGCGAACCTCATAACGCACCTTGAGCAGGTCGAGCCGGGCCTGGGTCATGACCTGGTATTGATCCAGGCGATCCGGATCACCTTGTACTTCAGCCAGAGTCTGGTCGACCAGTTCCACGGCTTTGGTGGCATGGGTTGTCATGTCGCTGCGCGCCTTGCTACCGGTTCGGTAACCGTTGCGCATGTCGTTGAACGACTTCTGGTACTCGTTGGTTACCTGACTCAATTGATTGAGCAGTTTGACATTTTCCGGGCTTTTGAAAGTGCCGATCAATTGATCCAGCTGGCCTTTGAAACCGTCAAAAGAGACCTGCACGGTATCGGCAACCTTTTCATCACCATTGGCGAGCATGTATTGCAGACGGGTCACGCGCAGTTTGGTCAGTTCGTGGCCCAGGGACGTGATATCGCCCATCCAGTTACTGCGCTGGATCAGGCTGTTCACACCGGTCCAGCCGACCAATGAAAGAATGGCAGTAAATAAAAGTACCAACCCGAATCCTAGGGCCAGCTTCATATTGACGCTGATGTTGGCGAACCAGCTATTCATTCGACGTTCTCCGGGAATGTCTGATTTTTAATAGGAATGGCCGTGGGAGGGATTGTTGTTGTGAACCACACAAGGCGTTAAATCATCTCGGTATCGGCCGCAAACGGCCGAGCTATAAGCGCCAATCGTCGGAAAATGTAAAAAAACAGGCGAACCTTTCACTCTGCTTTCATTCTCCGCATTAGCCGTTTATAAAGGTGGAAAAAGCCAGCATACCCGGTCAATCAAAGGATAGATGTACGACAAGTACACCACCAAAAATTGCCTATACTGCTGAAGTCCTCGTTGTTGAACACAGGCATTACTGGCGTACAAGAGAATGAAACTCTTGAACTTTGAAGTGTGCCTTTCGTTTTCGTGCCTGACAGTTCCTGAGTACACCCTGATGAATTTGAAGTTTCGTCACAAAATCCTGCTAGCCGCCTCTGGCGTTGTTGTGTTGGCGTTTGCATTGTTCACGCTGTACAACGACTATCTGCAACGCACCACCATCAGACAGAACCTTGAGGCCTCGGTTGGCCAGGCAGGAGAGCTGACCGCCAGTAGCGTACAGAACTGGCTCAACGGACGTGTCCTCATACTGGACAACCTGACCCAGGACGTTGAGCGCCTGGGTATCAAAAACAGCGATCTGGGCGGCATGGTAGGCGCGCCTTCTCTGCTTTCGACCTTCCAGTTCACCTACGTGGGTGACAGCGACGGGGTGTTCACCCAGCGTCCTGATGTCGATATGCCAGCCGGATATGACCCACGCAAGCGGCCATGGTTCACTACCACCGTGGCGGCTGCGAAAACGATCATCAGTGCGCCTTATCAGGCGTCGGTGGGTGGACTGGTGGTCACTGTGGCCAGCCCGATCCGCAACAAAGGGCAGATCATTGGGGTTGCCGGTGGCGACCTGAGCCTTGATACCCTGGTAAAGATCATCAACTCCGTGGATTTTGGCGGTATTGGTCATGCCGTGCTGGTCAGCGGCGATGGTCAAGTAATTGTCAGCCCTGACAAAGATCAGGTGATGAAAAACCTCAAGGATATTTACCCAGGGCAAAGCATCAGCCTGGATAAACCCTTGCGCGAAGTCGTGCTCAATGGCCAGTCCCGACTGCTGTCATTTACCGCGATCACTGGTCTGCCGGGGGCTGACTGGTACATCGGCCTGTCGATTGACAAGGATAAGGCTTATGCCCCTCTGAGCCAGTTCCGTAGTTCGGCATTGATCGCGGTTCTGATTGCCGTGGCCGCCATTGCCTTGCTGCTGTCGCTGTTGATCCGGGCGTTGATGCAGCCGCTGACTGCCATGGGCCGTGCCATGCAGGACATTGCTGAGGGCGAGGGCGATCTGACCCGACGCCTGAAGATTCATGGCCAGGACGAGTTTGCGCAACTGGGCGGCTCGTTCAACCGTTTCGTCGAGCGGGTGCATGCTTCGATTGTGGAAGTGTCCTCTGCCACGCTGCAGGTGCATGGCCTCTCACAACGCGTGGTAGAGTCGTCCAATTCATCGATCATCGGCTTTGACGAACAAAGCGCGCGCACCAACAGTGTGGCGGCGGCGATCAACGAACTGGGCGCTGCGACCCAGGAAATCGCTCGTAATGCCTCCGATGCTTCGAACCAGGCCAGTGAAGCACGTCAGGAAGCCGAAGACGGTCGGCAGGTGGTAGAAAAGACCATCAAGGCCATGAACGATCTTTCCGGCAAGATCAGCAGTTCTTGTACCCAGATCGAGAAACTCAATGCCAGTACCGACAACATCGGCCACATTCTTGACGTGATCAAGGGTATTTCCCAGCAAACTAACCTGCTGGCCCTCAATGCTGCCATCGAGGCTGCACGTGCCGGCGAAGCCGGACGCGGCTTTGCGGTAGTGGCTGATGAAGTGCGCAACCTGGCACACCGAACCCAGGAATCGGCTGACGAGATCCACAAAATGATCGGTGAGCTGCAAAGCGGCTCTCATGATGCGGTGGTCAATATGAATGAAAGTCAGGCGTCCAGCCAAGGCAGCGTCGAGGTGGCCAACCAGGCCGGTGGCCGCTTGCTGGATGTGACCCGGCGCATTGGCGAAATCGATGCAATGAACCAGTCAGTCGCCGCCGCCACCGAGGAGCAGACTGCGGTGGTTGAGACGCTCAATGTCGATATCAACCAGATCAATACCCTCAACCAGCAGGGCGTGGCCAACCTCAACGAAACCCTCAAAGACTGTGCCGCACTGTCACAGCAGGCGGGCCGTCTCAAGCAACTGGTCGACAGCTTCAAGATCTGACCGTCGTCTTTCGTCCAGGACAGAGACTCATCTGTCCTTTGGACCCTCTTCCATAACCACTGTGGGGTCAGGTGTGGGTCAGGCTATTTGACCCACACCTGAATTGCCGTATTTATTGGGCTAAATCGCATATGTACGCGGAGGGACCCTCCGCGTACATTTTGTTGTAGAATTTGTGCCTTGGTGTGTCATTACCCTGATTAGTGCAGGAGCGGCGCAGGTCGCGAACACTCATGAGCAAGCTGACTCAGTCTTTTGTCAAAGCCGTGCTGGAGCCGGGCCGTTATAGCGACGGTCGTGGGTTGTTCCTGCGCGTTGCTGTCAGTGGCGGCAAGAGTTGGGTACTGCGTTATCAATTTGAAAAGCGCCGTCACGATCTGGGGCTTGGCGGCTATCCAGCGGTCTCCCTGAAAGCCGCGCGCCTGGCGGCAGACACCTTGCGCCTGGGCCTGGCGCAAGGCATCGATCCGCTGCTGCACCGCCAGGTTGCGCGCATAGATGAGATTCAGCCGACAGGGCCGGTGACCTTTCGGGTCGAGGCTGAGCGCTACATCGCCACGCACCGGCAAAGCTGGAAAAACGCCCGGCACGCTCAGCAGTGGTCCCATTCGTTGCGCGACCATGTCTATCCGGTGTTGGGTGACTTGCCGGTTGACGCAATAGACACCGATCACGTGCTGCAGGTGCTGGTACCGATCTGGACCCAGATTCCGGAGACCGCGTTTCGCCTGCGTAACCGTATCGAACTGGTGCTCGATGCCGGCAAGGCCCGCCAGTTACGCAGCGGAGAAAATCCTGCGCGCTGGCGCGGCCATCTGGATAAATTGCTGCCCAGGCACAAGCGCAGCCAGGTGCCGTTTTCAGCCATGCCGGCCGAGCGACTGGGGGCTTTCGTGCGTCAGCTCGACAGCCTGGACACAACGGCAGCACGGGCTTGCGAGCTGATTATCTATACCGCTTGCCGCAGTGCCGAAGTCTGCGAAGCGCGCTGGTCTGAGTTCGACCTGGTCAATCGGACCTGGACCATCGATGCAACCCGGATGAAAGCCGGTAAAGCGCATCGGGTGCCTCTGGTCGACGCCGCGCTGCAGGTTCTGGAACAGCAGCGCGGCCGCCATCCAGTCTATGTGTTCCCCAACGCCCGCCGTAGTCGCGGGCTGCCCGGCAACGCAATTCGCAGAATGATGGAGTCACTGCAGGCCAGTGACTACGTGCCACATGGGTTCCGCTCCTGCTTTCGTACCTGGGCGGCTGAGTCCACGGACTACCCCCGCGACGTCTGCGAAATGGCTCTGGCGCACAGCCTGGACGACAAAGTCGAGGCTGCTTATCACCGCGGCGACCTGCTGGAGAAACGCCGGCAGTTGATGCAGGCCTGGAGCGATTTCATTGAGCAGGGCGCCAGGCTGCCGCTCAGTCCTCATCTGTCGGCAGATTGAGGTCCAGCTGCTCTTCGTCCTGGGCGTGCTCGACGGTGTTTTTGCTACGGCTCTCTGAGTAGGTTGATGCCACCAGGGTATTGCGCCCTTCAGTCGGCTGCGATTTGCGCATCCCGACCAAGTCGTCCGGGTTTAGGAACAGGTTCATGCGCGGAATCACCTCAATGCGCGGCTTTTTGTCTGGCCGCTCAGCCTGCCGTGCATGCCGATCGAAATGACGCAACTCGTGCACCTCTATGGGCTCTTGCCCGGCCAGCACGAACATCGGCAGGTTGCTGTGAATCATCGCGTCGTAGCGGGTGCTGGCGGAGAAATACAGCATGGCCCGGGGGTGCGGCGCGACTTTCTTGTACTTGATCAACGTCGCGTGGTCAGCCAGGTTAACGATACGCCGCAACTCGGCACCGGCTAACGTCTCAGTTGGCGCGACGTTATCGCGGCCGGACTGCAGCTCTGCGTTCTTGTTCAACAACTCGCGCACCTTGCCCACCTCGATCCGTTCGCCGCCGGTGGTATGTCCGGCCCACGTAAACACGATCAGTCGCGGACAGCTATCAAAGACCTGAGTGTGCCGCCCCAGTTGCTTCATGCTGAACTGATGCCCCAACGCTTGGCGGAGAATCTTTGATCGCGCGGTAGGTGCCAGATTCAACTCAAGCCGGGTCTTCTCGATCATGGCCATGAGTTCATCTTTCAACTCATTGATCTCACGAACCTGCGGCAACACGCTGTCGCGCAAGGCGAAGTAACCCGGCAGACGCATCACCGTCCCCGGCGCCTGGCCCGCGACCCGTTCAAAGGCAGTCATGGCCTGGCGTGTTGCTTCAATCGCCTGACTGCCCTGCAAACGCTCGACTTCAATACGATCCGGGGCCTTTTGTTCGGCCAGCACCGGCAGCCGCCAGACCGTACCGGACACCACCTGTGAGGGCCAGATCTGCGCAAAGGCGGTCAATCTGGACTGCAGCCGTTCATATACCGTGACGATATCAGTAAGCATCTGGAACACCTTTAAGTAATACCACCCCTATACTAGCGGATTTGCTAGACAGACAACCTCCCGCACTTCCGCTGCCGATTCACGCAGCGCGAGGGGAGTTAAACAGCAGAAGGTTATATTCATAAGGGGTGGTATTAATCGATTGGTGTGAATTGATAGCTGGCTATATAGCTAGCTATCAATTCACAGTGGCGGTGGACTTGCCCGGTTTCAGGCTTGGGTCTCGGATGACGCATCATTTTAACCTTCTGCTAGCTAGCTAGATATATACATATATATAGCAGCCGCAAAATGATGCCGACGATCAGTCGAGGTTGTAGTGCTGCTTGAGCAGCTGCTGCACGATGTCTGTCTCGGTTACCCGTTTGCCGGTTTTCGCCGATTCCTGTGCTGCACCAATCTTCAAGGCATTGGCGATATCCCAACGCAGGCGAAACAGCTTCTGCACAGTGGGTTCTGGTTTGAGGGCTTCGACCAGCACTTCGGGTGCTTTGGCCGGCGCTTGCTCACGAGCGGCCGATTTGCTCAGTGCTTTGTCGGCCTCTCCCCCTTCGAGGAACTCATTTGGATCTTTCCGGAAACTTTTGATATCCGGCTTGGATTTGATCATACCAACACCTCGGCAAAGAACGCGTTCATTTCCTGGATAGCGGCGTGGTCACGCTTGAGTTCATGAACGATCGCACCTTCGCTGATGCAACGGCGGAAGGCGACCCGTTCGCAGATTTTGGTTTTGAACACACTGAAAGATTGCTCTTCCAGGAATGTAAGCATTTCACCGGTGTCTTTGGTGCGGGTGTCGACCCTCGACAGCAGCATCTTCACATCCAGGTCCGGGTTGTAGTCACGGGCCAGGTCGACAACCGTCAGCAGGTCAGTCATGGCGGCTGCATCGAATGAACTGGCACCGACAGGAACAATAACCACTTCAGCCAGCAACAGCGCTGAACGCAGACCCACTGAGTCACGACCACCGGCATCGACGACAACATGCTCATAAGAGCTGGCCAACTGGCGGCCTTCAGAGTTGATCGCCTTGCCCTGCAAGCACACGGTCGTCGGGCTTGGGCTGTATTCAGGGTTATCACGACGCCATGCGGCCCAGCTTGCAGCGCTTGCCTGCGGGTCACCATCGATCAACAGGGTTTTGCCACGCGTAGCCAACATGGTTGCCAGGTGTACGGCAGTGGTGGTTTTTCCGACACCGCCTTTGGTGTTGACGCATGCGTAAATGGTCACTGTGTTCTCCTTCGAGTCATCCGACTTTATATAGGCAGCATTTTGTGACCACCATTATAGCTATCTATCTATATAGCTAGCTATTTTCTTGTGGCCTCATGTGGCAACGTCATGGCATACTCGTTTCGTCAGTCGAAGGAACATCAGTTGTAGGCAAATTCTCAGCTTGCTGACGGCAATCGCCTTTGCGCTTGTGTGTTTTCTCTGAGTACTTCGTCAGTAATTGACCTGAGTCTGCTGCGCTGATCGCTGGGTATGTGCCTAATCACCGTTGCTCTGGCCTGCTTCCAGGCACTCGATGCTGGTCAATGGCAGGTGATCTTCCAGACAAGGCATTTTTCGCTATCAACCGATTGTTGGTTAGCGAAAGTATTCATAGATGGCTTCTGTGGCCTCTATGAGGCTTCTGGAGCAACAAAAGACCCTGCTTCGCGCACCTCCTAGCGCGCCTGTGGTTTTCATCGCTATGCGAGCTCTCAGGGCGCTTTGCGCGCTTTGTGTTTTTTTGCTTTTTGCTTTTGCCTGTTGTCAAAGAAAAAAATCAGCTTCTGCGCGAGCTCTTCGCGCGTTTTTAAAATCTTTTTTTCTTGTTTTTAAAGCTTGTTTTTAAAGCTTGTTTTTAGCACCTCTGGAGGCCTTGATTTACGTGGCCTCCAGCAAGGTATCGACTACAAATTCCGGCTATACGACTACAAATTCCGGCTATCACGACTACAGATTTCAGCTGTATCGACTACAAATTTCAGCTATGACGACTACAAATTCCGGCTGTTATCCACAGGCTGGACGGGGCTTATAGGATCCAATAAGCCGTATTCGTTCCCTCCCCTGTGCACCTGCTCGGTCTGCATCTTCTATCGACTACAGATTCCGGCTATTGGCCCTGAATCTATCGACTACAAATTCCGGCTATGGCGCCAGGCCGCACCAGACAAGGCGTTTAGCCATGCCGGTGCGTCCTACAGACGAGTCCTACACGCTGAATACTCGTCAATAACGACTACAAATTCTGGCTAGGGTCATTTGATGGCTGAACGACTACAAATTCCGGCTATGGCCCGCTGCCTGCCATCGACTACAAATTCCGGCTATTGCTTGCTCATCTATCGACTACAAATTCTGGCTATGGGCTAAAACAGTTCGCGCCTGATTGCAGGCGGCCGCAAAATCGGTGCGATATTCCTTCGGCAAGCTTGTTACTATCGACTCATCACCGCGTCAGGAATAGTCGATGTCCGCCAAAGAACCTTCGTCATTGCTTGTGACGAAAGCCAACGATCTGATCAGTGCGTCCTATCGTCTGACGCTTCAGGAACAGCGCCTGTTGTTGGCGGCGATCGCCCAGGTCGACCCGCGCAAACCCATGCCTTCGAAGATCACCGTCACCGCGGCGAGCTTCGCCGAGATCTATGGCGTGCCGATCCGCTTTGCTTACACCAACCTCAAGGAAGCGGCTGATTCGCTGTACGAGCGTGACATCCAGACCTTCGACGGCAAAAACCGCACACGCATTCGCTGGGTGTACAAAGCGGCCTATGCGGAAGGTGAAGGCCGGGTGACCCTGAACTTCACCGTTGACGTGATCCCCTACCTGTCGATGCTCAACAGCAAGCTGACCTCCTACGACCTGCGTCGGGTGGCCAACCTCAACTCGATGCACAGTTTTCGGCTGTTCGAGCTGCTGATGCAGTTCAAGAGCACCGGCGTGCTGGTCATCGAAGTCGAAAAACTGCGGATCCTGCTCGACCTGGGCGACAGCTACAAACGCTTCAACAACCTGCGTCAACGGGTCATCACCCCCTCGATCACCGAGATCATGGCCAAGTCCGGAATCTCGATCACCTACGAGACCATCACCGAAGGCAAGACAGTGAAAAGCCTGGTGTTTCGCTTCCAGGAAGCGGCGCAGATGCGGCTGTCGCTCGGCGATAGCCTGGAGCCATTGCCGGAGAATCCGCTGGAGATCCTCAAGGACTAGCCGGTAGGGGGGCAGGTGGTTTTATAGCTAGCTATATAGATATATAGCTAGCTAATAGAGAGTGATAGATAGCCGGAATTTGTAGTCGATAGGATGCTTTTTATTGGCGCTGCTTTCGTCGAATGCATCGTCTCTCCTGATGCCCGTGCAGATTCGGCACAAAACCCTCGTTATTGCTTTCACGACCGCTCAACCCAATGAAGCTCCATGGTCTCGGGCGTTCGGGCGGTTGATATATACCTAGCTAGCTACATAGCTAGCTTTTATTTATAGCTATATTGATAGCTATATATCTTTTTTCGCGACTTCTTCTCTGGATAGCCGGAATTTGTAGTCGATAGATCCATGCCGGATATTGAACGGTGCATTGGCTCGGTTCCAGCCGTGTACGAGGAGGCTGAGCGTCGATAAGCCACATAACTTCTGGCGGGGTGCCTTCGCAGATAAAACCGGTTCAAGAACACAGCATGCAAGCCGATGAAATAAGCGTGTGTGGACAGGGTTCGTGCTGTTCATGAGTATGGGGCAAACTGCTAGCATCGCGCCGTCAATCATTGGCTCCGTCTCTGTGACACCGCGTCACTACTGCTCATCATCCCGCCACTCTTTTTCCAGGATGCCATGCGATTTTTTCTTGATCCCAAGCGCGATATCGATGCCGCACTGTTGCGTTATCGGCGCCTTTTCGGCGTGCTGGCATTGTTCAGTGGGGTAATCAACCTACTGATGCTGGTTCCTTCTGTTTATATGATGCAAGTCTTCGACCGGGTGCTGACCAGCCGTAACGAAACCACGCTGCTAATGCTGAGCCTGATCCTGCTGATCTTTTTCGCGCTGAGCTGCGCCCTGGAGTGGGTGCGTGGCCAGGTCATGATCAAGATGAGTGCCGGACTGGATACCCACCTTGGTGAGCGAGTCTTTGATGCGGCTTTCCAGCGCAGCCTAAAGGAACACAATGCCAACCCGGCGCAGGTCTTGAGTGACCTCAACAGCATTCGTCAGTTTGTCACCGGTCCTGGGGTAGTGGCATTGTTCGACGCGCCCTGGCTGCCGATCTACCTGGTAGCGACTTTTTTGTTTCATCCATGGCTGGGGGTCTTCACCGTAGTAGGTTCGCTGATCCTGGTCGGGCTGGGGATCTGGAACGAACTGGCCACGCGCAAAAGCATGAGCGAAGCCAATCGTCTATCCGTGTCTTCCTCCAGCTATGTGAACAGCACCTTGCAGAATGCCGAAGTCATTCAGGCACTCGGCATGCTCACGCCATTGCGTCGGCGCTGGTTCGAGGTTCAGCAGCGGGTCATCACCGAGCAGGGCGAAGCCAGTGATCGCAGCTCATTGATTGCAGCGCTGTCGCGCTTCGTGCGTATGACCTGGCAATCCCTGGCCTTGGGGCTGGGCGCGGTGTTGGTCATTGAAAACCAGATTTCTGCCGGGGTGATGATTGCCGTTTCGGTACTGCTGGGCCGCGCCATGGCGCCGGCTGAAGCCTTGATCGGATCATGGAAACAAATGGGCAGCGCCAAGAGCAGTTACGAGCGCCTCAACCGGCTGCTCAAGGAGTTTCCTCAAGAGCCTGCGCGTATGCCATTGCCGGCACCCAGCGGGGCCTTGAGCATCGAGCGGTTGGTGGTGACCCCGCCGGGCCAGCAGCGGCCTGCCGTCAATGGTGTAACGATCAAACTGGACAAGGGCGAAGTGCTGGCGATCATTGGCCCCAGTGCTTCAGGCAAGTCATCCTTGACTCGTGCCATGGTGGGCATCTGGCCGACCAGCCACGGTTCGGTGCGCCTGGATAATGCAGAAATCAGCCAATGGTCGCGTGAAGCATTGGGCCCGCACCTGGGTTATCTGCCTCAGGACATCGAACTGTTCGACGGCACGATCGCGCAAAATATCGCCCGGTTTGGCGAGGTCGATTCAAGCAAGGTCATCGAAGCGGCGCAACTGGCCGGCATTCACGAAATGATCCTGCACTTTCCCAAGGGCTATGACACCTTGCTGGGCAATGGCGGCCTGGGGCTTTCTGGTGGTCAGAAGCAACGTGTCGGCCTGGCTCGAGCGCTATACGGCAAGCCGGCACTGGTGGTGCTTGATGAGCCGAACTCCAACCTCGATGAAGCCGGTGAGGCGGCATTGCTCCAGGCGCTACGGCAACTCAAGGCTGATGGCAGCACGGTGGTCTTGGTGACGCATCGGCCTAGCGTGCTGGGTGTGGTCGACAAGTTGTTATTCATCAAAGACGGCATACAGCAGTTGTACGGTCCGCGTGATCAGGTGATGAAGACCCTGGTGCCGCAGAACGCCCAGAAACCGGGTGCTGCTGCGAGCCCGACGACTGTCGATCCAGAAGTCAGCAATCCCCAAGCCTGAGGCCATCATGCCAGTCACTTCAAATGAGCTTTCGACTCCACTGGCCAGGCCTGATGTCGAGGCCCGCAAGATTGCCCGTATCGGTGTCTGGTGCCTGCTGATCGGCCTTGGAGGTTTTATTCTCTGGGCTGGCCTGGCGCCACTCGATCGAGGCGTAGTCGGCAGCGGTACCGTTGTCGTCGCGGGCGAGCGCAAGACTGTACAGTCGCGCACCGGCGGAATCATTGACCGGATTCTGGTACGTGAAGGCGACCAGGTTCAGCAGGGCCAGGTGTTGGTGCAGCTCAATACCGTACAGGCCAAGTCGCAGCTGGACGTGGCCATGGGACAATGGATCAGTGCCCGGGCAGTCGAAGAGCGGCTGATGGCCGAGCGTATGGATCAAAAAAGCATCCCCTGGTCGCAGGACCTGTTGGCGCGGGCCAATGACCCTCGGGCCAAGGCGGCCATGGAACTGCAAGGCTATCTGTTCGCCACACGGCGTGCCGAGCTGGCCAGCCGGTTGCAGATCAACCAGCACGAAGTCGACTCGCTGAACCAGCAACTGGCCGGCTATGAAGAAATCAAGCGCAACCATTCGGCGCAACTGCAGTTTCAACAGCAAAGCCTCAAGGGCATGCGTGAACTGGCCGGTGAAGGCTACCTGCCGCGTAATCGATTATTCGAGGCCGAAAGCACCGCTGCCCAGTTGAGCGCGCAACTGGCGGCAACCATCTCCGATATCGGCCGCACCCGGCAGGCCATCAACGAAAGCCGGCTCAAGTCGCTGCAACAGAGCCAGGTGTTTCGTAGCGAGGCTGAAGCTCAACTGACCCAGGTGTCTGCACAAAGCTCCAGCCTGGCTGACCAGATCAAGGGCCTGGAATTTGAAGTCAACAGCGCTTCGATCGTGGCCCCGGTGGCCGGCCAGGTGATGAGCCTGGTGGTCCACACCGTAGGCGGTATTGCGCCGGCCAGCCAGCGGCTGATGGACATCGTACCGCTGGGGTCGAGTTGGGTGGTCAAGGCGCAGTTTCCGCCGATGATGGCTGACCGCCTCAAGCCCGGGCTGGTCGTTGATCTGCGCTTCGGTTCTTTGCAGCGTGTGCATACCCCGGTCATTACTGGCAAGGTCGAGACCGTATCGGCTGATCAGTTGATCGACGAGCACAACAACACGCCGTATTTCGCCGTTGAAGTCTCTGTCAGCCCTGAAGAGGTGGTGCATCTGCGTGAAATGGGTCTGGAGATCAAACCCGGCATGCAGGCCGAGGTGCTGGTCAAGACCGGCGAGCGGACGTTGGCCAACTACCTGATGCAGCCGATCACCGAGCGTATGGCCGGTGCGCTTAAGGAGGAATGAGCATGCGCATAGCCCTGGTCCTGCTCACAGTGGTGTTCTCCTGTCGTGCACTGGCGGCCGATGAGGCTCTTTCGCTGCTGGCTTTCTATGACGCCTCGCGGCTCAACGATGCGGCGTACCAGGTGTCGGGGCATGACTACCAGGCCTCCCGTCAGGAAGAAGCCATTGGTCGCAGCGGCTTGTTGCCTCAGGTGGCGATCAACTCGCGCTATGGTCATGGAGGTCAGTTCAACAAGCGGGCAACCCCCAACAGCAGTGAGGACCAGTACGCGTCCGACAGCATCGCCCTGACAGTCAGTCAGCCTCTTTACGACAAAGGCCGCTGGGCGGCTTTCGAGCAAGCCAAGGCCCGGGCACGGTTAGGTGAGGCGCAGTATGAGGGGGCCGGGCAGAGCCTGTTCGACCGGGTGGTTGAAGCTTACTTTGATGTGGCTCAGGTCGAGAACGAGCTGCTGTTGACCTCCCAGCAGAAGACTTCGATTGCCGGCCTGGCCAAACAGTCCAAGCGTCTGTTCGATGCCGGCGAAGGCACCGTTACTGATATGGAGGAAGCTCAGGCCCGGCTGGATTCGATCAGCGCCCAGGAAATCGAACTGCAGGCCCGGCGCCGGGCCGCGTTGCGCAAACTGTCCGGCAGGGCCGGCGTGCCGACTGTGGACATCCGTCCGATGCAGGAGCAGTCCCCCATGACCGTTCTGCTGGCCCCAGAGGAAGATCTCGACTACTGGATGTTCAAGGCCGATCAGGCCGCTGCTGAACTGGGCGTCAGCCGGGCCACGATCAAGGTGGCCGAAGCCAACCTGAAGCTGCAGAAGTCCGGGCATTACCCGACCGTGGCCCTGAGTGGCCGCGTGGCCCGGGTCGATCAGAGCGACCTCAACGAGCTGTCGCAGCGCCAATCGACCTACTACGTGGGAGTCGTCGTGGACATTCCGCTGTATCAGGGCGGTGGCGTCAGCGCCTCTTCGGAAAAAGCCCGTTCGGCATTGGAAAGCGCCCGTTCAAGCTACGACAGCCAGTTGCAGCAGCTGACCGAAGACATCGAAGCCAACTACCTGGGGGTGGTGGCCGGTGGCGAGAAGATCAAGGCGCTGGTCACGGCTGTGCGCTCCAGCCAGTTGGCCCTGCAGTCGGCAGAAAAAGGCTATCAAGGCGGAGTGCGCTCCACCGTGGACATCCTCGACGCTCAGCAGCGGCTGTTTTCGGCCAAGCGCGATCTGCTTGATACTCGCCTGGCCATGTTGCTGAGCTACGTCAACTTGCACACCCGCACCGGCCAGATGACCCGTGCCAAGCTGGAGAAGGTGCAGGCGCTGTTCTGAATCGGCCGCATGGCCATACAGATGTAATGTCTGAGCCGGCCTCTTCACGAGCAAGCTCGTCCCTGCAATCGAACTGAACGGGCAGCCATGCGGCTACCCCTGCTTGGGTGCCACGCTGATAAGGGCCGTTTCGAAGTCCCGCACGAATGCAGGCGAGTTGAACAGGACAGATGTTTCCCGGCCGTTGACCAGGCGTTGACGCAGGTCGGGCAGCCGTTGCGGATCGGTGGCCAGTTGCACTGCACGTTCCTCATAGTCAGCCAGCGTCGTGGTGATCAACTCTGGCAGGTCCAGGGCGGTCAGCAGTGCGCCGGCCATGCGTGAGGCGAAGGTGCGGCCCGAGCGGGTCAGCACGGGCAGGCCCATCCACAGCGCATCGTTGGCCGTGGTGCCGGCGTTGAATGGATAGGCATCGAGAAACAGATCGGCAGCGCTATAGCGCGCCAGATACTGCTCTGGCGATACCCGCGGGGCGAAGATCAACCGCTGCGTATCAATGCCGTGCTGTCTGGCACGGGCGCATAGATTGGCTTGAGCCCACTGATTGTCAGCCAGTAACCACAACACACTGTCCGGCACGCGCTGCAGAATGCGCATCCAGCTATCGAACACCTCTTCATTGAACTTGTAATTATTGTTGAATGAGCAGAACACGAAGCGATCGTCTGGCAAGCCACACTGGGCGCGGCTCGGCAACTCGGCGACTGGGCGCTGGCGATCGCTGCATTGGTAGATCTGCGCCAGATACAGCGGTTTTTCGCTGTAGTAAGGGCGCTCCTGGTCAGGGATCAGATACCGATCGGCAATCACATAATCGATACCCGGCAATCCGGTCGGGCCAGGGAAACCCAGATAGGTCATCTGCACCGGGGCTGGCCGCCAGGCCAGGATGTTTGGCCGTGCACCGGAGGTCAGGCCATGCAGGTCGATAAGAATATCGATCTCATGCTGGCGGATGAGGTGCGCGGCCGTTGCGTCGTCCAGATCGGCAATACGTACGAAGTGATCCATGGCGCTCTTTACCCGCTGTCGCAGGGCCGAGCCATCTTCACGGCTCCAGCAGAAGCCGTACACCTCAAAGCGTTCACGATCGATCAGTTCGAACAGTTCCACGGTCAGCAGCGACACCGCATGCAGGCAGAAATCCGAAGACAAAAAACCGATGCGCAGCTTCGAATGTGCATAGCCTTGATCACCCGCCAGAGCCGGTACCCGCACATTGACCCGCTCTCTGGCGAAATGCATGGCACCGGCCAGTTGCAGGCCAGGATCATCACTGCCGGCCAGCAGGGCCAGTGGTGAGGAAGCCTTGAGCAGATCACCCTGGGTGACACCGGCCGGCGGTGCATACACCGGCCACACGCACTGTTTCTGACGCAGATGCACCCAGTGTTGAATGACCTTCGGCTGGGCCGGGTCGACTTCCAGGCTGGTGCGCAGAATCGCTTCGGCGGCTTGCAACTGGCGGGTTTCCTCCAGCAATCGCCCCAGGTTGTTGCACACCATCAGATACAGATCACGACTTTGCTGCGGATCGACCATGCCCTTGTCGAGGATTGACTGCCAGGTGGCCAGTGCCTGCTGGGGTTGCTGCTGGCGTTCCTGCAAGGTGCCCAGGTTGAACCAGGCCTGGGCGAACTCCGGATTCTGGGCGACGGCGGCCTGGTAAGCCTGCTCGGCCTCGGCCAACTGTCCCAACTGGGTGAGGGTCACGCCCAGATTGAACTGGATGACGTAATTGACCGCCGAATGGCAATGCCCAAGCCAGCGCTGATACAGCGCCGCGACATCATTGAAACGTTGCGCAGCATTGAGGCGCTCGGCGGTCTGCAGCAGTTGCATCGGTTCCAGAGCGACCTGTCCGGACAACTGCAGGGCCGCAGCCAGCATGACATCCAGATCCGGGCTTTGAAGATTCTCGGTAAGCATTCAGGGCTCCACCCATAAAAAAATACCGGACTCTTGCGAGTCCGGTATCAAGGTCTATCAAAGGTTTAACACTGAATATCAGTTAATCCAAGTGTGAACGTCAGTGGCGACCAGCAGTTGCACGTCACCCTCGTTGTACACGTTGTAGCTGGTGCCATCGATGGTGGCGGTACCGGCTGCTTGCCACTCGCCAGTGGCGCCCTGGATGTGCACGCTGTCGTTCTGGTCGCCGTTGATGATCATCTGCACCGGCGCAGCTGCACCGTTGCCCAGATCCACCTGGCCGGCCTGGCCCAGTTGCGCGACGGCCTTGGCGTCGACGGTCAGGCTGGTGGCCTCACCGTTGTCACTCGCCAGATCGATCGCGCCCAGTTTGCCAACCACGGCAGCATTGAGTTGCGTCAGGTCCAGAGACTGGTTACCGCCGGCCTGGGTATGGAACCAGACGTCGGCAATGGTGTGGCTCTGACCATCGCTGGTCTCGAAGCTGGCTTGCAGGCCGATCAGGTTGCCGTGGTTCAACTCGGTGGTCTTGGCCGCATCCAGATTGAACTGAGTGATACCCAGATCTTTCAGGCTGTGCAGCTCGCCGGCGTCGCTGACCCCATCGTTGTTGCTGTCGACCCAGACTTGCAGGGCGCTGAACAGTTGGTCACCGGCATTGATCACGCCATCACCGTTGCTGTCCAGGCTTTGCAGAGCCTGGAAACCGTCCTTGGCCAGCGAGCCGTCAGGCAGGCGGAAGGACGAACCGAACAGCTCGGAACCATTGTTGACCTGGCCGTCGCCATTGACGTCCAGAACCAGCAAGCCATCGCCACCGGCAGTCCAGCCGGTATTTTCTTTATGGCCGTCGGCGTTCAGGTCAAAGCGAGTGCCGTTGAGCAGATGCGAGGTCTGCACGCCGTCACCGTTGAGGTCCAGAACCAGCGGAGTCGACAGCGCCATGGCATCGACCTGGGCGGCATTCATCGCTTGAATCTGTGCGGTGGTGAATGCGTTGACCTGGGTCATGCTCAGATTCGACAACTGAGCGGTGGTCAGTGCCGTGATCTGCGTGGTGGTCAGAGCAGCCACTTGCGCCGTGGTCAGTGCGGCCGTGTCGGTCGTCTGAATCGCGGCGATCTGAGCGGTGGTCAGCGCTGCAATATCAGCCGTCTGCATGGCGCTGAACTGAGTCGCGGTGAGAGCCACAACCTGTGCGGTGGTCAGAGCGGCCACGTGAGCGGTGGTCAGCGCGACGATTTGAGCCGTGGTGAGGGCTGCAACGTCCGCAGTTTCCAGTGCCGCCACCTGTGTGGTGGTCAGGTTGGCCACTTGAGTGGTGGTCAGGGCCGCGACTTGAGCAGTACTCAGTGCGACGATTTGGCCAGTGGTCAGTGCGGCCGCCTGGGCAGTGGTCAGCGCGGCAACGCTGGCCGCAGGCAGAGCAGCGAGGTCAGCGGTTTCCAGTGCAACCACCTGAGCGGTGGTCAACGCAGCGACCTGAGCGGTCTTCAGCGCGGCCACTTGCGCGGTGCCCAGCGCAACCACTTGAGCGGTGGTCAGGGCAGCCACATCGGCGTTTTCCAGGGCGCTGATCTGAGTCGGCTTGAGAGCGGCGACTTGAGCAGTCGTCAGGGCAGCCACTTGAGCCGTGGTCAGCGCCACCAGCTGGGCGCTGGTCAGTGCACCGACATCGACAGTTTCCAGTGCCGCCACTTGAGCGGTGGTCAGGTTAGCGACTTGAGCCGTGGTCAATGCGGCGACTTGAGCGGTGCTCAAGGCGACAACCTGGGCGGTGGTCAGGGCGGCCACGTCTGCGGTTGGCAGGGCAGCGATCTGGGCAGCGGTCAGGCCTGGCACCTGAGCGGTGGTCAGCGCCGCCGCTTGTGCTGTGGTCAGACCGGCCACAGCCGCCGTGGTCAGCGCTGCGAGGTCGGCGTTTTGCAGTGCAGCGACCTGAGCGGTGGTCAGTGCAGCAACCTGGGCCGGTTTCAGTGCAGCCGCCTGAGCGGTGGTCAAGGCAACGACCTGGTCGGTAGTCAGGGCGGCGACCTGAGCGGTGGTCAGGGCACCGACGCTGGCGGCTGGCAACGCTGCGAAGTCAACGGTTTCCAGTGCGGCGATCTGCGCAGTGGTCAGTGCAGCCACTTGAGCGGTGGTCAGTGCTGCGACCTGAGCGGTACCCAGTGCCACCACTTGGGCGGTGGTCAGGGCGGCCAGGTCAACGGTTTGCAGAGCGGCGACTTGAGTTGGCTTGAGAGCCGCGACTTGAGCGGTGGTCAGTGCAGCGACCTGAGCCGTGCTCAGGGCGACGACCTGGGCGGTGGTCAGTGCGCCGACATCAGCGGTTTCCAGCGCGGCCACCTGAGCGGTGGTCAGGTTGGAAACCTGCGTGGTGGTCAGTGCAGCCACTTGAGCGGTCGTCAGCGCGACAACCTGGCCGGTGGTCAGTGCAGCAACCTGAGCAGTGGTCAGCGCGGCGACGCTGGCCGCAGGCAGAGCAGCAATATCAGCCGTTTCCAGTGCAGCGACTTGAGCGGTGGTCAGTGCAGCAACCTGAGATGTTTTCAGCGCCGCCACTTGTGCGGTGCCCAAGGCCACGACCTGAGCGGTGGTCAGGGCAGCGACATCGGCGTTTTCCAGGGCGCTGATCTGCGTTGGTTTGAGTGCGGCGACTTGAGCGGTGGTCAGGTTGGCCACTTGAGCCGTGGTCAGCGCCACCAGCTGGGCGTTGGTCAGTGCACCAACGTCGACGGTCTCCAGTGCGGCGACTTGAGCAGTGGTCAGATTGGCCACTTGAGCGGTGGTCAAGGCGGCCACTTGAGCGGTGCTCAAGGCGACAACCTGGGCGGTGGTCAATGCGGCCACGTCTGCGGTTGGCAGGGCAGCGATCTGGGCAACGGTCAGGCCTGGCACCTGAGCGGTGGTCAGCGCCGCCACTTGGGCAGTGGTCAGACCGGCCACAGCCGCCGTAGTCAGGGCAGCAAGGTCGGCGTTTTGCAGGGCGGCGACCTGAGCGGTGGTCAGTGCAGCAACCTGGGCAGGTTTCAGTGCAGCCGCCTGAGCGGTGGTCAGAGCGACGACCTGGCCGGTAGTCAGTGCGGCGACCTGAGCGGTGGTCAATGCACCGACATTGGCTGCCGACAGAGCCGCCAGATCAGCCGTTTCCAGTGCAGCGACCTGGGCAGTCGTCAGTGCAGCCACTTGAGCGGTGGTCAGAGCCGCGACTTGGGCAGTACCCAGCGCTGCGACTTGATCGGTGGTCAGCGCGGCCAGGTCAACGGTTTGCAAGGCGGTGATCTGGGCCGGCTTGAGGGCCGCGACTTGAGCGGTGGTCAGTGCTGCAACCTGAGCGGTGCCCAGCGCGACAACCTGAGCGGTGGTCAGTGCACCCACGTCGACAGTTTCCAGCGCGGCCACTTGAGCCGTGGTCAGGTTGGCCACTTGAGCGGTGGTCAATGCGGCGACTTGAGCGGTGCTCAGGGCCACGACCTGGGCGGTGGTCAGGGCTGCGACGTCTGCGGTTGGCAGCGCGGCGATCTGGGCAGCGGTCAGGCCTGGCACCTGAGCGGTGGTCAGAGCAGCTACTTGGGCTGTAGTCAGACCGGCCACAGCAGCTGTGGTCAGCGCTGCGAGATCAGCGTTTTGCAGTGCGGCGACCTGAGCGGTGGTCAGGGCAGCAACCTGGGCCGGCTTCAGCGCAGCGGCCTGAGCGGTGGTCAAGGCAACGACCTGGCCGGTAGTCAGTGCGGCGACCTGTGCAGTGGTCAGGGCACCGACGCTGGCGGCTGGCAGGGCAGCAACATCGACCGTTTCCAGCGCGGCAACCTGGGCAGTGGTCAGTGCAGCCACTTGAGCCGTGGTCAGCGCGGCCACTTGAGCGGTACCCAGTGCAACCACTTGGGCGGTGGTCAGGGCGGCCAGGTCAACGGTTTGCAGCGCAGCCACCTGAGTTGGCTTGAGAGCCGCGACTTGAGCGGTAGTCAGTGCAGCGACCTGGGCGGTGGACAGCGCGACAACCTGGGCGGTGGTCAGTGCGCCGACATCAGCGGTTTCCAGCGCGGCCACCTGAGCGGTGGTCAGGTTGGAAACCTGCGTGGTGGTCAGTGCAGCCACTTGAGCGGTCGTCAGCGCGACAACCTGGCCGGTGGTCAGTGCAGCAACCTGGGCAGTGGTCAGCGCGGCGACGCTGGCCGCTGGCAGAGCGGCAATATCAGCCGTTTCCAGTGCAGCGACTTGAGCGGTGGTCAGTGCAGCAACCTGAGACGTTTTCAGCGCCGCCACTTGTGCGGTGCCCAAGGCCACGACCTGAGCGGTGGTCAGGGCAGCGACATCGGCGTTTTCCAGGGCGCTGATCTGCGTCGGTTTGAGAGCGGCGACTTGAGCGGTGGTCAGTGCAGCCACTTGAGCCGTGGTCAGCGCCACCAGCTGGGCGCTGGTCAGTGCACCGACATCAACGGTTTCCAGTGCGGCGACTTGAGCCGTGGTCAGGTTAGCGACTTGAGCCGTGGTCAATGCGGCGACTTGAGCGGTGCTCAAGGCGACAACCTGGGCGGTGGTCAGGGCTGCGACGTCAGCGGTTGGCAGCGCGGCGATCTGGGCAACGGTCAGGCCTGGCACCTGAGCGGTGGTCAGCGCGGCCACTTGAGCGGTGGTCAGACCGGCGACAGCCGCTGTGGTCAGGGCTGCGAGGTCGGCGTTTTGCAGGGCCGCGACCTGAGCGGTGGTCAGTGCTGCAACCTGAGCTGGTTTCAGCGCCGCTGCCTGAGCGGTGGTCAGAGCAACGACCTGGCCGGTAGTCAGTGCGGCGACCTGAGCAGTGGTCAGGGCTCCTACGCTGGCGACAGGCAGTGCGGCGAAGTCAACGGTTTCCAGCGCGGCGACTTGAGCCGTGGTCAGTGCCGCGATTTGAGCGGTGGTCAATGCGGCGATCTGAGCAGTACCCAGCGCTGCGACTTGATCGGTGGTCAGCGCGGCCAGGTCAACGGTTTGCAGGGCGGTGATCTGGGCCGGCTTGAGGGCGGCGACTTGAGCGGTGGTCAGTGCCGCAACCTGAGCGGTGCCCAGCGCGACGACCTGAGCGGTGGTCAGGGCACCCACGTCGACAGTTTCCAGCGCGGCCACTTGAGCCGTGGTCAGGTTGGCCACTTGAGCGGTGGTCAATGCGGCGACTTGAGCGGTGCTCAGGGCGACGACCTGGGCGGTGGTCAGGGCTGCGACGTCAGCAGTCGGCAGCGCAGCGATCTGGGCAGCGGTCAGGCCTGGCACCTGAGCGGTGGTCAGCGCCGCCACTTGGGCAGTGGTCAGACCGGCGACAGCTGCAGTGGTCAGCGCTGCGAGGTCGGCGTTCTGCAGTGCCGCGACCTGAGCGGTCGTCAGGGCAGCAACTTGTGCTGGCTTCAGTGCGGCGGCTTGAGCAGTGCTCAGTGCGACGACTTGAGCAGTGGTCAGCGCGGCCACTTGGGCAGTGGTCAGAGCACCGATACTGGCGGCTGGCAACGCTGCGAAGTCAACGGTTTCCAGTGCGGCGACCTGCGCGGTGGTCAATGCAGCCACTTGAGCGGTGGTCAGTGCTGCGACCTGAGCGGTACCCAGTGCCACCACCTGAGCGGTGGTCAGGGCGGCCAGATCGACGGTTTGCAGAGCGGCGACTTGAGTCGGCTTGAGGGCGGCGACTTGAGCGGTGGTCAGTGCAGCCACTTGATCCGTGGACAGTGCCACGATCTGGGCGCTGGTCAGTGCGCCGACATCAGCGGTTTCCAGCGCGGCCACCTGAGCGGTGGTCAGGTTGGAAACCTGCGTGGTGGTCAGTGCAGCCACTTGAGCAGTAGTCAGCGCGACAACCTGGCCGGTGGTCAGTGCAGCGACCTGAGCAGTGGTCAATGCAGCAACGCTGGCCGCAGGCAGAGCGGCAATATCAGCCGTTTCCAGGGCAGCGACTTGTGCAGTGGTCAGTGCCGCGACCTGAGCGGTTTTCAGCGCAGCGACTTGAGCGGTGCCCAGTGCGACCACTTGAGCGGTGGTCAGCGCGGCGACATCGGCGTTTTCCAGGGCGCTGATCTGCGTCGGTTTGAGAGCGGCGACTTGAGCGGTCGTTAGAGCTGCCACTTGAGCCGTGGTCAGCGCCACCAGCTGGGCGCTGGTCAGTGCACCGACATCAACGGTTTCCAGAGCTGCCACTTGAGCGGTGGTCAGGTTGGCCACTTGAGCGGTGGTCAAGGCGGCCACTTGAGCGGTGCTCAAGGCGACAACCTGGGCGGTGGTCAGGGCTGCGACGTCAGCGGTTGGCAGCGCGGCGATCTGGGCAACGGTCAGGCCTGGCACTTGAGCGGTGGTCAGCGCCGCCACTTGGGCAGTGGTCAGACCGGCGACAGCCGCCGTGGTCAGGGCAGCAAGGTCGGCGTTTTGCAGTGCAGCGACCTGAGCGGTCGTCAGGGCCGCGACCTGGGCTGGCTTCAGTGCCGCGGCTTGAGCAGTGCTCAGTGCGACGACTTGAGCCGTGGTCAGCGCGGCCACTTGGGCGGTAGTCAGTGCGCCGATGTTGGCAACTGACAGGGCTGCGAAGTCAACGGTTTCCAGCGCGGCCACCTGAGCGGTGGTCAGGTTGGCCACTTGAGCGGTGGTCAGTGCAGCCACTTGGGCAGTACCCAGTGCAGCCACTTGATCGGTAGTCAGAGCGGCCACATCGACGGTTTGCAGGGCGGCGACTTGCGCCGGCTTGAGTGCGGCGACTTGAGCGGTGGTCAGGGCCGCGACCTGAGCGGTGGACAGCGCGACAACCTGAGCCGTGGTCAGAGCACCCACGTCGACAGTTTCGAGTGCGGCGACCTGAGCGGTGGTCAGGTTGGAAACTTGTGCCGTGGTCAGCGCCGCCACTTGAGCGGTGCTCAGGGCGACGACCTGGGCGGTGGTCAGGGCTGCGACGTCAGCAGTCGGCAGCGCAGCGATCTGGGCAACGGTCAGGCCTGGGATCTGTGCGGTGGTCAGTGCAGCGGCCTGTGCGGTGGTCAGACCAGCGATGGCTGCGGTGGTCAGTGCCGCCAGATCGGCGTTTTGCAGGGCGGCGACCTGAGCGGTGGTCAGGGCTGCAACCTGGGCTGGCTTCAGCGCAGCCGCCTGAGCGGTGGTCAGCGCCACGACCTGAGCGGTGGTCAAGGCGGCCACTTGGGCGGTCGTCAGTGCGCCGACGTTGGCAGCTGACAACGCAGCGAAGTCAACGGTCTCCAGCGCAGCCACTTGGGCAGTGGTCAGGTTGGCCACTTGAGCGGTGGTCAGTGCTGCGACCTGAGCGGTGCCCAGTGCCACGACCTGGGCGGTGGTCAGAGCGGCCAGGTCAACGGTTTGCAGGGCGGCGACTTGAGTCGGCTTGAGGGCGGCGACTTGAGCGGTGGTCAGTGCAGCCACTTGATCCGTGGACAGTGCCACGATCTGGGCGCTGGTCAGCGCGGCGACGTCGACAGTTTCGAGTGCGGCGACCTGAGCGGTGGTCAGGTTGGAAACTTGTGCCGTGGTCAGCGCCGCCACTTGAGCGGTGCTCAGGGCGACGACCTGGGCGGTGGTCAGTGCCGCGACATCAGCGGTTGGCAGCGCGGCGATCTGTGCGACGGTCAGGCCAGGAATTTGTGCGGTGGTCAGGGCTGCAACCTGTGCGGTGGTCAGACCGGCCACAGAGGCGGTGGTCAGTGCAGCCAGGTCAGCGTTCTGCAGGGCGACGATTTGTGCAGTCGTCAGCGCAGCCGCTTGAGCCGGTTTCAAGGCAGCTGCTTGCGCGGTGGTCAGCGCCACGACTTGAGCGGTGGTCAGGTTGGCCACTTGAGCAGTGGTCAGGGCACCAACGCTGGCCACTGGCAGCGCAGCAAAATCAACAGTTTCAAACGCCGCGACCTGAGCGGTGCTCAGTGCAACGATCTGTGCGGTCGTCAGGCTGGGCACCTGCGCGGTCGTCAATGCCGCGACTTGCGCGGTGGTAAACCCTGGCACCTGAGCGGTGCTGAACAGCGCGATGTTGGCCTTGCTGAAGGCCGGAATCTGCGCGGTGGTCAGCGCAGCGATCTGAGCGGTGCTGAAGTCTGCAATGTCTCCTGCCGCCAGACCGGCAATGGTCGTGGTGCTCAAGGCAGCAACTTGTGCGGTAGTCAAAGAGGAAATAAAGCCCATGTGCATGTCCTATCTAAGGTGATTACCACAATGTCAGCGTTGCCGCCGGGGTCGGAAAAAGGGGGTAATGGTTACCCACGTGTCATCGTTAGCGACTGGGATTCTTGAAACATTAAGACCGATTTCTGGTGGCATTTTGCCTTTTATAGCTTTTTGGTTATAAAAAATTAACCGAACGAAAACCTATTGACATTAATGATTTTGTGGTATGTGGCATGAATATTGGATCCATTTTATAGGTGCGCTTTTTCTTGTCAGCCAGCGTGCCCTGGCTGACCTTGACCCTCTTGGGCTCTTGACCTAGTGTGCGTGGCAACCCCGCTGACCGGCGGAGTACTTCCCCATCACCCTCTGGCTAGCCAGCAAGGGCCTTGATCGAGTAATTGATTGTGAAAACCTTCCTTCATGTAGGTTGCGGTCCGAAGAACAAGAGCGGTACCACCAAGGGCTTTGCTTCTGAGCAATGGCAGGAACTGCGCTTCGATATCGACCAAAGCGTCAATCCGGATATCGTGGGGACCATGACCGACATGTCCCAGGTCAAGGACGCCTCGGTGGATGCGCTGTTTTCCAGCCACAACATCGAGCACCTCTATCCTCATGAGGTCCCGGTGGCATTGGCTGAATTCAAGCGAGTGCTCAAGCCTGGCGGATTTGTGGTCATTACCTGCCCGGATCTGCAATCAGTCTGTGCGCTGGTGGCTGAAGACAAACTGACCGATGCGGCTTATGTGTCGCCTGCCGGCCCCATCGCCCCGATCGATATTCTCTACGGTCATCGTCCGGCCATGGCCAACGGCAATACCTTCATGGCGCACCGTTGCGGCTTCACCAAAAAGGTATTGACTGGCTCCCTGCAGGCTGCCGGTTTCGATATGGTCCTGCCGATTCAGCGTACGCACCCGGCTTATGATCTGTGGGCCATTGCGGCTCTGGCACCGATCACGGAAGAGCAAGTAGTGGCCTTGGCCAACGAGCACTTTCCGGCCTGATTGCTAGCTAGCTATATAGCCATCAAATGGCCGCTTCCCACCCCGATTTTGATCTGAAATACGGTGGAACGAGCGGGCGGCGATCCGTCTTGCTCAAGCGGCCTCACAGTCACAGTAGATGCTCTTGCCGACTCAGCTCAGCACTTCCCGGTAAACCTGCACGGTCGTGGCACACATCTGCTCGGCAGTGAACACCTGTTCGAAGCGCGCCCGGGCCTGCTGGCCAAAACGCTCGGCCAACTGCCGGTCATCCCACAGCCGGCGCATGGCTTCGCGCAAGGCTTGCGGGTTTTCGGGCGGGATGGCCAGGCCGGTTTCTTCATGCAGATTCACAAAGGTCGTCCCGGTGCCGATCTCGCAAGAGATCATTGGCTTGCCGTACATGGACGCCTCAAGCAATGAAATGCCGAATGCTTCTGAGCGCAGATGCGAAGGAAATACCAAGGCATGGCATCGCTGCAGCAGGCAGGCTTTGTCGATGTCATCCAGGCGCCCGAGAAAACGCACATTGCGCAAGTTCAGGCGCTCGGCATGGGCCTTGAGTTCCTGCTCCTGCGGCCCGCCGCCGAGAATCAGCACCGGGTAGTCCGCACCTTCCAGGGCATCGAGCAGCGTGGTCAGGCCTTTGTAGTAGCGCAAAACTCCGACAAACAGAAAGAACTTCTCCGGTACTTGCTGCTGCCAGTGCGCCTGACGCTCTGGCGAGACCTGCGGGTAGGCCGACTCGTCCAGCCCATAAGGCACTACTACAGTTTTGTCTGCAAAAGCTTGCAAGGTTTCGCTGGTGCGCTGGTAGTTCGGTGACGCCACCAGAATCCGGTCCATGCTCTTGAGCATCTGATTCATGAGCGGCGCATACAACTTCAGCAAAGTCCGCTGCTTGATAATGTCCGAGTGATAACTCAGTACGCTTGGGCGCCCGTGACGAGTTGCGAAGTGCACCAGGTCCATCATCGGCCACGGAAAATGAAAGTGCACCAGATCGGCTTCGGCGGCCATTTCCTTGAACCGGCGAAACACCGGCAGGGAGAATCCGGTAGAGGCCAGGTTGAAGTTCTCTTTAACGCGCACCACCTCATGATCCGCCACCTGAATACGTGCCGGTGAGGGCTCGGGGCTCAGGGTCAGCACCTGGCCTTCCACGCCAAAGGCGCGGCTGCCCTGGCACAGCTGGAACATCACCTGCTCGATACCGCCGGTGGTGTCTGGGTAGTAGGTTTTGAAGAAATGAAGAACGCGCATGAAGTACCTGTAGGTACTGCTTGAGAAGTCATGAGCCAGGCAAGGCTTGCCGGAAATGGGCATGTTGTTCGTCTGAAACACAGACGCTGGCAAGCAGTAAGAAAACAAATCGAAGTCGAACTTTACCCTTTGAAAACGGCACAAGCCAACCTGAAAAAAGGAAATTTCCCGCGTGGGAAATTTCCTTGGAGGACTTTACAGCGGCGTATTTTTCATTTGTTGCATGATAGCCGGGTGATACACTTTTGCGCTTTTCCATACCCCCGGGCAGTCAGGACGCTATGCAGAAAATTCATGAAAACAGCTTGCAGGCTGCGCTAAAAGCCTGTAAAGGCGCTTTCATATCAGTCGGTATCTTCAGTCTGTTTGTCAATGCCCTGATGTTGGTCCCCACCTTTTATATGCTGCAGGTCTACGGACGTGTCCTGACCAGCAACAACCTCACCACCCTGGCCATGTTGACCATCATCATGTCCATTCTGGTAATCACCACCGGCGCTCTGGAGTGGGTTCGTTCGCGGATCATGGTCCGGGTCAGCACCAAGCTCGATGTTCTGCTCAGCCGTCACGTCTACAAGGCAAGCTTCAAGCGCGCCCTGGAAAGCGGGGGTATGGATGCTTCTGCGCAGCCCATGAATGACCTTACCAGTCTGCGACAGTTCATGACGGGTAACGGGGTAT
Organism: Pseudomonas sp. 21LCFQ02; assembly: GCF_024129895.2. Taxonomy (NCBI): domain Bacteria; kingdom Pseudomonadati; phylum Pseudomonadota; class Gammaproteobacteria; order Pseudomonadales; family Pseudomonadaceae; genus Pseudomonas; species Pseudomonas sp. 21LCFQ02. The sequence goes on from NZ_JAMYEA020000002.1 coordinate 65,762, forward strand.
TTGCGTTTTTCGACGCGCCCTGGCTGCCGATCTACATCGCCGTGATGTTCATGTTCCACCCCTGGTATGGCTGGGTGGCGATTGCCAGTGCCATCGTGTTGCTGATCCTGGCCTATGCCAACGAAAAGGTGACCGGCAAAGCGCTCGCTGAAGCCAACAAGGAAAACATCGCTGCAACCCTCAATACCACCAAGAACTTGCGCAACGCCGAAGTCATCGAATCGATGGGCATGCTCGATACCCTGATTGCCCGCTGGAGCCAGCGTCAGCGCAAAGTGCTGTTGCTGCAGTCCAATGCCAGCGACAAAGGCGGTGTGGTCAGCTCGATGTCCAAGACATTCCGCAGCTGGGTGCAGTCGCTGATTCTCGGCCTGGGTGCTTATCTGGCAATCAACCACGAGATCAACGCCGCACTCGTGATCGCCGGTTCCGTACTGCTAGGCCGTGCCCTGGCGCCGATCGACATGATCATTGGCAGTTGGAAAGGCTTCATTGGTGCGCGTACCCAATACAACCGCCTCAATGACATCCTCGACAAGCTCCAGGCCGAACCGCAGCGCATGCCGCTGCCTGCTCCGAAGGGCAACATTCAGGTCGAAAACCTGATCATCGGCGCGCCAGGCTCCAAGACACCCATTCTCAAAGGTGTTGGCTTCGGGGTTCCGGCCGGTGCCGTAGTCGGCATCATCGGCCCAAGCGCTTCAGGCAAATCGACCCTGGCCCGTGCCCTGATGGGCGTCTGGGCGCCACAGCATGGCTCTGTGCGTCTGGACGGTGCGGACCTGCACCAGTGGGACAAAGAACTGCTCGGTCCACACATCGGCTATTTGCCTCAGGACATTGAGCTGTTTGAAGGCAGCATCAGCGAGAACATTGCCCGCTTCGCTGAAGTCGATCCTCAGAAAGTCGTGCAGGCCGCGCAGATTGCCGGCGTTCACGAAATGATCCTGCTCCTGCCTGAGGGCTATGACACGGTCATTGGCGGCGACGGCGTCAACCTGTCCGGCGGTCAGCGTCAGCGTGTCGGTCTGGCCCGTGCCCTGTACGGCATGCCGAAAGTGATTCTGCTCGACGAGCCGAACTCCAACCTCGACGAGGTCGGCGAGCGTGCCCTGGCACATGCCATTGCGCAGCTCAAGCAAGCCGGCTCGACCGTGTTCGTCATCACCCACCGCACCAGCATCCTGTCCCAGCTGGACCGCCTGCTGGTCATGCAGAATGGTGCCATTACGATGTACGGTCCGCGTGATCAAGTGATGGAAGAGCTCAACAAGCAACACCAGGCTGCCCAGCAGCCTCAGGTTGGCGCAGGTACGGCTCCGGCCGGCGCCTGACAGGACGATATTGATGACCCTTATTCTCGCAGGCAAGACCGACAACTTCGCTGACCTCCCGACCTCGGATCACAGCATCCGCCGGGTAGGTTTCGGCATCCTGATCGTCGTATTCGGCATCTTTGGCACCTGGGCCGCGGTGGCCCCTCTGGACGGCGCCGTGCATGCTCCAGGCGTCGTTACCGTACAGACCTATCGCAAGACCGTGCAGCATCTGGAAGGCGGTATCGTTAAGGAAATCCTTGCCCGTGACGGCGACATGGTGAAGCGGGGCGACCCGCTGATCGTGCTTGACGATGGTCAATTGCGCGCCGAATTCGAAGTGGCGCGCAACCAGTTGATCAGCGCCAAGGCCATGGAAGCGCGGCTGGTGGCCGAGCGTGACGGCAAAGACAGCATCGACTTCAGCAGCATGCTCGACCCCAACAGCACCCGTGCCATCGAAGCCCGTGCCAGTGAAACCCAAGTGTTCAATACCCGTCGCGGTGCTCGTCTGGGTCAGGTATCGGTGCTGCAGGAGCGTATTGGTCAGCTTAATGCGCAGATCAAAGGCACGGAGTCGATGATCAGCACCAAGAGCAGCCTGGAGAAATCCTACGGCGGTGAAATTGGTGAACTGAGCGAACTGCTGTCCAAAGGCTTCGTCGACAAACAACGTCTGCTCGACCAGCAGCGCAAACTCGACTCACTGCGTTCGGAAATCGCCGAGCACCGCTCCAACATTACTCGCACGCGTTTGCAGATCAACGAAACCGAACTGCAGATCCTGCAGGTCAATAAAGACTTCAACTCTGAAGTGGCCAAAGAGCTGACCGAAGTCCAGGCCAAGGGCTATGAGCTGCAAGAGCGCACCGCAGCCATCGAGGACCGCCTGAGCCGCATTGTGATTCGTGCGCCGGATGACGGTATGGTGATCGGCATGACCGTGCACACCGTCGGCGGCGTCGTGCGTCAGGCGACTCCGTTGCTGGATGTGGTGCCGTCTGTATCCGAGCTGATTGTCGAAGCCGAAGTGGCGCCGCAGGACATCAACCGGGTGGCGATCGGCAAGCACGCAGACATTCGCTTCTCGGCCTTCAACAGCGCCACCACCCCGGTCATTCCGGGTGAAGTGAGCAGCGTGTCGGCAGACCGCCTGACCAACGAGCGTACCGGCCAGCCTTACTACCTGGTGCGTGCCAAGGTCACTGAAGAGGGCCTGCAAAAACTGGCTGATCGCAAGCTGCTGGCCGGTATGCCGGCTGAAGTACTGATCAACACCGGCGAGCGCACCATGCTTCAGTACCTGCTCCAGCCGGCGCGCAACGCCATTGCTGAATCGATGATCGAGGAATGATTGTGCGCCTGATCCCCTGTGTATTGTCGGGTCTACTGGTGCTCCAGGCTCATGCGGACGAGCCCAAGACCGCTGTACCCTCGACCCCCAAGCCGCCGCCTACCAGCGTCAGCGCCAAAGAGTATTCCGCTGACCTGATGACGCTGTACAAAGAGTCGCGCCTTGAAGACCCACGCATTCTGTCGGCCTATGCCCGCGCCCAGGCCGGCAAGGAACACGAACGCGAAGCCTTCGGCAGCCTCTTGCCGCAGATCTCGGCCAACGCCGGGGCCAACCGCATCAAGCAGGTCAACGAACAGGTCGACCAGGTCTACAACAGCGAGAACTACAGCATTGGCCTGAGCCAGGTGCTCTACAACAAAAAGGCCTGGGAAAACTGGCAGCGCTACAAGAGCCTGGCCAAGCAGTCGTTGTCCGAGTCCGATGAAGCCCAGGCCGAAGCCACCGTCGACCTGGCCCAGCGCTACTTTGCGGCCCTGGCGGCCGACGATGAGCTGGAACTGACCCAGGCCGAGCGTCGCGCGACGCAAAAGAACCTCGACCAGGTCAGCGCCCTGTACGAGCGTCAGTACGCCAAGAAAACCGACGTACTTGAACTGCAAGCCCGGGTCGACCTGCTGGCCGCCCAGGAAGTCGATGCCCGTAACCAGGTGCGTGTGACCCGCGCCGCGCTGTCGGAAATCGTTGGCCGCCCGGTGACTGAAAAGCTCAGCCGCGTCCGTGATGACGTTCAGCTGAAAGTATCGGAGCAAACCCTGGAGAGCTGGGTACAACTGGCCCAGACCGAAAACCCGGCGATCAAGTCCAATCTCAGTGCCGTCGAAGCGGCCCAGGCCGGCGTGCGTGGCGGCAAAGGCGACCACTACCCGAGCCTGAGCCTGAACCTCAGTGCCCAGAACACCAACGAAGGCTATAACAACGCCCTGGCGCCCAAGACCGACAGTTATGTGGCCGGTGTAGCCTTGTCGGTGCCTATATATAGTGGTGGTTCGACATCAGCGCGCGTGCGCGGTCTTTATCAGGATCAAGTGGCCGCCGAGCAGCAGCTGGAATTTACCCGACGTCAGGTTGTCAAGGAAACGACCAACGCTTACTTGACGGCAGACTCCAGCGTCGAAAAAATACGCGCCAACCGCAATGCGGTGTCGTCAGCCGAACAATCGAGCATTGCGTCCCAGGAAGCCTTCAAATATGGCGTCGTCAATGCGGTTGATGTGCTGACCGCAACCCAGAACGAATTCAAGGCGCGTCGTGACTTGCTCAAGACGCAATACGACTTCATAACCAATTTGTTCATCCTCAATCGCTGGGCCGGCAAACTCTCTGTCGAAAGCGTGGAAAGTGTGAACGTATGGCTGAGCAATAACCGCAAGACTGAGCCAGCCCCAGATCGGAAAACCAAACAATGAATGCACCTCGTAAATCCGCCATCGTTACCGGCATCACAGGCCAGGACGGCGCTTACCTGACCGAACTGCTGCTCGACAAGGGCTACAAGGTCTACGGCACCTACCGCCGGACCAGCTCGGTCAACTTCTGGCGTCTGGAAGAGGTCGGTGCGCTGAACAACCCGAATCTGGAACTGGTCGAGCACGACCTGACCGACCTGTCGGCCAGCATTCGTCTGTTGCAAAAGGCCGAGCCGAGCGAGGTTTACAACCTGGCGGCGCAGAGCTTTGTGGGTGTGTCTTTCGACCAGCCGATCACCACCGCCGAAATCACCGGCCTGGGCGCGGTCAACCTGCTCGAAGCCATCCGCATCGTCAACCCGAAGATCCGCTTCTACCAGGCATCGACCTCCGAGATGTTCGGCAAGGTCCAGCAGATCCCGCAGACCGAAGCCACTGACTTCTACCCGCGCAGCCCTTACGGCGTGGCCAAGCTGTACGCGCACTGGATGACCATCAACTACCGCGAGTCCTACGACATCTTCGGTTCGAGCGGCATCCTGTTCAACCACGAGTCGCCACTGCGCGGCAAAGAGTTCGTGACCCGCAAGATCACCGACGCCGTGGCGCGCATCTCGCTGGGCCAGCAAGAGGTTCTGGAGCTGGGCAACATGGACGCCAAGCGTGACTGGGGCTTCGCCAAAGAGTACGTCGAAGGCATGTGGCGCATGCTGCAGGCTGACCAGCCGGACACTTTCGTGCTGGCCACCAACCGTACCGAAACCGTGCGTGATTTCGTTTCCATGGCGTTCAAGGCAGTCGACATCCAGCTCGACTGGAAAGGCACTGCCGACAACGAACACGGCATCGACACCAAGACCGGCAAGACCGTTATCCAGGTCAACCCGAAGTTCTACCGTCCTGCTGAAGTCGAACTGCTGATCGGCGACCCGGAAAAAGCCAAGCGCGTGCTGGGCTGGGAACCGAAAACCACCCTGGAGCAGCTGTGCGACCTGATGGTCAAGGCTGACCTTGAGCGTGTGAAGAGCGGTAAATCGTTCTGATAGCTAGATATCTATATATCTAGCTAGCTAAAAGCCGCGTTCATACGCGGCTTTTTTGTACCTGGCCTCTTCACGACCAAGGTCGTTCCCACCACATTTCAAGTCAGGATTGAGATGGGAGAAGAGGCCGGTAAGGGCCCTAAACCTGCTTTGCAGGTGCCACCGTCTTCACGACCAAGACGGATCGCCGCCCGCTCGTTCCCACCGTATTTCAGATCAGGATTGAGGTGGGAACGACCTTGGTCGTGAATGCTCTTTGCCAGGCATCACAAATACGGCGCCAGGATTAGCCCTTTCGCCCGTTGGCTGGCTCCTACAAAATAGCGTGTTGCGCTGTCATCTTTTTCTTTTCTTGTCACCAGGTCCGTTCATGCATAACGAAGCACAGGTCACCATCCACCAGTTTTCGATCAGCGTCAGTCTAGGGGATGGCATCAGTAACGGGATGCTGCTGACCCGCAAGCTGCTGCGCCAGGCCGGTATCAAATCCGAGATCTACTGCATCGAGCCAAAACCGGAAGTGGCCGGCGACATCCTGTGCATGGACGACTACATCCCCGGCAGTGCCAATGCACTGTTGATCCACCATGGCATTGGCAACCCCGTCGAGTCCTGGCTGCGTGAACTGCCCGAAGCCAAATTCATGGTGTTCCACAACATCACCCCTGGCGCGCTGTTCCCCGCCGAGCACCCGATCCAGCCAATGCTGGCCCACGGCTGGCAGCAAGTGGACGCCTGGCAAAACTGGCTGACCGGCAGCATTGCCGACTCCCGGCAGAACCTGCAGGAACTGCTCAAGCGCGGCTACAACCAGGCCACCACCGCAGAAATCCCGCTGCTGGTCGACCTGCAACGCATCGAACCTCATAGCGTGCAACGCTGCGACACGCCACGGCCGTTCACCCTGTTGTTCGTCGGGCGGATCATGCCGCACAAGAACCAGTTGGGGTTGGTCGAAGCCTTCGCCCTGTTGCTGCGTCGCTCCCAGGTGCCGCTGCAGCTGTACCTGGTCGGCGGTGCAACGGTGCCGGCGTACAAAGAGCGCATCGAACAACGCATCGAAGAACTGGGCATCGGCGCCTACGTCACCCTGACCGGCAAGGTCGATGACGAGACCCTCGACTCGCTGTACAGCCGCAGCGACCTGTTTGTGTCCCTGAGCCATCACGAAGGCTTCGGCATGCCATTGATCGAAGCCATGGCCCACGGCTTGCCGGTACTGGCCTACGACGCCCCGGACAGCAACGTGGTCAACACCCTGGGCAGTGCCGGGCTGTTGCTCGACACCGACCGCCCTGAAGTCGTGGCAGCCACCATCGCCCAACTCATCGAAAACCCGGCGCTGCGCCGCAACCTCACCCAACATGCCGCCGAGCGCCTGCACGAGTTCGACTATCAGGCCCTTTACGACCGCCTGAGCGCCTACCTGGCCGGCTTTGAAATCATCCTGCCGGCCCATCGGTTCGCCACTACGCCGCCCCAGCCAAGCGTCGAGTGCCGCATCGAAGGCCCGTTCGACAGCACCTACAGCCTGGCGCTGGTCAACCGTGAACTGGCCCGGGCGCTGCAAGAGCAGGGCAGCAGCACCGCCCTGCGTGCCACCGAAGGGCCGGGGCCGATCGCGGTTGACCCACAGTTCCTGCTCGACAACCCCGACTGCGCCAGCCTGCACGCCCGCGCCGAACAGCCGGCGCGCAACGTGCTGCGCCTGATGTATCCGCCGCGGGTCACCGACATGCAGGGCGACATCAACGTCATGTCCTGCTACGGCTGGGAAGAGTCCTGCCTGCCGCAGGACTACTGCCACGACTTCAACCACCAGACCCACCTGATCACCAGCATGTCCGAATGGGTCACCACCACCCTGCGTGACAACGGCGTCACCGCCCCGCTGGCCACCGTGGGCCTGGGTGCCGATCACATTCTGCGCGTCCCGGTCGACGCCAGCAGCCTGCCGGCCATGCCCAAGGTCAGCGCCGAGCGCCTCAAGCTGCTGCACGTGTCATCGTGCTTCCCGCGCAAGGGCGTCGATGTCCTGCTCAAAGCCTACGGCCAGGCCTTCACGGCCGAACAGCCGGTGGTGCTGATCATCAAGACCTTCCCCAACCCGCACCACAACATCGAGCAGCAAGTCGCCGACTGGGCCGCGAGCCTGGCCAGCGCGCCGGCGGTTGAACTGATCGTCCAGGACCTGCCTGACGGCGCCTTGCGCGCGCTGTACAACCAGGCCGACGTGCTGATCGCACCGTCACGCGGCGAAGGCTTCGGCCTGCCGCTGGCCGAAGCCATGCTGCACCGCCTGCCGGTGATCACCACCGGCAACGGTGGCCAGCGCGACTTCTGCACCCCGGACACCGCGTGGCTGATCGACTACCGCTACGAGCGTGCCCGTACCCACCTCAAGGCCGCTGCCTCGGTGTGGTTCGAGCCGAGTGCCGAGCACCTGGCCAGCCTGCTGGGTGAGTTTCATCAGGCCTGGAGCCAAGGCCAACTGGCCAGCTTCACCGCCACCCGCGTCCAGGCCGCCGAAGCCCTGATCAACACCCGTTTCACCTGGGCTGCCGTGGCCCGTGCCAGCCTGGCAGCCATCGAACAGGCCCGCCACCAGCCGCTGCTCAAAAAAGCCCCGAAGCTGGGCAGCGTGACCACCTGGAACAGCGCCTGCGGCATTGCCACCTACAGCCAGAAACTGCTGGAACCGGCGTTCGGTGAGCAAGTGCATGTGTTCGCCAGCGACAACGCCGACCTCAACGCTGCCGACACCCCCAACATCGAGCGCTGCTGGACTAGCGGCCACTACGACGACCTGGCGCGCCTCAAGGCGGCCATCGAGCGTTCCGGGGTCGACACCCTGCTTTTGCAGTTCAACTTCTCGTTCTTCGACATCCAGGCCTTCGCCAGCCTGCTCGACTGGTCCCACGCGCGTGGTATCCAGACTCTGGTGGTGTTCCACTCCACCGCCGACGTGATGCACACCGACAAGCTCAAATCCCTGAGCCACATGCGCGAGTCGCTGCACAGTTGCGCGCGCCTGCTGGTGCACAGCGTCGGCGACATGAACCGCCTCAAGGACATGGGCTTGGGCCACAACCTGCTGATGTTCCCCCATGGCGTGATCGAAACCACGCTGCCCGAGCCGGGGCCTGCCCAACTCGCCGCTGGCCTGCAAGGCAAGACCATCATCGCCAGCTACGGCTTTTTGCTGCCGCACAAAGGCATGCCGGAGTTGATCGAAGCCTTCGCTTTGCTGGCCAAGGGCAATGCCAAATTGCACCTGCTGCTGGTCAACGCCGAGTACCCCGATCCGGTCTCTGCGCAACTGGCACAAACCTGCCGCGAGCGCATTGCGCAAAACGACCTCAAAGGTCGCGTCACGCTGATTACCGACTACCTCAGCGACGAGCAATCCTTGTCGTGGTTAGGCATGGCTGATGCCATTGTCTTCCCCTATCAGCACACCCAAGAGTCAAGCAGCGCGGCGGTTCGCTGGGGTTTGAGTACCGGTCGTCCGGTTTTTTGCACGCCGTTGGGCATCTTCGAAGACGTCGCCGATGCGGTGACCTTCCTGCCGGGTACCGACAGCCAGTCCATGGCCGATGGAATCGCCAAAGAATTGGCAAGCGGACCGAAAGTGCTGCAAGGGGAGTGGCTGCGTAATTACGGGTGGACAAGCGTTTCAGTTCGCTTGCGAAACATTCTCATTGCACTGGCCCAAGAAAATGTTTGAACTTTTTCCAGAGTCAGAAACTGAAATTTCCTACGTGTCTACCGAAATTTTCCTATCGACATAGATCAAAAAGTTGGGTGTCAGCTATTGTTACGCCGCTAATTTGACAGGTATGATCGGCGTGCCTTGTAGGATATTTCCTTGATAGCTTTGAAAAAAAGCTCAAAAAGTGACCTGCAAGGCTGTCGGAATTTTCCGACTTCCCATAATGGGGGCCACGGCCCTGTGGGACGTGGCAACAGGCGAGAGCCGACGGGTTCTTTTCCCTAGAGGGAAGCCTGAGTGTCGATATCGACTCATATTGGAGATGAAAACGTAATGGCTACTACTTCTGCACAAGTTCAACAGCTGTATGTTGCTTACCTGGGCCGCGCTGCCGACAAAGGTGGCCTGGACTACTGGTTGGGCCAGTTGAACGCTACTCCAGCTACCATCACTCTGGACCAGATCCGCGCCAACTTCGTTAACGATCAGCCTGAGTACGCCGCTGCCTACGCTGGTCTGAGCCGTTCCGAAACCGTTTCCAAGATCTACCTGAACCTGTTCGGCCGTCCAGCTGACGCTGGTGGCCTGGCTTACTGGACTACTGGTGGCGGCGCTAGCGTTGCTGCTGACCAACTGCTGGTTGCGTTCATCAACGGTGCTTCGGCTACCGACGCGCAAACCGTAGCCAACAAGGTTATCGTTTCCGAAGTTTACACCGCTACCGCCGGCTCCGCTTACACTCAAGCGGACGCTGTTGAAGTGCTGAACGGCGTATCTTCGACTCCTGCCAGCGTAACTGCTGCTCTGGCCAAGCTGTCTGACGGCTCCCTGGCTGGCGTTGCTATCCCTGCTGGTGTTGCCCTGCTCAAAGCAGACGCTGCTGCTGACGCGGCTGTAACTGCTTACGAGGCTTCGAAAGTTGCTTCGCTGAAAGCACTGAACGACAAAGTCGTTGCTCTGAACGCAGACTACAGCATTGGCCTGACTGCCATCGTTGACGGTGGTGACGATGGTAGCGTTGCCGGTGACTCGTACTCCGAAGTCGCTGTTGCAATCACTAACGCCAAAACTCTGCGTGACGGCATCGCTGGTGGTTCGACCGTGACTACTGCTCAGCTGGAACTGAACGCCACTCAAGCGACCGCTAAAGTTGCTGAAGAGCGCGCTGCTCTGGTTAATGTCAGTGCTACTGCTGCTACCGATATCACCGCTTACAACAACGCTGTAGCTGCTAACAACGCTCTGACTGCTCCTAGCACTGCAAAAGTACAGACTGACACTGGCGCTCTGCAAGGCGTTATCGGTGCAAACGCTGCTAACGGCACTGCTTTCTCCGACGCTAGCACTGCATACACCACTGCTGGTGGTACTGCTACCATCACTACCGCTGCTGAGCTGTACACTGCTTTGAGCACTGCGAACGCGACCGAGCTGGCTCGTCTGGATGCTGCTTTCAACACTGGCGTGTTCACTTCGGCTTATGCAAATCTGCGTGCTGACGGTGTAGCTCAGGCTGCTAAGACCGCTGCTGAAAGCGCTCTGACCGCTGCTGAAGGTAAAGTTGGTACTGCCTACGTCAACGCCGCTGAAGCAAGCGCTGCTGCTGCCAAGCTGGTAACTGACGTTAAAGCTGCTGACGCTCTGGTTGCTGAAGCTACTGCTGAAACTAACGCTCACGACGCGGTAGTGAAAGTTGCTTCTGACGCTCAAGACGCTGTAGACGCTATCACTACTGGTGCTAGCGCTTACGCTACCAACGTTACGGCTTCGACTGGTGTTACTCCTGTTGACGGTTCTGCTAAAGCAGATCTGTTCTTCTTCACCAACACCACTCACTCCAATGACTTCATCATTGGCACCGCGGGTTCGACTACCGCTGCCGTTGCTACCCAGTTCGCTAAAGGCGACGCCATCTACCTGGGCGAAGGCTACACCTTTAACTCCGGCGCTCTGAGCACCGGTAACAACAACGTTAAAGAAGTGTTCTTCATCCAAGGTTCTGCTGGTGTTCAGGTTGTTGTTGAATCGACTGTTGCTGGTTCGACCAACGCCACCACTGCTGCAAACGGCGATGTGACCACCACCACCAACGCTCTGGACACCACCACCGTTATCACCCTGACCGGTGTTACCGACGTGGCTCAGCTGTCCTTCGCTAACGGTGTTGTCAGCCACGTTTAATCGTGACTGATCGGCTGTGATGGACTTCGGTCCATCATCAAGCGATTGAAAAAAACCCGCCCCTCAAAAGGCGGGTTTTTTTATGCCAGCACACTGCGTATGCTTGCCTGCCCGCTGTTTCTGCTGTTTTGGACCCTTTGATGAACTGGAACCTGATCCTCAATTTCACCCGCCAGGACCTGATCGACCGGCACTCGGCCTCGGTGCTGGGCGCGGCCTGGACCTTCATCCTGCCGCTGATCAACATCCTGATTTTCACCCTGGTGTTCTCCAACATCATGGGCATGCGCCTCGGTGGCTTGGGCCAGGACCTGGGCCAATGGGGCTACAGCGTCTACCTGGTCAGCGGCCTGCTGGCCTGGAACTGTTTTGCCGCTACCCTAACCCGCATCACCAGCGTGTTCCACGAAAAGGCTCACCTGATCGGCAAAGTGCGCCTGTCCCTGTGGTCGCTGCCGATGTACGTGGTGCTCAGCGAAACCGTGCATTACCTGATCGCGACCGGCTTTTTCATGATCTTCCTGGTCGCCATCGGCTTTGACTTCTCCTGGCACCTGCTGTGGTGGGTCCCGATCTTCCTCTGCCAGCAACTGCTGGCCTACGCTCTGGGCATTACCTGCGCGATCCTGTCGGTGTTTATCCGCGACATCACCCAGGTCATCGGTGTGGTCACCCAGTTGTGGTTCTGGCTGACGCCCATCGTGTACGTGGCCAACATCCTGCCCGGCACCATCCAGCAACTGGTGGCGCTTAACCCGTTCTACCACCTGGTCCTGGCCTACCGCGCAGCCCTGATCGGCGGCCAGAACCCGCACCTGCTGTCGATTGGCATCCTGGTGGGCTTCTCCCTGGCCCTGCTGGCCATCTCGATCTTCGTCGGCCGCAAGCTCGAACGCGACATCCGCGACTTCCTTTAACCCCCGCAGGAGGCTGCCAAGTGGGCAAGGCTGTACAGCCCACTTGGAACCTCCTACCCCGATTCTGACCTGGAATACGGTGGGAACGAGCGGGCGGCGATCCGTCTTTCTCGTGAAGGCAGCGCAATCAAGGTAACCGCCTCACAAATCCCACATTCAAAACTCTTAACCGATCCCCGATGCTGAGCAGCCAGACTCTTCCAGGCGTCAGCCGTCCATCATGGAAAACTTTTCCAGCCTCGATAGTAGGGTTTATGGAAACCTGACAGAATCCTGAGAGTTTTTTGATGTGTCAGTCACGCGACACGCCTTTCTCCCGCATCAGGTGTCTACCTTGGCTACCTTGACAAATTCTCAGAAAATCGCCGGTTTATATATCGCTCTGTTCAGCCGTGCGCCCGACGCTGGTGGCTTCGACTATTGGATGCAGACATTGGAGGACGGCGCCACGCCCTTGGCCGTGGCACAGAGCATGCTGCGTGCACCCGAAGCTGTCGGCATCCAGCCAACAGCGCAGACCAACGTGCAGTTCGTGACCAGTTTCTACACGAATGTTTTGGGTCGTACCCCTGATACCGGGGGCCTGAGCTATTGGTCGAACACGCTGGAGGCTCTGGGTGGTGCCGCAAGCGCCGACGCTCGTGCCGCGCTGGTACAACAGATCATCGATGCACTGACGACGCCGCTGACAAGTCAGCCCCCTGATGTGAGCAACTCCGACTACCAACTTGCGCTCGCGGACCAAGTTTTGTTCACCAATAAGATCGCACTCGGTCAGTTTTTCGCCGAAGAGCTTCGCAGCAACGATGTATCCATGGCCAAGGCGGCGCTGGCCTTAGTGACTGTCAGCCAGGCGTCGCTTCAGGTTGCGATGAACTTTGCGCAGGGTCTTTTGCAGCCAACGCCATCTACCACACCTCCACCCCCCTCTATTACCGCCGCAGATACCGCAGCGGACGTCGCACGTAAGTTCGCGTCTTACACGGGGGACTCCGCTACTGTGGATGCCTTGGGCATGTCTGTCGCTCAGCTGGAGGCGGTCGCCAACGTCATAAACAAGATTGCTCATCTGAGCAACCTTACTCTGGTGCTGGCTGACGTGTCGGATGTCACCGTCATTGCCTTGTTGTCGAAGGCGGTGCCGGAGTCGGTCGTCGTCAACGCGACCTCCGCCACGATTAACGAACTGCGCGCTTTGTCCCAGTACACCGATAACATTTCTACCGGGGGCGTCACTGGTACTTTTGTATTGACTCACGCATTAACCAGCGCCGAGATCGGTACCCTGCTCAGCGATAAAAATACTGCAAGTATCAGCATTACCGTCGATGCAGACAACATGACAGCCGACCAGCTCAATGTCGTTGTAACTGCCATCGACAAAGTAGCCAGCATCGTCAATTCCAGTCTGGACCTCGATACACTGGATGACACAGAGACCGCTGCATTGCTTGGGAAGGTCAGCGCTAATTCGGCAAAGGTCGATGCAACAGGTGCATCATCGGCAGTCACGACGGTGTTATTAGACAATCTTGCCAAGGTGATGGACGGCGGCCTCAACGGTACGCTAAACCTGAGCCTGGCGCAGTTCGAAGCTGTTGATAAGAGCGTGTTGCAGAACAAGCTTGCTTCAGCGCCTGAGCCGGCGCTGCATATCACGGGTACCCACGCCAGCGAGAACATCGACTTGAGCGGTTGGTCTGGCTCGCTGATGGTCAACGGCGGCGGCGGGGCGGACCACATTACCCTTGGGTCAGGACCGCAGACGCTATTCATTGGTGCCCGGGACGAAAGCCGTAGCAGCCCCAGCGCCAGCGATACTGACACACGCAACATCGAGACGATCAGCAATTACCAGGCAGGCGATCTCATCCGTTTTTCGACCCAGGCCAATGCATTCGGCAACGGTATCACGCTTCAGGAAGGCCCGGTCGGGCTCGTCGGAGCGTTCACAAATGCCGTTGATATTCAAACGCTGGGCGACATTCTGAGTATCGTCAACGCTGTAAAGAGTTTCATCACGAACGAACCCGAATCGACAAGCATTGCGCCCAAGATCTTCGTCGTCCACTCCTACGTCTACAATGCAGGAGTTACGCCTGGCGGCTTGGCCAATAAGACATTCTTCATCCTGAATGACGACAACCCCGAAATAAACCTGGACGATACGATCATCGCGTTTGAGAGTCTTATCAACACAGTCCCAATGGGAGTGGCTACATTCGATGCAGGGTTATGGTCTGCCTAGGCTCTATGAACCTCATATTCAAAGCGTTAACCTGATCTTCGGTACTGTGCTCCTGGTATCTCTGGAGCCAGCACCTCATGATGCGATCCGATGCCGGAGCGGCTGCCGCACGCCTCGTCAGTAGTAGGCCGCGAAGCACTACTGGCGAGCCATGATCGAGCTGCGCGATGCAGGCCAGAATGATCCGTTGCTCGGCGACTGACAGCGTGTAAGACGCCTCGATGAGCGCGTTGGATTTACAGATTTCTTGGTAGGCCATTTTCATAGGTTCGGGGGCAAGAGTGTCATGTGCTGCTGGCGCTCCTGACGCTTGCTACGCGGGTGGCCCAAGCGCTGCTCGATGATGTTCTGACGCATCGATCTGGCTTTCATGTTTTTGATCCACTGCGGGCCAGGATAGAGAGTCACGCGATAATCAATCGGCACCGGGCGGCCACGACCACGAACTAACGGGAACATATCCTCGATCGTAAAGCGGGTCAGGTACTGATCTGCCTGCATCCGCTCCAGCTCCTTCCTGATCGCCTGCATGCTGCCCGCCAGCCGAATGTGGCTCAAACCAGCAGCGATCATTTTCATTTCCTGGACGGTGAATTGATAAGGCTTTCTTCCTGAAGCCTCAATGCAATGAATCCGGCGCAGTAATGCAGCACCCACCGGGCTGTAATGCTTCAAGCTATCCAGTCATGAAACACAGAATAGAAGCCTTGCGATTTTCTGGTTTGAATCAGGGCGATGCGACGAGCGTGCGAATTGGGCGGCATGGTGGATCTCGTGCTGGCACGTTCGGCGGGATGGGAAGGATTGCCATGGTAAGGATGATGGCAAATTAGAAAAATCAGAAAGTTGACTTTTTATTTATAGAAAGCTGGATTTCAAATTAGGCCTTTTTCTAAAGGCATGTAGGATGTTTCTGATTTTCTAAGTAATTTATGATTTGACGTAAACATTCAGTCGGTTCAGCGCGTCGGCCAGACTCTCACCCTTGTGTGCCATACGACTGAGTTTGTAATTAGAAACGCCCACGCGCTTTGCTGGTTTTTCTTCAACAGGATCGGGGGTTGGCGTCTCAGGGCCAGGCTCAGCAGCGGGCACGCGCTTATGACCGATGATGAAGTTCAGATGCGTGATTTTGCGGCAACTGCGTTTGAGCTCGTAACGCACCTGCAACGGGCTGTGCTCATTCATCTGGTTCACGGCGGGCTCAATCACGTACCGGCGCAGGTCAGCCATCAAGGCGTACTTGTCGTTCAGTTGGAGCCATTTGCGCAGATCCACGAGGGCGATCTCTCTGGAGCCGATGTTCGTGTACTGGATCAGCATCTCGAACAGCCTGATGCTGTAAATGCTGGTCATCTTGGCCACATCGGACAGGTTGTAGCGAGTGAACTGCTCTTTGAGCTCGGTCAGGAACGGCAGCATATCCTTGTTGAACCGAAGGTTGATGACGCCCTCTTGCTCGTTGTAGACGATGCTCTGCACCCAGCTGGCCTCAAGGGTCTTAGGCTTGCGCCCCCCGCCATTTGGCTCAAGTTCAATTTTTACACTGCGCTGACGCAGCTTGCGCGACGCTTCGAGAAGCTCCTTGTAGATGGACTTGCTGTCGGAGCCGATCGCTTTGGCGATAGTGGCAACCGGGACGCTGTACATCACCTCATCGGTAATCGGTGAGCCGCGATCAACCTGAGCGATACAGGCCAGGATGATCCTTTGCTCAGCGACTGACAGCGTATAAGACGCCTCAATGAGTGCGTTGGATTTGTAGATTTTTTCGTGGGCCATGATCGTAATATGGAAATGCACTAGATGCTTTTCATCGTCGCCCTGAATCACACCACATTACAACCCTGAATCGCACCACATTACACCCTGAATCCCTCCATATCCCACCCTGAATCGCACCACATCTCACCCTGAATCCTTCCACATAAAAAAGCTGGAGGCCACGTAAATCAAGGCCTGTAGAGTACCTAAAAGCTTTAAAAGATTTAAAAGATTAAAAAAAAGAAAAAAGGGATTGAGCTGAAAATTAGCGTGTCTGGACAAGGATCAGGTCTGAATGCGGTATCCGCAGTCACCCTGAATCACACCACATTTCGATGCGTTTCGTTATGCGACGGCCTACCGGAGAAATTGGATCAAACAGAAACCCATGTGCTATCGCCTATTTTTCATCCCTGACTATGTGGCAAAGACGATTTACAAAGGCTTAGGCCTGAATGGACAAATGACCTTGGCCCCACCCTGAATCCTTCCACATTACGCGTAGGAACATTCTCAACTCTGGGTAGGAGTGGGCCAAAGCATACTTCTCCTCCGGCTCCCTGAGCATCGCATCCGTGCGGATACGGAACGCTGTCGGCTTGCCCAACCCCTGAAAAATCCAGTCAAACCCTGACCCGCTCCAAACCGCAATCTGCCGATAAGGTCAGCCTCCACCTTCAGGAGGCACTGATCATGTCGGATAAGGCTCATGCACACAGCCTGCGCAAAGGACGGTTTTCCGGGCTCGGGCATGCCTACATGATCACTACCACTGTGGATGACCGGATACCGGTGTTCAGTGACTGGCGTGTGGGGCGCCTGCTGGTCGCTGAGCTGCGCCAGGCACAAGCCCTTGGGTTGGCCGATAGCCTGGCTTGGGTGGTGATGCCGGATCATCTGCACTGGTTGCTGGTGCTGCGTGAAGGCTCACTGGCTCAGGTGGTGCAGCGGGTCAAGTCGTGCAGTGCCATTGCGGTTAACAAGGCGCGTGGCAGCCAGGGGCAACTTTGGCAGGTTGGTTTTCACGATGCCGGCGTGCGGTCTGAGGATGACCTGGTGCGTCTGGCTCGTTACATCGTCGCCAATCCACTGCGGGCGGGGCTGGTTGAGCGGGTAGGGGATTATCCGCTGTGGGATGCGGTGTGGGTGTGATAGGGATCTGTAACGGGGTAGATCTGCTGTGACTGGACTGGCCCTTTCACGAGCGAGCTCGTTCCCACCGTATTTCAAGGCAGGATCGGGGTGATAGCCGCCGGATTTCAGGTCGGGATTGGGGGGGGCATTGCCGGATTTCAGATCAGGATCAAAGGTGGGAACGACCTTGGTCGTGAAGGCTTTTGGTCAGGCGGTACATAGGCTGTGACTGGTCTGGCCTCTTCACGAGCGAGCTCGTTCCCACCGTATTTCAAGGCAGGATCGGGGTGATAGCCGCCGGATTTCAGGTCAGCATTGGGGTGGGCATTACCGGATTTCAGATCAGGATCAAAGGTGGGAACGACCTTGGTCGTGAATGGGTTTTTGATCCCACTGTGTTTCAGGCCATGACTGGGATGGGTGTGAGTAATTGGTTGTTTTTCGGCCATGTCGCACGACGTTTCGGCCTGTTTCTGGCGGTGATTGCAAGACGCCGCTCTTTCTCTTGAAGGACATTTCCGAGAAAATCCGGACCGCTTGTGCCTGTGAACTTCGGCTACTACCCTCTCGCCGTCGCTGTAAATCCAGCGATCAGGTTTGGTAGACCTGATGTTCGTTGACGCAAGGCGCCTTATTCGTGAGGCGCTTTATCGGCCGCATGTTATGGCGGCCGTGCGTAAGGTGCCTTCGGGCACGCCGGGCGCCAACGACCGGTTCTACCAACTTGCGTGCGGCCGCCACCCGGCGTTTGGTAGCAATGGGTGACGGTTTTCTGAAATCCGTTGGAGCTTTGCCCATGAAAAAAATCGTCCCTGATCCACCCCCTGATTTCCCCCTCACCAATCTCGAATGCCGCGTGGCGCATGCTGTGGAGTTGTTGCGTTGTGCCACGGCCACGGCCTATGAGAGCGCGGATAACCTGCAAGGCCCGGCGCGTCATCTGGCCATGGCTTCGATGCACCTGATTACCCAGGCGCATCTGGTATTGGACCAGGTCCTGGACCAGTGGCCTGCAGCATGTCGCGACGTCGAGAAGGAGGGGCTGCCGGCCTGACAGCTTCAGGCCAACCTTGTGCCTCGTGGGCCCCGCCGTCTGAACAGGCGGCGGGGTTTGGTCGGGTTACTCGATCGGCTGGCCGACCAGGGTAATCGCGACGCCCGGCGAGCCAATGGAGTTGGCATCTGCTGTTTGGGCATAGCCACCCAAGGCATCGGCTTTGGCGTAGGTGTAACGGGGTTCAGCGGTCGAAGTCTGGTCCCAGACCGCCGAGTAACCTTCCTTGGAGCCGCCGAAGGCCACACCGGCATGGCTGGAAGCCTTGACCGTGCCGCTGCTGATCGCAGACGTGGCAATGCTCGTTCCGTCAGCATCGAATGCCGCCGTGCCGTAGTTGAACGCCGTCGCTACGTTGCCGTTCTGGTCGTAGATCACCACGCCGTCTGCCTTGCCCAGGCCAGGGCCATCCACGTTGATGAAATTGCTGCTGCCCGTCAGCCCCCAGGCCGTCAGGAATGCATCGAACCCCGCGTCCTTGACCGAGGCGATCACCAGGGTCTGGCCCGCTTCGATCTGCAGGTCGCTGCCCAGCGAAACCGCCTTGGCGAAGGTCTTGTCACCCGAGTCGGTGAATTTCCAGTTGGACAGGTCGATCGTGCTGGAGCCGTAGTTGTACAGCTCGATGAAATCACCGCCCGTGGCATTGGAGTTCACTTCGCTGATCAGCAGGTTGTAGTGCGGCACCTCGCCGGTCTTGAAGCTGATGCTCTGCGCGGCCAGCGCATTGTTGTAGTGGTCGAGCACCGCACCGCTCTGCAGCTCGACGCTGTACTGGGTGTTGGCGGTCAGTTTGGCGGTCGGGGTGATGACCAGTTTGTTGAAGTCGGTGGTGACGGTCGCGTCCAGAGGGCTGCCGTTGCCGTTCTTGAGCACGATGCTGCCGCTGCCCAGCGCGATGCCTTCATCAAAGATCAGGGTGATGCTGGAGGTTTTTGCCGACACCTCGTTGCTGGCGTTTTCTGGTGTGCTTTTGACCAGGGTTGGGGCGCTGATGTCGGTGAGCGGTTGGCCCAGGGTCACCAGGTTGCCTTTGAATTGCTGGTCGGCCGGGTCGAGGTCTTTGGATACCTCTTTCTGGCCGTCCCACACGGTGTCGCCGTTGTCTTGCAGCAGCAGTACCTGAGTACCGGCCTTGATGCTGGCCGGCGAGGCGATGGACTCGAAGCTGCCGCCGGTGGCCTTGAGCAGGGCATCGAGGTTGTTGTCCAGTTGCACCGGTTGATGAGTGCTGTCGCCATCCCAGGTGAACAGCCGGAAATCGTGGGTCACCTCGGCACTGGCGGTGCCCGAGGGTCCGGCGATGATCAGGTAGCCGCTGCCATCGGCCGCTTTGTCGATCGAACGAATACCACGCCCGCCCAGGTTCAGTTCGATGGCGGTAAAGGTCGGGGTCACGCTGTTATCGGCCAGAACCTGCTGGTAATTGTTCACGGCGATGATCAGCGCTTTGTCGCGCAGGCCGGTGTCCAGCTGGGGCGCCCGGAAACCCAGCCACAGGGCGCTGTTGTCCTGGGAGGTGGTCATGCCTTCAATGGAAAAGCCGTTGGTGTTCTCCGGCGCGATACCGGCGCCTGCCGAGTTGGCGAAGCCGTAGTAGCCCGCAGGCTGGCCATTGGTGCCGGCGGCATCCCAGGCGCTCAAGGCGGCCACCAGACCGGTGTATTTATCGCTGGTCACTGTGAAGCTCGGCTTGCCGTCGACGCTGGTGATTTTCAGGCTGGTCAGCACTTCCCGGCCCGCGGCTTCTTCGCCTCGTTTGTTGTTGCTGTGCGAGCCGGTCAGGTACAGGGTGTCGCCAACCAGGGTCATGGCTTCGAAGTCCATCTCGCCCGAGAGTCCCAGCGCTGAGCCGTAGTCGAATTCGCTGACTGCCACGCCGCCGCTCTTTTCGTAGACCCGCACGACGTTGGCTTCGTCATCGCCGACGATGATGTAGTTGCCCCAACTGATGACCCCGGACGCATCGGACGAACCAAAGGTGCTGTCGGCCATGGGCTTGAAGGTCAATTCGGTCGGCTGTGGCGTTGTGGGAGTGGTCGGCGTGGTTGGCGTCGGGGTGACCGGGTCGCCATTGCTGATCAGGTTGCCGGCCAGGTTATTGATCAGTTCAACCGTGCTTAACGAACCTTTGGATTGCAGGGCGGTGGTGAGTTCAGTGGTGGTCGGTGAGCGGCCGAATACGCCTTGATAGGCCAATACGACTTGGGCTTTGTCGCCAGTGACGCTTTGCCCTTCAGGCGAGGCCGTGAAGGATGCCAGCAGGTTGAGCGGGCTGCTGCCGTTGGCCATTTGTTCGACCCAGTAAGCCAGGCCGCCAGCATCTGGCGCGCGGCCCAGGGTGTTCTGGTACAGGGCGGTAATGAACTGCGTGGGCGACCCGGCTGACACCGTGGCGAATTCGCTGGACTGGGTAAATGCCTGGGTGACGTCAGCCAGCGACATGCCACTTTGCACCTGTGCGACCCAGTACTGCAGGCCGCCGGTGTCCGGGGTGCGGCCAAAAGCGGCCTGATACAGGGCGATGATTGGCTGTACCGTGCTGACGGCTTCAGTTGAGGTGGTGAAGCTGCTTACCACGTCTGAAAGCTTCAAGCCTGCTTCCACCTGTGCAACCCAATAGGCGAGCCCGCCGGCATCGGGTTCACGGCCAAGAATGTTCTTGTAATAGGAAGTGATCGATTCGGAGGTGGTGGCCATGGGGTCTGCACTCGGTATCAAAATGGATACGCGACCCTAACAAGCCATTTTGACGAAACGGTTTCAGGGGACAGACACCTTGAAAAAACACTTGATAGTGCTCGAACTCAGCAAAATCCGCTGCTTTGTCAATTTGCCACAGACTGCCTCTGCCGATATGGTGTCGACTTTTTAAAATAAGTAACCGGTTCTTGCGGTGTTCACTGCAGGGCGCAAGGGGACCTGTTCTCCAAGACGTGTCCGGTTCACCCCATCAGGCATTTGCGTTATTCATGACATCCCCAGCTCAGCGTCAGGTCCATTACCCTTACATTGATGGCCTGCGCGCCATTGCTGTCATCGCGGTGATTCTCTACCACCTTAAGGACAGCTATCTGCCCGGTGGCTTTGCCGGGGTCGACGTGTTTTTCGTGATTTCGGGGTTTGTCGTTTCCAGCTCGATGGCGAACTTCCAGGGCCGCCACTTCTTTACCTTTGTCACCACCTTTTATGCCCGGCGGATGCGCCGGATTCTGCCGGCGCTGCTGTTTTGTGTGCTGGTCACCGGACTGGTGTCAGCGCTGTTCATTCCTGCGTCGTGGCTCAGTGACAGCAACGAAAAGACCGGCTTGTTCGCGCTATTTGGGCTGAGCAATTTCATTCTGGCCGACACCGGCAACGCTTACTTCTCGCCCAAGACTGACTTCAACCCGTTCACCCATACCTGGTCGCTGGGGGTCGAGGAGCAGTTCTACTTTGTGTTCCCGATCCTGTTCTTTGTCTGGGTGGCGTTTGCCCGACTGCGCTGGCTCTCGGTCGGGCTGTTCGTCGCCGGGCTGGTGGCTTCGCTGGTATGGGCCTGGGGGTTTGCCGCCGGGCGTGAGACGCAGATGTTTTACATGCTCGCACCGCGCTTCTGGGAGCTGGCCGCCGGGGTGTTGTGTTACCAGGCCATGGCCTACAGCGGGCGGGTGAACAGCCCGCGCCCGGCCACTGCATTGTCCAGTGCCGGGGTGCTGCTGGGGCTGGGGTTGATCGGCTATGCGCTGTGGGTGTCGCAACCGGCGCAATTTCCATTTCCAGGGGCGCTACCGGCTGTGGCCGGGCTGTTGTGCGTGCTGGTTTTCGGTCATGGTCGCCAGGGCGATCTGCTCACCGGTGCGCTCAGCCATTGGCTGCCGGTAGCCATCGGCAAGGTCTCCTATTCCCTTTACCTGTGGCACTGGCCGGTGTTTGTGCTGATGCGCTGGACGGTCGGTCTGGAGTCGTTGCCCTCGCAGTTGGCGGCGGTGTTGTTGAGCACGGTGCTGGCGGTGTTCTCCTACCGGATTATTGAAGTACCGCTGCGCCGTCGGCCGCTGCTCGACAGGTTACCCAATCTGGCGGTCATCAGTTTGGGCTTGCTGGCGCTGGCGGGTGCCTGGGGTGGGTACAAGTGGACGGTAAAGTCGCAACCGCAACTGACCCTGAACACCGTGTCGCAGCACCCGCTCGACTGGTATCCCTACAGCCGCCCGCACAGTGATGCAGCCCCGGGCTGTGTGGCTCAGGCCAGCGATAGCCTGGTGGCCGGCAATCGGGTGCTGAGCTACAGCCGTGGCGGTTGCGACCGGCCGGTGCAGTGGCCTTTCACGCTTTATGTGGTCGGTGATTCACATGCCATGGCCTACATTCCGATGCTCAGCAAGCTGGTGATGGACACCGGTGTGCAGGTGCGGCTGTATAACAATGGTGGTTGCCCGTTCATGAGCTTCCAGGCCATTCGTGAGAGCGAAGCATGCCGCGCCAACAGCCTGGCGGCGTTGCAGGACATCACCGGCAAGGTGCAGGCGGGCGATGTGTTATTCATGCCTTCACTGCGGTTGTCGCGATTTTCTGATCAATTCGAGCACTTTGCCCGCAGCAAGACCATGGCCGAGATGTTCGGCGAGCAGGCTGTCAGCGGCCGCCAGCGGCTCGAAGCCGAAGCCCCGCAATGGTTGGCTCCGTTGGCTGAAAAGGGAGTAAGGCTGGTGTTTGAGGCGCCCAAACCGATCTTTGAGATTCCACCGTTCCGCTGTGCCAACTGGTTTGATCACAACAACCCGATCTGCAGTTATGGGCGCAGTGTCAAAAGGGACGAGATGCAGACCTATCGCCAGCCGGTCACCGAGATACTCGGGCGGCTGGTCGGGCAGATGCCGGCGGTGAGTGTCTGGGACCCGCTGCCAGTGCTGTGCCCGGAGTCCGATTGCCAGGTCGAACGTGATGGCCGCCCGTTGTTCTACGACGCCGACCACGTCAGCGGCCACGGCAATATGCTATTGGCTCCGGATTTTGAGCAGTTCATCAACCGCCTGTAGGCGCGAGCTTGGTTGCGAAGGTTATGGGTCGGGCAATGCATGTGTTGTGTCTGGCCTGGCCCTTTCACGAGCTAGCTCGTTCCCACCGTATTTCAGATCAGAATTGAGGTGGGAACGACCTTGGTCGTGAAGTCTTTCAGACTTGTGCGCGCCAGTAGTCCAGCAGTTCTTGCAGGGTTTGCTGCAGCGGGATCTGCGGTTGCCAGCCGGTGCTCTGGGTCAGGGCGGTGCTGTTGCCGACGGCCATCGGGATGTCTGATGGACGCAAGCGTTCAGGATCCTGGGCAACCTGAATGTCGGCTTTGCTCAGTGCCAGCAATTGCTCTAGCACCTGGCTGATCTTCAGCGAACGACCGCTGGCGATGTTGATGCGCCGCGGGTAGTCCTTGTCGCTGTCGGCCAGCTTGAGCAACTCGATGTAGGCGCTGCACACGTCCTGTACATCCAGAAAATCCCGCGCCGCTTCCAGGTTACCGACCTTGAGTACCGGCTCCTGCTGGCCGGCTTCGATCAAGGCGATCTGTCGGGCAAAGGAGGCGGTGACGAAGTCTGGACTCTGCTGGGCGCCGATGTGGTTGAACGGTCGGGCAATCACGCCTTTGATGCCTTGGCGGAAGTACTCGGCAAAGGCACTTTCCGCCGCCACCTTGCTGGCCGCGTACGGGTTCAGTGGCTGGCACAGGGTGTGTTCGTCCACGGCCTGGCCGGACTTGAAGGCTGCGCCGTACACCTCAGACGAGCTGGAAAACAGCACGAAGGCTTGCGGCGCATGCAGGCGGATGGCTTCAAGCAGATGCATGCTGCCCATCACGTTGGTCTGCCAGGTGCCCAGTGGGTCCTTGAAGCTGGTCGGCACATGGGACACCGCGGCCAGGTGCACCACATGGCTGGGCCGGGCCTGTGCCACGGCTTGAGCCAATGCCTGTGCATCGCGAATGTCGCAGCCCAGGTGCTCATCGGCGCCATGGCCAGGCTGTGGTTCGCTACTGCTCAGGGCGATCACGTGGTAGCCGGCATCACGCAGGCGTTGGGTGAGGATCTTGCCAACGAAACCGTTAGCGCCCGTCAGTAGCAAGCGTGGCATCAAGTGTCACTCCTTGAGCAGAGGGTAGGCAGTCAAGCTGGGCCAGCCATTGTTGCAGCTCTGTTTTCAGCGCGTCGTGCTCGTAACGCTGCAGGTTGCGATGGCCGGCGGCGATGATTTTTTCGCGCAGTCCCGGCTCGGTATTGAGCAGGTTACTGGCCGAGGCGAATACCAGAGGGTCGTCGCTGTCGAGCAGCAGGCCGCCTTCACCGAGGGTGGCCGGGATATTGGAGCGCGCCTGTGTGACCACTGGAAGCGAGGCATAGTTCGCTTCGAGCAACGGCATGCAGAAGCCTTCATGGGCACTGGCACACCAGTACTGATGGGCGTTGTGGTACATCCAGTGCAGTTCGGCGTCGGAGCATTTACCGGCCAGGATGACTTCGTCCTTCAGGCCCAGGTCATCAATGTAGAACTGCAAGGCGGTGGCGTAATCGGCGCTGGTGGTGCCGCCGACCAGCATCAGCCGTTGTGGTGGCTGCTCGATGCCGCTTTGCGCCTGCAGCTTGCGTAGGTGGTAGTAGGCCTCGATCAGCAGGTACTGGCGCTTGTTCTCGGCCAGACGACCGATCGCCAGATAGAAGATCGTGCCTTCAGGCAGGTCGGCCATGAATGCCGGCTGTTGCTGTTCGCCTTCCAGGCGGCGGGTGTCGACCAGCAATGGCAGCGTTTTGGTATTGGTGTAGCCCTTTTCGATCAACTCGCGCTCGTTGAGCGGCGAGTCGGCCAGCGCGTAAGGGAAGAACTCGCGCCACTCTTCAAGCTGGCGCAGCCCCAGCAGGGCGTACTGTTGCAGCCAGCTGTCTGGCGGAAAGAATTCCGGTGGCGTGATGTTGTGGTACACCAGCGCTTTTGGGCAGTCCTGTTCGTACAGCCACTGGGCGTAGTCGTGGCCCATCGAGTGGTGGTACAGCAGCAACGAACAGCCTTCTGACTTGAAGGTTGTCGCCGGCAGCGCCTTGCCGGTCATCGACTCGGGGATGTAATGGCAGTAAATGTCCGAGTCATAGCCCAGTTCGCGCAGCAGGCTCTGGGTGAACAGCAACCCGTTGGTTACGCCGTCGCCGGCCGCCACGCTGGGCGTGAGCTGGTCGATGCGCAGCCGGGTCATACCGCCCCCTTGATGGCAACCACGGAGTAGTCCTGCGGGCCGTAGAACAGGGCGTTGCAGCGCCGAGCCGTTTCGCTGTCTTCGTGGATGTGATGCTCTTCAGGGATCGGTTGCAGGCGATGGATCTGCACCTGGTCAAAGCCTTTGTACTGCACCAGAAATTCGGTGAATGCCGGTGGCAGGGGCGACAGGTGAGTCGGGTCCATCCAGAAGTAATGCGCGGCGGTGGCGAGGTTTTCCGGGTTCGGGGTCTCGAAAATGATCATGCCGCCTGGCGCCAGGACCCGCAGACACTCATCGAGCAGGACGTTGAACTGCTCGAAGGTCAGGTGTTCGATGACGTGGAAGGCGCTGACCGCGGCCACGCTGTTTTCCGGCTGGTTGGCCAGCCACACCAGAGCGTCTTGCTGGTAAGCGGTCAGGCCTTGATCCTGGCAGGTCTGGACGTTCATCGAGTTGAGGTCGATGCCAATCCGCGCGCAGTGCTCAGGCAGTTGCTGCAGCCATTCACCACGGCCGCAACCGATGTCGACCAGCGGCAGGCCGGCCTTGAGCGGCTCGATACTGTCAATGATCGGCAGGTAATAGGACTGGCGCTCACGAATGGTCTCGGCATCGCCACGGAAGCGATTTTCAAAGGCCAGGTAGAAGCTGTCGGGGATGCCGCTCTGATGTTGCGCCGGCGCGTCATTGGCGGCGGGCTGGGCAGGGGCCTGGCCCGCAGGCACGGTGGCCACCGGTGGACGTGGCTGGCGCTCGACCTGGTGCAGGCGGGCGCGCAATTCTTGCTGGACGCTTTTGGACTGTTGCAACTCATCCTTGAGCTGGGTGATCAGCTCGTTCTGCAGTTGCAGGGTCTGGCTTTGCTGCTGCAGGGCCAGGAAGTGCTCGTCGAGCGTTTTCTGCTGTTCTTTGAGGTACTTGTCTTGCTCTTGCTGGGCCACCATCCGCTCATGGAGCTGCTGGTGATAGACCGTGCTCTGGTGCCGGCTCTGGCGGGCCAGCAGGTCCAGGCGCGCCACGTAGTAGCGGTTGCGCTGTTCGGTTTGCAGCAGGCCGTAGGCGGTAAGAATCAGCTTGCCCAGTACCGGAATGCGGCGCAGGCGGTTTTTCAGGCGGGCGCGGCGCAGGCCGTGGACCTCGGCGTTATGGGCCACGCCTTCGGGGCTGTCACGCAGCTCGGCCAGGACTTCGAACTTGTCCCAGCCCGAGCGCAGCTTGTGCAGCGAGTGTTGCAGCTCGGCGGCTTCGGCCTTGCGGCCCAGCAGGGTCGGGTAGGCGGCGCGCACCAGAGCTTCATCTTCGAGCTGGACCAGTTGGCCCCAGCCATAGGGACGGTCAGCCATCCCGGCAGGGGACGGATCAAAGGCCGGCAGCGCCTTGGTGTCCTTGTTGAGCTTGTAACGCTCGACCTCGTCCTCGATGCGGCGGTTGAGTTCCTGGAAGTCGAGGTCGGGGTTATTGGGTATTAGCATTACTTAGCGTTCCGTGAAATGTATCGGTTGAGGCCGGCTGTTCTTCCAGCGTTGCTGCCAGGTCACAAATGCCGCCAAAGAAGGTCCCGGTGATGCCCGCTACTTCAAAAACGACGGCGTTGTCGTGCCAGTGGTAGCAATTGACCGTGTGGTCGGCCCCGTCATGCAGTGCCAGGGTAATGGTGTACTTGCCCGGCGCCAGGCGCATCGGGAAGCTGTAACGCAAGGTCTTGCGTTCACCGGCGCGCATGGCGATGGGGTGGTTCAGGTAGTGGCTGTTGGTGCCGAACACATCCTGACCGAAGCGATCGCGGACCATCAGCCCCAAGGCTACGTCCGGCAGATCTTCAGTGGCCGCGATTGTCACGTCCAGCGTGCCGGTGTCGCCACTGGCCAGAATGGTGCCTTGCGAGTGCAGGCCCTTGAACACCACGTTTTCCATGGTGGCCTGACGTGTGCCGTAGCCGTTGCGTTCTACCTCAAGACGTTCTTTGTAATCGTCGTCGTCGGCACCGAGCAACTGGTTATAGACGTTGACCGCATCCTCCGGGTTGCCATCAGCGACCACCTTGCCTTCGCTGAGCACGATGGCGCGATCGCAGATCATCTTCACCGCGTTGAGGTCATGGGAAACAAAGATGATCGAGCCGCCGTTGGCCCGGAATTCCTTGATACGGCGCATGCACTTCTGCTGGAAGTGACCGTCGCCCACCGACAGGGCTTCGTCGATCAGGAAGGTTTCCGGGTCGGCGTGAATGGCGATAGAGAACGCCAGACGCATGTTCATGCCCGAGGAGTAGGTGCGGATCGGCTCATGGATGAACTGGCCCAGTTCGGAGAACTCGACGATGGCCTGGCGGCGCTCTTCGATCTGCTCGCGGGTCATGCCCAGCAACAGGCCGTTACCGACAATGTTCTGCATGCCGCTGAGGTTGGGGTCGAAACCGGTACCCAGCTCCAGCAGGCCGGTGACCCGGCCGCTGAGGCGGATCTGACCGGCGTCGGGCAGCAATACGCCGTTGAGCATTTTCAGCAGGGTCGATTTACCGGCGCCGTTGCGCCCCAGAATGCCCAAGGTCTCACCTTTGGCCACCGTGAACGAAATACCGTCCAGCGCCCTGTGGGTACGGTGGAAACTGCGGCGCAGGACGATTTCCTTCAGTCTGTGCCAGGGTCTGTTATAGAGCTTGAACTCCTTGCAGACGTTTTCCACTTCAAGCATGCATGCAACTCTTTAATTAGGGGATTCATTCCTGGTTGACCGGATTGCCAGTACAACGCATGGGGAAATTGGATCAGGGGCGCGCAGACTAACCCAAACGGGTGGCAGCTTCATTAGGCCATGATCGTGTTTTTGCAATTGCGACAGTGTAACAGGACAAGGTGCTGTTCCGGCCGCTGCTGATCGTGAGCGTTAAAGCAAAACCGGGGGGTAAGACCACAGTCTTGCCCCCCGGTTTCATAAGCCCCTATCCGTTATCAAGTTGGCCCCCACCTCAATCCTGCCTTGAAATACGGTGGGAACGAGCTAGCTCGTGAAGAGGCCAAGCCAGGCAAAACATACTGTCTGGCCTACAACGGTTCGATACTCAGACGGTTCAGGCCGATCCCCAGCAGGCGGGTGTCTTCGGCAATACCCAGTTGTTTCGGCGAACGGGCTTCAGGCACTTCGATGGTCAGGGTATGCGAGCCGGAAGGGTTGTCGATTTCAAACACCTTGTGCTCATCAATGGCGCCCACTTCAAAGGGGATTCGTTGCTCGCCTACCTGCAGCACAAACGACTTGCCGACGTTGGGGCCGAAGGCATGGGCAATCAGGTCCAGTTTGAAACGTGCCGGCAATGGCCGCATGAACTCCAGGGTGACCTCATCGGCTGCGGACCAGGTGCCCCAGGACTCTGCTGTCGACAGCCCTTGAGTGCTGCTGATGATGCCCGCCCAACTGCCGGCTGAGAAATTCAGGGCAATTGGCCCGCCCACGCGCGCCAGGGTAAAGCCCGACATCGGGAGTTTGACCGAATGCTTGCCAATAACAGGGTTGGCGCCGACCACCAGCACCCAGTCCTTGTCTGGCGGCATGGACTGCATGTCGAAGGCTGCCCCCGGTTCGATGCCCCGCACCCAGGTGCGTGGGTGATCCATATAGAACATCGAGCGAAAGGCCGCCCCCAGATCTGCATTGACGATCAGCAACCGGCCACGTTCTTCGGCACTCAAGTATTGACGGGTGAACTCGCCAGCGCGGTCAGCGGCGTCCGGCAGCAGTGCCTGACGCTGGGTCAGGGTGGCGTTGACCGAGGTGATGACCACGGCCAATGGCATGAATACATAAAGAAAAACGCGCCCGGCAGCCTGAACCGAGTACACCCACAGGGCGATGCACAGCACTGACAGGACGCCCAGTACATGGAACGCGCCTTTCTTTTCTGTGAAGCCGCGCAGCTCCGGGCTGTCGGTGTAATACGGCGTGTAGGGCAGCATATGGGTATAGAGCGCATACAACGCCGGCAGGCCGACAATCAGGGCCAGCAGGGCACGCCATTTGCGCGGGATTTGCACCGGGAAATGCGCTTGCGCAAGCACCAGGATCAGCAGCAAGGCAAAGGCGAAGTCGTAATAGCGCATATGCAGCCTGGATACGCTTTCAAAAGGTCCGGACCCCGAAACCGACGCGCTGAACAGCGCCACCACGGCGATCAGGTTGCCCAGCACCAGCGTGGTGAACAGGGCAATGTTGCGGTGATCGCCGGCCGGGACCTTGTTCAACAGCGCCTTGACGACTACGCCTACGGTGATGGCCATGGGCAGGCCAAGCATCAGACACATGGCCAGCAGGTGCCCCTGGACACTGCTCAGCGCGCGCAGCAGCAGATCGATGTGCGAGCGGCCCGGGGTGGTCGTGGAGTCGACGATTTCACCGTAGGAGGTGCCAAACAGAGTCAGGCCGGCGCTGCCGGCCAGCAGATAGCTGATCAGAAATTTGGCCAGCGCAGCAGTGACGGCAAAGGCCGCCAGGTTGCGCAAGGCCAGGCGCAGCCCGTGCTGCGGGGCGGTGATGCTCAAATAACCGATGTACACCAGCATCGCAGGGGCAAACAGCAGCGAGTGTGGCTTGATCAGCGCCGTGCAGCCGAACACCAGGCCGACCAGCAGCCAGTCGCCCATGGCCTCAAGACGGGCCCGCAGGACAACCCACACCAGCAGCCAGAAACCGAAGAAATACAGCGCCTCCGGCATGTAGTGGGCGGTATAGAGATTGATGGGTCCCAGCAGTGTCAGGCCCGTGACCCAGGCGGCTGGCAGTGGGTTGGCGATCTTTCGGGCAACCAGATAGATGAACGGCGCCGCCCCGACAAAGAACAGCGCGTTGAAGATCCGTGCGCAACTCAGGAAGTCGACACCGCAGTGGCTGGTAAAGCGATAAATCGCCAGGTACAGATAGCCTGGAATCTTCGAGTCGGAGAAGGGAATCAGGCGTGAATACAGCGAGTAGGTGTACTCATCGCCAAAGATGCGCGGATAAAGACCGCTGTTCTTGAGCAGCAGAAAAATGAAGAACGCGACAGCCAGAAATACCAGCGTGCCGATCAGCCGTGGACTTCCTTGTTGTTTGATATGCATCTGTACCTCGGACGTTATGTCTGTCCAATGCTGTTTGGTTAGCAGTAGGAGCGGGCTTGCTCGCGGCCACTGGAGCTTTGTCGGGCAGTCAAGGCCGGTGCGGTCTACTGAAACACCGATACCCAGACACCGACGGCGATGATCAAAGCGCCGGCGAAGGTGTTCCAGTTCAGGCTTTCACCCAAAAAGAAATGCGCCAGGATCGGTACGATGAAAAAAGCCATGGCCATGAACGGGTAGGCCAGGTTCAAGGGCGTGTGCTTGAGCGCCATCAGCCACAGCACCGTGGCCCCGGCATACACCACCAGGGCGATGATCAATTTGATATTGAACGCCGCATCCCACAGCCCGGCCAACGTGAACTCCAAGGTCGTGGAGGCCTGTTTGAACAGGATCTGCCCGGTCGACAGGGCGATGACAGTCAGGGAAATAAACAGGATCTGGGACAGCGACATTCAAATGTCCTTCGCGGGCGCACGTGAGTATTTCGGGTGGATGGGGCGCTGTGGCACGGACGAAATGTCGTAGGCCAGAAATGCCAGAACCAGCTGGATACCGATGATGATCGGCATGGCCGAGAGCATGACCGTGCCCACCGGCGTCACGGTGCCTGAGCCCCACGAAGCGATCCAGTGATAACCGCCGAACAGGGTGCCGAACAGGACCATCAGCACGCCCACAGGCATCTCGATCGAGGCCAGCGACATGTCGCGCAGGTAGTAGTTGTAAAAGATGCGTTTGACGAAGTTGCGCGAGTGCTTGGCCAGGAACTCGCCGACGATCTTCGAGATCTTCAGGTTGCTTTCTTCATCCCCGTACTTGGCGTCCATGGGAATGTCTTCGACCACCGCGCGCAGGGTATTGAGCCGGAACAGCATGTCGGTCTCAAAGAAATAGCGGCGGCTGATCTTGCGAAACGGCAAGTGCCGGGCCACGTCACGATGAATGGCCGTATAGCCATTGGTGGGGTCGAACAGCCCCCAGTAACCGGACGAGATCTTGGTCATGAATGACAGCACAGCATTGCCGAACAGCCGGATCTTGGGCATGGCGCTGATTTCTTCAAGGTCGTAGAAACGGTTGCCCTTGGTGTAATCGGCCTCACCGTCAATGATCGGCTTGACGAAGTTGCCGATCAGGCTGGGGTCCATCTGCCCGTCGCCGTCGATCTTGACGATGATGTCCATGCCGGCGTCGATGGCCGCCTGGTAGCCGGTCATCACGGCGCCGCCAACACCCTGGTTTTGCTCATGGCGAACAACCGTGACGCGTTCGTCCTGGACATTGGCCGTCACGAAATCACCGCTATGGTCCGGGCAGCAGTCATCGACGACGAAGATGGCCGTCACCTCCGGGCCTATGCTGCTGATGACTCCCAGGATCTGGTTGCGGACCTTATAGCTGGGAATGACGACTGCAATTTTCTGGCCTCGGTACATCGTGACTTCCTGTAAACGTCCCTGGGCATGAGAGGGGAGGGATCGGTTGGTTTCAACCGCAAGCGTGCACGCAGCACACCGGGTCGGTCGCAGCAAAACAGGCGCAAATAGATTGCGTAGCATTTTGATACGAGTAATCAGGGCGGCGATGCTATCAGAAAGCGCCAAGCCGTTTGCGGATTTTCGGCACGGCATGCAAGGCCGCCAGCCTTGCGCTGACGGCCTCGTCCACGGCCGTGATCAACCGGCTTTCTTTTGCGAGATGCTGTAGAAAATGTCGCCCGGCAGCCGGTTCAGGATCGGCAACGACAACGCCACGCAGGTATAGATGAAGGCTCTGCTGAAGCGGCCCAGATCGCCGGTGTAGGAGATGCGCGCGTGCAGCCCGTCCAGGCTCAGGGTTGGCAGCTTGCCGTCCGTCATGGTCACGAAGTCATGGCGGGTAATCAACTGCTCCAGATTACGGCGGTTGAAGTAATGCACATGTGGGGACGGCAAGCCTTTTTGCCAGAGCCGTTCGAAGGGGTTGCGCAGCGACAGGCGCGCCAGCAGTTTCGACAGCCGGTAAAACACCCCGTCGCTGCTGGGCAGGTTGAGTACCAGCAAGCCGCCATCGTTCAAATGCCGGTGACATTGCTCGATGACCTGCGTGATGTCGGGAATGTGTTCAATGACATCGTTGAACACGATGACATCGAAGCGCTCGTGCGCGTCGAGAGCTTGCGGAAAATACCCCTGGCGCACTGGCAGGCCCTTGTGGCTGACAGCCTCGACCACAGCCTTGTCTGGCTCGATGCCCACAACCTCGAAGCTTTGCTGGGCCAGTTCCAGGAACCAGCCATGGGCACAGCCGACTTCCAGCAAACGACCGCTGGATCGTTTTGATTTGATGCGCTCAAGCAACGTGGTGAAGTTACTGACCCGCAAAGCGCGAAGCCCGTCCTCCCGGGCTTGCTCGTCGATCATCTCGTGGGCCGGGTCAGAATTGATGACCGGCTCCAGGGCGGCGCTTTCATAGCGGCAGGCAGGGCACTTGAGGTGCCAATCCTGAAGACCGGGCACCAGGCCAGCGTGACAAACGGGGCATTCCTTATTATTTGCAGTCATCCAGTGGTCCTTATCGACTGGCTGCGCGAGCCTTGGCAACAAAACCGCGCATCCTGAATACATCAGGGCATTAACCGTAGTCGACAAACACCGTTTCCACAAACCGCCCACCCCATAGCCTTCACGACCAAGGTCGCACCTACCCCGATTCCGGCTTGAAACAAGGTGGGAACGAGCTAGCTCGTGAAGAAGCCAGACCAGACACAACCCATGCATCGCCCGCCCCATAGCCTTCACGACCAAGGTCGCACCTACCCCGATTCCGGCTTGAAACAAGGTGGGAACGAGCTAGCTCGTGAAGAGGCCAAGCCAGACACAACACATGCATCGCCGGCCCTATAGCCTTCACGACCAAGGTCGTTCCCACCCGGATCCTGATTTGAAATACGGTGGGAACGAGCTCGCTCGTGAAGAGGCCAGACCAGACACAACCCATGTACCGCCCGCCCCATAGCCTTCACGACCAAGGTCGTTCCCACCCCGATTCCGGCTTGAAACAAGGTGGGAACGAGCTCGCTCGTGAAGAAGCCAGACCAGATACAACACATGTAGAGCCCGACCCATAGCCCTCGCAGCCAAAACGAATCGCTGCCAAGACCCGCCCGGCATTAATTGATCAGCATCAGGCCTTTTGTAAGCTTCCCCAAGAAAAAGCAGCCACCTTCACACCGTCAAAAAAATGAAACATTAAATAGGTATCCATAACCCCATGAAAAACATGAAAAATTTAATATACGAAACAAATTGTTTCAGCGCATTGTGGCTTTTTCGTTAAAAGCTTATGTTCTTTTAGTCTTTCACTTGCTTTTTATATTTCAGGAAAGCAGGTATAAATTTCCTACAGATTTACGCCAGCGTTATCAGCAAGATGCGCCATGCGCGGACCTTCAGGCCGCCGAGGCGCAGCGGCTAAGCCGCACAACTGTCATAAAGTTGCAGTAACACATTTCGTGTCTTTATCGAGCCGTACCCACAAGGAGTTGTACGTATATGAGCACCCAATCTGATCTGGCTGAGCTGTACACCACGTTCTTTGATCGCGCACCTGACGCGGGTGGTCTGGCTTACTGGGTTGCACAAATCGATGGCGGGCAAATCACCCTGGCGCAAGTTGCTGAAAACTGGCTGACTCAACAGCCTGAAGGCCAGAGCAACTTCCCATCTACCCTGACCGATGCTCAATTCATCGAGGCGGTCTATAACAACCTGTTGGGCCGTACCGCCGATGCCGGCGGCGCCCAATACTGGCTCCAGCAACTGCAAAGCGGCGCGGTCCCCCGTGACTCGTTCGCCCTGAGCCTGATCAACGGCGCCAAGGCCAACACCTCTACTCAAGGCCTGCAAGACGCCGCCCTGATCAACAACAAGGCCACCATCGGTGTGGCATTCGCCGCCAAGGGTCTGAACGACCTGAGCCTGGCCAATGCCATCGTGCAATCGGTGACCGCCGATGCCAACACCCTGAGCGCCACCCAGGCCATCTTGGGCCTGATCCCGGCAACCACCGCCGGCCAGACCACCGCGATCCTGACCGCGGCCAACCAGCTGCTGACCAAACTGACCGCGCTGATCACTGCCGCGCCAGGTGAAGTGGCTGACGCCAACACCTACCTCAACGCACTGCTGTCCGGTGCCACCAGCAACACCGACCTGGTGACCCTGCTCAACAACGCCAACACTTTGCTGACTTCGGCTGCGACTGATCCGGCTGCGCTGGATAATCCGGCGACTAAAGGGGCTGATGCGGTTGTTGTAGCGACTCCGGGGTCGGGTGGCGGTGGCGGTTCGACGCCTACCACATTTACGGCGACTGTCGAGAATGGTGAGCTGAGCTTTGGCGGTACTGCGACTGGTAACATTACCGTAGAAATTAACGGTGCTGACGTTACATTCACGCGTGGCGGGGTTGATGCAACTTCTGTCACCTTGGCATCGATTACTTCGATTTCCGGTAATGCGCCTATTGTTCTGAATTTCGCAGAGTACGGTGCCTTCAGCTCGAAGCTCTCTGCGACTACCAACATCACGGTCAATGACAACACGCTGACCGATGCTGATATTGCGACTCTGGGTGGCGATCCAAATGTCACCTTCATTCGTGCAGCGACTCAGGTACTGGATAAAACCCAATACGCCGCTGCTTCGGCAAAACTGAACTCGGCCGATAGCATTACCGTGGTTGACAACTCCCTGACCGCAGCAGAAGTTGCTGTATTGGGTGCTGATGCCAAGGTTGACGATATTGGCGTAACCCCCCTGACTCTGGACGCTACGCAATTCACGGCTGCCGGTGCCAAGCTGCGCTCGGCGGATAACATCACTATCTCTGATACCGGTACCGCCATTTCGAACGCCATCAATTTCATCACCACTGAAGCAAGCGTGGTTGATCTGATCAAGGCGAACGACAACACACCTATCACGCTCAGTGTTGCTCAACTGACGACTATTACCGCAGCCAAGTTCGATGCTACTGATACCGTTGTGGTTGTTGATACGTCGGCCAATATTCAGGGCAGTCTGGCGACGCTGTTGAGTGAACCCAAGGTCGATACGATCGAATCGCTCGACGAAGCTGTTATCGAGCTGACAGTGGTTCAAGCCGTTACGTCTGGCAACACGGCCAAATTTTCAACGGATGGTCTACTCAAGGTGACGGGGCTTTCGGCAGATATTGAGACCAACCTGGCGACCCTGTTGGGCGATCCAAAGGTCGGTACCATCGACTCGACGGAAGATGGCGTAGCTATCGCGTTGGGCGCGGCCCAAGCGACCAGTACTAACCTGGGCAAACTGGTTATTGGCGATACCATCACTGTGTTTGATAGTGAGGCGAATCTGGTTTCGAATCTTTCAGCCTTGGCCGCGCTTCAGCCGACGGCATTGGCCAAGATCGATTCCATCGATTCAAGCGATGACACTCTGACCCTGAGTGCTGTACAAGCTGCTGTTCTTGGTACGAAGCTGACAGCTAGTGATGTCATCTCCATTACCAACTTGCTGACTCAAGGCAACCAGATTATTGCTGGTGGCTTCCAGTCGGGGGAAGACAAGCTGCAGTTCTCGGATGCCGATCTGAAGGGCTTAGGCATTACTGCTTATGCCGGTGTCGGCGACTCTATTGCCTTGGGTGATGGCACCTTGGTGGAGTGGGTTTCGGGGGCTGGTTCACAATCGGCCACAACGGGTGCAGCAGCGTTTCTGTTCAACACCACCACTGGCACCCTTAGCTATGACGCTGATGGATCCGGTTCGAGTGCGGCAGTGGATCTGATTACACTGACAGGTGTGACGCTGAATACGGGTGATTTTGCGTTTGTAGCCTGATCAGCGAGCGACCTTGGTCGCGAAGAGTCCTGCTCAGGCGCTACATAACTAGCGCCTGAAACAGCCTCGTCAAAGCCAGCCCGCCTCTATAAATACGCATCACAAAAAACCGATCCCGTAATGGGATCGGTTTTTTTATTGGCCGTTAATGCATATAAGCGAGCAGTCTTGCACTGAACCTGTGGGACACCTTGGTCGCGAAAGTGTTGGGGCAGGCATAAGATGCGTATCGCCAGACCCATGGCTTTCACGACCAAGGTCGTTCCCACCCGGATTCTGACTTGAAATACGGTGGGAACGAGCGGGCGACGATCTGTCTTGCTCGTGAAAGGGCCAATCCAGACATAGCCCGTGTGGTGACCCAAAGCCCTTAAAAGATCACACCAACCACAGACCGCCGTTGAGGTCTGCCGAGGTGTTGTTCATGTTCTCTGCGCTTTCCGAGAACGACACCAGCACTTCGCTGGCGGTCATGCCGCCGGCCATGGCGTCTTCCCAGTACTTGAAACCACCTTCATCGGCGTCACGGTGCAGTACGTGTTGGTAGAAGCTGTTAATGATCGACTTGTTGTCAGTGGCCGGGGTTAGCGCTTTGAACTCGGCGCTGTCTATAAAGCCTTTGGCGACTTGCTGGAGGGTGATGCCTTTATCCAGGTCATTGATCCAGTACTTCAGGCCGCCCATATCAGGCTGGCGATCAAACGCTGCCTTGTACAGGCGGTAGGCGGCACCGGTGTTCTGCCATTGGCCGACATCCAGTGCCATAACGGCGCCATCGTCACCCAGCTGGATCCGCTCGACGTTCACCAAGGTGTCGACCTTGCCCCAAATGCCTACGCTGTAGCCATTGCCAGTTTGGGCAATGGCCAACTCACCGGCTTGGGCGTTGTAATGAAGAGTATCGACACCGCTGCCTCCATCGTAATAGTCATTGCCCGGCCACGAATAAAAGTGATCGTTACCCCAAGAACCGGTATAGACATCGTTGCCGTATAAGTAGGCAGCCGTATTGGTGTTGCTAATGCTTTGGTTCATGCCAGTGATGGTCGCGAAAGGCTGGCCATTTTTTGAATAGACCAGGCTATCGACAACACCGAAGCGCGCACCGAAATTGAACGACCAGCCATACATTTCAGCGGTGTAGTCACCATAGGTGGCTTTCAGATAGGTGTCGCTTTGAGTGATCACTCGTCCAAAGTACCCGGCATTAGTGGCCGTCTGCAGGTCATTGGGCGTGAAAGGCTGGTTGAAGGTGATACGAGACATCCAAGGAATCCTTTTCCCGGGTGATGGAGACAGCGCGTTTGGCAGTGTTGATTGGCGGGGATTTGTATCAGAAATGACACGCGCAGAATACCGGCGTGTTGAAGAGGGTCGCGCCCACCAAAAACAGCCCTGTCTCTGTGGAAACCGCTGTGGGAACGAGCGGGCGGCGATCCGTCTCGCTCGTGAAGAGGCCAGGCCAGAGACAACATGGTGTATTGCCAGACCCATAGCTTTCACGACCAAGGTCGTTCCCACCTCGATTCTGACTTGAAATACGGTGGGAACGAGCTTGCTCGTGAAGAGGGCAGGCCAGACACAACAGGGTGTATCGCCAGACCCATGGCTTTCACGACCAAGGTCGTTCCCACCCGGATTCTGACTTGAAATACGGTGGGAACGAGCGGGCGGCGATCTGTCTTGCTCGTGAAAGGGCCAATCCAGATATAGCCCGTGTGGTGACCCAAAGCCCTTAAAAGATCAAACCAACCACAAACCGCCGTTGAGGTCTGCCGAGGTGTTGTTCATGTTCTCTGCGCTTTCCGAGAACGACACCAGCACTTCGCTGGCGGTCATGCCGCCGGCCATGGAGTCTTCCCAGTATTTAAAACCACCGGCATCGGCATCACGGTGCAGCACGTGTTGGTAGAAGCTGTTGATGATCGACTTGTTGTCCGTGCCGGGTGTGAGCTTCTTGAACTCGGCGCTGTCGACAAAGCCCTGTGCGACCTGCTGAATGGTCGCGCCTTGGTCCAGGTCGTTGATCCAGTATTTCAGGCCGCCCATGTCCGGTTTGCGGTCGAATGCAGCCTGGTACAAGCGAAAGGCTGCCCCGGCGTTTTGCCACTGGCCAACATCCAGCGCCACGGTGGCGTTGTCTTGTTGAAAGTTGACTCGCTCGATGCTGAACAAGGTGTCTTTTTTGCCCAGGCCTTCGACGTTGCTCAGGGCGCTGCCCATGGAGTCGACGGTGAAGTCTTTGCTCAGCGCGTTGTAATGGATGGTATCGATACCGTCGTCACCGAAGTAGGTGTCGTTACCCAGCGAAGCCTGGAAATCATCGTTGCCTGCCGAGCCTCGGTAGGTGTCATCACCGTCGTAGAACGAGGTGACGCTCGACGCATCGGCGACTTTGACGTCGAGCCCGGTGACGGTCAGAAACACCACGTCGTTCTTCGAGTAGCTGACCCCGGTGAATTTATCGACTTGGGGGTTGCCCGAGCCCAGGAAGCCGCTTACTTCGGCCTTGTAGGTGCCATCGCTGTAGACGATGCGCATGCTGTTGGCCGAAACAACCTGCCCGTTAACGCCTGCATGGGAGGCGCGGTCCAGATCAGTGCTGTCGAAGGGGCTTCTGTAGGTAATAGTTGCCATTGAGAGTCTTTGTCCCGTTTGGAGTTGGAGGTGAAAGGTGATGGGTGATCAGACCAGCCAAAGCCCGCCATTGAGGTCGGCGTTGGTGTTGGCGAGGTTTTCGGCGCTTTCCGAGAACGACACCAGCACTTCACTGGCGGTCATGCCGGCGGCCATGGAGTCTGCCCAGTAGTTGAAGCCGCCTTCATCGGCGTCACGATGCAGAACATGCAGGTAGAAGCTGTTGATGATCGAGCCGGCGTCGTTACCGGGTGTGAGGGCCTTGAATTCGGCGCTGTCGATGAAGCCCTGTGCGACTTGTTGCAACGTGGCGCCATTGTCCAGGTCGTTGATCCAGTATTTCAGGCCACCGGTATCGGGTGTACGGTCGAACGCTGCCTTGTACAGGCGGTAAGCTGAGCCGGCGTTCTGCCATTGACCAACGTCCCGGGCCAGGGTCGAGTTATCGCCTTCGAAGTGGATGCGCTCGATGTCGGGGTTCAGGAAGTCGGTTTTTCCCTCGCCAGTCAGGTTGCCGCCGTTGAGGGTGTAATCGTTTTTTGAGCCGCTGTAATGAACGGTGTCGATGCCGCCATTACCTCGGTAAAGATCGTTACCGGCAGACGCATAAAAATGATCGTTGCCGTCTGAGCCTTCAAAGGAATCACTGCCGGAAAACAACGAGGCGGCACTGGACAGGGAGGTGTCTGGTGTCAGGTTTTGAACCGTCAGGTAGAGCTTGTCGTCTTTGGCAAACTCCGCGCGAAATAGCCGGCCGCCGACCTGCGTTGTATTGACGCTGTAGGCGCCCAATTCATAGTCGACGGCAGGGCCTAACGCGGATTTAACGTGTTCTGGTGCGACGGCGCGCAGCGCTTGGTCAAGATCAAAGCCATCGAAAGGGCGTTTATAAACTACACGGGCCATAGGGACTCCTTAGCTCCTTAATGTCTTGGATGGACAGTGATCAAACCAGCCACAGCCCGCCATTGAGGTCGGCGTTGGTGTTGGCGAGGTTTTCGGCGCTTTCAGAAAACGACACCAGTACTTCGCTGGCGGTCATGCCGGCGGCCATGGAGTCTTCCCAGTATTTGAAGCCGCCTTCATCGGCCTCACGATGCAGGACGTGCTGGTAGAAGCTGTTAATCAGGGATTTGTTATCGGTGCCTGGTGTGAGTTTCTTGAACTCGGCGCTGTCGATAAAACCCTGGGCGACTTGCTGGAGAGTCGCGCCTTTGTCCAGATCGTTGATCCAGTATTTCAGCCCGCCCTGGTCCGGCTCTCGGTCGAACGCGGCCTGGTAAAGGCGAAAGGCTGCGCCGGTGTTT
The DNA here is from genome assembly GCF_024129895.2 of Pseudomonas sp. 21LCFQ02. Lineage (NCBI taxonomy): Bacteria > Pseudomonadati > Pseudomonadota > Gammaproteobacteria > Pseudomonadales > Pseudomonadaceae > Pseudomonas > Pseudomonas sp. 21LCFQ02. The sequence goes on from NZ_JAMYEA020000002.1 coordinate 106,023, forward strand.
TGCCATTGGCCAACGTCCAGGGCCAGGGTCGAGCCGTCACCGAAGTTAACCCGTTCGATGTTGACCAGCGTGTCGGTTTTGCCGGGTGTCTGCAGGGTATAACCGCTGTCGGTGGCGGTTACGCTGGCGCTGGATCTGCCGGTGGTATAAGCCACGGTATCGATGCCCGCGCCGCCGTCGTAATGGTCGTTGCCTGTACCACCGATCAGCAGGTCATTGCCCGCAGAGCCGATGATGGTGTCGTTGCCTTTGAGGACTTCGCGCATGGCGCCTGCCATGTCGAAGTTGTAGACATACTCGGCCATGATCGCGGCGTCGATGTTCAGGTCGGTGACTTCGTAATACAGGCCGTTTTGATAAGCGCTCGTCGCGGTTAACGTACCGCCGCTGAGTTCGCCGTTGCTGTACTGGAAAGAACCGAAATAATCCTGGGTTCTGACGCCATCGGTAGCCCTGATATGCCCCGCATCGGCAATGGGAAATTCGCCATCCCAAGCCTGGAGGGTGTTCATATTGATGGGTTGATGAAGCTTCAGCGTTGCCATTGATCCTCCTGGGTTCGAAGGCTGGCCGCGCACGATCATCATGAATCGAACTAAGGGTATCCAGCCCGTACTTCTGTATCGACGTTTACAGGTGGCCGATACAAATTTGTAACCTTCGACCTCGTAATGGATCCAATTGTTCCGTATTGATTACAATTCGTGCTAAAGCCGCGCTGAATGAGTGAAAATACGGGGCTTTCAGAGAAGATCGCAGCGAGATTGTGGCTAAACGCCATTTATCCATCGAGGGTCTTGAACTCTTGCCAGCAAGCCATGTTCTGAGCAGCGTTCATTGCCTCGAATGACTTCGATGTCAAGCCAGTGCAGCAGGCTTGTAACGCCTATAAAACACCGGCGGGACTCATACCCGCTTTATATTGCATCCCCCTTACAGCCCCCGGATAATGCGGCCCTTCGCATGCCCGCGTGGCTATCAGAATGGAGCTTCTATGTTCACCCCTGTAATTCTGGCTGGCGGTAACGGTTCACGGCTGTGGCCGCTGTCGCGGCAGAGCTTCCCCAAGCAATTTCTGGCCCTGGACGGTCAGGATCAGGGGACGATGTTTCAGCGCACCCTGGCGCGCCTGGACGGCCTGGAGCACTCGCCAGCCCTGGTGGTGAGCAACGAAAACCATCGCTTTATCGTCGCCGAGCAACTGCGTGTGGCGAAGATCAAGAGCCAGCGCATCATCCTTGAGCCGCTGGCGCGCAACACCGCGCCGGCCATTGCTCTGGCGGCGCTGCAAGCCACCGTAGACGGTGCCGATCCGGTGCTGCTGGTGCTGGCGGCCGACCACCACATTCATGACGAGCAGGCGTTTCGCAACGCCGTGCAGGTCGCCCAGGCGCATGCCGAGGCGGGCCGTCTGGTGACTTTCGGCATCACCCCGACGCATCCTGAGACCGGCTTCGGTTATATCCAGTGTGGCAAGGCCATTGAGCAGGGTGGTTTCGCGATCGCCGCGTTCAAAGAGAAGCCATCGCCGGAGCTGGCCGCCGAGTACCTGTCTTCAGGGGCTTACCTGTGGAACAGCGGCATGTTCATGTTCCGTGCCTCGGTGTTCCTCGCCGAGCTGGAGCGTCATCGCCCGGATATTCTCAGTGCTTGCCGGGTGGCGCTGGAGCATGCGCAGACCGACAGCTACTTCACCCATGTCCAGGCCGAGCAGTTCGCGCTGTGCGCTGACGAGTCGGTCGACTACGCGGTGATGGAGCACACCGAAGCCGGTCTGGTGGTGCCGCTGAACGCTGGCTGGAACGATCTGGGCAGCTGGTCGGCGATCTGGGATGTCGGCCCGCATGATGCCAACGCCAACCGCCTGGAAGGCGACGTGCTGGCCATCGACACCAACAACTGCCTGGTGCAGTCGCATCACCGCCTGGTGGCCACCGTGGGCGTCGAGGACCTGATCGTCATCGAGACCAAGGACGCCATCCTGGTGGCCAACAAGCACGACAGCCAGCAGGTCAAGGACGTGGTCAAGCGTCTGCAGGCCGAAGAGCGTCCGGAGTTCGTCACCCATCCGCTGGTCAATCGTCCGTGGGGCCATTACGACACCATCGACAAGGGCGACCGCTACCAGGTCAAGCGCATCAGCGTATTGCCGGGTGAGTGCCTGTCGCTGCAACTGCACTACCACCGCGCCGAGCACTGGATCGTGGTGTCCGGTACCGCCAAGGTGACCTGTGATGACCAGGAACTGATCCTCTCCGAGAACCAGTCGACCTATATTCCGCTGGGCGTCAAGCACTCGCTGGCCAACCCGGGCAAGGTGCCGCTGGAACTGATCGAGGTGCAGTCCGGTGCCTATCTGGGCGAGGACGACATTGTGCGGTTTGAGGATCGTTACGGGCGTCTGGCCAAGTAAACCGATGTCGGTGGCGCTTGCGGGCTAGCCACTATGTTCGGTTAAAGGCGCAAATCCCGGTGGGAGCTGGCTTGCCAGCGAAGGCGAAGGCACATTCGCAGCAGATGCTGTGACTTTAGAGGTGCCCTTCACCGACTCTTTCGTGACCACGGTCGCTCCCACCGGAATCGAATCAGGTTCGATAATCGCTGAACGGATCTGCATTCTCCTGTCGGCGCACCATGAGCGTCTGGCCGTAAATCCTTTCGCATCTGCCAAAAGATGCCCTTTCTATTTTGCTTGCTCATACCTTATGAACAGTCTATTTCGAGACTTGCAGAGGTACGCAGGTATTTCTCGACAGATGAGCTGGCAACGGGTTCCCAGGCGCAGGATAAAGCGAGTTATCAAGAAAGTGCCTATCTATATAGTTTTATAACTTTCAGGTATTGAGTTTTGTTGGCGTCAATTGAATGGCTGTTTCATTTAGCCAGAATTGGTTATGTCCTTATCAAAAACGACGTCGTTAAATATTTTTATAGAAGTTGCCTTGTTTGTTTGAGATGCTCGGAAAGCACCCTGTAACAAAAATTTTCAGGGGCGTCGCTTAGCCAACACCTAACCATTGATAAAGGATCGCCTACTCACTCGTAGAGGTGAGCCGCTGGGGCCTTTTCATCAGGAGCAACTCATGAGCTTTCAATCAGATCTGGCAGAGCTGTATACCGCCTTTTTCAATCGTGCCCCTGATGCCGGTGGCCTGGCCTATTGGGTCAACGAACTGAGCAACGGCAACATGAGCCTTGAGTCGATCTCCGCCAACTGGGCAAATGAACAGGCCGAAGCGTTGGAGAAGTACCCATCCTCCTTGTCGACGGACGCTTTTATTGAAGCGGTCTACAACAATATTTTCGGTCGTAGCGGCGACAGCGGCGGTGTGGCTTACTGGAAAACCGAGCTGGAAGCCAATGGCATGAGCCGTGAGGTGTTCATCGCTGCCGTGCTCAATGGCGCCAAGGCCAACACCTCGACGCAAGGTCAGGCTGATGCGGCATTGGTCAATAACAAGGCCCTGGTAGGTGTGGCCTTCGCTGAAAAGGGCCTGACGGACCTGTCTCTGGCGGCCAAGGTGCTCAGTGCAGTATCCAGTGACGCCGATACACTCACGGCTACTCTGGATCTGATCAAACTAGTACCTGCCGATCCTGCTGCACAGACCTCTGCCATTCTGACTCTGGTCTCATCGACACTCGACCAGGTTGCGCAATTGATCAAGACTGCGCCTGCCGAGGTCAAGAACCTGGCAACCTATCTGGAAACCGTTGTTGCCAATGTCAGCAGTGGCACCAACCTGACCACCCTGCTTACCACGATCAACACCAAGACCACTGCCGCTCTGACAGACCCGACCGCACTGGCCAATCCGGCCACACAGGCAGGTAATGATGTTGGCACTGCAACGCCGGGGACAGGCGGTGGCACTGTTACGCCGACCTTTACCGTGACTGAAACGAGTGCCGGGCATTACACCGTTGGCAACGGCAACGGAAATGTCACGTTGTCGCTGGTGAACGAAAAATACGTATTCACGCCGGCGGTTGGAAGTTCGGTAAGCATCAATAAGCTGGACGTTTCCAGTTTGACTGTGGACAGTATAAAACTGTCGCCCACCACCACCGTTTACCAGTTGGGTACGAATTTCTCTGATATTGAAATCAACGGTACCGGAACGCTGGTCATTCCGTTTCTGAAAGGTGAAGACCTGTCGGTTCAGGCCGCCTCGCATATCGCCAATACCTATGACATCAAGGTAGACCTCAATAAGTTGGCAAACGTTTATGGATCTCAGGCCGATCTGCTTGCGTTCTATAACCTGGCTTCTACTGATGTGACGGGCTTGAGTACCCTCAATGCCCGGGTGACGGAGACGTTGAATATTGCCCAACTAAGTGCTTTCGACGATCAGATTTCAGGGCCGGTGCTGGCGACCAGCATCCTGGACACGGCAACCGCGCTGAAGACCAATACCACTTATGTAAAAGGTCCTGTGAATCTTGAAGTTTCCGGTCCGGTGACGTTGGCTGACCTGAATGCACTGGGCATCAAGATTACCGGTACGGTTTCGTTCGAGACCCTATCGTCCACTGCCTCGGCGCTGATAAATGCCACGTTTACCCCTGGTACCGGCACCGTCACGCTCACTGACCTTGATCTGAACGGTAACGTGCTGGGTGTTGTGCTTACCGCCAAGCAGTTTAATGTGCTCAAGACGTTGGTCACCACTCAGGCCTGGTACGCCGACGTCGAAGACACGGCGCTGAATCTTCTGCAATTGACCCAAGGTGAGACGCGCAATACCAACAGTCTGACACTCGTCAATGATGCGGCAGGAACCCTGACGGTTCAGCAGCGCAGCGACCTGGCCAAGATGATTTATGACCCGAATGACACAGAGTGGACTTACAGCCTGAGCGACACTGCCAAGAACCTGCTCGCCAGTAAAATCAATGACGCTACTGTTCTTGACGGGGCTGAGCATATTACCGTTGTGCCGGCAGGCCCGATCAGTATCGCAGACTACAATGAGCTTCAAAGCACCGCTAACCTGTCATTTCCCAATAGTGGCATTGTCCTGCGCGATACCCTGACAAATCTGGGCGCGTCGGCGCTGACGAGCTCGCATGACTATATCATTGCTGATTCAGTGGCCAATCTTGATGTGCCTGTGAGCACTGGCACGAGTATTGTGATCGACGCCCAAGGGTTTGTAGTCGCAGACAGCATTGCAAACATCACCGCCGCGCAAACCAATAACAGTTCGATTTTCAATGCGCCTGGTTATACGGGTGTCATCCTTTCAGACACCCTCAGCAATCTGGTGGTCCCGCAAAGTTTGCAAGGCCAGAATGTCGTGGGCGTCAAGGTCGTTGATTTTGTGGCCGGTGGCGTGGTCACGGCTTTAGAAGGTTTTGTCTTGTCAATTGCTGAAAATAGCAATGAGTTCATCAATAACTTCTCGGTGTCAGGAGCCGTTACCGATGTCAGCAACTTGCCAGAATATGGACTGAAATATGCCAGTGCGCTGGCACTGCAGGCTACAGCAGGCAATGATGCGCTCAATGGCAACATTTCCGATGGCAAGATCACTGTCACGTACACGTCTGCCGCACAGGCTGACACATTCAGTTTCTCTCAGGGGGCCTTCACGGCGGCAGACGGTAGTTTTGATACCTACTCGGCGTTTTATGGCAGTTTAGCTGACTCTAATCGGGACCATATTAATCTGAGCAGCTTCCAGTTGAGCAACAATGATTCTCCAGCGTTGCAACAGGGCAGCATCACCACGGTCAGCAATGGCGGCTATGCGTTCGTCAAGGGTATATACGCCGACGGCGAGTTTGTGGCTTCGCAAAACGGTAACTCTGAGGACACGCTTGTGGTGTGGGATGCTGACACCGGATCAGGTATCGAACAGGTTGCGATCGTTCTGGTCGGGCAAAGTCCAAACAATGCTGGAGCCATTGTCAACTTGGGATTGGTTTGAGGCCGGGGGGGCTCGTCTGAAAGACAAGCCCCCAGGGGTTGCGGTGCGTTAGCCCCGTACCTTGTGATAAACCGCCAGGGTCTGACGCGCGCATTCTTGCCAGGTGTACTGGCGTGCGCGTTGCAGACCGCGCTGGACCTTTTCTTCACGGGCCTGTGGCTGGTTCAGCAGGTCCTGCATGGCAGCGCTGATACTCTCCACGCTGTAGGGGTCGACAGCCCAGGCAGCATCGCCCGCCACTTCAGGCACCGAAGTACTGTTGGAGGCAATCACCGGGCACTGCGCGGCAAAGGCTTCGATCACCGGCAGGCCAAAACCTTCATACAGTGAGGGGAACACCAGCGCGCTGGCACTCTGTAGCAGGGCCATGACTTCGGTTTGTGGCAGGTAGCTGAGCCAGCGGCCTTCACCTTGTTGTTCCAGCTGTGCCAGTTGCGGCAGCAGCTCTTCGTTATTCCAGCCGTCACGACCCACAATCACCAGCGGGTGTTCCTTGCGCAGCGCCTGCGGCAGCTGTTTGAACGCTTGCAGGATGCGCGGCAGGTTTTTGCGTGGTTGCAGGGTGCCGACGAACAGGAAGAAGCCGGGCTTGAGGCCGTGCTTATTCAGTACGGCTTCTTTGTGCTGCTCTGCGATCTGCTCGAAATAAACCGGTTCGACCCCAAGCGGGGTGACGCTGATGCGCTCCGGGGCGATTTTCAGGTGCTCGACCATGTCCTGTTTGCTGTATTCGGAGATGGTGATGATGTGATCGGCCTTGAGAATCGCTGTTTTGAACAGCCAGCTTTTGAGGCTGCGCAGGTCATTCTTGATCCACTCGGGGTGCAGCATGGGGATCACATCCATGATGGTGGCCACCGTGAGCACCCCGGCGATACGCGGGATGTGGTGGTCAGTGGCATGGAACAGGTCAATGTCCTGGGCGATGGCGCGAGAGTTGGCCAGGGGCAGCTTGAGAATACCGCTGAGCAGGGCGTGTACCGGGAAGCGTTCGGCAAGTTGCTTCGGTGTGCCGCACGCCATGTTTGGCAAGTCACGACCGAAGGCATAAGGGCTGAGGCTGTCGCCTGTCTGTTGGGTGATGTCGCCCAGGCCATTCCACAATGCACGGGAGTAAGTGCCGATGCCATCCAGGTGACCAGCGCGTTCGCCGCCTGCCCAGACCGTACAACTCAAGCCAATCTTCATTCTGTGATTTATCTCGATTCAATGATGGCTGGTTCATTCGACGGCAGACTTTTAACAAGTCTTCAGCCGATGCCAGCGTGTGCATATATGCAACTTGATCAGGGCGCGGAGCCTAACACGACTGGGGCTTAAAGGCATTTTCCAGGCCAGTGGAGAACGGCACCTTAACTTTAGCGTTAGCTCTTTAGCGTTATACCGTTTGGCGGATAACTAAAGAGATGATGGCACCGTGACGCCAATCCGACGACCAGCACTCCCTTGCGTAATGGCAAATCGACACAATCGCGGCCATCACAACCAGCACCGGGTATTGATTCATGGTCTCGACGGTCACCTCCTACACGGATTCTCGCAACAAGGCAGCGCTAGGCCAGGGATATGATGGCGTTGTAAAGGTTTCCACAGGAGGTGTTTACGGAACCGGCGTGCTGCTCTACGGCGGCCAGGCGATTCTCACGGCGGCGCATCTGTTCAAGCCGGGCAATTCGCAAAGTACCGTGACCTTCGAGACCTCGGCTGGCACCAAGAGCATGAGCTCAAGCAAGGTCACGATCTTGCCGGGTTATGACGCTGCCAACCTGAACAACGATATGGCCATTGTCTGGCTCAACGGCCACGCCCCGGTGAGCGCCGAGCGTTATGACATCTACCGCAATACCGACGAGATCGGCCAGGCCATGACCATCATCGGTTACGGCAAGCCAGGTACCGGCGCCGCCGGGATGTCCAGCAGCTACTCGTCGGCGCCGATTCGCCAGAAGGCAATGAATACTTTTGATGCCGATGCGGCTGCACTCAAAGCCAAGGCCGGCGGCTATCTGCCTTTCTCACCCAAGGCCGGCACCCAATTGATCGCCGATTTCGATAATGGCAGCAGCAATCAGGATGCTTTGGGGCGCTTTCTCAATCTCAAGCACACCGGGCTTGGCCAGAATGAAGGCATGCTCAGCAGCGGTGACAGTGGCGGACCTGCTTTCATTGGCAACAAGGTGGCCGGCATTGCCAGCTACATCAGCACCCTGAGCCTGGGCAATGTACGCCCTGACATCGACAACAGCCTTAACAGCAGCTTTGGTGAGTTTGCCGCCTGGCAGCGGGTCAGCGCCCAGCAACAGTTCATCGACCAGGCCATTCGTGCCAGCTACACCGATGCGCCGACCAAGATGTCCGAAGTCAAGCAGAAGGTGGTTGAGGGGCAGGCCGGTACGTTCACCAATGCCTATTTCATGGTCGAGCTCACCACGCCAAGAAAAGATCCCAACAAGCTGATCAGCCTGAACTTCACTACCCGTGATGGCACTGCCAAAGCCGGTGAGGATTACCTGGCCAACAAGGGCACCCTGGTGTTCTACCCGAATGAAACCAAAGCCGTGGTGGCGGTCGAGATCGTGGGCGATAACAAACTGGAGTCCAACGAAACCTTCTACATGGACTTTACTAACCCCTCAGGCGCAGCGTTCGACAACGGGGCATTGGTTCTGACCGGCATGCGCACCATCCTCAATGATGATGTCTGGCTGGTTTAAGCGGGCAGGGTGTTGACGCGGCAGAGCGGTCTTAGCATTGTGGCCGCCTCTGTCATTGAGCCTGTTATCGAGAACCCTATGAAGAAAGCCTTTGCCATCGTTGGTCTTTCGTTGGTGTTCATGCCAACCGCGCCTGCTGCTGCGGCAACGATCCAGATTCAGAACCAGTCATCCTGGGATATCCACGAAATCTATTTCGCGCCCTCCAGTCAAGGCGACTGGGGCGATGATCACTTGGGCAAGCAAGTACTCAAAGCCGGCATGACCCTTAGCGTCAGCAACGTGGAAGCAGGCCTTTGGGATGTGCGCCTGGTGGATGAGGATGAAGATGAGTGTGTGATTCAAAGGCAGCAGATCAGTACCTCGCAGGCCTTCGTGATCGATGATGAGGACTTGCTCAACTGTCAGGCTGATAGCGATCAGTGACAGGACATTTTATGGCCGCTTTCAAACCCCGTTTTCGGGGTTTTTTTATGTCCGGATGCATGAGTTGAATAAACCCCGTCTACGCTTGCCAATAGCAGAGGGTCCACTCCAACGATCGGTGTCGCTATGTTCAATACCCGCTTGAAAACGGAAGTCCAGGCGCTGCATTCCGAATTGTCGATGTTCCAGCAATTGCAAAAAGGCATTGATGCATGTCTGGTGCATATCATCCTTGATGCTCAATACAATGTTATTGAGGCCAATGACAATTTCCTGCGTATGTTGGGTTATCGCGCCGAGCAGGTGGTGGGCAAGCCGCTGGATCAGTACATCCCGGCCTATGTCAAACAGCTCGACTGTTACCGCAATCTGGTGGCGTCGGTGCAGAAGGGCGAGCCGGTGACCGACACTTACCGCTTTCTGCGAGCCGATGGCAGCCTGGCCTGGATCCGGGCCGTATGGCAGCCGTTGCAGGACGCTCGCGGTCAATTGACAGGCATTCATTGCCTGGGCTCGGACATTACCGAGTCGGTGGACACCGCCGCCGAAAACGCGGCGTTCATCCAGGCGCTATTGCGCTCTACGGCAGTGATCGAGTTCGACCTGAGCGGCCATGTGCTCAAGGCCAATGAGCAGTTTTTGCGTGGCATGGGCTACAACATGGCGCAGATCCGCGGCAAGCATCACAGCATGTTCTGTGAGCCCGCCGAAGTGGCGTCCAATGCTTACCGGGAGTTCTGGTCGACCCTTAACCGGGGTGAGTTCGTGGCCAGCCGTTTCAAGCGCATCGACAGCCATGGCCGCCCGGTATGGCTGGAGGCGACCTATAACCCGGTGCACGATGCTCAGGGCAAGCTGTACAAGGTGGTCAAGTTCGCCACCGTGATCACGGATCAGGTCGCCCGCGAAGAGGATGTCAGCCAGGCGGCGAGTATCGCGTTCGATATTTCCCAGCGCACCGACGTCACTGCCCGGCGCGGCGCCGAAGTGGTGCAGAACACCGTGCACACCATGCGGCGGATCTCGGAAGAAATGCAGTCGGCCTCTGCCGGCATCGAAGCGCTGGGCAAGCAGTCGTTGCTGATCAGCTCCATCGTGCAGACCATCGGCGGGATTGCCCAGCAAACCAACCTGTTGGCCCTCAACGCCGCCATCGAGGCGGCCCGTGCCGGCGAGCAGGGCAGGGGCTTTGCCGTGGTCGCCGACGAGGTCCGGCAACTGGCCGGGCGCACCAGCGCGGCCACCGAAGAGATTGTCAGCGTGGTGCAGCAGAACCAGTCGCTGACCGACGAAGCCGTGCGCGGCATGGCCAACAGCCGCGGCCAGGCCGAACAAGGACTGGCGCTGGCCAATGAGGCAGGGTCGGTGATTGTCGAGATTCAGGATGGGGCGCAGCAGGTGGTCAATGCGGTGGGGCGCTTTGCCAGTCAGTTGTAGGGGCGCACGAAGAATTATCGGAAGTGCCCTTCAGGAGAAAGAGAGATGTCTTGCATTCTAGCCTTGTACAAGCGTGCAAAATCGCCAATGCAAGGCACCCACTGATCCGGTTCGCGACAAGCCTTGGCACTTAGACCGGGGAGGATGCCAATCTAACGAGAAGAACAGCCTGATTGAGTTAGTCCAGTTACTGGACTAACCTTAGGAGCACCCCTTCACTGATTGAGATATGTTGTATGCAAACGCACAACATTCATGCAGCCAAAACCAATTTTTCTCAGCTCGTCGATGCCGCGGCCAATGGGGAAACCATCATCATTGCCAAGGCCGGCGTACCGGTCGCGAAACTGGTCCCCATCACAGCACCAAGGCGGCGGGGCATGTTGAAGGATGTGACGTTTGATGCCGACGCTTCGCAGGCGATGGACAGCGAGATTGCAGATCTGTTTGAGCACAAAGAATGAAGCTGCTGTTTGATACCCACGTCCTGGTATGGGCTGCAACGGACGATGTAAGGCTTTCAACAGAGGCCGCGAGATTGATCGACGATGAAGCCAATATTCTTTATTTCAGCGCAGCCAGCCTGTGGGAACTCACGATAAAAGGGGCTGAGCGAACAGGTATCGTTCCTTCCTTGTTGCGTAAGGCACTGCTGGACGCAGGTTATCTTGAATTGCCGATTACCAGCGAGCACAGCCTGGCGATCAGCACCTTGCCGGATCATCACCGCGACCCATTCGACCGCATTATGGTGGCTCAGGCGTTGGTTGAGGGTATCAGCCTGGTCACGCATGACCGCATGTTGCGCTTGTATCCCCATACGTTGGTTGTTTGAGTCATCTTGTTTGAGCCGTTAGATCGGAGCCGCTTATACAGGAAGGCTCTGAGGTGAGCGAGCCTACCCAATTGACCATCAAGGCGCGATAAGCCCCGCCGTTCAGGGCGGGGAAGGATAGCGCGGACGGCGTAGCCGTCCCTGGTTGCAGTGGGGTGTCTGCTGCTGTTCGATGGACGCACCGCCACAGGATGAAGCGCAGTAACACGGCGACACAGATGCCCTTATACGGCGGTATTTCGTTACAAAGACCCCATGGGCATGCACCTTGAAAACACCGTGCCGTCCGCGCCTAATGTCGTCTTCATTGCTCATGGCTCAAGAGCAGCATGCAACGACTTCAAGCCTTCAAGTACGAACTCATGCCAGACGGCTGGCAGGAGCGGCAAATGCGCCGCTTTGCCGGCTCCTGTCGCTTCGTCTTCAACAAGGCGCTGGCGTTGCAGAAGGAGCGCCACGAGCAAGGCGAGAAGAAGCTCGGCTATGCGGGCCTGTGCAAGTTGCTGACCGAATGGCGCAATAGCCCGCAAACCGCATGGCTGGCCGATGCGCCTGTTCACCCGTTGCAACAGAGCCTCAAGGATCTGGAGCGGGCCTACACCAACTTCTTCGCCAAGCGAGCCGACTTTCCCCGGTTCAAGAAGAAGGGGCAGCGCGACAGTTTCCGCTATCCCGACCCGAAACAGATCAAGCTCGACCAGACCAACAGCCGCCTGTTTCTGCCAAAGCTGGGCTGGTTGCGCTACCGCAACAGCCGCAAGACGCTGGGTACTGTGAAGAACATCACCGTGAGCCAGTTGTGTGGCAAGTGGTTTGTGAGTATCCAGACCGAACGCGAGATCGATGAGCAGCCCACGGCGCAGGGTGCGGCAGTCGGCATCGACATGGGCATTGCCCGGTTCGCCACGCTTTCGGATGGTTCGTTCTACGCACCCCTGAACAGCTTCAAACGCCATGAAACCGCGCTGTGCAAAGCGCAGCAGGCGATGAGCCGCAAGGTCAGATTCAGCCGCAACTGGAAGAAAGCGAAAGCCCGCGTCCAGCGCATTCATTCCCGCATCGGCAATGCCCGCCGCGACTACCTGCACAAGTGCTCTACCACGATCAGCCAAAACCACGCGATGGTGTGTATCGAGGACTTGCAGGTACGGAATATGTCCAGGTCGGCGGCAGGTAAGACCGAGGCGCCGGGAAGAAACGTTCGGGCCAAGTCTGGCCTGAACAGGGCCATCCTCGATCAGGGCTGGTTCGAGTTCCGCCGCCAACTGGACTACAAGCTGGCGTGGCGCGGTGGCTGGCTGATTGCCGTGCCGCCGCAAAATACCAGCCGCACGTGCCCTTGTTGCGGCCATGTGTCGGCGGCCAACCGCCAGACGCAAGCGCTGTTCAGGTGTGTTGGATGTGGTTTTGAAGGCAACGCCGATGTGGTCGGGGCGATCAATGTACTAAGGGCGGGACACGCCCGGTTAGCCTGTGAAGTGAGCGCAGAGGTCATGGCGCCAGCAGCAGGAACCCACCGAAGCGACTCAGGGGCGGCTCGATGCCGCGCCTGAGCGCCGTAGGAATCTCCGGCCTTCAGGCCGGGGAGGATGTCAAGAAACCGGGATTATCGTCGCAGAGTTGTATGTGCGTAATGGCCAGGCCAAGGCGCGTTCGGTCTGGCAGGGTTTTGCCAGCGGTCTGGCCGGGTTGTGCGGTTTGTATGGTGTGGACGTTGAAGAGTCCGCTCCAGAGCCGGCGCTTGAAGCCCCGGCACTGCAGCCGGTGAATATCGCCAAGTCGCTGATCACCCTGGACAAGCCGGGTGTTACGCATAAGGTGTCGCTGGACAAGGGGCCGGGGGCGCCACGCTCGATCAAGGTCAGCGCGACCTGGATCGATAACGGCGATGGCAACGACAACGATGATCTGGACTTGCGCGTCGGTATTCTGCGTCCCGATGGTCAGATGTCGCTCATTCACGCACCGGCCAGGCGCGGCGCCTTCGATCTGGACCCGTTCGTGTTTCATACCGGCGATGTGGTCAGCGCCAGTGCTTCGGCACCGGGCACTGAAAGCGTCGAAATCAATCCGCAGATCTCGCGCAAGCTGGGCGGCAAGGTGGCCTTGGTGTGCAGTGTGTATTCGGCAGTGGACAACGGCGATGTATCGGTGGGCTCGCTCAAGCCGAGAATGCGTATGGAGTATGGCGACCAGGTGGTGGAGTGCGCATACGAGTTCGAGCTTGAGCAGAAAGTGCAGAAGAGCTTTTTCGGCCGCAAGACCATCGTCTCGACCTATCCAGACAGTTACACCTATGTTATTGGCCTGATCGAGATTGATGATCAGCAGATCGTTCTCAGTCCTTCAGGCGTGACGGCAGAGCCGGGCAGCGAGGCGACCCCTTGGCTGACCTGGAGTAACGGCAAGGTGCTGCTGAGCATGGACGGGCCGGAAGTGTTTAAAGGGGAGCCGATCGATCCTGATCAGGATAAGCAGTACATCTGAATCAGTCGATAAGTCCCAAACAGGGACTTATCGTTCCCTTTTGGAGACCGGATGGTGATTCATTCATCGGCCTGAAGTCTTTAACCTGTGCTAACCAGCCCTATTCAGACACAATGAGCGCTTTTTGTTGTAGGACCGTTCTGAATGTCTGTCTTTTCTGCGTCCTGGCGTCAGGCGCTGGTGGTTGCCCTGGCTGTTTTGCTGGCCGCGTGTGACAACACCGACAAGCCTGCTCAACCACAAAAGCCTGTTGAACCGCCGCACACGACTTACCGTCAGGCCGGCTGGGATGAGCTGCCGGCGGTGACCGATGCCGATCTGCAGGCTGGTTTTGCCGCCTGGCGCAGCGCCTGTACCCGACTCAAGGCTGACCCGGTGTGGGGGGCACCTTGTGCATCGGCGGCCAGTCTGGCCGCGGCGCCGTCTGCGGCCGAGATCCGGACCTTTCTGCAGGCGACGTTGCAGGTTTATAGCCTGCGTGCCGATGGCGGCAGTGCCGATGGTCTGATCACCGGTTATTACGAGCCGGTCTACCCAGGCAGCCTGACCCGTACCGAACAGGCCCAGGTGCCGGTGTATGGCATTCCTGATGATCTGGTGGTGGTCAATCTCGACAGCCTGTACCCCGAACTCAAGGGCAAGCGCCTGCGTGGCCGGGTCGAGGGCCGGGTACTCAAGCCTTATGACGATGCCGCGACGATCAATGCCAATGGCCTGGATGCGCCGGTGATTGCCTGGCTCACCGACCCCATGGATTTGCAGTTCCTGCAGATCCAGGGTTCGGGCCGGGTTCGTCTGCCTGATGGTACTCAAGCACGTCTGGCCTATGCCGATCAGAATGGCCACCCGTATCGCGCCATCGGCCGCTGGCTGGTCGAGCAGGGCCAGTTGCAGAAAGAAGACGTGACCATGGGCAGCATTGCTGCCTGGGCCAAGGCCAACCCGCAACGAGTTCCCGAGTTGCTGGCCAGCAACCCGAGCTATGTGTTCTTCACCCGTAACCCGGACAGCAATGAAGGCCCGCGTGGTTCGTTGAACGTGCCTTTGACCGCCGGCTACAGCGTGGCCATCGACCGTAAAGTGATTCCGTTGGGCAGCCTGCTGTGGCTGTCGACCACACGCCCCGACGGGACAGCGCTGATACGCCCTGTTGCCGCTCAGGACACTGGCGGTGCGATTGCCGGTGAAGTGCGCGCGGACCTGTTCTGGGGCACTGGAGAGGCCGCCGGGCATCTGGCGGGGGACATGAAGCAGAAGGGCAATGTGTGGCTTTTGTGGCCCCAAGGCGTGGCGTTGCCGTGATTAACCTGACGTTTTCCAACGGCGTATGGGTTAGAGATTTAAACAGGACTTTGACTTGTTTTTTTGTCGTCAAAAACATGACGATAAATGAATGAATCTTTTTCCGACAAGCTGTATCAAAGACGCCAGTAACAATATATTGACACTGTCATACTGATATTACACATTACTGTTTAATGCTTTCTCACAGGGTCATTCCCTGGGCCTTCTGATAGGACGAAGTGCATGAGTCGCGCCGACGATATCGCCAGATTGTTCCAGGGAATTGGAGCAAGTACAGACGGATATCTGGACATGGACAGCCACTTCGATTATCCGGAAACCACAGTGACGCCCTTGCGACCTTTGCGTGCGGTCAGCGAGGCGTCTTCGCCTGCGTCCGCGCAAAGCCCGTCGCTGCCGACGGCGTCGCTTGAGCCGCCCTCTGCATCGCCTGCGGTGATATCGGCATCGCTCAGCTCGCTGCTGGCCGAAGCTGCCCGTGTGCGCGAAGCGAATGCCGGGACCGGTAATGAGGTTCACACGCAGCCGCAGCACACAGGACCCGCTCCTGAAATCAAGGCGCGGGTGATTGCTGTCGTCTCGGCCAAGGGCGGGGTAGGCAAGACGACTTTGAGCGCCGCATTGGCCAGCCTGTTGCAGTTGCCTGGCGGCCGGACACTGGTCGTTGAACTCGATCCGCAGGATGCTTTGCGTCATCACTTGTTGGGCGGTACTGAACAGGGCGGTCTGGTCAATGGCCGTTTGCGTGACGAGGACTGGAACAGCCTGTTGCTGCCGGGCACTGCCAACACCTGGGTGCTGCCTTACGGTTCGCATAGCGCTGAGCAGCGCCGCTCGCTCAAACAGGCAATGGATGAGGACCGGCATTGGCTGGCCCGGCAGATCGAGCGTATGCAACTGGGCGAGCATGACGTGCTGGTGCTGGATGTGGCCACGGGGCCGTCGCGCTATCTGGAGCAGGCACTGGATGTTGCCGATCAGGTACTGGCCGTGGTGAACACCGACGCCGCCTGTTACCAGACCCTGAATGTCATGGAGCAGTGGCTGGCACCTCTTGCCAGCAAGCCTCGGCCACCGGCCTGTCATTACGTGATCAACCAGTTCGATGCCACGCGGGCGTTCAGTTGTGACATGCACCAGGTGCTGCTGCGTCGTCTCGGTGAGCAACTGCTGGGCTGGGTACGGCTCGATTACAGTCTGGCTGAAGCGCTCGCCTATGGTACATATCCGCTGCTGGCCGAAACGCCGACCCAAGGTGTCCAGGACCTGCACGCGCTGGGGCAGCAACTGACCACTCGGCTCATGGAACAGGCCCGTGCAGAGTCCAGCCTTTCATGAGCGAAGCGCAAACCGAAGTGCCTGGATTGCGGGCACGAATCTGCCGTGGCCTGACGGGGTTGCCGGAGCGTCTTGATGCGCTGTCGGCACGGGTGCGTCTGATCCTGAAAGTCGCAGGCGCCTTGGTGGGGGCGGCGCTGTTTGTGTTTGTGGTCTCGGCGCCCTTCGATCTGCAGGCTCAGGCCAGTTTCGGGATCATGTGTTTTATCGCCGCGTTGCTGTTGCGCCGTATTGGCGGTCGTCTGGCGATTCTGGCGATGATTGTCCTGTCGCTGGTCATGTCACTGCGCTACGTGTATTGGCGGGTGACCTCGACGCTGGGCTTTGAGAACTGGGTCGACATGCTGTTTGGCTACGGTCTGGTGCTGGCCGAGCTGTATGCGCTGATTGTGCTGCTGTGCGGCTACCTGCAAACCTGCTGGCCGCTGCAACGCGAGCCGGTGCTGATGAAGGGCCATCCGGATAGCTGGCCGGTGGTGGACTTGTTCATCCCCACTTACAACGAAGCGCTGTCGATCGTAAAGCTCACCATCTTTGCTGCGCAGGCCATCGACTGGCCTCGGGACAAGCTGCGCGTGCATGTACTCGATGACGGTCGCCGCGAGGACTTCCGGCAGTTCTGTGCCCAGGTCGGGGTCAATTACATCACCCGTGACAACAATCGGCATGCCAAGGCCGGTAACCTCAATGAAGCGCTGAAGGTCACCGACGGCGAATACGTCGCGATTTTTGATGCCGACCACGTGCCGACCCGTTCTTTCCTGCAACTGTGCATGGGCTGGTTCCTCAAGGACCCGAAGCTGGCAATGCTGCAGACCCCGCACTTCTTCTTTTCTCCGGACCCGTTCGAAAAGAACCTCAACACTTTCCGCGCGGTGCCTAACGAAGGCGAGCTGTTCTATGGCCTGGTCCAGGACGGTAACGACCTGTGGAACGCGGCGTTCTTCTGTGGCTCTTGTGCAATCATCCGTCGCAAGCCTCTGGAGCAAATCGGCGGAGTGGCGGTCGAGACCGTGACTGAGGATGCCCATACGGCGCTCAAACTCAGTCGGGCCGGTTACAACACCGCTTACCTGGCAATCCCGCAGGCGGCAGGCCTGGCTACTGAAAGTTTGTCGCGGCACATCAGCCAGCGAATTCGCTGGGCGCGAGGCATGGCGCAGATCTTCCGCACCGATAACCCCTTGCTGGGCAAGGGGCTGAAAATGGGCCAGCGGTTCTGTTACCTCAATGCCATGCTGCACTTTTTCTATGGTTTGCCGCGCCTGGCGTTTCTCACCGCGCCGCTGGCCTTTCTGTTTTTCGATGCGCGGATTTTCCAGGCTTCGGCCTTGATGATCACCGTGTATGTATTGCCGCATATCCTGCATGCCAGCATTACCAACTCGACCATGCAGGGGCGCTTTCGTCACTCGTTCTGGAACGAGGTCTACGAGACGGTGCTGGCCTGGTACATCATGGGCCCGGTGCTCATGGCCCTGATCAACCCCAAGTTCGGCGGCTTTAACGTGACCGACAAGGGCGGGATCATCGACGAGAAGTTCTTCGAATGGAAACTGGCCCGTCCCTACATTGTGTTGCTGGGCCTGAACCTGGCCGGCCTGCTGTGCGGCATCGTGATGCTGATCCAGGGCAGTAACGAGGAGGGCGCCACGGTCACGATCCTGATCAACCTGGCCTGGACGCTCTACAACATCATTATTGCCGGCGCCGCTGTGGCGGTGGCCAGTGAGACCCGCCAGGTGCGTAACGAGCCCCGCGTCGCGGCCAGCCTGCCGATGCGTTTGCAGCGCGCCGATGGCAGCAGCCTGGATGCCACGACCCTGGACTTCTCGCAGAACGGCCTGGGCTTGCGCTTGCCCGAAGGGCAGAGCCTGACGCGCGGTGAGATCGTGCAGATCGGCCTGTTCCGCAAAGACCAGCTCAGCCAGTTTCCCGCCACGGTGGTGTTCTGCCGCGATTCGCTGATCGGTGTGCAGTTCAATCAGTTGACCCTGCGCCAGCAGAGTGACCTGGTGCGCCTGACCTTTTCGCGGGCCGACACCTGGGCCGCCACTTGGGGCCATGGCCTGATCGATACCCCACTCAAGGCCCTGCGCGAGGTCTGCAGCGTCAGCCTGCGCGGTGTTCGCGAACTGTTCACGGCCACCCGCCATGCCTGGCGGGCCCGACGCGCACTGAATACGGCGCCCGCCACTCTTACGGAAAAATCATGATGTCCAAGCCAATGCAAAGCTGCTACGCAGGGCCTGCTTCTCGCTACCTGACGGCGTTCATGTCGTCCTTGCTGTTGCTCGGTGGCAGCACGCAAGCCTTGGCCGACGTGACCGGTCCTGTGGCGCCGCTGATGCAAGGCGAGGGGTATCGCGTGAGCCTCAAGCAGTTGGGGCGTAATTATCCGATGATCCTGAAGGGCATCGAGTCGGCCGATACGGTCAACTTCAACGTGCGTGCCGATCAGGTGGTTACCGGCGCGCGGCTGACCCTGGAGTATTCCTATTCACCGGCATTGCTGGCCGACATGTCGCAGCTCAACGTAATGGTCAACGACGAGGTCGCCGCCAGTTTGCCGCTGGTCAAGGAGGGGGCCGGCAAACCGCAGAAGCAGCTGATCGAGATCCCGGCGCACCTGATCACCGAATTCAACCGCCTGAGCTTACAATTTGTCGGGCATTACACCATGAGCTGTGAAGACCCGATGCACAGCAGCCTGTGGGCGCGGGTCAGTCCTGCATCGACGCTGGAGTTGCAGACCCAGCCACTGAATCTGCCTGACGATCTGTCGATCCTGCCGCTGCCGTTCTTTGATCGCCGCGACATGCACCCGGTGACTTTGCCGTTTGTGTTTGCTTCGGGGACCGATAATGCCACCCTCGAAGCCGCTGGCGCGTTGTCGTCCTGGTTCGGTGCCCAGGCCAGTTATCGCGGGGCGAGTTTTCCGGTCAGCCTGAACGAACTGCCTGCCAGCGGCAACGCGGTGGTGCTGCGTGTGGCCACCAGCGCCGGGACCCTGGGCAACAGCCCTGTACCGGCGCCCAGCGGCCCCAGCGTGGCTTTGATGGCCAACCCCAACGACCCTAACGGTAAGCTGCTGTTGATCAGCGGCCGGGACGCCAAAGAACTGAAAACCGCGGCGACCGCAGTGGTGGTCGGCAGCCATGCCCTGAGCGGCAGCCAAGTGGTCGTCAGCCAGCTGGAAACCCTGCAGCCGCGCAAACCCTACGATGCGCCAAACTGGGTCCCCTCTGATCGCCCGGTCAAGCTCGGCGAACTGATCGAGGCCAAAGCCCTCAACGTTTCTGGCTACAACCCCAACACCATCAGCGTACCGCTGCGGCTGCCGCCGGATTTGTTCAACTGGCGCCAGGAAGGCGTGCCGCTGGATTTGAAGTACCGCTACACCCCGCAGTCGCGCAAAGGCAACTCGTCGCTGATCGTCAGCTTCAACGACACGCTGGTCAAATCCGAGAACCTGCCATCGACCGAGCAGCTCGACAGCAGCCTGCTGGGCAAGATCCGCGATGAGGTATTGCCGCGTGATACCCGAGCCCGCCTGCCGCTCGAAGCGCTGAGCCTGCAATCGCGCCTGCAGTTCCGTTTCATGTATGAGTTCATGCGCCAGGGTGAGTGCGGCGACATCATCATCGATAACATGCGCGGCAGCATCGACCCTGAATCGACGGTCGACCTGAGTGGCTACGATCACTTTATGGCCATGCCCAACCTGGGCGTTTTCAAGGATGCCGGCTTCCCCTTCACACGCCTGGCCGATCTGTCGCAGAGCGCCGTGGTGCTCCCCGACAACGCAGGTATCGAAGAGCTGGGTGCCTACCTGGATATCCTTGGCCGCTTTGGTGAGTCCACCGGTTACCCGGCCACCGCAGTGACTGTGACCCAGGCCGCGCAAGTCAGCCAGGTGGCCGACAAAGACCTGCTGGTGCTGGCTTCCGGTGCCAATCAACCGTTGCTTGAAACCTGGGCCGAGCGTTTGCCGGCGCAGGTCAATGGTAACCAGAGCCGGGTCGAACTGTCGGACCTGGCGTTCAAGGTGCGCAGCTGGTTCAGCTCTGATCCGGAGGCCAACCTGCGCCGGGCGCGGGTGGCCATGTCGTTCTCGGCCGAGCAAGGCAGTTCGTTCCTGACCGGCTTTGAGTCGCCGCTCAAGGGCGGCCGCAGCGTGGTGGTGATTGCCAGCAGCCGGCCGCAGGATCTGGCTGATGTGACTCGTGCGCTGGTGGGGGGCGAGGACTACACCCAGGCGATCCAGGGCAGCCTGGTGGCGGTGCGTGGCAAGTCGGTTCAGGCGTTGGTGGCTGACGAGCAGTACTACATTGGCCAGTTGGGCGCTGTGCGCTACGTGCAATGGATCCTGTCGCGTAACCTGGCGGTGTCGCTGTTGGTCACCGGCCTGAGTGTCGCGGTGCTGGCGGGGCTGGCGTTTCTGGCGCTGCGTGCCCGGGCACGCCGCAGGCTCGACCCGTGAGTCGGCTCAAGGCCTGGCTGGCCGGCACTCTGTTACTGGTGTTGAGCAGCTCTCTGGTGCAAGCGGCGCCTCGCTGCGATAGCAGCCTGTGGCCGCTGTGGCAGACCTTTCGCGAGCACTTCGTGCAGCCTGACGGCCGCGTGCTGGATGCCAGCACGCCGCAGCAGCACAGCTCCTCCGAGGGGCAGTCATACGCGATGTTTTTTGCGCTGGTGGCCAACGACCGGTCGAGTTTCGACCTGATGTGGCGCTGGGCGCAGAACAACCTGGCGGGCGATGACATTGCCCATAAGCTGCCTGGCTGGTTCTGGGGCAAGGATGAGCAGGGCGTCTGGCGCTTGCTGGATGACAACTCGGCCTCGGATGCTGACCTGTGGTTCGCCTATGCGCTGTTCGAGGCCGGGCGGCTATGGCAAGACCAGCGCTACACCGAGGCGGCGCGCCAGTTGCTGACCAATATCAAGGCTCAGGAAATCGAGACCCTGCCGGGCCTGGGCAAGATGCTGATGCCGGGGTTTCGCGGTTTCATCAAGCCGGACCTGAACAAGCCCGACCTGTGGCAGCTCAACCCCAGTTACCTGCCAGTACCGCTGCTGCGGCGTCTGGCGGTACTGGATAACAACGGCCCGTGGACCGAGATTGCCAACAATACCCTGACCCTGATGCAGGCCGTGGGGCCCAAGGGCTTCATTGCCGACTGGGTGAGCTACCGTGCCAGCGGCGCCGATCAAGGGCAGTTCATTGTCGACCCGGTCAAAGGTGAACTGGGCAGTTACGACGCGATTCGTGTCTACCTCTGGGCCGGTATCACGGCGGCTGAAGATCCGCTGGCCAGGCCGATGCTCGCGGCCCTCAATGGCATGAGCGTCGCCACCGTGCAAAGCGGCGTGCCACCGGAAAAAATTCAAACCCGTAGCGGTGCCTTCAGTGGCCAGGGTGGTTTTGGGTTTTCGGCGGCCCTGTTGCCGTACTTCCAGGCGTTAGGCAACACGGCGCAAGTTGACGCACAGACGCTACGCTTTCGGCAGGGCATGGCCCAGAGCCTGACACCTGAAGCGCTCAAGGCCGCCCAGCCACCTTATTACCATTTTGTACTGAGCCTGTTTGCCTTGGGCCACATCGAGCAGCGTTACCGTATGGACGCTGACGGCCTGTTGCAGACCGCTTGGGGGACGCCATGCGCACGCCTCGCACCGTAATGCTTTCCGGGGTCCTGGCGACCCTTTTCAATGCCGGCGTGTATGCCGCGCCGCTGACTCCGGCCGGCCAGGCGCTGCTGGAACAGGGCCGTTACTGGCAGAACCAGAACGACCCGCAACGCGCCACAGAAGTCTGGAAAAAACTGCTGCTGATCGACCCGCAGCAGATCGATGCGCAGTACGGTCTGGGCCTGTTGGAACTCAAGGCCAAACGCACCGCCGCTGCTACCCGTTATCTGGAACAGATGCGCAGTGCTCATCCCGGTGACCCGCTGACGTTGCAACTGGAACAGGCCATTGCCCTGACGAGTGGCGATGCCAGCCAGCGTCTGGAAAATGCCCGTCTGGCAGCGCAGAACGGTGAGCTGGACAAGGCGGTCGGTCTGTACCGGCAGTTGTTTGCCAACAAACCGCCCCAGGGTGAACTGGCTCTGGAGTTCTACAGCTACCTGGGCTACACCCGCACCGGCTGGAACGAGTCGCGCCAAGGCCTGGAGCGTCTGCTGGCCCAGGAGCCGGACAACGCCAAGGTCAAGCTGGTGCTGGCCAAGCTGCTGATCCGCAATGAGACCACTCGTGTCGATGGCATCAGGCGTCTGGCGCAATTGTCGACAGTCCCGGAACTGGGCGGCGAGGCCACTGAAAGCTGGCGCCAGGCGCTGGTCTGGCTAGGCGCGCCGCGACCGGCCGAGGTCGCGCTGTTCGAGGCCTACTTGAAGGCCAACCCCGATGACTCTGAGCTCCGCGAGCAGATGCAGGGCAAGGGCGCTGCGGCCGCTCAGGTGCAGCAGAACCCGCATCTGGCCCGTGGTTTCAAGGCGCTGCAGGACAACCAGCTGGATGTCGCCGAACAGGCCTTTCAGGCGCGTTTGAAAGAACAGGCACAGGACGCCGATGCCTTGGGCGGTATGGGGCTGGTCCGTCAGCGTCAGGGGCGTTTTAACGAGGCCAACGAACTGCTGGGCCGCGCCGTGGCGCGCAGCGGCAATGCGCGCTGGCAGACGGCGCTGGATGCCAACCGTTACTGGGCCTTGCTGGGCCAGGCCGGCACGGCGCGGGCCGACAAGGACCTGCAACGGGCGGCAAACCTGTTGCAACAGGCGATTGCCCTCAAGCCCCGGCAGATTGAAGGCCATGTAGCGCAGGGCAGCCTGCAGGCTGAGCAGGGGCGGTTCGATGACGCCCAGGCCAGCTATCGCCAGGCGCTGGCGCTGGATGCGGCCAATCCCGACGCTTTGATGGGGATGCTCACGGTGCTGACCCAAAGTGGCCAGACCGCAGAGGCCCAGCGTCTGATCGACGGCCTGAGCGCCGCCCAGCAACAGCGCCTGGGCGATCTACGGCCGCTACGCGCGGCCCTGGCCGCTGGCCAGGCGCGCAACGCCGAACTGCGTGGCGACCTTCGCTCGGCGCTGGCTGCCCAGCAGGATGCGGTGCGCAACGAGCCGAAGAATGCCTGGCTGCGCAACGACCTGGCGCGCCTGTACCTGCTCGACAATGCGCCGGACAAAGCCCGTCAGGTCATCGATGACCTGCTCAAAAACGATTCGGCCAATCCTGAAGCGTTGTACGTGGCGGCACTGGTGGCGGCGCGGATGAGCGACTTTCCGGCGGCGCAGCGTCATCTGGAGCGGATCCCGGCGGCGCAGCGCACCCCGGCGATGCAGAGCCTGGCCAGTGACTTGCGCGTGCAGAGCCTGATTACCCAGGCCGGCGAACAGGTGCGCAAGGGTAACCGCCAGGCTGCTGTGGACCTGCTCAGCCGCGCCGAAGCCAGTGCCCGTGACGAGCAACTCAGTGCTTTGGCCAATGCCTGGATCGAAGCCGGGCAGCCCGAGCGAGCCTTGCAACTGTTGCGTCAGGCTCAGGAACGCAGCCCCTCACCAACCCCGGAGCTGCGTCTGGCCTATGCCGGTGCGTTGCTCAAAAGTGGCGATGATGTGCAGGTCAACCAGATCCTCAACGAGTTGCAGAACCGCAACCTGACGCCTGCGCAGCGGCGCAGCTATGACGATCTGCTGTTCCTGTACCGGGTCCGTCAGGCCGATCTGTTGCGTGACCAGGGCAATCTGGTCGCCGCTTACGACACCCTGGCGCCGGCCCTGGAGCAACGCCCGAATGACCCGCTGGCCGGTGCTGCCCTGGCGCGTATGTACCTGGCCAACAACGATCCGCACAAGGCGGTTGCACTGTATCAGCCGTTGCTGGCCAAGTACCCGCGTGATGCCAGCTTGCAGATCGGCATTGCTCAGGCCTGGAACCAGTTGGGCGAGTCGCGCAAGGCCGAGAAGGCCGTCGATGAAGCTGTGGACCTGGCGGGCAACGATCCGCAGATCCTGTTGACCGCCGCCGGGCTGCTGCGCGCCCAGGGCAAGACCTCACGTGCCGCTGAGTTGTACAGCCGCGCCCTGGCCTTGCAGGAGCCGCTGCACCAACCGGGAGTTAATCCGTTTGCCAAGGCGACCGCCAGCAATCCCTTTGTCGGTCAGCCTGGCCAGCGCGGTCAGTCGCGGCTGGCCCAGCAGGGCAACCTGAATCAGATTCCGGAACCGGCCGAAGTTCAGGCCGCGGCAGTTGAGCCAGTGGCCCCGGTTGCCGTACCGGTGCCGCAGTTTGCCGCCGCACAAGCGCCAGCCCGCTACGCTACACCCGATAGCTACGCGGCGGGCTATGCCGCCGGTTATGCCGCTGTAGCCCAGGCGTCGGCCCCGCCCCCGCGTGAACCGGCAACCGTGCGCAAGGCGGCGCCCGTGCCGGTTGACCCTTGGCAGCAAGCGCGTCAGAGCCTGGAGCAGATTCGCCAGGAGCGCAGCCCCAGCGTGACTCAAGGCGTCAGCTATCGCAGCAACAACAGCGAGTCCGGGCTGGGCAAGATGTCCGAAGTCCAGGCCCCCCTGGAAATTCGGATGCCGCTTGGCGATGACCGGCTGGCGCTGCGTGTGACCCCAGTGTCACTCAATGCCGGTTCGGTTGACGACACGGCCGCATTTCGTTTTGGCAGCGGGCCGACCCTGTCACCCTTGCAGAACCTCAGCGGTCTGACCGCCGTACAGACCGCAGCCGCTCAGGAAGCACTGGGCGCGGACGTGGATTTGCGCGGTGCTTCGGCGGCCGGGATCGGTCGCCAGAAAGACAGCGGCGTGGGGCTGGCCGTGGCCTATGAAAGCCCTTCGCTGGGCCTCAAGAGCGATCTGGGCACCAGCCCGATAGGCTTTTTGTACAGCACCGTGGTCGGAGGCATCAGCCTGGAGCGGCCGTTTGTCGAGGGCGGTGACTGGCGTTACAGCATCAATCTGTCGCGGCGTCCGGTCACCGACAGCCTGGCCTCCTTTGCCGGCGTTCAGGACCGGCGTACCGGCGTCGAGTGGGGCGGTGTCACCGCTAATGGCGGGCGTGTACAACTGAGCTACGACAATGGCCATTTCGGCACCTATGGTGTGGCCGCCGTGCATGAACTGGTGGGGCATAACGTCGCTGACAACCAACGCCGCGAGGGCAGTGCCGGCGCTTACTGGTACATCTTCAACGACGATAGCAAGCAGTTCACGGTCGGGGTCAACCTGACCGCCATCGGTTTTGACCAGAACCAGAACTTCTATACCTATGGCCACGGTGGTTATTTCAGCCCGCAGGGCTTCTATGCCCTCAGTGCGCCGATTGGTTGGTCGCAGCGTTCCGGCCGGCTGAGCTACTCGTTGCGTGGTGCACTGGGTGTACAGCATATCCAGCAGGATGGCGCGGACTTCTATCCCAACGACAAGGCCTTGCAGGCGAGTCTTGAAGCGACGGCGCAAAACCTGGCCGGCGCCGGGCTTGGCGTGTCAACCCAGTACGCCGGGCAGAGCAAGACCGGGGTGGGTTACAACCTGGCCGCAGCGGCCGAGTACCAGATGGGCGACAACTTCTTCCTGGGTGGCCAGTTCGGTCTGGATAACGCCCGTGATTACCGACAATGGAGCGGCGGTTTGTACCTGCGCTACATGTTCGAAGACTTCAGCGGGCCGATGGCCTTGCCGGTCAGCCCTTACCGTTCCCCTTATTCGAATTAGCAGCAGGAGTAGTACGCAATGGCAACAGCATCGGTCCTGGCGGGCCTGACGATCCTGATGATTGGCGACAGCCACCTGGCGACCCCCGATTACCTGATCGGCAGCCTGCACGACAGCCTGGTCCAGCAGGGCGCCAAGGTCCACACCCTGGGCATCTGCGGCGCCAACGCCGGTGACTGGCTGCAGGCCACACCAGGCACCTGTGGCGGTGCCGAGCGCCGTGGCAGCGAAAAGACCGTGGTGTTGGGCAGCAAAGCGGCGACCGTACCAATCAGCCAGTTGCTGGCCGCCGACAAACCGGATCTGGTGCTGGTGGTGATGGGCGACACCATGGCCAGCTACACCAAACCGGCGTTCCCTAAAGCCTGGCTGTGGCAGCAGACCACCACGTTCACCAAGGCGCTGGCGGCCAGCGGCACACGCTGCGTCTGGGTCGGCCCGAACTGGGGCACCGAGGGCGGCAAGTACGGCAAGACCTTCGCCCGGGTCGAGATGACTTCGAAGTTTCTGGCCAGCAACGTTGCCCCTTGCAGCTACATCGATTCGCTGCAGTTCTCCAAACCGGGCCAGTGGGCCACGGTGGATGGCCAGCACTTGACCGGTCCTGGCTACAAGACCTGGAGCGATAACATCGGCAAGGCGTTGGTGCAGGCGCCTGCGGTCAAGGAACTGCGGCCATGATCCGGCCACTGGCAGCGCTGCTGCTCTGGCCGATGCTGGGTGGCGTCGCGCAGGCGGCCGAGATTGCCCTGTACCCCAGCGGCCCGGCTGAAGACTCAGCGTTCATCCGCTTCGTCAATGCCAGCGCCGCGCCGCTGGAGGTCGTGGCCCGTGAAGGACAGAAACCGCTGCGCCTGGAGGCGGAGCAGCCGTCGGCCTTTTTTCCGGTACAGGCCAAAGGGGCGGTCGAAGGCACGCTGATCAGTGGTGCGCAACGGCTGGCCATGGCGCAGGCGGTCGAACCCGGCGAGTTCGCCACGGTGGTGGCCCTGGCCAAGGCCGATGGCAGCCTGCGTCAGGTCGCGGTGCGCGAAGCACCGGATGACTTCAATGCGCTGAAGGCTTCGCTGGCGTTCTTCAGCCTCGACGCCAGTTGCGCCGAGGCCAGCCTGCGTCCGGCCGGGCGTACGGCCGATTTGTTCAAGGCGGTGCCGGATGGCACCTTGCAGCGTCGCTCGATCAACCCGGTCAAGTTGTCGGTGCAACTGGTCTGTGGCCAGGCCAATGTCGGCGCGCCCCTGGATCTGGGTGAGCTGAAGGCGGGTGAGCGCTACAGCGTGCTGCTGTTGCCATCGACCAATGGCCCGCGCCTGTTGGCGGCTACGGATACGTTGTCCCACTGATCGAATCAGGCAGTTGTCGTCATGGTCTTCGCCTCTCTGGAGTTTCTCCTGCTGTTCCTGCCGGCGTTCATGCTGGTCTACGCGCTGGGGCGGCCGGCCTGGCGCAACACGATTCTGCTGATCGGCAGCTGGCTGTTCTACGGTTGGTTGAGCCCGTTGTTTCTGGCGCTGCACATGGTCCTGACGGTGATCGCCTGGGGCGGCGGGCTGGTCGTGGACCGCGCCCGTGAGGGGTCGAGCCGGCGCATGCGCTGGCTGGTGGGGTTGATCGTGCTCAACACTGCCGTGCTGTGCTGGTACAAGTACGCCAACATCCTGGCCCTGACTGCCAATGAGCTGATGAGCGCTTACGGTGCGATGCCGTTCGAATGGCAGCGCGTGGCCTTGCCGGCGGGGCTGTCGTTCATCGTCCTGCAGGCGATCTCCTACCTTGTGGATGTGCATCGTCACACGGTGCCGGTGGAGCGCAGCTTCATCAACTACGCCACCTACATCTCGATGTTCGGCCATTCGATTGCCGGCCCCATCATCCGTTATGACTGGGTGCGCCGTGAGCTGAACCAGCGTCAGTTCAACTGGACGCTTTTTTCCTTGGGGGCGCGGCGTTTCATGATCGGCATGAGCATGAAGGTACTGGTGGCCGACACCTTGTCGCCGCTGGTGGACGTCGCTTTTCATCTGCCGCAGCCGAGCCTGGTCGATGCCTGGATCGGTTGCCTGGCCTATTCGCTGCAACTGTTCTTCGACTTTGCCGGCTACAGCGCGATGGCGATCGGCCTGGGCCTGATGCTGGGCTTTCACTTTCCGGAGAACTTCAACCGGCCGTACCTGGCGCGCAGCATCCAGGATTTCTGGCGGCGCTGGCACCTGTCGTTGTCGAGCTGGCTGCGCGATTACCTGTACATCGGCCTGGGCGGCAATCGCCATGGGGTCTGGAACACCTACCGCAACCTGTTCCTGACCATGGCCATCGCCGGCCTGTGGCATGGCGGTGACAGCTGGAATTACCTGCTGTGGGGGGCGGCGCATGGTATCGCGCTGTGTGTCGATCGGGCCTGGGCGCATTCGAGCCTGCCGGCGATCCCCAGACCGTTGGCCCATGTGCTGACCTTGTTGTTTGTATGCCTGGCCTGGACGCTGTTTCGCTCGCCGGACTTCCATACGGCCTTGAGCATGTACGCCGGCCAGTTTGGCCTGCACGGCATTGGCCTGGGGGATGCCATGGCTGTGACCCTGCGTCCGGCGCATGGCATGGCGGCCGTGCTGGGGCTGTTGTGCATCGTGGCACCGTTGCTGCAACGCCGCGCCGAACAACGCTGGGCCCAGGCGCGCTGGTTTGTCACCGGCGCGGCGGTGTGGCCGGTGGCGGGTTTCCTGCTGTCGTTCGCGTTGATCGCCAGCCGTGAAACCGTGCCGTTCCTGTACTTCCAGTTTTGAGGGCCTGTTCATGAGCCAGCCATCCAATGCACCGCTCGCGCCCACTGAACTGGCCTTGCGCAGCAGCCCTTTGGCCGGAGTGACCCTGGCGGCATTTCTGGGCATCGGCCTGCTGAGTTGTGGAGTACTGATCGCCAGCGGCAAGCTGCAATGGTTGCCGGCCAACGTCGACCGCGAGGCGTTGCTGCACGGTGAGGTGACCCATGCCCTGGCCAAGCAGTTGTCTGCCACGCTGTTGGCTGAGCAAGCGGCCAATCTGGAACGCGGCGCCAGTTGGCTGTTGTTGCAAGACAGTGGCCCGCGGGTCCGCCAAGGCTGCCCTGGCTGGCTGTTCCTGACCGATGAACGACGCATCCAGCGCAATGCCCAGGCCAACGCCCAGCGCAAAGCCCAGGCGGTGATCGAACTCAAGCAGCGGCTGAAGGGGCAGGGTATCGACCTATGGGTGGCGGTGGTCCCGGACAAGAGCCGCATCGCCTCCGGTCAGTTGTGCGGGCTGTATCGCCCCGAGCAATTACAGTCACGGATCAGCGATTGGACCCGCCAGTTACAGCGCGCAGGCGTCACCACCCTGGACCTGACCTCGAGTTTGCAGCCGTTGGGTGAGGCAGCGTTTCTGCGCACCGACACCCACTGGAGCGAAACCGGCGCCAACGCTGCCGCCCTGGCGTTGGCGCGGCAGATAAAAGAGTCGGGCTTCAGGGCCAGCCCGCAGCGTGACTTCGACACTCGCGTAGCACCTGCCGCGCCGCGCCCCGGTGATCTGGTCCGCCTGGCCGGTCTCGACTGGTTGCCGCTGTCGCTACAGCCCACGCCGCAAAGCGTGGCCGAAACCACCATCAGTGAACAGGCGAAAGCGGCCCAGGGTGACGCTGACAACCTCGATGATTTGTTCGGTGATGCTGAACTGCCCAACATTGCGCTGATCGGCACCTCGTTCTCGCGTAACTCCGGATTCGTGGGTTTTCTGCAACGGGCGCTGGGGGCGCCGATTGGCAACTTTGCCAAAGACGGCGGCGAATTTTCCGGCGCGGCCAATGCCTACTTCAGCAGCCCGGCCTTTACCCAGACCCCACCGAAACTGGTGCTCTGGGAGATACCCGAACGAGACTTGCAGACGGCTTATGTGCCGTTGAAGCCCTGATAACGGGGGCTGTAGGCCTGCCACCTATATTTATAGCTAACTAGATATATTGCTATCTATCTAGATAGCTATAAATCTAAATCCGGTGAACATGCCGGTGATCGCTTCTCTCAAGACGTGTTCTTATCTTGCCAATATGAGCTACCCCTCTGTACAAGAACCGACATTTCAAGCGGCTGTACAACCTATGAGTTAGCGCTTCAGCTTCAACTGCGTTCTATCTTTCAGGCTGCGTTCTTCATACATCCTGTTACAGATCCCTACGCTCTGACATAATCGCGCCGCTTCGCCCAGCCCGCTGAAATCGGACGTAACGGACTACGCGCATGAGCTATTTCTCGATCGAATTCGGTCTCTGTTTCCTGCTTTTTTTCATCCTCTACTGGGGCCTGTGCGCCAGCACGCGCTTGCAGAACCTGCTGTTGCTGGCGGCCAGTTACGGCATCCTCGCCTCGTTTGGCCTGAGCTTTCTCTATGTGCTGCTGGGCTACACCGCGGTGGTATATGGCCTGGGGCATCTGAGCGCGCGATGGCCCGGGCGCTGGTTCATACGGCTGCTGATACTCACGGTGGTGTTTGGCTGTTTCTACTGCTTCAAGTATCAGGACTTGCTGGCCACGACAGTGCAGGCGGCCGGGCAGTCATTGGGTCTGAACCTGGCGTTGCCGGTGTTTCAGGTGCTGCTGCCGGTAGGGCTGTCGTTCTATGTGTTCCATTCGGTCAGTTATCTGGTGTCGATCAACCGGGGCGAGCTCAAGCCGGCGGGGCTGCCGGATCTGGCCCTGTACCTGGCGTTCTTTCCGAGCCTGATTGCCGGCCCGGTGAACCGAGCCTTGCATTTTCTGCCGCAGATTCGTCCCGACGGCCTGCGTCAGGTGCTTGAGCCGCAGCGCGCGCTGGGTTTGATCGGTCTGGCGGCGGTCAAGCTGTTTTTGCTCAGCTCCTGGCTGGCCAACGAGTGGGTCGACCCGATTTTCGACACCCCCTCGGCGGGTTCGCCGGAGCAGATCCTGCTGGCGGTCTACGGTTACTCGCTGCAGATCTACTTCAACTTCAGCGGTTACACCAACCTGGTGACCGGCATCGCGCTGTTGCTGGGCTTTCGCTTGCCGGACAACTTCAACGACCCGTACCTGGCGCATAACCTCAAGGAGTTCTGGGGCCGCTGGCACATCAGCCTGTCGCGCTTTATCCGCGACTACATCTATATCCCGCTGGGCGGCAACCGGCATGGCCTGTGGCTGGGTATGTTGTACATGATGATCGCCATGCTGATCTCCGGTCTTTGGCACGGCGCCAGCGTCAACTTCATCGTCTGGGGCGCGCTGCACGGTATTGGTCTGGCGATCTATAAATTGTGGTCGCACTGGGTGCCTGAGCAGGCCAGTTGGCCGGGCGGACGTCTGTTGGCACGTTTGCTGACCTTCCATTACGTGGCGTTGGCGTGGATCTTCTTTCGCAGTGCGACGCTGGAAGACGCCAGCGAACTGCTCAACGGTCTGGCCGGTCTGTCATTGCACGGCCTTAGCAGTGATGCGGGGCTCAAGGTGTTGGCGTGCCTGGCGGTGCTGGTGTTGTATCCGGCCTGGGTGAGTGTCGTGCGTGAGCTGCTGGCGGCGGGCGAGCGGATGCCGGCGGTGGTGTATCCGGTGGTGCTGGGGCTGTTCATTTCCGTGGTCATCTTTGCCTCGCCTGCGGGCGTGCCGGGTTTCATTTATGCCAGTTTTTGAGTCCACCACTGTTGGGAGCAGTCTGCGGGTTGCGTTGAAGACCCTGCTGATGCTGCTGACGACCATGATCATTCTCTGCTGGCTGAATCAGGACTCGATGCGTCTGTACTGTCAGCAGAAGTACCACCGCAGTTGCGAACTGCCCGGGCTGGGCGATAACCCGGCGTGGCGCCTGGGGGCGGACATCACGCGGGCCATGGGCCAGGGGCGCGATGCGTTTGTCGCCGAGCTTGGCAAGCGTACAGACGGCGTGCCGCCGGAGCCGGTGGTGCAACTGCCCGCCACGGTGGCAGCGGTGACGGTCATGGCCGGTGCTGCCGAGGCACCGGTGTATATTGCGCCGGTCGAGGTTCCTGTGCTGCCGCCGCCTGCTGCATCCCAGACGCCTGTTGCGGCGCCCGCAGTATCGACCGTCGCGCCGGTGCCTGCCCGTTCAATCAATACCCGGCAGGTCATCCTTGAGCCCGGCGACGAGGTGTTCTTTGTCGGCGACTCGCTGATGCAAGGCGTGGCGCCGCATCTGGCCAATACCTTGCTCAAGCGCTTCAACATCAAGAGCATCAACCTGAGCAAACAGAGCACCGGGCTTGCGTATCCAGGCTTCTTCAACTGGCCGCAGACCGTGCATGAAACCCTGGAGGCGCACCGCAACATTCGTCTGCTGGTGGTGTTTCTCGGCCCCAACGATCCCTGGGACATGCCCGAAAGTCGTGGCAAGCCATTCCTGCGTTTCAAGAGCGAAGCCTGGGAAGCGCTATATCGTCAGCGTGTGCAATCGATTCTCGAACAGGCCCGGCAATACAATGCCCGGGTCATCTGGGTCGGCCCGCCGAACATGAACACCCCCAGACTGTCCACGGCCATGCAGTACCTGCGCGAGGTGTATCGCAGTGAGGCGCAGCAGTACCAGCAGTTCTACCTGTCGGCCAACGATGTATTCGGTTACGGCGCCGATGATTTTTCGTTCTACATGACCGACGAGACGGGCAAGAAGAGCAAGATTCGTGGGGACGACGGTATCCATTTCACGCCATTGGGCCAGCGGCTGATCGCCAATAAGGTGCTCACCCTGATTGATGTCCACCAACCTGGTTTATCGGAGCGTTGAGTTGATCAAACATGCCCTTTGGGGTGCTTCTAAAAACGCTGCGATGGCAACGCAGGTCGTTTTTAGAGGTGCCCTTTGTCTGCTGCTGACGGGCCTGTCCCTGAGTGCGGCTGCGGTTCAGCCTGAAGCGCCGCGCCCGCCCACGCGCATCGTGACCAAAGCCTGGACACCCTTGCTGCCGGCCAACCGGGTCGACCCGAACCTGAGCCAACTGGCGCTCAAGCTCAAGAACGCCCAGCGTCAGCCGGTCAATATCGTCCAGTTGGGCGACTCACACACGGCCGCCGACCTGTTCAGCGGCGAGCTGCGCCGGCTGTTCCAGCAAGACTACGGCGACGGCGGGATCGGTTTTATCGCCGCCACGCCGGTCCCGGGCACCCGTTACGAGCAGGTGATCATCAACACCGGCAAACGTCAGTGGGACCTGGTGTCGGCGCGCAATCAGCAAAGCACACAATTTCCGCTGGGCGGCTACCTGTCGCTGCCGATCGCCAGCCGTCCCGGCGTGACCCTGCAAAGCCGTGAGCCGAGCGAACAGCGCTATACGCTGTCGACCCTCTACCAGACCAGTCGCGGCACCATTTTGCAGGCTAAAGACACCGCGACCCAGGCCCGGGCATTGCCGGTCACTCAAGGCCAGTGGCGTTTCAGCCAGCCGATCAGCAATGTGCGCCTGCCTGTCGAGCTGAACTTTGCCAGCAGCAATGGCCTGGCGGTGGGCGGCTGGCTGTTGCAGTCGCAGCGCAACAATGGCGTGCTGTATTCGGCGCTGGGCATCAATGGTGCGACCTTCGATGTGGTCGATAAGTGGCAGGCCGGCTGGCTCGACACCCTCAAACAACTGCGCCCGGACTTGCTGATCCTCGCCTATGGCACCAACGAAGCCTACGACGACAGCCTGGAGCCGGCGCTCTACGAGCAGCGCCTGCGCGAGCGGCTGCAGATGCTCCGCAAGGCCTTGCCCGGCACGGTGTTGTTGGTGGTCAGCGCCCCGGACTCGGTGCGTAACAAGCGTGCGGCGCGTTGTGAAAGCAAACAGGCCAACAACCTGCGCCCGGTGATCCAGATCCAGCGCCGGGTCGCCGCTCAGGTCAATGCGTTGTTCTGGGACTGGCAGGCGTTCATGGGCGGCAACTGCGCCATCGAGCGCTGGCAAGCCCGCGACCTGGCCCGCCCGGACCTGGTCCATCTGACTGCCGAAGGCTACCGGCAGAGCGCAGCCGGGTTGTATGCCTGGTTCAAGGGCCAGGTCGGGAAACGCTAGGTCTTTTCAGCAGACAATAAAAAACCCGCCGAAGCGGGTTTTTTGTCCCAGACCATTCCAACTCCCTGTCGGCAGTATCCTTTCACGGTCGATCGTCCTTGATCCTGGTGAGCATCCTGTTCACCAGTGGTTGGATGTAAATATAGGCCTGTCGCCGGGGGCAGCAAATGGCAATTGTTCTCTGCTGCGTGTAAGCCTTTGGCTATTCGTGCGTACGCTCAAACAAGCCGGTCTTCAAACGAGTGATACTCCGGTTTGAAGTCCAGGCTACGTGGGGCGTCGAAGCAGCCGATCAGCAAGGCAACTGTCGGCGCATCGTCTATCGCGCCGAGTGAGCTGCCGCAGGTGGCGCAGAAGGCCCGGCTCGAATAGTCGCTGGAACGCCAGGTGGCCGGTGCGCCGCCGGGGCCGGTCCAGCGTATCTGGTCGCTGGGGTATTCCACCCAGGGTGCGCTCAGGCTGCCGGTGTGGCGCTGGCAGAACCGGCATGAGCAGTTGTGCGGGTTGCCAGCGGCGCCGTGGGCTTCGAAGCGGATCGCACCACACAGGCAGCCGCCGGTAAAGGTCTGGGCCATGTGTTTCATCCTGTTGAATACTGCACCGTCAGCCATGGTTTCCAGGCCATCGTCGCTCTGTCGGCGGAGGCCGGTTGCTCGGGCGTGGCACTCGTCTGGCGTATTTCCTGAAACTGGTAGCCGGGCAGGTAGTGGTCGAGCAGGTTCATGACGCTCACATACCCGCCAGTCCTTCCAGCTCATCAGCCCGCCGCGCGGTGGCTTCGAGTACGCAACTGCTGCTGTTGAGGCGGTCCATGGTGCCGCCGGTGAGCTGGGCATAGAAGCTGCAGTTGGCATCGCGGTACTTGATCCACTGGCGCTGGGCCTCGCGCAGCAGCGCTTGCTGGGTTTCGCCGTGGGCAGCCAGGGCGGCTTTGTACTGGGCGTTGAGGCGGGCGTCGTGGCGTTTGAGCTCGGCGGCATTGCAGTCGAGCATTTCCACCGTAACGCCGCCGGAGGTGTCCATGCAGCGGTCATAGGTGACGCTGTATTGCGGTTCTTTGGCCTGGACAGGCAGTGCAGGCAGGATCAAGGCGGTGAGAAGCAGCAGCGAGCGTGGCAGCGACATAGGTCCCTCTGTCGATCAGTGATGTTGGCGACAAGCATACTGATTCGCAGCCGGATATGGGCTATTCGCAATCGCGTTCGAGTTGTTTGAGCACCTGATTGTCCTGCAGAACTTGCAGATGGATCTGGCATGTCGCGCCTGAAGGCAGGCTGATTTGCACGACTGAAGAGGCCACGCCGCTGTGCAGGTCGCCGCTCTGGCTGATGCTTGAGGTGCCGTTGCTGCTGGTCTGGCGAACGCTCAGGCGGTATTGCAGGGTCAGCGGCGCAGGGCTTTGCAGCAGCGGGCTTATCAGCACCGCCTCGGCGTTGCGCTGGGTGTCGATCGATACCACCAGTTGGGAGATGTCGATCATCGGGGTCACCATTGTTTGATGCTGGCGGTGGAATTGTTGCCGTACTGGGTGACTGAGGCCGTACCGCCGAAGCCGCTCTGTTGCACGCTGGCCTGGTTGCCATTGCCGTACTGGCTGACCTGCGCCTGATTGTAGGCGCCGCTCTGTTGGACGTTGGCGCTGTTGTTCAGACCGTTTTGTTGCAGGCTGACCTGGTTGTAGCTGCCGGCCTGGCTGAGCACGATGTCGTTGGCGTTGCCGGTCTGCTGCAGGTAAGCCTGGTTGTTCGCGCCGCTCTGGCTGATCTGCGCCTGGTTGCGATTGCCGTCCTGACGCTGGGTCAGTTGCTGGCTGGCACCGCTTTGCTCGACCCGGGTCTGGTTCCAGGAACCGATCTGTTCGATGTTTGCCACTTTACCGTTGACGATGCCGGCGTAGCGGGCTTCAGCTTGCAGATCGGCGGCCTGGCAGAGGCCGCTGCTGATCAGCAGGACGGCGGCCAGGTAGCCGCGCAGGTTGAGATGAAATGCCATGATCTGCTCCGTAGAGGATTATTTGTCGGACCCGGTAAGAGGCATGGCCAGCGTCTGTTCGTCGTAATTCTTCAAATAGGCCTGCAGCAGCGGCTGGTTGATGTCGTCAGGGTTTTTCAGACGCCAGCTGCCGTCACGCACACCTTGGGCAACCATGTGCACCAGCGCGGTCTCGATGGCTTCACGCACACACTGCTGGACCGGTTCATTGCGGCTGATACCGGTCTCGACTTCCAGCAGGTGCTTGAGCGAGACATATTTGAAAACGCCGAAATCGACCTGGATGGAAAAGATCGTTTTGGTCGTGGTGATGCTCTGGATAATCTCGCCCGTGCGGATGTCCACGGCCCGCAGGTTGACGGTGACCTGATCCTGGCGATACAGCTCTGAAGGGCCGATGCCCAGGTAACGCACGCCCAGGCCACCGGTGCGCACGTTACTTTCGTAGCCGACGATGGCGCCTTCAACGATCAGGTTGGCGGGCCGCAGGGGGGGCAACTGTACCTGGGCCTGGTCCTGAGGTTGCTCCAGCGCGCGGATGATCTTGCGCTCGGTGAGCAGGTCCTGCAGGTTTTCACGCTCCATCGGCTTGAACCACTTCGAGTCACGCAGGGCGGTCACCAGCAGTGACGCGGCGCCTTGGGTGACGGCCGTGGAAAACGAGCTGTCTGGTGAAGGCTTGTATTGGCCGGTCTGGTCGCGCAAGCCATAGACTGCCACGGAAATCGGGCCGGCCGGGGCTGGCAGGTTGGCCAGATCGCGGGAAATTTGGGTAGGGGGAGCCAGCGACGCGGGGTTGAAGGTCGCCGCTGGACGGGACGTAGCACAACCGCTGACCAGCATTGCTGCACACACAATTAATGATAACGCGCGGATGTACATGTCCGTGACTCTCCAGAACGCCCCGTCGGGTGAGCGGCGGGGCTACAGCCATTAACGCTGGGTGATAGTGGCGGTGTTGCCGGCGCCGCCGGTCTGGGTAACGTTGGCCACGTTGTTGCTGTTGGCCTGGGTCAGCGCCACGACGTTGCTCTGACCGACCAGGCCGATGCCGCTCTGGTTGACGTTGGCCACGTTGTTGTAGCCGTCCTGCAGCAGGCGGGCTTCGTTGTAAGCCCCGGTCTGCACGGTGTTGGCCTGGTTGTTGTTGCCTTTCTGCTCGACGTTGGCGACCAGTTTCCAGCCGTAGGACTGGTTGACGTTGGCGGTGTTGTTGCTGCCCTGGGTCTGCTTGACGGCGGCGCTGCTCTCAGCCACGGCGGTCTGGGTGACATAACCCTGGTTCTGGTTGCCGTTGGCCTGGGTCACGGTGGCGGTGTTGTTCCAGCCGCCGTTCTGGCCGATGGCCGCTTTGTTGGCACTGCCATAGCTTTGGTCGATGCCGGCCGCGTTGTTGTAAATCGCGTACTGCTGGTTGATCGAACCTTCGTTGCTGTCGCCGCGTGACTGGGCAATGGTGGCGGTGGCCACGTTGTTGCCGACCTGGGTCACCCAGCCCTTGTTGTTATTGCCATCGCGCTGGCTAATGGTGGACTGCGCAGCGTTGTTGACTTGCTGGTTGCTCGACGCCAAATTGTTTGAGCCGGCCCATTGAATGGTGTTGCTGGTGGTGCCGTTGTTACCGTTCTGGGTGGCGTACGCCTGGTTGTTGTTGCCGCCGTAGGTATGGCCCTGGTCGATCTGCACGGTGCTGTTGGTGTTCCAGGTCTGCTCGACGCTGGCGGTGTTGTTCGCGCTGCCCTGTTTCACAGCGGCTGTCTGACCGCCATTACCAACCTGTTTGATGCCGGTCTGGTTGCTGTTGCCGTTTTGCTGGGCTGTCGCGGTGTTGTTGCTGCCGGCCTGCACCGCGCTCACGCTGCTGCTGGTGGCGGTCTGCTCAATACCGGCGGTGTTGCGCCTGCCGTTCTGCTCGGCATAGACCGAGGACTGGTTGGCACCGATCTGAGTCGAAGTAATGGCGTTACTTGAGCCGTTCTGGATGGCGTTGACGGTGCTGTTGTCAGCCAGTGCAGAACCGGACAGGGCAACCAGAACCGCGAGTGAAAGCAGGGATTTTTGAGTGCGCATGGACGTCTTCCTTATTAATAGGATCAGGTTCTTGAGGTCGGTGAATGCAGGAACAGCAAGTACGGCGGTATTACGGTTGGTTCACTTGAAACTGGGTGGTCTGGCCGGTTCTTTTGTCGGTTGTGACAATCTGTAGCAGCCCGCCTTGCAAGTTGGTAATGGCAATACTGAAGTCGGTGGTTTCAACCACGCCGGGCGAAAGTTTGCCATCGGCGCCCACGATGCTGGAGGTCACTGCCGAAGAGACCCGGCTTAAAATGGCGCTCTGCAACATGCTGTTGAACTGCTCCAGCGAACTTTGGGTGGTGGACGCGCTGGACTCTTTGAACTTGTTCTGTGCCGTGGCCTGGTTCATCAACACCGAACCGTTCAACGGATTGCCACCGAATGAAGGGTTGACCGGTGTGTAGACCAGTTCGCTGGCCTGCACGCGACCGCCCAGAATAAAGAGCAGCCCCAAGCTGATAGGCAACAAAGCATAACGGTGCATAACCTTACCTTTAGAGTTCGTCGCGACCGATATCGGGATCGCCAAAAAACTGTGCCACCTGATACTCCAGAATTGCCTGATAAACCTGCTCTGCGGCATTGGCGCCCAACGCCGGGATAAGGCTGCGGTTAGGCGGCAGAAACATCTGCACCAGGCGCCGGTGGCCGTAATCGACAAACACCTGACTGCCCAGCCGGGCCGTGGGCCGTTCGCTGATGGACACGCTAAAGCGGCCATCGGGGTCCTTGTCGTTCCAGGCACTGGCGAAACTGTCGTAGAACGCGCGACCTGCCAGGGTCATGGTTTGCGCCACGACCAGACCGCCCACGTCCTGGTCGAGCGTGCGTTTTTGCGTCAGCGCTGGCGTTTGATCGACACTCGACTGCGCCAAGCCAATAGAGGCCAGTACCAGTTGCAGAACGAGAACGCTCAGGAGCCGGAAGTAGTTCATGGGTCGTTGAGTCACAACAGGTGTGTGATGCCAATTTATAACTGGTTAATTACAAAGTGCTACTGTTTTTTTAAACTAAACAGGAAATAATTTTCTGGCGCCAAATTGTTATTTATAACTAACGAAATGAATGGTCTTATGGGGTGTTTTCTGGCGTCAATAATAGATCTGGGCGCGCCAGCCTTTCATCAGGGGCCGTCAGGCGAAGAGGTGACGTCAATTAATTTGACGGGTTGAGCACATAAGCCATTAAAGGCATGATCTAACGGTGGGCGGGTTATAGATGTTGAGAATCCAGTGGGCGATGAAATATAAAGGCGGCTTATAGGCCGCTGCTTGGATATAAGATGGCGTTATTTGGCATCAAATGAATTATTAGTTGCATTCATTTGAGTGAGGTATTTAACCGTCCCGGTTGTTGTCTTACGGCACCCCGGCAGATGTTTATGGGTTCAGACCCTCGACCAGCTCAGGCGTCACATAGTGCGGGCCATCGAACAGGTACAGCGGATAGCCGGCATACGCTGCCATTTGCGGTTTGAGCTCATCCAGCGTTGCCGGACGAAAGCCGCCGCCCCATTGCGGCCGGAAGGCTTCGACGATCAGCCGTACGCGGTCTTTGCCCAGCCGCTGGCTGAGCACGTCCATGTAAGTGCGGGCCACCGGCGCGGTGCGCGCATAGACGCCCACGCCGTCCTGGAAGAACACCCCGACATCTGCCGGCAGCCAGCTCTGCAGCCAGTCGGCAGTGGCGGCAGGGCCGATGTTGGCACCGTCATAGACACTGATCCACAGCGGGCGAGGCAGTTTGGCCAGTAGCGCGGGCAGCTCTTTGGCGCGGGTCCAGCTGGGGTCGACTTCCGCGGGGAAATACCAGCCGGTGACGTTTAGCGGTGTCTGGACCCTGGCCAGCTGTTCTGACAACGCTGCGAGGTGCTCGATGTTGTCCCGTGAGCGGTTTTCGCTGAAATAGCCGGCCAGGCCGAGAATCACACCCTGCGCCCAGGGTTCGCGGGCGATGCGTTCCCAGTCGGGCATCACCGGCACGCCCGGCAGGCCGGTGCCGGGTATGAATGCCTGATCGTCGACCACTGACCACTGCACCAGCAGCTCTTTGGCGCCGAGTGTGTGCCACTGGCCTTGGATGCCCACCGTCGCGTTGTCCGGCTGCCAGACGATGCCGGCGATGTCGGGCGCGGGCCGCTCGCTGTCGATGGCATAGAGCAATCCGGTACCGAGTGCTATCAAGCCCAGCAGCACGCCGGTGAGCACCCGGGCGCGGGTTGACAGACGACGGAGCAGCGGTAGCTGGGGCATGGTCACCACGAGTAGGTAAAGCGAGCGAAGACGCCTTCGGCGCGATCGTCACCGAAGACCCGCTCGCGATATTGCAACGACAGGTCAATGTAGGACTGTGGTGCCTTGCTACGAGTTTCACGCATCCAGTAGCGCACCCCGACACCGACTCCGACGCCGCCGGCGTTGCCGGATGAGCTGCGCTGGCGGCCCAGGTCATCGACCTGGCTGCGCATCTTCGAGTCGTAGTCGGCGGCCGCCACGATGTGCGGGAAAATCACCAGCCGGCGGCTGATACGGTCCAGACGAATGCTGCGGCCGATCTGCCATTCGCTGTTGAAGTAGTTGCGCCTGTTCTGCAGGTAGCGCCCGGCCTCCATATACAGTTGGGAGGTCCACCAGCCGGGTTTGTCGACCCGCAGGTCGGTGCCGATGCTTGAGCCGTAGCCCAGGCGCACCAGCCAGTCGCCGTCGACATTCGAGCCGGCCAGCGGGAAGGTGCGCTCCAGGGCCAGCATCACGTTGTACGCCGACAACGGCTTGAAGCGGATCCCCAGCGCGCCTTGCAAGGCATCGCGACCGGTGTCGTTGTCGTCCTTGCTCCACAGTGTGTCGGTCAGCCGGCCGTACAGCTCGAAGAACCGCGCATTGTTGTAGCCCAGCGGGCGCCAGGCCACTTCGGTGCTGTTTTGCAGGCTGTCGTTGCTGGCACCGGGTGCGCCGCCCAGACCGCTGCTGGTGCTGGCGCCGCGGTAAGTGCTGGTGTTGGTCAGGCTCCATTGCCGTGACAGGTCGGCTACCGAGCGACGGGTGTCGAATACCTCCTGTTCGCTCATGTCCAGCGTGCCGGCCCGCTGATAATCGAGCACCCGCTCGAAGTAGGCAATCGCCTGCACGTCATCGCCACTGCGCTGTGCGGTGTAGGCCGCGTTGCGCAGGTCGACCGGTTTAAGGCCGGTACTGCGGTCCACCTGGCGAAACGTCGCCAGCGCTTGATCCTGCTCGCCGGCCTGGCTGAGGAAGTAGGCAATCTGCACTTCGTCGCCGGCCTGTAGCTCGCCCTTGGCCCGTGCCTGTTGCAGATAGCGAAGCGCTGTATCGGGTTGGCCCATGGCCGCATACAGCGCCGCGCGTTCACGGTCGGGCAGGTTGCCGACAGCCAATGCCTGGGCGTAGTCCTGGCGCGCGCCGGCGTCGTCGCCCAGGCGCTGGCGCAGCTGCCCGCGCTGGGCCAGTAGCGTGGCGTCATTGCCTTGCAGGGCCAAGGCTTCGCTGGCGGCGGCGCGGGCCGCTTCGTATTGCTGATGGGCGATCAGGGCACTGACCAGCAAGCGCCGGTACGCGACGTTCTGCGGATAGCGCTGCACCACATCACGGGCCAGGCTCACCGCCTTGTCGTTGTCACCCCGGGCCAGCGCCTCGTAGCCTTTGGCGGCAATCACTACCGATTGCTGTTCTTCGATCGCCTGCCGGCGGCGCACCAGCTCCGGTTGCGGCCCCAATGTTGCGATGGCCTCGGTGGTGGCTGCGTGGGCTTGCTCCAGCTTCTGCTGGCGTTGCAGGGCTTCGATCAGCATCAGCCGATAGTCGAGGTTTTCAGGCGCTTGGCTGATGGCCTTGAGTGCAGCCCTGGCTGCGGCATCGTAATGGCCGTTGCGGTATTCGCGCAGCGACTGATTACCGGCCAGATAACCGGGTTTTGGTCGTGCATCGGGGTATCGTTCGGGGTGGTCGCGGCGATCCTTGTCACGCAGCGCCAGTTTGACCAGATCGTTCAGCTCGCTCACATCAGGGCGCTGGCGCAGGGCTTCACGGGCTTTGGCGACCGCCTGGTCGTAATCTTTGCGGTCATAGGCCAGGTAAGCCTCGTTGGCCAAGTGATACGCCGGGCCGCTCAAGGCCAGCGGCAGGACTTCGGCCATGACGCTGGCCGGCAGCAGGGCCAGGCTTGCCATTAACGGCAGCAGTGCGCGCTTCATGGCGTGGACTCCATTGGCTCAAAACGGTATTGGCGTTCAACGGCCTGTTCGATGGTCTCGCGCGGCAACACGCCCAGATCCACCAGGTAGTCGCCGATTCTTCCGTGTTGTTGTGGCTGATAATTGAGCATCGCCCGGTCGAACACCTGACGGTCGATCAGCCCGGCTTCGATCAGCAAGTCGCCGAGCAGCGGCGTGCCTTTGGCAGGTTGCTGGCCTTGTGTGGCGGCGCCGATCCGGCGCAGTAGGGCGTTGATTTCGCTTTCCCGGGCAATCAACTGCAACGGCTCACCGCCCAGCGCGATGCTGATTTGCTGCAGCGCTTCGTCGCTCAGCGGGCTGGTCACGGCGATGCGTGGCTGGCCGTGTTCATTTGCGCCCAGCGCCACGGCACGCCAGCGCAGGACGAGCGCATGGTCGATCAGGTCATCCTGACACTGCGCCTGCAGGTCGAAGATACGTGGCAGGTCATTTTGAAAGGCGATCGCCTCGGCCAGGGTTTCGTCATCCAGCCAGCCACGGCTCAGCAGGATTCGGCCCAGCGGCAGGGGACGGCTGTGCTGTTCATCCAGCGCGCTTTGCAGGCGTTCATCACTGATCGCCTGCCACGACAGCAGCACGCTGCCCAGCTTGCGCGGCGCGCTGGCCACCAGGTCGGTGGAAGGGAAGTCGTGCATGGTCTTGTCCCAGACCAGCTTGCGCCCCAGCAGCTTGCCAGTCAGGAACATGCGCCAGGCGCGGGCGGCGGCCATGAAGTTGACGAAGTTGCCTACCACCATGCGCGGGATCGACAACAGCCCGTGCTGCCAGCCGTACAGCACGCTGGTGAAATAGAAACGGTGGGCCATACGCCAGAGCAGTGCCGCGCCGTTGGCCAGCAACAGGACACTCAACAGGTCACTGTTATCGAACAGGGTCGGAAAGCTGGTATCCCACAGGCCGCTGTAGCGCAGCACGATCAGCGCCACCAGTTGAATCAGGATGAGGTAGGCCAGGATGCTGACGAACGAGGTGACGATACCCTTGCGGTCGCGAAATAACAGATAACGGTTGGCCAGCGAGCCGCTCCAGCCCATCTGCTCCCAGCCCTGCAGGCCGATGCCCAGGGTCCAGCGGGCTTTCTGGCGGAACGCGGTGCGGAAGGTATCGGGAAAGAACTCGCGCACGCACAGCGGCATGTTCAGGGTCGATTCATACGGCTTGCGAAACCACGACTTGCGCAGCACCCGGAACTGCACCGGGAAGCGCACAAAGATCGCGTTCATGCCGTATTTGGCCAAGCGTGCACCGACGTCGTAGTCCTCGGTCAGGCTGTCGGTGTTGAACGGCTGGTTCTGGTTTTCCGCTGCCAGCACTTCCAGGGCGCGCCGTGAGAAACAGGTGCCGACCCCGGCCGAAGGCACGGTGTCGGTCATGCTTTCGCGCACCACCAGATCCTTGCCGTGCCATTCGGCGAACTCGTCCATGTAAGTGCCTGCCACCCACTCGTACCAGTTACGCTCCAGCGATACCACCGGCAACTGGATCATGTCCTTGCGCGGCAGCAGGTAGTTGAACAGGCGCAGCTCCAGCGGATGCAGCACGTCTTCGCTGTCATGCAGCACGGTACCGGCAAAGCTCATACCGTGGGTTTTCTCGTAGTGGAAGATCGCCTGGATCACCCAGTTCAGGCAGTCGGCCTTGCAGGTCGGCCCGGCATGCGGTACCTCGAC
The DNA here is from genome assembly GCF_024129895.2 of Pseudomonas sp. 21LCFQ02. NCBI lineage: Bacteria > Pseudomonadati > Pseudomonadota > Gammaproteobacteria > Pseudomonadales > Pseudomonadaceae > Pseudomonas > Pseudomonas sp. 21LCFQ02. Next base: position 150,248 of record NZ_JAMYEA020000002.1, read on the forward strand.
GCGGTGCAGTTGCTTGTAACGGCGGCGCATCCGTTCGACTTCATCAATGGTGC